>CAZTWK010000178.1:0-1039 GCA_964617805.1 uncultured Fibrobacteraceae bacterium | reverse complement strand
TGCAGGAGCTGAGCCGTGAGCTGGTCCTCGATCGCCTGGTGACCGAGAAGCTGCGTCGCGTGACGCTCGACTTCGACGGCAGCGTGGTGTCGACCCGCCGGCGGGCCGAAGGTACGGCCGTCGGCTTCAACCGCCAACGCAAGGGCGAGCGGAGCTACTATCCGCTGCTGTGCACGGTGGCGCAGACGAGTCAGATCTTCGATGCGTTGCCGCGATCGGGAAACGTGCACGACTCCAACGGATCGTCGGAGTTCATCACGGACTGCGTGCTGGCAGTGGACCGCAAGTTGCCCGGCCGCGTGATCGAAAGCCGGCTGGACAGCGCGTTCTTCGCCGAGAACACGGCTCTTCTGATGGAGGAGCTGAATGTGGAGTACACGATTAGCGCCCCGTTCGAGCGGTTGCCGGAGTTGAAGGCGGTGATCGAAGACCGCCGCCGTTGGCACCGGATCGACGACACGTGGTCGTACTTCGAGGTGCAGTGGAAGCCGAAGAAGTGGCTGCATGCTGATCGGTTCGTGCTGGTGAGGCAGAAGTCGCCGCGTCGGCGGTCCGGTGTGATCCAACTGGACCTGTTCGAGCCTCTGAGCGTGGAATACAGCTACAAGGCGATCATGACGAACAAGACGTGTTCTGCGAAGTCGGTGATGCTGTTCCACCACGGTCGCGGCAGCCAGGAGGGGATCATCGGCGAGGCGAAGTCGTCGGCGATGCTTGACTACGTGCCGACGCGTAGCTGGTCGGGCAACCAGTTCTACATGGCGGCTTCGATCATGGCGCACAACGTGACGCGCGAGCTTCAGATGCGTACGAAGCCCCGGCAGCGCGGGACGAACCCGAAGCGGGCGGCGTTGTGGCTTTTCGAGAAGCTTGAGACGGTGCGCAACAGGCTGGTCCGACGAGCCGGGCGGCTGCATCGGCCCGACGGCAGGCTGACGCTGACGATGAGCAGGAACGAGGCGGTTCAGGCCGGCTTCGATCGTGTCATGCATGGGCTGGAAGAGGCGGCGTGATCAGGAGTAGTTTGCAAAGTTGGGGT
>CAZTWK010000177.1:0-1045 GCA_964617805.1 uncultured Fibrobacteraceae bacterium | reverse complement strand
GTGACACAAGTCGATCCGTCAGCCAGAGGCTTGCGCAGGCGGTAAGCCAGCAGAATCCACGCATCGCGGGATATTGAACCGTCGCCACATTAGCACATGGCGGAGCCGGGCGGGATGAAAAATGCAAGCTGTGTCGGCGCTATTCGTCCTGGCGGGTCGGGTCGGCCGTTACCACCTGACGGTGACTCCGAGGATGGGGAAAAACCTTGTTCCACCGTAAGGGAGGGACTTGAACGTGTCCGGCTCCACTTCGAGTGCGTATCGCGTGGCGATGTTGTCGCGATTGCCGATGTTGATGACGTCAATAAAGAACGCCACGTCGCTCGATCCGTTCAGCATCCTGTACAAGAGCTTGGCATCGAGGCGCCGCGAATCCGGAAGTCGACTCGCGTTGATCTGATCCATGCTCGGCGCCGTGCTTTGATTGTCATAGTGAGTGTAGGGCCGCCCGCGAGTCTCCATCCAGCGGATGGAGAGCTGCAGTCCTTTAAGCAGCTTGGTGCTTATTCCCAGCTGCCATGATGTCGGTCGGTCGAAATCGCCCACTTTTTCGGCCTGAAGCGTGCCTTCTCGCTTCCAGACCCTGGCCTGCGCGAACGCGAGGAAAACCGACAGATACTTGGGATCGTCGCGGGCGAGGATGATTTCGTAGCCGTGCCCCCTGCCCTTGCCGGTGCTGCCGACTGCATCGAACCGAGGGAAATCCGGCCAATCCCATGTGAGAAGGTGGTCGTATTCTCGCCAAAAACCGTTGTATTCCACTCTGGATTGGAATGGCAGGTCGAGTTTCACCTGCACGGAAGCCTGATCCATCCGAACCGCGGGCGCGTCCTGCCACGAACGGGAATACGCGGCGAGCAAGTCTCCGCTGTCGATCGGAATCGAAGCGAAGGATCTCTTTTGGGAAAACAGAAACGGTGATTGATGCGATCGACGGTATCCGGCGGAGACCGTGATAATTTCATCTGGAGTGAGCTTGATCGAGGCATAGATTTCGGGCTCCGGACCCGCTGTCCACGGTTCTCGAGAAATCCCGTACCCTAGC
>CAZTWK010000176.1:0-1067 GCA_964617805.1 uncultured Fibrobacteraceae bacterium | reverse complement strand
GGTACCCTTACGGACGAGGAGCGGACGGGGATCTTCACGTCGGGCATCCTCTCGACTGGCGATGACCACCGGATCGCGGCGTTCTTCACCGGGACCCAGCACGCTGGAGAGAACCTGGCCGACGTGCTCGCAAAGCGGACGGCCGAGTTGGCGCCGCCGATCCAGATGTCCGACGCGCTGTCGCGCAATGCGCCGGGCGACTTCAAAACGCTGGTAGCCAACTGTAATGCGCACGCACGCCGGCGCTTCGTGAACGTGGCGGACAGCTTCCCCGACGAGGTCCGGCATGTCCTCGAACAGTTGCGCACGGTGTACAAAAACGACGACGACGCGCGCAAGCAGGCGATGTCACCCGAGCAGCGGCTGCGCTTGCACCAGCAACAGAGCGGGCCGGTGATGGAGGCGCTGAAGAAGTGGCTCAAGGCCCAGACCGATGAGCGGAAGGTGGAGCCCAACTCCGGGCTCGGCGAGGCCATCGGCTACATGCTCAAGCACTGGGACAAGCTCACCCTGTTCCTGCGCGTGCCCGGCGCCCCGTTGGACAACAACATTTGCGAACGAGCCTTGAAGCGGGCCATCCAGCACCGCAAGAACTCCCTGTTCTACAAGAGCGAGGCCGGCGCGCGGGTCGGCGACCTGTTCATGACGCTGATCTACTCGGCGGAGCTTGCCGGCGTCTCCCCCTTCGACTACCTCGTGACCATGCAACGGCACGCCGATGAGGTGGCCAAGTCCCCCGGCGACTGGTTGCCCTGGAACTACCAAGACACCGCCGGCCAGGCGGTCACGGGCAAGGACCCACCCGGATGAGCGCGGCGCCGCCGGCGCCGTGCTGTTGAACCGACCTTCATCCTGTCCAGCCGGCATCCTGAACTGGGTCGCCATCATCGCACCCGTCCGACTGGGCGGGGGCACTGGGAGGGGCCAGCACGGGCCCAAGCATCCTCCCCGGGTTCAAGTCAAGCACCTTTGCCGAAAGGACACGGTCGATTCGCAAAACGATGATCGAGGCCGAAAATAGGAGCACAGCGATTCGCAGGCGTCGCCCCGTTGGGACGCCTGAATAT
>CAZTWK010000175.1:0-1132 GCA_964617805.1 uncultured Fibrobacteraceae bacterium | reverse complement strand
AGGTGGACCTCGATGAGCTCTTCCGCGATGAGGTCACCCGGCGCGTGGGCAAAGACGGTACCTTCACCCTCAAGGACCAGCGCTTCGAGGCCGGTCCCACATTGATCGGAGAGAAAATCACCGTCCGCTTCGATCCCTTTGACCTCCGGCGGGTAAGCATCACCGGTCACGATGAGAAGAGGCACGACGCCTTCCCCGTCGACTGCCAAGCCAATCGCCGCGTCCGACGCCTGGCCGACGAACCACAACCCCAGCGTTCCGATCCGCCGCCCCTGAAGGCCATCGAGGCGCTTGCCGCACAACAGGTGCCCCCTGACAAGGATCCGAGAAAGGAGGAGTAGGACTATGGCCACCAAGACCGTGACCAACAAAACACCGCGCACCAAAACGCGGTTGAAGAGCTTCTTCGGGTTCACCGCCCTTCCCTTCACCAAGGACTCTGATCCCGATCACCTGTTTCAGACCGAAATGCACACCCGGGCACTCGATCGCCTGCGCTACCTCCTCGATCGCCGCGGCACCGGCGCCATCTTCGGATCCCCCGGTAGCGGCAAATCCCTGCTCCTGAACTCATTCATCCGCTCGCTGGGCAAGGCCCACTATGCCATTGCCTACGTCACTCACACCACCTGCGCCACCCGCGATCTATATCGTGACATCGCCCGCGGCTTCGCCATCGATCCGATGCATCGCAAGATCGATCTGATCGCCCAGATCAAGGCACGCATCCAAAAGCTCTCCCGGGACCAGAAGATCCAACCCCTGCTCGTCATCGACGAGGCTCACCTGCTCCCGGCCAACTTCCTCGATGAACTGCGCATCCTGACCAGCTTCGACCGCGACACCTCCGATGACCTTACCCTCATCCTCGCTGGACACCCTCAACTGGAAACCAACCTGCGCCTGGCGGTCAACGAAGCCTTTGCTCAACGCATCGTCCTGCGCATCCGTCTGCGATCGCTCCACCCACCAGAGGTGGCCGACTACCTTGCCTTCCGCCTCGCCAGAGTGGGGCGCACCGCGACCCTTTTCCTACCCGATGCCATCGAAGGGCTGGCCCGCGCCTCGCGCGGCATCCCCCGGATCATCGACCGCCTGGCGGAACATTCACTCTTGATCGCCTGCCGGACAA
>CAZTWK010000174.1:0-1136 GCA_964617805.1 uncultured Fibrobacteraceae bacterium | reverse complement strand
GCTCGCGGCTCATCTCCTCGGGCAGGATGGCCACCGAGTCGCAGGCCAGCAGCTTCGAGTCGAAGGCGCCGCCGCGGCAGTAGTTGCCCGTGCTCGGCCAGACGGCCTTCTGCGTGGTGGGATCGAAGGCGCCGGTCACCAGGCGCGGCACCAGGCAGCCGTAGGCCGCCCCGACCTTGTGAGCGCCGGTGGGGAAGTACTTGCCCACCAGACCGACGATGCGCGCCGGCACGCCGGTCAGCTCGGGCGGAAACTCCACCCAGTTGCCGTCGTTGTAGAGGCCGCTCTCGGGATCGTTCTTCCAGGTGATGCGGAAGAGGTTGACCGGGTCGATGTCCCACAGGCCCACCTCGCGCAGGCGGTCGGTGATCCGGTCGGGGACCAGCGACGGGTCCTTCATCTCCGCCAGGGTGGGCAGGATGATGTTCCGTTCGCGCGCGCGCGCGGCGGCCTTCTCCAGCACTTCGCGGTTCACGATATCGAGAGTGTGCGGCATGGATTTGTCCTCGGCTTGTCCACGTGCTTTATTATCCGTCAGTCAACTGATAGACTGCCGTCGCTTCGTTTCGACTAGAATGCTGTCCCGGACGCCTCCGGTCAACCCGGCTGTTGCCGGTCCACGCTTCCGAAGGATGAGACAATGGTCATCGAGACAACCCGTGAGATGGTTCAGGCTGTATACGAGACCACCCGCGAACGCCTGGCGGTCGTCCGCGAACGGCTGGGGCGGCCCCTGACCCTGGCCGAGAAGATCCTCTTTGGCCACCTGGACGATCCGGCCGGCCAGGAACTGGCCCGCGGCGAAGCCACGCTGGCCCTGCGCCCCGACCGCGTCGCCATGCAGGACGCCACCGCCCAGATGGCCATCCTGCAGTTCATGCAGGCCGGCCGCGACGAGACCGCCGTGCCGACCACCGTCCACTGCGACCATCTGCTGCTGGCCCACAAGGGCGCCGCGCACGACAAGACCCACGCCCTGGACGTCAACCGCGAGGTCTACGATTTCCTCAGCTCCGCGGCGGACCGCTACAGCATGGGCTTCTGGAAGCCCGGCAGCGGCATCATCCACCAGATCGTTCTCGAGAACTACGCCTTCCCCGGCGGCCTGATCATCGGCACCGACAGCCACACGCCCA
>CAZTWK010000173.1:0-1141 GCA_964617805.1 uncultured Fibrobacteraceae bacterium | reverse complement strand
ACCCCACAACAGAGGTTCCCGCCGCCCAGGTGGCTTCCAACCGCCCCACTGTCCCAACCCTGAATGCGACTTCCACTCTCGCCGCCCCGATTGGCGCTTTGTCCTCAACGGACGTCACACTCGAAGGCGAGATGGCATATCCATTCAAGACTACCGCTGCTCCCACTGCGGACGCCGATTCTCCGCGTCCACCTTCTCGCCCAAATACTGGCTCCGGCGGCCGGAGCTCTTGGCTCCCATCGCTGCCCTTGTTACCGAAGGGGCCGGCTTCCGACAGGCCGCCCGAGTCCTGGGTGTCTCGCCCAACACCGTCGCCCGGCATGTGGCGCGTCTTGGGCGTCACTGCCTGCTCCTGCATCACACCCTCATGCAGGACCATGCAATCGATGAGCCTCTCGTCTTCGATGGCTTCGAGACCTTCGAATACTCCCAGTTCTTCCCCTTCCACGTGAACCTGGGAGTGGGTGCCGACAGTTGGTTCGTCTACCACTTCACCCATAGCCCTCTGCGGAGAAAGGGCACCATGACCAAGGGACAGAAACGTAAGCGAGCTGAGCTAGAAGAGCGGTTCGGACGCCCCGACCCAAAGGCTGTCGAGAATGGCACTTATAGCCTGCTGGAGTACTTACTCGAGAGGGTGCAGGATCCCTCAGTCCTCCTCCACTCGGATGATCATCCAGCCTACAGGCGAGCCCTTCGTCGCCTTAGGCAAGATAGGCCTGATCTTCCCGAGGTCATTCACAAGATCACCTCCTCGAAGGCGCGACGGACACAGAAGAACCCGTTGTTCCCGGTGAACCTGGCAGACCTGCTGTTGCGTCACGGGAGTGCGAATCACCGGAGGGAGACGATCGCGTTCAGCAAGCGATGTCAGTCGGCGATGGAGCGGGTGGCGATCTTCACGGTCTGGCGCAACTACGTGAAGAAGCGCCGGGAGAAGGAGTGTTGGCCAGCACAGACGGCCGCGATGCAGGTGGGTGTGCAGGATCACGCACTGACTTGGCGTGAGATCCTGAAGAGGAGGCTGTTTCCTTCAAGCTGTGACTTGCCCGGGGAGTGGGCGCAGTACTACTGGCGACAGGTGAAGACAGCGGTGATGGGGGATCGGCAGACGGCCCATGCGCTGAGATATGCGTTCTAG
>CAZTWK010000172.1:0-1142 GCA_964617805.1 uncultured Fibrobacteraceae bacterium | reverse complement strand
AAAGTGTTACCCATGTACCTAGACTAATCTGTTACCTATGTCCCCGGTCGTTCATCGTCTTTGGTTAGCATGATCTGCCACGCGGAGCACTCGCGATCTCGATCGGCGCGTCTCCGTCCGGCTGGAGCCCGGCCTGCCGGTAGCCAGGCTCCGCGCGCATAGCTCCTACCAATCTGGGTCTCCCCAGTCGGTACCACACCCGGTGAACAACTGGCCCATGATCGCCGTCAGGCAATTCCATACCGCGCCCGGTGGGCTATACCACTCAAGATCCTCGCACTCCTCCGGCAGGAACTGAGCTGTGGCCGTCATGGGGACGACAGCGGTTGTGAGTAGGACGATGAGGATGAAGAGGATAAGGAATCTGTATCCGCGCATGCTCTCTCACCTCCCTTCGTGTAGAACAATCGCTTGATCTCATCGACGGCCCCTACTGTGTCGTAGGGAAAGTGCAGGCAGACCGGCACTGCCCACTCGCCGTCCTCCTTGGCCCAGCCTACCAGCGTCTTCCCATCCTCCCCTCGAGCGCACAGGAGCACTCTCTCCCTGCTGGTATCGTAGAGACGCTTCTGAAACTCGGGCGGCCCATCGACGAAAAGCATGCGAACCGTCGGAACACGGGTGGAGTCCTTCAGAACGGCGACGAATCCGTGCTCCGGACCAAATGATATGTCTCCCGGACAATCCACGCGCAGGAAACACCAAAAGTAATCAGCTGGATGCTTGCTCATCTCACGTTGCAGAACGTAGCCCTGCGGGAGCCCGCGCATGGCCGCGACGCGATTGTAGGTGCCTTCGTACTCTCGCCACTGCATCTGTTCCGTATAGGATATGCACTTGGATACTTCGAGCGACCAACCATCTGGGGCAACATAGACGACTTTTCCACCTGCTCGATTCGCTGCCAAGACCAGCACGAACACAAGCACGAATCTCACGAAGACATCACCTCCTGAAACGACTCGGAGTCATTGCCGAACTGGGTTGGTGATGGTGGTCTAACGAAACGCGTTTCAGTTGCGGGCGATGGGTGGCGCGGGGTATGCCGCGGCCGAAGGCCGCCCCCTTGCAGACACCGTGACACCCGAGCTCGTCGGGTGCATATGATGGAATGGACTCCTCCCGCGGCAACAGGCATCATC
>CAZTWK010000171.1:0-1173 GCA_964617805.1 uncultured Fibrobacteraceae bacterium | reverse complement strand
GCCACGCTCCAGCACAACTACATTCTAATAACCCCGCTTGCAGGCGACTGGGGGTTTAGAGAGTACTATCCACCTTGCGCTCACTTCGTTATGCTTCAGGTATCCTTCCCACTTTCGTGCTACGGAGCGGGCGGAAAAATCAGGTTTGGGCAGCGATTGGAGTTATCGGGAAGCAGCGTGAGTTGCCCGCCTATGGCGCCCCAAGCCGCACACGCCCCCGTTGGGCCACTAGTTACAATAAAAAAGACATTGAAAGGTAGTATTTATGACCAAAAATAGGACTATTCGTTCAGTTGTTCGGGACGATTTCACCAAATGGCAAGTACTTTGGGATGGATACAATGCCTTTTATGGGCGAGAAAGGGCAACAGCTCTGCCGCTTGAAGTGACACAAATGACTTGGTCACGTTTCTTTGATGTTTATGAACCTGTTCACGCACTAGTTGCAGAAAAAACAGGCGAGTTGCTAGGGCTTGCACATTATATATTTCATCGTAGTACCAGCAACATCGGGCCGAGCTGTTATTTGCAAGACCTATTTACTGCCAAGAGTGCCCGAGGCACAGGGATAGGACATGCGCTTATTGAGGAGGTTTCGAAACGGGCCAGAACTGTAGGAGCGAACCGCTTGTACTGGCAAACTCACGAGACAAATACTGTGGCAATGCACTTGTACGACAAAGTCGTTGAACGTTCAGGTTTCATTTTTTATAGTAAGATACTGTAAACAATGAAGCATTACCGCTGAATAACCCAAATTGAGATGGTATAAATGCTGAGAATCACCAAAATAGAAAGTATCCATTTATTTGCTCAGATTTGATCGTGCTGTTGGAAATTATTTATCTGATAGAAGAGATACGATAATTAATAAGTGCGGCCCAACCCCGCTTGCACGTGACCGGGGGTTTAGAGAGTACGATCCACCTTGCGCTCACTTTGTGATGCTTCAGGTGTCCTTCGCACTTTCGTGCTACGGAGCGGGCGAAAAAATCAGGTTAGGGCGAGCGATGGAGTTATCGAGAACACGAACCACCCTTAGCTCGTGCTACGCACGAGGCATCGGGTGTGCCTGCGGCAAGCCGGGTGAAGTGTCCGCCTATGGCGCCCCCGGCAAGTGAAGCCCCCGTTAGGGTGCAAAAATGTTGGAGTTATTGAATGAAAATTTGTGTA
>CAZTWK010000170.1:0-1206 GCA_964617805.1 uncultured Fibrobacteraceae bacterium | reverse complement strand
GGGTTCGGTCCTTCGGCCAGGACCCGCTCGAAGTCATCGATCAGGCGCGCGAGCATCTCGCGGTCGATCGCCGGGAGCTCAAGCCGCTCGCGGCGCGCCTCGAGATCCCGCATCTCGCTCTCCAGCTCTTCCTGCCGCGCCCGCAGATCCATGACCTTCTCGTTGCATATCTCCGGTGCGAGGGAGCCGGCCTCGAAGGCAGCGAAGTAACGGTCGATGGCAGCCCGCGTCTTGGCGATCTCTGCGTCGACCTTCGAGATCTCCTTCTCCAAGCTCGGCTTCTCCGCGCCCAGTTGTCTATTGGCCTCCGCCAGCACGCGAGCCATAAACTGCTCATCTCGGAACATCGTCTTGATGTCTTCGGTGACGGCCGACTCCAGAAGCTCAGCCCTCACGTAGTCCTGCTCGCAGTCGTGGTCATTGAATCGCTTCGAGCAGACGTAGTAGGGGACATGGACGCCGTTCTTGTAGCCTCCGCCTCCGAACATGTGGCTTCCACAGCGGGCACATCTCATGATTCCCGTGAGCAAGCGCTCATCGCCGTTGTGCCACTGCCTGCCCTTCGACTCCTCGTGTCGCTCCTGCAGAACCGCATCGGCCTTCTCGAAGAGCACATCGGATACGAGGGGATCGTGGGTCCCCTCATAGAGGACCTCGCGCCAGCGGATCTTGCCCACGTAGACAGGGTTTCTGAGCATGTAGAGAACGACGCGACGGCCCCACTTCTTGCCGTTCCGGTTCCTATGGCCCGCCTCGTTCAGCCGCTTGCAGATGGCTGACGCGCCCTCCTTGCCGAGCGCATACATCTTGAACATCTTGCGAACGATCAGCGCCTCTTCATCGTGAACGACAAGGCCCTTCTCCGGGTCAAGCGTGTAGCCGTATGGCACGTACCCGCCGACGAACCTCCCGCTCTTCGCCTTCTTCTCCATCCCGACCTTGGTGCGCTCCACGATCGTCGCGTGCTCGAACTCCGCGAAGACGCCCAGCATCTGGAGCATCATCTTGCCGGCGGCGTTCGCGGTGTCGAACGGCTCGGTGATCGACTTGAGGACGACTTCGTGCTTCGTCAGCTCGTCGACCATGAGGGCAAGCTCGCGGACCTTCCGGGAGAGCCGGTCGACGCGGAAGACCAGGAGCGTGTCGAAGGTCCCGGACTCCGCGTCGTAGAGCATCTCCTCGAGCCCCGGGCGGTTCATGTGGGTC
>CAZTWK010000169.1:0-1209 GCA_964617805.1 uncultured Fibrobacteraceae bacterium | reverse complement strand
CTGTCGAGTGGCGCGGGGGAGTTGCACCCCCACGCCCTCACAGAACCGGACGTGAGGCTCTCGCCTCATCCGACTCTTACCGTCCAGCCGGTAGTCTCGCTCCGAGGCTCCAATGGACGAACAAATTCCCATCGCGGACCGCGACCCGGCCCAGCCAGTGGTACGCTCGCATCCATCTGCCTCGGAAACGCTTGTACTTCCGCATCGCCCACTTGACGAGGGCGCGGGTCACAGAGTAGCCGACGACTTCCAGACACCGCGATCGATAGAACCGACCGTAGTACTGCATCCAACCCCGCACCACTGGATTGATCAGCCGTGCGAGATCTGCCAGTGACTTGGTACTCATTCTTCGAGAAAGGTGCCAGTCCCGGATCGTCGTCCGGATCTTCTTGGCCGCCTTGCTACTGATGGCGGGTAGAAAGCCCAAAAAGGTCTTCCCGCTCGGTCCCTGAGCACTCCGAGGTCTGAAAGTGTATCCGAGGAAATCGAATTTGTACTCTCCGTAGTCACCCCGCCGCCGATAGTCCTTACAGTAGACGATCTTCGTTTTCCGCGGGTGCAACTCCAGATGGCACTCCCTCAACCTCCGACGAACCGCTTCCAGAACCATCTGGGCTTGGGATAAGCTGACGCAGTGGATCACGGCATCATCAGCGTACCGCTCAAAAGGTACCATTGGATACGTTCTCCGCATCCATTCGTCGAACGCATAGTGCATGAACAGATTCGCCAACAAGGGGCTAGCGACGCCTCCTTGCGGCGTTCCGGCCGTGCGGCTCTCAATGGTCCCATCCTCCCGTTGCACCGGAGCTTTCAGCCACCGGTCCACGTACAGGTGGATCCATCCAAGATCCGTGTGATGCTTCACTGCCTTCATCATCAGGTCATGATCCAGACTCCCGAAAAAGTCCGAGATGTCCAAATCTATGACCCAGTCCATGCGCCGACAGCGTGCTCGCGCTGCACCTACGGCGTCCCATGCCGACCTGCCAGGCCGATACCCGTAGGAGTCCTGATGGAACACAGGCTCCACCAGCGGCTCCAGCGTCAGCTTGGCCACCATCTGCGCCACTCGGTCTGCGACTGTCGGTATCCCCAACGGTCGCATTCGACCATCCCCTTTGGGGATCTCCACCTGACGAACCGGAGGCGGACAGTAGCTCCCGGACGACATCCGATTCCAAATCTTATACAGGTTGTCCTTCT
>CAZTWK010000168.1:1123-1210 GCA_964617805.1 uncultured Fibrobacteraceae bacterium | reverse complement strand
CCGACTGCGCCACGACCGAGTGCCCGCAGCCTCTCGGAGCTTGCTGCTTCGAAGACGGCACCTGCGCCGATCTGCTCGAAGTTGACT
>CAZTWK010000168.1:0-1023 GCA_964617805.1 uncultured Fibrobacteraceae bacterium | reverse complement strand
GCACCGACTGCGCGACCTTCGACTGCCCGCAGCCGCTCGGAGCTTGCTGCTTCGAAGACGGCACCTGCGCCGATCTGCTCGAAGTTGACTGCGTCGGCCAGGGCGGTGCTTGGGAAGGCTTCGGCACCGACTGCGCGACCTTCGACTGCCCGCAGCCGCTCGGAGCTTGCTGCTTCGAGGATGGAAGCTGCCAGGATCTGCTGGAAGCTGAGTGCACCGGCACCTGGTACGGCTTCGGCACTGACTGCGCGACGACCGATTGTCCGCAGCCTCTCGGCGCCTGCTGCTTCGAGGACGGCTCCTGCCTCGATCTGACCGATGCGGACTGCACCGGCCAGGCCGGCACGTGGTACGGCTTCGGCACTGACTGCGCCACGACCGAGTGCCCGCAGCCTCTCGGCGCCTGCTGCTTCGAGGACGGCACCTGCGCCGACCTGCTCGAAGTTGACTGCGTCGGCCAGGGCGGTGCTTGGGAAGGCTTCGGCACTGACTGCGCGACGACCGATTGTCCGCAGCCTCCGGGCGCATGTTGCTTCGAGGACGGTCACTGCGAGATGCTCCTTGAAGAGGACTGCACGGGCATGTGGGTCGGCGGTTCCTGCGATGCAGAGAACCCCTGTCCGCAGCCTCCTGGTGCTTGCTGCTTCACGGATGGTCATTGCGAAGACCTGACCGAAGAAGACTGCCTCGCGATCGACGGCGACTGGTACGGCATGGGCACCGACTGCGCCACGACCGAGTGCCCGCAGCCTCTCGGCGCCTGCTGCTTCGACGATGGAAGCTGCCAGGATCTGACCGAGGAAGACTGCGTCGGCCAGGGCGGTACGTTCTACGGTGACCTCACCGAGTGCGCCACGACCGAGTGCGATCAGCCGCTGGGCGCCTGCTGCTTCGAAGATGGAAGCTGCCAGGATCTCACCGACACTGAGTGCACCGGCCAGGGTGGCATGTGGTACGGCATGGGCACCGACTGCGCCACGACCGAGTGCCCGCAGCCTCTCGGCGCCTGCTGCTTCGAGGACG
>CAZTWK010000167.1:0-1225 GCA_964617805.1 uncultured Fibrobacteraceae bacterium | reverse complement strand
CCGTTCCGGTGCATTGGTTGGCACCCCCGCTACCTGTTTTGCCTTTGCCGCTAGATAGGCATCCCGCACCAGGGCCCCAAACGGCTCATCTACCTTTGCCTCAACGCCGACGAAAATGCTCCTATCCGACGAGGTCTTTCCGAAAATCGCCAGGTCGTGCATCCGACCACGGCCGAAGCTGTCAAATCGGACCTCGTACTCCGGGACAGCCCTCTCAAATTCAATCGTCTCCCCGAGGGCATCGTCTACTCGATCCTCAAGGGCCTCGGCACCATTTCGATTGATAATGAAGTCAGCGACCGAATAGGCGCTTCGATACTTCTTCCATTGATGCGATGACTGCGGAGTGTCGTACAGCTTCGCCCATGCGTCGAGGCTGGAGATCGAATTGCCTTTCGCGTCTTCGACTCGCATATTCATCCTCGAAAGCTTACCAATACATATCTGGACTTCCACATCCACCACCACATTCACCTGTGCCGAGGGAGGGACTCGAACCCTCACGGACCGATGGGTCCAGCGGATTTTAAGTCCGCTGCGTCTACCAATTCCGCCACCCCGGCTGACTGCTCGATCATCCATCCGAATTTCCCAACACTGTCGACTCAAGACAACCTCTTTGTCGCCCGGGATCCTCCCAGACACCTGCTGCTGCGTTTTGTGGCAACACGCATCAACGATGCAATCGTTTCCACAACAATGCGTTACCTCTGTGAGTCCAGGAAACGACCCGGGAGGAACTTCTGCCGCACGGGCAAGTAGATCTTCTGTTGCAGACCGCACTCAGGGCATTATCATCATCTAGACTTGAGCGTAGTAATCCTGGGGGACGTCATGGACGAAGCTATCTTGCACAAGCGCATGGGTATCTCGCGAGCTGCCCTCATCGAATTCTGCACGAGGTGGCAGGTGGCAGAACTTCACCTCTTCGGTTCCGTCCTTTCAGAATCGTTCTCGGATGACAGCGACATTGACATCCTTGTGAGTTTCAGCGATGCGGCAAGCTGGGGCATCTTCGAGTTCGTCAGAATGCGTGAAGAGCTCCAGAACCTTGTCGGTCGTGACATTGACTTGTTTGAGAAAGTGGCGATCGAGCGGAGCCGCAACCCCATCCGCCGTGATGCGATACTGCAGTCTGCGAGGAAGATCTATGCAGCGTGACCTGGCATACCTAGCCCTGATCCGGCAATCATCGCGGGGTGATGTTTCGAGTAGATATTGAAAA
>CAZTWK010000166.1:0-1226 GCA_964617805.1 uncultured Fibrobacteraceae bacterium | reverse complement strand
AGGTCCTGCGAAGGCCAGGGCCGCGCCAGCCCACCCACTGGTGATGCTAGCGTTCGGCGACCAAGAAACGGGGGACGATCCGCCTCACAGCTCTGCCGTCAAAATCCTTATGGCAGTTTGAGTTAGGATGCCGCCTTTCGGTTTCAGCAACCGATGCTACGTCTTGACTATCTGTGGTAGGATGGATCCTGAGAGGATTCATAGCGTAGAAGGATGAGGAATCAGGGATGGGCTTGACCTTCGAATGGGATCGCCAGAAGGCCATCGCAAATGCAAAGAAGCACGATGTCACCTTCGAAGAGGCCTCAACTGCATTTGGCGACCCCCTATCATTGACCGTCCCTGACCCGGATCATTCGAGCGATGAAGAGCGGTTCATCCTGCTCGGGCAATCCCGATACAGAAAACTGCTCATCGTCGTTCACACGGAAGACAACGATCACATTCGGATCATCAGCGCAAGGCGCGCGACGCGCCCCGAGAAGAAAGCTTATGAAGAAACATGATCATTCCCGGTCGGATCCCGACATGAGAGACGAGTACGACTTCTCAAAGGGCATTCGCGGCAAATATGCAGGCCGGTTCGCCGAAGGCACAAATGTGGTCGTCCTTGAGCCTGACCTGGCCGAACTCTATCCTGACTCCGAGTCCGTGAATCGAGCGTTGAGACTCTTGGCTGAACTGGCACGTCGGCAAGCCAGACGGGCGAAAAGGTAGATCCCAGACCGCGGAGCCGATCCAGACCGAACCGACTCAAGAACAGAGATTGCACTATATGTCACGTATCAGAATCCAGGAAAGTGAACGTGTCCCGGTCAAGTTCCAAGCAGGAGATCGAGACCTGTTGGATGCATTGAGCTATGTTGATCTGGACTACCTTGCACGCCTTGAACCCATTGCAGCTTCGCGTCAACTCATAGGGCATTTCAGTCTTGACGAACTTGAGGATCTTCTCGGATGCATTGCCTCCGAGGCCAATCATACCGAGGATTCTCGGCTTGAGAAGAGACTCGATTCTCTCGGGGGACGACTCAGGAGGACGATGGAGCGCTATGACGATGGTCTATGGCAGGGTGGTATGCTCTAGCGTACGAAGGTGCGCACTACAAAAAGGTCTCGAGGAATTGCTGGCGTCCCGCTCGGGCCAACTCGGCGCCCAGTGAGCCGCGAAACGAGACTGGCATGGGACTTCAAAGTGTCTCGTCGTGGTGAACGCCTGCTACGCC
>CAZTWK010000165.1:0-1243 GCA_964617805.1 uncultured Fibrobacteraceae bacterium | reverse complement strand
TGATTCTGGGCACCGGCTTGGTGTTGCTTCATCATGCTCTCAGATTCACGGAGTTCTTCTCCCCCACTACATTGCCGCCATTCGGCAATTCCGCCTGGGGGATGCTGCGAGATGGTTCCGCCCCGACACCTGGACGGCGGCTGCCATTGTCGTGGGGGCTCTGTTGCTTGTGCAGGGCTACGAACGGTTCATCGCCGTGAGGCTCCAGCGGCGTTTCTCGGTTAGGATGGATTTCGTCCTCGAGTCGATGACCATCACTCAGCGGCAACCAGGGTGGCGCGAACCGGGGAACGCCTACGATGTGCGGACGGTGCTTCGGGGGTTCGAGTAGGTTGGGTGACGGAATCCAACCACCGCCTGAAATCCCAGCTCGCATCACCCGAAGCACTGAACGTTGGAGGATCAACAAAACCAAGAGGCTTCATGCACCAAGCCCTTTCCAAACATGAAGAGCGCCTCAGCCGGTTCATCGCCATGGTCTTGAGGCACAAGCCCGAGGCCGCGGGCGTGGGGATTCAGGAGGACGGCTGGGTCGACTTGCCAGAGCTGCTTGCCGGCCTGCAGAAGGTCTGGAAGAAGTGCCCCGTCACCCGTGAACTCCTGCATCTCATAGTTGAGCTTGATGAGAAGGGACGCTACGAAATCGACTCGGCCAGCCGACCACACCGGATTCGTGCTTGTTACGGCCACTCGGTTGATGTCGCCATCAACTACCCGGAGGTCGCCCCCCCGGCCCTCTTGCTCCACGGCACCGCGCGACGCTTCATGGGGCGGATCTGGTCAGCGGGGCTCCAGGGCATGGGCCGGCAGTATGTTCACTTGACCGACGATCTACAAACAGCGCGGGCTGTCGGAGCCCGCCGCGACTCCTACCCCATCATCATGGCTGTCGACGCCGAGGGCATGTCGAGGGACGGTTTCACCTTCTACCTGAGCGGGGCGGGACTGTACTTGACGCAGCGGGTTCCGGCGGGATACCTGGAGGTCTACGAGGATCCGCTGGATGAAACACAGGGTTGAGAAGCCCTCCGTTTGCCGAGAACCAGATTCGCCGCTCACCTGAGGTAGGGAACTTCCTCAAGGAGGTCGTCCATGCCTTGAAATATGAAACGATGCATTTCATATTTCGCGAAATAGATCGTGCTCTGCATCGTGATCCTTTGCCCGATTGTGGCTCTCGGGCCGGCAAGCCAGCCACACTTCAGGGGCTAGGACACTGCCGTGGTGCAAGTCAGGCAGCTAG
>CAZTWK010000164.1:0-1295 GCA_964617805.1 uncultured Fibrobacteraceae bacterium | reverse complement strand
GGTAGTGTCCATAGTTATGTGTAGATTCACATGGACATATCCGGTTCGACTCCGGCAACTATAGCATAGACGATCCTTTCACAGCTTTTGTCGTCGGCGAAGCTCCTCATGGGTGTGATCCTTCTGCGGACCTCCTCCTGGTGGCGCTCCAGTGGATTGGTGGTTCTCAGGGTCTTCCACAGGTGTTTCTTGAACTGCATGTAGACAAGGGTCTTCCCGAAGTTCCTCCTGAGAGAGTTCACGGCATGAGGCTCGTCCGGATGCCACCTCTTCGAGAACGCATCCAGTCGTTCTCGAGCATCAGTAACACTCTCGGCCTTGTAGATGGCGTTGGCCTGGGCAAGGAACGCGTTCCTCCCGGACTTGTTCCTCAGCTTGGCGGCAGCCGCCCTGACCTTGTGCACCGCGCACAGCTGTGTCTTCACATATGGGAGGAGCTCAGCGATGGCGGCTATGATGCCTGCGGCGCCATCGTGGATGATGAGTTCAACGGCGCTGTCATCGAGACCACGCCTGAGTAGATCGCCAAGGAACGACGCCCACTCAAGCTGACTTTCTGCGAACGTCAGCTTGAAGCCCAACAGCGTCATGTTGTGTTCCTCATCCACGGAGACGGCGACCAACACCGGGCTCTTCCGGTCGTATCGCTTCCTCACCGACATCCAGACTGCATCTACGAAGATGAACCGGTGTGAGCCCGTAATGGGTCGCTTTCTGTACGCTCTGAGTTCCTCATCTACTCCCTTCAGGATCCTGCTCACTGTGCTCGCTGAGATCCCCGCGTCCGTGAAGGCTCTCGTCACGGCCTTCACCTTCCTGGTCGACACACCGCCCACGAAGCAAACCCGCACTGCCCGATCGAACGCCTCATGCCGGCGCTGATACCAGCCGAAGAAGCTGCTCCTGAACTTCAGATGCCTCGCTCTTGGGATCTTCAGACCAGTAATGTGCCCCACGGTTGTCAGAAGACCTCGTGTCCAGTATCCGTTCCGGTAGTCCTGCCGATCCTCCGAGCGCTCGTACCGGCTGCACTTCACCAGATCCTCGAACTCTGCATCGATCCTCCCCTCGATCAGCTCCTTGAGTAACGCTCTCGTATCGGCAGTGATCTCGTCTTCTGCATGGTTCTTTACTTCTCTCCACAGCTTGGCTATCATGGGCCTTGGGAGGCTTCTGTCTCTCACGGGCATATTCTCCTTTCCATCGCGAGTGGGTAGGACTACGAATATGCCCGCTTTCTATGCTATTAACACCCGCCCCTCAACCCCTTTCTACACACAAACTGATACACCACC
>CAZTWK010000163.1:0-1314 GCA_964617805.1 uncultured Fibrobacteraceae bacterium | reverse complement strand
CCTTGCTGGCGGTGATCACTTCGTCGAGTTCCACCAGATCCTTGCCCGCAAGCGCCGCCTCGGTCATCGCCGCCAGGGCAAGGTTCCCCACGACACGCGCCACACCCCCCGACTGCACGAACAACTGCATCATCGCCTCGTCGGTAAACAGCCGCTGACCGCGACCGGCCAACTTCAGGTGATGCTCCACGTAGCCGCGGGTCTGCTCTTCGTCCATCGGCGGCATGCGATACCGCATCGCCACCCGCTGGCGGAACGGCAGATGGATCCGCAACGACAGCTTGGCCAGCAGTTGGGGCTGGCCGACCAGGATCAACAACAGCGGGTCTTTGCTGTCCATCTCGAAGTTCAACAGGATCCGCAGTTCGTCGAACATCGCCGACTTCAACAGATCCGCCTCGTCGAAGATGATCACCGGCTGCTTGCCGCGGTCGGTCAACTGGGACACCCCGCTCTGGATCTGCTCGAACATCCGGCTTTTTGAGCGGACCTCGGTTCCGCCCAGGGCGCGGTTGAGCTGGCCGTACGCATCGAGCACCGTGACCGTCGCCAGCGGCAGATAGCAACACACGTAGTGCTCGCTGTTGAGGCTCTCGACAAAGCGACGGACCGCCACGGTCTTGCCCAGACCGGGGTCCCCGGTCAGAAGCATGATCCCGCGGGCGGATTTGGCCATTTCCAGCCTGGCGATCAGTTCTTCAAGGCCGGGCCACACGTACAGATCCCGCGTGGCGATGCTCTTGTCGAAAGGCAGTTTCTTGAGTCCGAACCTGGCCTGGATCATGACCGGTCCTCCTGAGTCTGGATGCCGCCGGTGCGAACCCGCCGAGCGTGGAACCGGGCGTTATCAGCCAGGTCGACCTCCTTGATCTTCGTGACCGGCTGGTCGTCCCGGTAGAGGATCAGATCTTCAGGCCTGCCGATCGGGAACCGCAGGTCACAGCGAGACCCGATGAACTCCGGCGGGACTTCGTAAAACCGGTTGCCGACCGACACGGTCGCGTCGTTGCGCACCACGCGAACAACCCGCCCCATGAACGCATGGTCGATCTCACCGTCGCCGAGCCGTTTGATCTGGGTCTGCTCACAGGACAGAAGCAGCCGGTCGAGCGGCTTCATCTTGATCCCACCGTGGCGCCGCAGGTGGTAATCGTCATGCAGCCACCGGCCAAAACGGTCGTTCAGGTCCTCGATAGTGATGGTTGTGTCTTCGGGCAGCCTGGACAGGAACCGCTGCCTGACCGTGCGGTTGAACCGCTCGATTTTCCCGCGAGACGGTGAGTCGAAAGGATCGCTGTGCAAAAGTGTGCAGCC
>CAZTWK010000162.1:0-1340 GCA_964617805.1 uncultured Fibrobacteraceae bacterium | reverse complement strand
CGGTCGTGCCGGTGGAACTCGAAGCAGGCCTGGTCGAACGCGGTACGCCGGCGCTGGGCTACAGCATCGCGCTGAACCTGAGCAAGGAGACGTCGCGGGACTACGTCGAGTCGATGGACGGCGCACATCGAAAGGTGCCGTCGCGCTCTACGGTCGAGCGGATCTGCAAGGCAGTGGGGACCAAAGCGAGGGAAGAAGCCCCTCGCATCGAACGGTATCTGCGCCAGTCCGAAGGCGTTCCCGAGGGAACAATCGCAGTCTCGGTCGGACTCGACCGGACGACGGTGCCCTTCGAGGAAGCGCGGGAGGAAGGCGCGCCGCCAAAGACACAGCGGAAGAAGCGGAGCAAGCCCTACGAGCGCACGCCGCCGCCACCAGTGGACGTCAACTACCACATGGCCTACGTCGGAACGGTCGGCTTCGTGGACGGTGACGGCGAGTTGATGACGACCAGGAAATACGCTGCGACTCACTATGAAGGCCCCGAAGACATCGTGGCCCGGATGACTGCTGACGTAAGAGCCGCCAAGCTCCGCGAACCCGCGCTCGAAGTCGGGTTGGTTCAGGACGGTGCACCGGAGATGTGGAATCTGACCCGAGGAGCCCTGGACGCGGAGCCGAGCGTCGAGCGGTATCATGAAGCCATCGACCGATATCACCTCAGCGAGCGCCTCGGTGACGTCCTGGCGATCCTCGAAGACGACCCCGAACGCCGCGCCTCGCAGATGGCGAAATGGCTGCGAGGACTCGATAAGGACGACACGACGATAGACGCCATCGAGCAGTTCATCGACGAGCGTCTGTGGCTGTATGCCGGCAAAGCTCGGGCCACCCTGATCGACAACCAGACGTTCATCGCCAACAACAAGGACCGCATGAGATACGTGGCGCTGCGAAAAGCTGGATTGCCGGTGGGGAGTGGAGCCACTGAAGGAGCCTGCAAGTCCGTCGTCGGCTTCCGAACCAAGCGCAGCGGCCAGCGGTGGCACGACGAGGGGGTCTCGGCCATTCTCACGCTTCGCGCCATCCACCAAAGCAACCGTCTCCCGCGCTTCTGGTCACACCTCTCAAAGCGCTACACCGCCTGGGTTGAGGAGGCGGCGTGATCCGAGAGCGCTCCAGAATCCAAAGAAAAACGAGGGTGCCATGGCCTCACGACTGTGCGGAAGCACAGGCGGGTGGCCATGTGGCTCACGATGAGAGAGGACTGCTGTCGCCAACATGGTACCAACATGGCCACCCCGTCGCGCTTCGCGCTCCTGTGAGGCCATGGCACCCTCGTCTCTGAGTCATTTCACAACACGACGGTTAGACTGTTGATCCTGCAGCGTTCCAGACCC
>CAZTWK010000161.1:0-1350 GCA_964617805.1 uncultured Fibrobacteraceae bacterium | reverse complement strand
AGGCCGGGGCCGGTAACGGCCTCGGTCCACCCGGCCGTAACTCCCTCACAATCGGCCATCTCTCTCATAATGGTACAATCTCACCCATGATGAGAACACTACTATCTGCTCTGCTTGCTCTCGTACGGGCCGCGCTGATGCCGCGGGCAAGCCTGGCGCTGGAGAATGCCGCCCTGCGTCAGCAGCTTACCGTCTACAGCCGGACTCAGAAGCGCCCCAGGCTTCGCTCTGAGGATCGAGTGTTCTGAATCATGCTGCACCGACTTTGGTCCGACGCCACCCGCACCCTCATCATCGTAAAGCTTGCCACTGTCGTCGGCTGGCACCGCAAGGGCTTCAAGGCCATGTGGCGTCGCAAGTCGCGCCCGAGCAAGATCGGCCGTCCCCGCATTCCTTGGAAGCACATCGCCTTCATCAAGCGCATCTCGGCTGACCAACCCGGATGGGGTGAAGACAAGATTGCTGAGGAGCTTGCTGCCAAGTTCGGCATCCTGCACTCCCCAGCACCATCCGCGGCTACATGGTGCGGCGCACGCCCCGTGGCGACCAGACTTGGCGCTCCTTCGTTCGCAACCACGCCAAGGAGCTGTGGGCCTGCGACTTTCTGACTCAGTACACCGCCTTCTTTGCCGTCGCCTATGTTTTCGTCGTGATGGAGATCGGAACGCGACGCATCGTTCATGTCAATGTCACGACCAACCCCACGCTTCCTTGGGTCAAACAGCAGATCCGCGAGGCGGCAGGTTCGGACGACGCTCCTCGTTTCCTCCTTCACGACAATGACGGCATCTTTGGTCAATACGGTAGGCGTCTAACCGTGGAACATGGCGATCGAACACGCAGCTACCGCTGTCATCTCGATCGCTGGCTGGGTGAAGTCATGCGCATCGAGGGACTCCCGATTCCGTACGGTGCCCCCTGTCGATGGCGCTTGAAACCCGCACATAGATGGTGAAGATCGCTCTTCTCCCCCAGGATATTTCACCAGCGTTTGGATAGCCGCGGGGAAGCTCTTCGGATTTACTTCTTCGGCCGTATCTTCTTCTGGGAAGCTCTGTTCAGGAATATGTGCTAGGAGGATTGTGCCGCCGGAAAGGTGAAGGCCCAGGGACTCGTCCTCCCCGAGCCTTCGTGGGGTTGTCTCCGTGATCGAGGCAAAAAGAACCCTTCTGTAGGATGCCTCGATCCCGACCCATCTGTCCAGCCTTTTGGTGAGCGGGGTGGGGGTGCTCGAGGCCGGTTACCGGATCTACAACTGTGTTCGTTGTCACCAGTTGGTGAAGATCTGTCTTGGCTGTGATCGCGGTCATATTTACTGCCGGCACGGGTGTGCTCAGATCCAACGCCGGG
>CAZTWK010000160.1:0-1368 GCA_964617805.1 uncultured Fibrobacteraceae bacterium | reverse complement strand
GGCCCTGTCCCGAGTTCTGTGGGAAAGCAAAATGGCGTAGTCTCCGGGTGCTCAAACACCCCGCGCTGGACAGCGCAAAGTACCGGAGGACTACGCCATGTCGAACGATACCACACCAGCGAGAGTCATTGCATTCCCTCGTGACCTAACCGCCTGCCTGCGAGGTCGGATCCGCGAGGCCATCGAGCTGACCTTCGAAGAAGAGCTCGAGGCCGCCCTGGGCGCTGCGCCTTCCCAGCGAACAGAGGGCCGCCAGGGGCATAGAAACGGATCCATCACCCGGGGAATTCTCACCGAATACGGCCCTCAACACCTGTCGATCCCCCGTGCACGCCTCTTCGCCGAGGACGGATCCACGACCGAGTGGCGCTCCAAGCTCCTGGATCGTTACGCACGCCGAACGAAGAAGGTCGATGAGACGATCCTCGGTGTGTACTTCGCCGGCGGCAACACGCGGCGGATCCGCAAGGCCCTCTCGCCGCTTCTCGGGGAGAAGCACCTGTCCAAGAGCGCCGTTTCGCGAGTCGTAAGGCGCTTGCAGGATCTCTTCGAGTCTTGGCGGACGCGGGATCTTTCCGATCTGGCGATCACCTACATCTACATGGATGCCATGTACCTGCCGGTGCGATTGGCCCGTCGGGTCGTGAAGGTCCCTGTGTTTGCGGCGATCGGTGTCCGCGACGACGGCGAGAAGATGCTCCTGTCGCTGGAGATCGCCCGCAGCGAATCGACAGTCTCCTGGCGATCGGTGGTGGAGGATCTCGCGGGGCGAGGCCTGGCGGCGCCAGCCCTGGTGATCGTGGACGGGAATCCGGGCCTGTTGCGCTCCCTGGGCGAGTTGTGGCCTGAGACGAAGGTGCAGCGGTGCACGAAGCACAAGCTCGAGAACCTGCTGGCGAAGGCGCCGAAGCACAGCCACGCGGAGCTGAAGCGGGACTATTCGGCAATCATCTACGCCAAGAACTTGCGGGCCGCACAGGCTGCACAGCAGGCCTTCATCCGCAAGTGGAGGGCCCTGTCGAAAGGGATCGTGCGGAGCTTGGAGGAGGCCAGCGAGGATCTGCTGAGCTTCTACAGCTTCCCGAAGAGTCAGTGGAAGGGTCTGCGGACGACCAACCTGATCGAGGGCGTGAACAGCGCATTCCGCCGCCGGACGAAGACCCAGGCGTCGTTCACGAACGAGGAGTCGGCCCTGGTGCTTCTCTACGGTTTGTTTGCCATGGAGCAGATCACGCTGCGCAGGATCGATGGCTGGAGGGATCTGAAGGAAGTGCAGCGGCCGGGCTTGCAGCAGGCTGCTTGAGGAGGATAAGATCGATGTCTACCGGAGCTACGTCAGAGCTTTTCCACAGAGATCGGGGCGCCGCC
>CAZTWK010000159.1:0-1396 GCA_964617805.1 uncultured Fibrobacteraceae bacterium | reverse complement strand
AGCTCGGCGCACTCAGCGGAGCTGATCACAATACAAGAGCCGTCGGCGAGACAGCAGGCCCCTTCGGCCAGCAGACCGCCGGACATGGCGCTGTTGTGTGCGGAGGGCATGGTAGCGTTGTCTTCCGTACTACATCCGGCAACAAAGGTGACCGTTACTGCAGCGAAGAAAGCCAGGATTCGATAGAGCATAGAGTAGAGCCTCCCGATGTGGTGTCTTCGGTGTCTTCCAACGAGGCGAGGTGTTGAGTCAGGGGCGTATCGGGAGGACCACGCCTCTGGGTCTGCTCGTCCACGACGAGCCGTTCGGATTCGCGACCGGGGCCATCGGGACGCCACGCAAGCATGCGCAGGGTCTGGCCCCGGTCGCTGAGAATGTTGAATTCAGACGCCATGAGTAGATTCTCCTCTTTCGTTGCAGAGGCCAATGCTATGCGGCCCGCGGGGGTCGCGTTGTCGAGCTCAATGAAAAGGAGAAGCAGGAAAGTTCGTTTGAGCAGCTTGAGCAGGAGCGTGCAGAAGAGGTGCACAATCCGTTCCCCCTGTGACCGGATCGCGTAAGCGACGCAGTGGGTACATCTGTCGGTGGCTGAATCCGAGAGGGGGCGGGTGCGTTGCAGATTCGACGCGCAGATCGCAGTGCTGCCGTGCATCAGGCAATTCGTGGGGGAGGGGAGGATCGCCACCGAATTCGGCACCCCAAATGCATGATTCGTGCGGCCTGCATGATGAGGGCGTCAGAGGCATTTGGGCGCAGGCTGAGGTCTGGCATCGATTGGGCTACACCATCCGATCATGACACTCAGAGAATTCCTCCGCTGGTGGCTCAAGGACCTCGCCCGGCACCGGGTGAGCGGACGGACATACCAGCGGTATGAGCAGATCATCGAGGACCACCTGGTCCCGGGGATCGGAAGCGTTGAACTCGAGGAGCTTACGCCGCAAGACGTCCAGTCCTACTACTCGTATGCTCTCGAGAGGGGACGGCTCGATCGGCGCGGTGGGCTCTCGCCGTCGACCGTGCACCATCATCATCGCGTGTTGAGATGCGCGCTCAAGACCGCGGTGCGCTTTCAGAAGATTCGAGTCAACCCGGCGCGACTTGCGCAGCCGCCGCGACGTGCGAGCGCGCGGGTGTGTGTCCTGGATGAGGAGCAGCAGGCCGATCTCATCAACGCGATGCGCGGCGGGCCCTGCTACCTGCCGGTCGTGATCGCGATTGGGACCGGGATGCGACGGGGTGAGATCCTCGCGCTCTCCTGGGATGCGATCGACTTCGATGAGAGCCTCCTGCGCGTCGTGCGCACGGTCGAGCAGACCAGCGGGAGGTTGTGCTTTCGGGAGCCGAAGACGCAGCGCGGCCGGCGAAGGATCGATCTGCCCGGGTACCTGACGAA
>CAZTWK010000158.1:0-1397 GCA_964617805.1 uncultured Fibrobacteraceae bacterium | reverse complement strand
CTACCGCGACCGTGTGTCGCAGATGCCGTGGATGTCGCCGGGCGCTCTATTCCAGCGCACCAACGTACGGGATTCCGCCTTACAGACCAACCTCTCGGCCTTCTACCCCCTCGCTGCCGTCCAGACCGACCCGGACAGCTGTCGCCAGATCGTGGAGGAGTTCGTGGACTTCATGGGACCCGACGCGGGGTTGACCACCCACAGTCGCAACTGGGGCTGGCGGCCCTACGCCTTCGACCCGGCCTGGTCCTGGCCGCCGGAAACCCTCGACTTCTGGGCCTTCACCGCAAGCCTCGGCCTCGGCTCCCACCCCTACTCCTCGACCCGCGACCTCCCCTTCGGCTACGAGACGCATCCCGGTATGGTCCAGGTCGCCCATACCTACAACGGCGACGAGTACCGGTCGAACATGTTCAGTTCCTACGTCCTCTGCCCGGGGTCCGGTTGGTCGGACACCTACCCGGACCTGGTCGACGTAGTCCTCGCCAACGACGGCCTGACCGACCTCTACTGCGACAACTTCCCCAAGCCCTCGCTCTGCCACAACCCGCTGCACATCGCCCACCTGCCCGGCGGCGGGACCTACTGGCTGGACGGCTACCGGTACATGCTCGACCGGATCCGCACCGCGTGGCCCGAAGCCTTCCTCATCAACGAGAGCCGCTGCGAGTACCTGATCCCCTACCTGGACTTCTTCCCGGCCCATGCCTGGGACCAGAAGGGCCCCGGCTGGTTCACCCTCGACGTTGGCGAACCGCTCCCGCTGGTGCCAGCCGTCTACCACGACCGGATCCGCAACATCTGGAGCGTGCTGAGCGTGTACGGCGACAACGAGCCGCAGACCTACCGCTTCATGCAGGCCTGGGCCTGGATCAACGGCACCTGCCTATCCCACATCATCGACACCGAACCAGCCTCCACCTGGGACCTGGAGAAGACGGCCAGCATCGGCTACCTGCGCGACCTGGCGGTGTTGGCCGGTCGGATGCCCGAGTACGCTGTCCACGGGCGCTGGGAAAGACCGCCCGGGTTGAGTGGCTTCGGCGACGTAATCGTCCAGTTCGAGCCCAACGGCGGCGTGCATGAGCAGTACGGCAGCTTGGGGGTCCTCGGCGGCTGTCTCGTTAGCCCGGAGGATCGGCTCGCCGTTCTGCTGACCAACTTCACCGGCGAGACCCGCAGCGGCATGGTGACGGTCGATCTCGACGAGGTCGGCGTCGGGGTGGGGCCGTGGACGGTCTGGAAGATGACGCCAGTGAGTCCCTATTGGGTGCCCATCGACGAATGCCCGGGGAGTAACTATGCCGCCGCCTGGGAGCTCGGGCCGCGGGAGAGCGTCGTCCTGCGGTTTTTGCGCTACCCCACGGACGTGGCGGAAGGGGTGCCGGCCATGCCGG
>CAZTWK010000157.1:0-1413 GCA_964617805.1 uncultured Fibrobacteraceae bacterium | reverse complement strand
CGTCGAGTCTCCGAGCAGGACGTGTCGTTCATCCAGGAGCTGATCGACGCGAATCCTTCGTCGAGCCGACGGAAGCTCTCGAAGAAGCTGTGCGAGGCCTGGGGCTGGTATCAGCCCAATGGCTCACCGCGGGACATGGTGTGCCGCGGCCTGATGCTCGAGCTTCATCGCGGAGGACGCATCGAGCTGCCACCGGTACGCATGGTGCCGCCGAATCCGTTTCTCCGTCGGAGCCGTCCTGCTCGAGTCGATGTGGACCGCACTCCAGTCCGAGAGCGCCTCGACGCGCTGCGACCGCTGGCTCTCCGGCAGGTGCGTCGCACCGACCAGGAGCCGCTATTCAACGGCCTGGTCGAGACGTACCACTACCTCGGCTACACGCACCCGGTGGGCGAGCACCTGAAGTACCTGGTGCTGAGCGGCGAGCGGCCGGTGGCGTGCTTCGCCTGGAGCTCGGCGCCCCGGCACCTCGGACCTCGGGACCGGCACATCGGGTGGTCGGCGGCGGCGCGACGGCGAAACATCCGCTTCGTCGTCTACAACAGCCGGTTTCTGATCCTGCCGTGGATCGAGGTCCCCCACCTGGCGTCCCATCTGCTGGGCCGGATGGCGAAGCTGCTGCCGATCGAGTGGGAGAGAGCCTACGGTCACTCGGTCTACTTCGCCGAGACCTTCGTGGACCCGACCCGGTTCAAGGGGACCTGCTACCGGGCGGCGAACTGGGTGTACCTTGGCCAAACGACGGGACGGGGCAAGGACGACCAGACGAACCGACCGAACCGACCGCTCAAGGACGTGCTGGGCTACCCGTTGACGAAGCGTTACCGGGAGCTGCTCTCGAGGCTCCCGTGAAGAAGCGCCAGAGGAAGAAGCCAGCCAGAAAGCGGAAGCCGAAGCGTCTGGACATTCAGCTCGAAGATCTCAAGTCGATCGTCGAACGCTCGGCGTCCGGCCCGCTTGGTACCGAGGACCGGGAGGTGCTGGGAGGCGCAGTCGATACGCTGGCCTACCTCACCAACGAGATCCAGATGAAGGGCGCGTCGATCAGGCGCTTGAGGAAGCTGATCTTCGGCTCGAGCACCGAGAAGACGAGCCAAGTCGTCGGCTCGACCGACGACGAGGACGACGCCCCGACCGATGGCGCGGGAAGCGACGGCTCCGATGACGGACAAGGCTCGACGGAGCCCAAGAAGAAGCGCAAGGGTCACGGCCGCAACGGCGCCGACGCGTACCACGGCGCCGACAAGGTGAAGATCCCCTACGGAGCGCTGAAGAAGTCAGACCGCTGCCCCGATTGCCGTCGGGGAAGGGTCTATCCGCTGCCGGACCCGGCGGTGATGGTCCGGGTCAAGGGCATGGCCCCGCTGCTGGCCACGGTCTACGAGCTCGAACGTCTCCGCTGCAACCTGTGCG
>CAZTWK010000156.1:0-1473 GCA_964617805.1 uncultured Fibrobacteraceae bacterium | reverse complement strand
AAAAAGCAGCCTCCTTCCTGCATTTGAGGGGTGTGTGTAAGAAAACCCTCGGGTGCCGAAAGGAGGCTTTCAAGTGCGCTCCAAAGCTACGCGTTCGCGCCGTTCTCGTCAACGTCCAACCACCCGTCGAATTGACCGGCACACGAGTCAGGAGTTGATCTGGCCGAAGCGTTCTGCCCCGGTCTTCACCAATCGTCGCGTGCGAGTAGAGGTCATGGAGCGCCAGCCGACTACGGCAGATGGTGGTCTGGCCTTGGCGCACCAGCTCGCCATGCGTGTGGGTCTTGATCGGAGCATCAACAAACATCTGCATCTCCTGAAGCTGAACCTACCCTACTTCGAATCCGACCATATACTGACCCACGCCTACAACCTGTTCGTGGGAGGGCGTTACATCGAGGATGTCGCCAGCCTGCAGCATAGCTCGGCGGTGAAGAACCTCTTGGGAGCCTGTCGCATCCCTGACCCGACGACAGCCGGCGACTTCTTGCGGCGCTTCACAGTGCCCGATCTCTGGGCCCTGCAGGAAGCCATTGATGAAGCGCGCATCAAGATCTGGCGCGCCCTGCCGCGTCGCAAGCGCCGGCGCATCACGCTGGAGATGGACTCGACGCTCAAGGTTGTCTACGGGGAGTGCAAACAGGGGGCAGATTTCTCCTACAAAGGCACCTGGAGCTACCATCCGTTGCTCTTCACCCTGGCGGAGACCGGGGAGTTGTTGCGGGTCGTCAATCGATCTGGCAACCGCCCCAGTGCCGAGGGGTCCGCCGAGATGCTCGGACCGTGCTTGGAGATGCTCAGTGAGCACTTCGGCCGCATCCTGGTTCGTGGAGACACGAAGTTCTCCGAAGGTCCCATTCTGGGGACGATCTGCGACCACGGTGCTGACTTCGTGATCGGCCATCCCGTGACCCCACCCATTCATGGGGTCGCCCTGAACCGGAAACCCGCATGCTGGGCGCCTTTCCGGCGTCAGAAGCAACCCACGCACCCTGCCGGTGCTCGCCGAAAGAAACGACGGCGGCAGCGTCAACGCATCGCGCGAAGACGTGGATACCGGCGTGTGAGCACGATCCGTGAGTGGGTCACTGAGATCCCCTTCACTCCGGCAGGTCTGGATCATCCGGTGCGGCTGGTCATCCTGCGCAAGTGGGTTCGTCAGGAGCGACAGCGAGAGCTGATGACGCATTACAGCTACCGGGCGTTCGTGACCAATCTTCCTCCCACCGTCTCCGCGGCTGAAGTTGTCCGTCACGCGGACAAGCGGTGCAACCAGGAGAATGCAATCGAGCAGGCCAAGAACGGGTTGGGGGCGATGCGGATGCCCACGGGAACGCTGTTGGCCAATGCGGCCTTCCTGATGGCGGGCCAAATCGCGTGGAACTTGCGCGCCTGGCTCTCGCTCTTGGCGCTTCCGCGGCAAACACTCCTGTGGGAATGGGGGTGGTTCCGACGAGCGTTCGTTCATGCCCC
>CAZTWK010000155.1:0-1475 GCA_964617805.1 uncultured Fibrobacteraceae bacterium | reverse complement strand
GTGTTGAGGACGTCGCCGCCTAGGAGGTCATACACAACTCTTGACAATAACTCATTGCTCGCAATAGAGGTCTCTGATACCTCCAGCATCGTCCACAATATGGAGCCAGTAGGAGCGCTGCCCAGCCCAGGGCTCCTCAAGGCCAAGATTCACGCAGGGGCCGCCATTAGTTGGAATCCACGCCCTATGAGAATAGGGTCCCCAGCAGGAGATCGCGCTCGAAAGCTCGATACTCACAATGTCGGAGCACTCGTCAAGATATAGGTTTGCATAATACAGCTCGTTTTCATAGTCGTCTTCGATTGTGAAGTAGGTTACACAGGACCCTACGGGTGTTGTCTGGTACAGTGTTCCATAAGGGAACAGGACATCGTTTCCGCAAATCGACAGAGCATAATCGAGGAGTTCGTCCCGAACATCCGAAGGGCTGAGCGATCCAAAGTGGTGCTCCTGCAGCAACGCAACAAACCCAGCAGTGAGTGCCGTTGGGATACTTGATGTCGATTGTGACATTAACGCAGCACAACCGCCCCACGACTCCGGTACATACAATTCAGTGGCGGGGGCGAGGATATCAGCGCTGTAACCGGTGCAAAGGCAGCCGTCGCTCTCGCATCCACCAACAGAGATAACCGTTGAGCAGTTTCCTGGAGACTCTCCCGAACTCGCCGCAACGACGGTTACTCCCATATCATACAAGTCTTGTAGGACATCCTCCAATGATGGGATTATGTCTGGCTCCCACACTTTCCAGGCACAGCATACTATGTCCCCCGAGATGAGGTACTCGCTTGCAAAGTACAATGCAATCGTGGCGGAGGACGCCATTGGTGAAGCCCATCCGTAAGGAATGATTGCTGCCTCGGGAGCAACCCCAACTGCGCACCCATCATCTAGCCGTCCCGCCGCGGCCCCCGCAACCCAGTTTCCGTGCTCTGGATCCGCAGACCAACCAGGAGGCAATTCCATGTCGTCGGGCCATGGGTTGTTCCAATAGTAGTCGGGGTCTTCAACAATGTTCCATGCGAAGGAGGGGACATCAATGTTGATCGGCATATCGACCACAGCAATATAGCTTCCGAAACCGTATAGTGTTTGAGCCCAAGCACGGCAAATGTCCAAGTCACCCGGATCGTCCCTACCCCAAATCGTCTCTTGATTCCACCAGTCCGTGGCGTTCGCATCTGGGCAATAGGAGGGCGGTACGCCAAACTGAGTGCTGATGCCTGTCCTGCAAGCCTTGGCCTCCTGTACGACAGAGGATTCAAACAATATCCTGGCTATAGCAGGGCAGGAATGAGCCTTGTTGAACTGCACTGCATACATGCGGTGCAGGAGCGCATGTGCTGGGACCATCTCTCCTATTCGGTTTTCCACCTGAGTTACCGAATCTGGAGTCGCGGGTGACATCTTCTGCACGTAGCGTACCCCGACCTCCCGTAACAAGCGTTCTAGTTCCTCGTTGGTACTGACTA
>CAZTWK010000154.1:0-1528 GCA_964617805.1 uncultured Fibrobacteraceae bacterium | reverse complement strand
TGAATTTTGTCGGTGTCGATCTCCACAAGAAGACTATCAGTTTGTGCGTCATGGTGGTAGTAGGCAGGAAGCGTGAAGTGGTGACTCGCAGACGTTTTGATTGCCAAGATACGGAGGACATCAGGGCGTTCTTCGAGGGACAACCCCCGTTTCAGGTGGTAGTAGAGGCGACCTCGAATTACGAGTGGTTTTTGCAGTTGGTGGAAGACCTGGCCGATCGGTGCGTGTTGGCCCATCCGAAAAAGCTGCGGATCATCGCCGAGAGCAAACACAAGTCGGACAAGGTCGACGCTCGGATTCTGGCGGAGTTCCTGGCATTGGACATGATTCCCGAAGCCTACCGGCCGTCGCCACGGATCCAGCAGTACCGGGTCCTGGTTCGGCACCGCCATTGGGTGCAAGGACGGATCACGTCGCTGAAGTGCAAGCTGCGTCACAAAGCGGCGTGTTACAACGCGGACATTGCCGAGTTGTTTACTGTCAGAGGCCAGAAACACTTGGCCGAAATTGTCATGGGGATATGCGATCGATATGAGACGCAGAATCTTCTCGGACAGTTGGAGTTGTGCCAGCAGCAATTGAAGGATTGCGAGCGACAACTGCGGCAGTTTGCCAAGTCGGCTCCGATAGCAGAACAAGAAGCGCGAGCGGTGTTGGACACGATGCCCGAAGTAGGCCCTGTAACTATTGACGTGGTGCTTAGTGAGTTGGGGGACTGGCGACGGTTCCGCAGCGCCAAACGTGTCGTTGCCTATGCCGGCCTCGATCCGGGGTCCCGTGAGAGTGCCGGCAAAGCTCGGCAATTGAAGATCACCAAGGAAGGTTCGAAACTTCTCCGCTGGGCGATGATAGAAACCGCCTGGCGGCTGGTCGTCAAGCTCCGATATTGGCGGACGGTATTTGAACAACTGAAGAGAAACACGGGCTCGGAGAAGAAAGCGATTGTCGGCGTGGCCCGCCGAGTGCTGTGTGTGATGTTTGCCATGCTCAGGGACGGACGAGCGTACCGGATGGTCGCCGAGGCCGCCTAACGCTCGCTTCCGACCCCACCAACAAAGGCACCGTGGGTGGCCTTCTCTGTCGCTCGGCCATCGCTCGCCAACTCGCTTCGCTCGAAGAGGGCGAGCGAGCGACGGCCGGCTCCGACGAAGGCACCCACTCCCGAACCTCTGTTCAAGGAGATAAGCCGAGTCTTTTCGAGACGTTTGACTCCAGAGCGACCCCGAACTCGACCCTGTATCCAGGCGTCCCTGACGACCTACGCTAGGGTGAATGGCGGCGCTCCTTGAATTCCCTGTCATGGCGACACCCGCAACGCGAGTGATCCCGAATAGATGGTTGAGCAGACGTCCGAAACTCGTAGAATGTCAAGCGTCTCGAAAAAACTCACACCACTGGTATTGACGAACCTCTTTTCATAGATGGGTCGAGGCACGAGACCCACGCGTCTCTGGTTAGTCTCTCTTGCGGAAGGGTGTGCAGCGGCGATCCGTCAAGGTAGTAGGCACACGCCGTGTGCCGAAACCCG
>CAZTWK010000153.1:0-1531 GCA_964617805.1 uncultured Fibrobacteraceae bacterium | reverse complement strand
CTGTAGCCGACAGTTACGTCCATTTTCCGGTTGAGGAGCAGATTCGCATTCGTTTTTCTCTTGACCTAACAGATGATACTGGCATACTAATAATATGTCAGTTATAAAACCTGCAATTCGACGAGGCAAGATGTCGGTCCAGGAACGCAGGCTACGGTCGCGGCTGAACAAGCTGCTCAGTGGCCAAGGCATCATTCACGGTAGTTTGATCCGAAGGCAGCGGGTCTGCGGAAAACCTTATTGCAAGTGTACACGCGGCGAGCTGCACGAGGGTCTCTACCTTGTCGTCACGGAGCAGGGCAAGTCTCGCCAACTGTATGTCCCAAAGCAATGGGAGCAAACGGTCCAACAGTGGATCGACGATTACCGCGAGGCGCGTAAGCTCATGGATGATATCTCGCGCATCCACTGGGACAAGGTGCGCAACAGACAGGATTGACCTATTCTTCGTCGCATCCTGGCCTATGCTGAAAAGGTGCTTCGTTGGGAAGGACGCCTCGACGCGGTTACGGATAACCGACGGGCGCCGCGAATCCCCACGCAGGTGGTCCTGCGCTCGGTCGTCGTGATGTTCCTGGCGAGGCTGGGCAGTCTTAATTCCCTGGAGCAGTCGCGTGCGAGCCGGTTCTGGCGCAAATGGTTGGGCGATCCAATGCCTTCGGCCGACACGATCGGACGTGTTTGCGCGTTGGCGGAACCGGCGGAGATTCGGGCGTTGGCTCATCACGTCTATTCTCGGTTGAAGCGAATGAAGGCTATGGAGCCTCCTGCGCACGGCTTGATGGCTGCGGTGCTGGACGGGCATGAATCCCACGCGACATATCGCCGTTGTTGTCAGGGCTGTTTGAAACGGGTCCTTCACACTGCCGCCGGCGATCGCATCCAGTATTACCACCGTCACGTAACGATCCAGCTTCTGGCCAAGGACATGCGCCTGTTGCTGGACGCCGAGCCCATTGCCCCAGGCGAAGACGAGGTCGCTACGGCAATTCGCTTGTTGGAACGGGTGATCCATACCTATCCACGCGCGTTCGACGTGGTGCTGGGCGACGCTCTGTATGCGGACAGCAGGTTCTTCAACTACATCCTGGGCAAGGGCAAGGATGCGATGGCCGTTCTCAAAGACGATCGCCGCGACCTGCTTGAGGATGCTCGAAATCTCTTCGAACAGATGCCGCCTGTCATCGCGAATCAGGGAAAAACCCGTACCGCTCAATGGGATATCGAGGGCTTCACCAGTTGGCCGCAGGTTCATCAGTCCGTACGGGTCGTGGCGAGTAATGAAACGCGGACAGTCAAACGCCAGATCGACGGCCGGGACGAGCAACTGTATTGCGAGTGGATATGGGTGACAACGCTTGCCAAAGCCCAGGCCACGACAAAGGCCGTTGTTCAACTTGGTCACGATCGCTGGAAGATAGAGAACGAAGGATTCAACGAGTTAACCAATCGCCAGCATGGCGACCATGTATATAAGCACGACGCCTGCGCGATGTTGGTGTTCTGCCTGCTGGCGATGTTGTGCATGAAT
>CAZTWK010000152.1:0-1535 GCA_964617805.1 uncultured Fibrobacteraceae bacterium | reverse complement strand
CCCACTGGATCCGGTTCGGTCCAACACCCGGGAATCACGTCGTATTTGTCGCCTCCGGCGCCTCTGCCCGACCCAACTCAACCCGTGCTTGCCACCTCCCGAAACACCTCCCAGTCGCCGAGTAGCTTGCTGACCTCGGGTGACCCCCTGACCTCGATGCGGATGGTGCCGCCCGGCGGCAGCGCGTAGCGGTCCACGTTCTGCGCCCAGGTCTTCCGGCGGCGCTGCCGGTCACCCATGTCCACCGCCACCAGACGTGGCTGCGGCGGCGCGGCGGGCGGCAGCTCGGCGTGGATCCGCAACGTGGCCTGCCGACACACTGCGGCGTGCGTCTGGCGGGCCGCAGCCGGCAGAAACAGGGAGTCCGCCACCTCCAGTGGCCCGGGATCGGTGTCGATCGGCTCGATCGTCGCCGGGCGCGCGGACACGCTGCGCACCGCGCTCTGCCGGTCCCTGAGACCCTCGGCAAGCACAGTCGAGATGGACAGTTCCATGTGCTTCGCGGCCCGTGCTCGATTCGAACGCAGGCACTGTGGCTGTGGCTCGCAGTCCTCGCAACCGCCCGTGGGTCGCCGGAAGATGACGCCGGTGCGGCCCGGCGCGTGCTCGGACGGACGGACCGTCGTGAGGCTCAGTCCGCGCCCGTCCTGGCAGTGCAGCTCGCCGCTCTCCTCGTCCCAGGACCATCCCGGACGCGACGCCAGCGCCGTCTGCCAGTCGATCTCGGCCAGCTTCGCCTGGATCACCGGATCGCGGGGCCAGCCCGCCGGGACGCTCTCATCGACCTCGGCCCGCCGCGGCCGCGGCTCCGGGCGCTCGGCGGGGGGCGTGTCCAGCTCGAAGCCGCGTACCAGACGCAGGTTCCACAAGGACAGGCCCACCAGGGCGGCCAGCTCCTGACCGGCCAGGTTGTAGCTGAAGATCCGGTCCAGACCCAGCTCGCGGTCGTCCTGGGCGAAGCGGTTTTCCTCCGCGTTGCGGCCGAAGAAGGCCGCGACCGCCTCGGGCGCAGGCCAGGCGTCCGCGGGGGCGTCCACAGCGAACAGCTCCACCTGCCGGCCGTCGATGATCTTGCCGCGCTTGGCGGGGCCGTCGTTCGGAAAGATGCTGGCCACCACCCGCATCTGGATGGGCTCGTAGCGCGTACCGTCGGAACGTCTGGTGCGCTCGCCGGGCGCGATGGTCAGGATGCCCAGGTCGGCCGCGGCGCGGCGTGGCCCGGCCTTGCTGTCCGGCACGCGATGCCAGGTGGCCGAACGCAGTAGTGCCAGCACCTCGGGGTCGTCGAGGATGTTCAGACGGTTCAGGCGCGTGATGCACGCCAGCCCGCGCTTGCGGTGGGCCGTATACGAAGGGACGTGGCCGAACTCGCCATCGCAGCGCACCAGCACGCGCTCTGGCGGCATCTTCAGGCGATCGCGGGTCTCGACGACGGCGTCCAGCGCGCGCTCGAGGTCGACCACGCCCTCGCCGTTGCCGGCAGAGTAGTGAATGTGGATCCAGGCGCCCGAACCGGAGTGCTGTACCGAGACGCG
>CAZTWK010000151.1:0-1551 GCA_964617805.1 uncultured Fibrobacteraceae bacterium | reverse complement strand
TTGGGAGAAGATACTGGGGCATACGTTGCAAACACGGGAGGAATCACCCTCTTAAGGGCAGGAGAAGCTTGGAGCAAACTCGAGGCCAGGAATAGTTCTTGGTCTCTTTCTTCCTGACCTAAATACAAGGTTGGTAAACCAATGCAAAAGAAACTCACCATTCTCATGGCAGTGGCCTTCATCGCCATCGCCTGTTTCGTCCCGACCGTCAGCGCCGCCGAGTACTTCGAGGTGCCGCAGGAGGTCCAACAGATCCAGTCCATCGACTACAGCGCCATCGGTGCGGCCTATGCCGTCGGTATGCCGGGCTTGGCAGTTCTTGGTCTCTACGCCGTCGACAACGGTTCGAGTTTTGACGCCGGCGGCGAGGAAACGCAGGCCAAGGCACAAGCGGCCAGCTGGTCTGAGGTCAAGGCCCTCTTCGGCAAGAGCAAGAACGACTAGTCAACCATGAACCGGAGTCACGGGCATCTCTGGCGTTAAACGCGCGAGGGCTCTGCCCGTGGCTCCTTACTCTCGCAAAGGAGGAGTGGCTGTGAAAAGCCTACTCTTGATTCCGATCCTCCTCTGCTTGCCGTTCATGGTACTGGCAGAGGAACTCGCGGTCGTTCACCCTCACGATGATGCGGGCATCCAGATGCTCGGTCACGGCGAGGTCATGCAAGGGCCGTTCACTATCACCCGAACCAATGTCGGCAACAAGGCGATCGTCGACATCGATGGCAAGAAGATCTTTCCTCGCGGCCCCCGGCCTTTTGAACTTCCGGCCGGCGCCGAGGACTGGCAGCAGGTCGAGTTCGAGGACGGCAAGAAGCCTCACCAGATCCGGGCCAATCTGTGGCTCGCGACCTTTGAGGACGCCGCGACTCTCGACCAGCAGCTTCTCAACCTGGAGCACGCCTGCAACATCCAGGTCCAGCGAGGAGTCTTCACAGAAGTCACTCGCACCACAACTCACGTCGTGGTACGGTGGACGTATAACGGCCGCCTCGATGAACTCAAGCCTGGCGGAATGATCGACGCCGTCGACCTGAGACTGCGGAAGATCGAACGCATTGTCACGCGCGTCGAGGAGGTGATTGAAGATGGCGGCATGGTGGTATTCGGTGAAGGATATCGCTACTGGGTCCCGCCGCAGCGCGTTGAGAAGACCCTGGACTGCCTGCGATTGCTGCAGGATGGCATGGATGCCAACGAACTCGACCTGACTAACACTCCCTTCGAGGATGAACTTGTCCTCCTGGAGGTGCAGGCGAGTTTGGGAAGGGAGTGACGTCATGAAGAAACTCCTTTTCATGCTGGTGTTGCTGGTGTTCCCGATGCAGGGAATGTCGCAGTGGGACATCGAGATGTCCTATTGCCCTGGTAGCTACCAGTACAAGGACATCCGGCCAAGTCCGGACTTGCCGGCTCTGCAGATCGGACCTAACGAAGCCTACTCGCAAGGGTATGTTGTCGAGGATCTGCACGTCGACGACTTTCCTGAGCCTGGAGACGTGGACCCTGCTCTCCATGTGACGACTGTCGCCTCGGCAATCAACTCTCTGCCAG
>CAZTWK010000150.1:0-1554 GCA_964617805.1 uncultured Fibrobacteraceae bacterium | reverse complement strand
AGGCAGATGCGTCTTTCTTCACCAACTATGCGCGGTTTTGCTCCACCGGCAACAATAGGACACGAGGCCCAACCATCGCATTCAGCGGATGCCGCTACGCGGCACCGCTGATGTTCTCGTTGGGCCCCAAGCCCCCGTATTGCCGCAGTGGTGTATCCGGCGTAACTGTCGCCATAATACTTATTTATAGATCAGTCCCTTCCGGGAGACAGGACGACCGTGCGTCTCTTTACAAACTAGACACAACTAAGCAACATATGATAAGGATTGTCTAGATTGTAAAGGAGGTGCCGGTGGACCCACGCAAGAATCCATATGCACCCGGCGCAGGGACGAAACCCCCCGCGCTTGTTGGGCGGGATGCTCAGATTGAATCCTTCGACATCCTACTCGAGCGTCTCGAGAATGGGTACGCTGAGCAATCCATGATCGTCACAGGCCTCCGAGGTGTCGGCAAGACCGTCCTGCTCGATGTGTTCCGTGACAAGGCTGAAAGGCGCAGATGGGCGACGGTGGAATGGGAGGTCGAGAAGAGCTCGTCCTTCGTATCGAAGATGTCGTCACAAGCAAGACGGGCTCTACTGCAAATCGCACCCAAAGCAAAATGGACCGATCGAGCACGCAGAGCTGCTGCCATTCTGAAGTCTTTCACAATCACATTCAACCCCGATGGAGCAGTTACCGCGGGCTTAGATGTAGAAGCGCTCGCGGGGTCCGGCGACAGCGGAGCCCTGGCCGACGATCTCTCAGACCTGTTTGTGGCGCTTGGTGTGGCGGCGCGCGAGACCGGAACCGGGGTCATCTTCCTTCTGGACGAAGTCCAATACTTGGCCTCAAGTGAACTGGAAGCTTTGATCACGGCCCTTCACATGTGCACGCGCAGATCGCTGCCAATAACTCTGGTCGGTGCTGGACTTCCGCAGATCCCACGCCTGGCAGGCGAGGCACGATCATATAGCGAGCGGCTCTTCCAGTTTCCGCGTATCGGCAAGCTGGACCCAGATAGCCACGCGCGTGACGCACTCACCCTGCCCGCACAACAACTCGGAGTGGCGTACGAATCGCAGGCAGTGGACTTCGTCGTGGAGTACACTCAAGGATATCCGTACTTCCTTCAGGAGTATGGCAAATTGCTTTGGGACGAAGCCTCGGAATCACCCATTACCCATCATGACGCCGAGCAGATCCTTCCTTTGGTTGAAGCCAAACTCGATGAGAGCTTCTTCCGGGTTCGTGTCGACCGCACAACCGAGCTGGAACTGAAGTACCTCTGTGCGATGGCCGTCCTTGGTCCCGAACCACAGCGAGCAAGTGAGGTAGCAAGAGGCATTCACCGGACAACCGAGCAGGCGGGCCCCGTGCGATCTCGCTTGATCGACAAAGGGTTGCTCTACACGCCGGGGCACGGATATGCTGCATTCACGGTTCCCCAGTTTGACCGATACTTGCTGCGACGACATGCAAATGTGCTCAAAGAGGAAACCTAAGAACACAAGACGGGCCCAACACTACATTCAGCGGATGCCGCTTCGCGGCACCGCTGATGTTTTCGTT
>CAZTWK010000149.1:0-1601 GCA_964617805.1 uncultured Fibrobacteraceae bacterium | reverse complement strand
TGTATAATGAGGCATCGTTTGACCGCATGAATACAGGGTTTTCTCAACATTGGGACACGGAAGTCTGGAGAATCCAATGGGTGAACGCGGAACGGATGCCCTTCGGGTCGATTTCGACGGCCGTCTGAAGCTCGAATTCCACGGTTCCAGGATCACTTCGGAGGCGGGATTGCTGGCCTATCGGGAACTCGATGAAGCACTCGGGCTGACGGCCAAGACGGGAAGTCTTCTGCACGATTGGCGAACTGGCCAGAACACACGACACACGATGGTCGGACTGCTTCGGCAGTCGGTCTTCAGCCGCCTCGCTGGCTACGAAGACACCAACGACGCCGAACGGCTGAGCGTCGATCCGACGATACGCTATGTGGTGGGCGGACGCGCCCGAACCAAGCAGGCGGCGTCCACCAGCCAGATGGGACTATATGAGACCGAGGTGCTGACCCAGGCGAAGAGCCTGGCTGCCCTGGCGGACCTGTCCGGGCGATGGATTGATGCTGTGCATCACCGCAAGCCGGTCCGTGAGATCATCCTGGACCTGGACAGTTCAGTCAGCGAGACCTACGGCCAGCAGGAAGGCACGGCTTACAACGGACACTTCGGCTGCACGTGCTACCATCCGTTGTTCTGCTTCAATCAGTTCGGCGACCTCGAACGGGCGATGTTGCGTGAAGGCAACGTTGCCAGCGCCGACGACTGGCGCTCGGTGCTGGCCCCCATCGTCGCCCGCTATCGCGACCTGGACATTCGCCGGTTCTTCCGGGGTGATGCCGCCTTCGCCCGCCCGGAACTGTACGATTACCTCGAAGCCGAAGGCTACCTCTACGCGATCCGCCTACCGGCCAATCAGGTATTGCAGCGTGAGATCGAGCCGCTGCTGACGCGCCCGGTGGGCCGACCGTCCAACAGGCCAGTGGTCTGGCATTACGACTTCCGCTATCAGGCCGCCAGTTGGGACAAGCCGCGCCGAGTGGTGGCGAAGATCGAGCATCACAAGGGCGAGTTGTTCCCGCGTGTGGGGTTCATCGTGACCAACCTTCGGCGACAGCCCTGGCAGGTCGTGAAGTTCTACAACGGACGCGGCACGGCCGAGCAATGGATCAAGGAAGGCAAGAACGCGGTGAAGTGGACGCGGCTGAGTTGCCACGACTTCGCCGACAATCAGGCCCGGCTTCAACTGTTCGCCTTGGCCTACAACCTGGGCAACTTCCTGCGTCGCTTGGCGCTGCCGCGATCGGTGCAGCATTGGTCGATGACGACACTGCGAGAGAAGCTCATTAAGATCGGAGCCAAGGTCGTCACGCATGCCCGGTACGTGATCTTCCAGATGGCCGAGGTGGCCGTGCCCAAGCGGCTGTTCCAATCAATTCTGGAACGGATTCGACGGCTGGGCCTACCTGCGACGGTGCCGCGATGACACCCAGGAAGGACGAGACAGCCGGAGGATGCGGGGGCGACGGGGAAGGTCTGGGCCGATGGGGCGAAACGGCCCCAGCGAACGCTGCTTGGAGCAGCATCAGGCCACGAGAAAGGCTCTGTCGCCCCGCAAGTGACCGAGAATATGCTTGTTGATCCCCATGGTCATGATAGAATCGTCAAAA
>CAZTWK010000148.1:0-1602 GCA_964617805.1 uncultured Fibrobacteraceae bacterium | reverse complement strand
CATCCGCGAGACGCTGGGTGAACCTGATCCGTTTCGCCTTCGCTATCGGCAGTCCCTGCGCGACGTGATTACCGAAGTCGTCCGACAGGGCCACAGCAAGACAGTGGCGGTACGGTACATTCGCGACTATGCGTCGACCAACATCCCCGAAGATGACCGCAGCCGCTTCGTTGAGATCGCAGAGATAGAACTCATGGCGCTGCACGAGGGCAACATCGCCCGCTATCGCCTACGCCCCTCTGAATTCAGCGCCTGGCAAGACGCGTGGCGCCTATAGCTGGCCGATGGCGATCAGTGTCGCCCAAAAGGTTTGCCCCGCCATCGATGGTGATACCATTCATACTGCCAGTTTCCCAACGTAGCGAACTGCCTCAGATCAGCCGTGGAGCAGTCTATGGCGTAGACGGATGCCCCGGGGATCGTTGGGTTGTTGAGCTAAGAGGACGGTATATCCAGAGCCATGAGCCCGACGGCGGCTCGCGAGGACGCTCGCCCTCCATTTCCGGCCTCCAATATTCCTTTGGAGGGCGAGCGTCCCCGCGAGCCGCATGGACATGGCAATCGAATAGTTGGGACAACACGGCGACTGGCACCGAAAGCCCACTCGTTGAGTGTACTCGGATAGGCAAGGTACGCCGTTGCGCGTTGGAGGGAATCGTCTCCGGTGAGCGGGTCTACATCCACTTCTCCACATCGAGTCCGGGCACGCGCTCGAACTCGCGGAGATTGGATGTCGCCAGCCGAAGGCCGTGAGCCAGGCAAGTTGCCGCGAGCCACGAATCATGGACGCCGATCATCTTGCCCTGCCGCGCGAGCTCGGCCCAGAGCTGGGAGTGGGAGCGCGCGGTGCCCAGGTCGATATCAAGGACCGGCATGGCAGCCAGAATGCCTTCGACGAACGCAAGGCGTTTGGCCTTGATTCTCTGATCCGTTGCACGATGGACACCGTGAAGCAGTTCGCTGGCCGAGATGACCGAGAGGAAGGCCTCGTCCTCTTCCCGGCCCTTCACGCAGGCAGAGATGTCCGTTCCGGCTCTCTCGAAATGGATGAGGACACTGCTGTCGATCAGGACGCCCATGGATCCCTCAATTCGCCTCTATCCAGATCTGCCCGAGCGGTGTCTATGTCCTTTTCGAACGTAACCGCGTCGTCTTTCGAAAGGTGCGGCACAGAACGGAGGAGGGCCGGCAGGTCGCCAAGTCGACGCCCGGTGGGCAGCGGACGCAGTTCTGCTACCGCCTTCCTGCCTTTGCGCAGTACGAACGTCTCGTGTCGGTAGGCAACACGGCTGATATAGTCCGAGAAATGCCGCACCGCCTCCGTGACCGTCAGGACTTGTGGAGTCATCGTGACTTCCCTTTATCTGATAATCGTATACTCTCATAATCATACAGCCGAGTCAACCGCTATCTCCCGGGGACCGTGGATCGACTGGGGGATCGACCGGGGACGCACCCTCTCTGGCCGTCCGACATGACATAGTGCCTGCTGGAATCGACACGAGGCGGTCACGAAGGGCCCGGCAAGGTCTGTCCCCGTCGGTTCCGGGCTAGCCTGTCATATCAAGCAGTGGGGCGGAGCGCTTTCCGCCGACCTGCCGG
>CAZTWK010000147.1:0-1608 GCA_964617805.1 uncultured Fibrobacteraceae bacterium | reverse complement strand
GACCAAGCACCACATAGCGGTACCGCCCCACCCAATCGACCTGGTTGTAGTAGATGAACATCGTCCATCTGTTGTCCCAGGTGTAGGCTCCGGTGGAGAGTACATATGTCGGCTGCTGGTTCATCAGAGCAGTTCCTGCAGCCTGCCTTAGCTGTATGTAGCCATCGCCGAGGTAATCCGACTCTCTCTCGAATCCGAGAGTGGGATACCCCGCAGAAGCCAGAAGCAGCTGGGTTTCGCGTACCTCGTCTTCGATCCACGGCACCGTTTGACCATGGGTTCGGTCGGAACAGAAGTAAGCCACCCGTTGTTGCGGGTTGACGTACTCGTCCCGGTTCCATTCCCAGGTAGCATAGGCGACCGTTTGGACTTGGTCGTAACCGTGCTCCGCGTTGTTCACTTGCAGCATGGATACGTAACCGTCAGGTCGTCCATCTGTAGGTGAAACGTCTGTGAAATTCAACCAAGACTTACACCAGCCGTACGAGCACTTGTCTAGTTCGTCCGGCGTCTCAATGTACCAGAAAAGCGAGTCTCCACCGACGACGTGCATCAGCGGTTTCGACTCGTCTCCCCAGCCAAAGGGGACTTCCTGGTATTGCTGGTTGGCAAGTACGTTTGCATTCCAGACGTTGAGGTAGATCTCCTGGACGTCCTCGGGGTTACCGGCGCAGGTGTAGGCCACCGCCCGGTAATTCTGCTCTCCCTGCTTGGGTGTTTCACCAGCCTGCCAAAGCGCTGGGAGTGCCCAAGTCGGGAATGCGTCATGGGTCACGAGAATAACATCAGCTTCATCGCCTTCCGAACGGAATCCGCCGCCGCCGCCCACTTGCGTGCCGAGTGGCGTGCCGAGTTCAATTCCCGGTTCCCAGACTTCGCTGGCGAAGTCTGAAAGAAGCGGTTCCTCGAACAGCACCTCTGGGTGCATCAAGTGTTCGTAAGCAGCAAGCTTCCGAATTTCCCCTCGAGGCGGAGCCTCTCGGGAAATAGGCGTGAACTCCATGCTCCCGTCCGCGGGCTCGTCTTTCCATTCCGGAGGAACAGTGTTGAAGGCGAACTCCTTGACCGTTCCCTTTATCCCGAGATGGAACTCGACGACTTCGCCTCGAACGAAAGATTGTCCGTCCAGGTGATCTTCCACGGGGAGTTCGTACCAACGAATGGTACGGCCCGCATCGCTTCCGACACCTTCGGTCCACGTAATCCGGTGCGGTTTGGCGTTCTCGTCCCAGGAAGTGTAGCCGCGTACTTCGAAGTTCGCGAACTTGTTTTCACCCTGAGTCATGATGCTAAGAACACCATTCAAGTGGCGGACGGAGAGGATAGCCGTTCGGCTTATCGGCCACTTCCCACAGTCCGTCTGATTCGTGTTCAGGAACAACCCACTTGAACCGAACTGCGTTCGTAGCCCGGCGCCGGTGTTATTAGCGGCAAACGCCTGACCAGTACTTCCGTCCGTGGTCGGCCAGTCCACACAGCACAATGAGGCGACCATTCCCATCGCATGCTCACACGCGACGTCAGAAGTAGAATTCTCCTGATAGCCATAGTACGTTGCTGGTCCGCTAGGGTTAAGGAACTTCCCTCCCGGGCCAAAATCATCGACTA
>CAZTWK010000146.1:0-1648 GCA_964617805.1 uncultured Fibrobacteraceae bacterium | reverse complement strand
TCACCACACCTGTCACTCAGCACTTGCGGAAGGAGTCCAGATACGCTAGTTAGCCTGCGCCGCGTACGCTCTTCACCAGATTGTCCGCGTCTCGAGGTCGGCGCAGCTCGGTCAGACGGACGCCCGCACCAACACCGGTGCTGAACAGCTCACGATACGCACGCCTGCGGCCACGGTACGTCAGGATCACCCACCACAGAATAGAGCCCCGACTGAGGAACGAGTGCCTGAACGTCTCGCGGTTCCCGCCGAACAACTCCTCGCGGAAGACCACGCGCCGACATGTGCGGCAAAGCCCTCGCCAGAACACGACAGGGAATGAGTAGTTAAGCCAGACCGCATCCGTTGCCCGAGACAGCAGGATGTCGCGCACCCTACCGTGGTTGCCATCCACTACCCAGCGGTCGAGCTTCACGTGCTTTCGGACAGCCTCACGGAACTCCTCGGTCGGGCACTCACTCCAATCTGGTCCCCAGAATATCTCATCGAGTTCGATGTGCGGCAAGTCCAAGGCCTCGGAAATGCGACGGGCGAGCGTGGTCTTGCCTGAGCAACTCGTCCCAACGACGATGACACGGTCCATGTCCCGTCAGCTACCTCCCGATGGTCCAGCCAGCTCTCGCGGCGCAGGATAACGAATCGCGTTTCAGTTGCGCCAGGCAGTGGCGCGATGGGTGCGCAAGCAGCCAGCGTGACAGACAGGCTCGACGACTGCATGCGCTAGTTAGGTGGCACCGCGTGACTAGCGGTACAGCGACTTGATCTTCCCCCAGCTGGTCTGAGCCACGGGAGTCTCGAAGTGGTCACCTTCGGCCCAGTCCGCTACCTCCCACAGCACCTCGCAGCACGGCCCCCGTTCATCTGGGTCTACCGACACCTTGAAGAGCGATCCACCGGCACCCCACAGGTACGCCCAATCGCCCCAAAGCCACGTCTTGATCCAAAGATCGTGGTTCATGCGAAGCAGCCAACTTGGAGTGGCACCCGGCACTTCCTCAGGCGCTTGCGCAAGGACGAAGCTCAGCGTGATCCAATCGGTCAGCGTATCGCCGAACATCACCGCATGGATGTCATACTCGGTTGAGAACCCCCAGAAGTCTGGAATGCTCGGCTGGGCAGACTCGTCAATCCAGAAGCGAAAGGTGTCCGAGAGACAATCGGTAAATGCCGCCAGATCCTTCGCAACGTACGCCTGACGAAGCTTCTCTACGGCGTGCTCCGGCGTGTCTCGAAGTGGGTACGTCACCGGGGACGGCTCGGGCGTAGCGGCTGTGGTGCTCGCCGCCACCTCGACTCGGCGGAGATCGCCGTACCAGGCTTTGATCTCGCCCCAGGTGCTCTCCTCTCTCGGACAAGTCGGGTCCAGCTCGTGGCTACCGGCGTTGGCGCAGCAACTGCCCAAGACAACGACCGACAGCGCAACAACGAGAACTGCGATGCGCGGCTTGATGTGTGAACTCGTCATGGCGCTCACTCCCATCTCTCGACGTACCCAATATCCCTCATTCAGAAGCGGTGCCCACCTAACGCCTCGGTTCAGCGGCGGGCCGCGCAGCGGACCGTCCGCTGCAACCGGTTGTTAGACCACGTCATGGTATGATCCGGGCACATGGGTAACACTTCGATCCGGGTACATGGGTGACACTTC
>CAZTWK010000145.1:0-1658 GCA_964617805.1 uncultured Fibrobacteraceae bacterium | reverse complement strand
AGCCCCTGGTTGTGGTCCAGGTGGTCGTGGGTTCGAATCCCATCATCCACCCCAGTATTCCCCGGACCCGCGCGGTCCCGGACGAAGGACGGCGCGGCCCCCCACGGGGGGCCGTTCGTCATGGAGCATCTGACGCCCCGTCCGCCTTGGTGATAGTCGAAACGAGCGGCCACCCGGCCGCGTCAACAGGAGGAAGAGCATGGCCAGTGTCAACAAGGCGATCATCGTGGGCAACCTGGGCCGCGACCCGGAGATGCGCTACACCCAGAGCAACACCCCGGTGGCGAACTTCAGCGTCGCGACCACCGACCAGTGGACCGACAAGAACGGCGAACGCCAGGAACGCACCGAGTGGCACCGCGTGGTGGCGTGGGCCCGCCTGGCCGAGATCTGCGGCCAGTACCTGCAGAAGGGCAAGCAGGTCTACATCGAGGGTCGCCTGCAGACCCGCGAGTGGGAGGACCAGAACGGCCAGAAGCGCTACACCACGGAGATCGTCGCCCGCGAGATGCAGATGCTCGGCCGCCCCGGCGACGCCCCGGCCCGCAACGAGTACGACCAGCGCCAGCCGGCCGCCCAGGCCAAGCAGGCGAGCCAGGCCAAGCAGGGCGGCGGCGCCGATCCCTTCCCCGAGGCCCCCATGCCGGGCAACGACGACGACGATCTGCCCTTCTGATTCGGACCGCGACCAGGCAGGCACGAGGCGTCCCGAGAGGGGCGCCTCGTGTTTTCCGGGGCATTCCGGGGTATAATGGATGTAACGCCGACCCAGGAGACCGCATGCACCGTCTCGTGCCGCTCATCATCCTGCTGCTCGCCGCCGCCGCGGCCCGCGCCGACCTGGACCCGGTCGGCCGCTGGGACCTGTCGCCCGACGCCGGCGTCGCGGCCGTGGTGCGGGTGGCCGGCGACCTGGCCCTGGTCGGCGTCGACGAGACCGCCGGCAACAACCCCGCCGGCCGGCTCCGCCTGGTGGATGTCGCCGATCCCGCGGCCCCGGCCGGGCGCGGCGACGTGGACCTGACCGGCGTGCCTCTCGACATCTCGATCTACGACGGCATCGCCGCGGTCACCTGGTACCACGCGCGTCTCAACCGCGGCGCCCTGGCCCTGATCGACCTGGACGACCCGGACCAGCCGGAGTTCATGTCCGAGGTCACGGTCCACGGCAAGCCGGTCGCCGTGGCCTGGCAGCCCTACTTCATCCTGGTGGCCGTCGAGGGCACGAGCGCCGGCATCGGCGACCACCTGCTGATCGAGTACGCGGCCGATCCCTGGCACCCGGGCTTCGTCGACACCGTGTCCCTGCCCTACGCCCCGAGCGCCATGTCCCTGGACGGCGACCGCCTCTACCTGGCGGGCGTCGGCGGCGGCGGCGTGCCGCAGTGCGAGTGGTTCGACGTGTCGGACCCGAGCGACGTCGAGCTCCTCGACAGCTACGGCCTCACGCTGCTCTTCACCTCCCTGGCAGCCCAGGGCGACATCCTGCACACCCTGCTCCCGGACGGCACCTACGTTCTGGTGGACGTCTCCTCGGGCTACCACCTCTGGTTCCGCGCCTCGCTGGGCTTGGCGCCGCCCCCCGGCGGCCTCGCCGTGTCCGGCGACGCCGTCTACGCCGCGGCCGCCGACGGCCTCACCGTCATCGGCACCGGCGA
>CAZTWK010000144.1:0-1664 GCA_964617805.1 uncultured Fibrobacteraceae bacterium | reverse complement strand
TAGTCGACTTCGAGCGGGCGCTGGACACCGTGGTGGAGACCTGCAAGCGCTTGGAGCACCCGCTCTGCGAGGCCATGGTGCGCATGGATGGTGAGTATGGTCATGTACCCTGGTTCACAGCCTGCCGAGAGCGCAAGCTGCCCTTCATCACGCGGCTGAACCGCCCGAAGCTTTACGAAGATGTTGAGGTTCTGGAGCTACTGCGTTCGGCCACCTGGTACCGGGTCCCCAACAGCGGACCCGAGCCGCAGCGCGCTGCCGCGGACCTCGGCATTCTGACCGTGCATCCGGGCAATCGCACCCGGCGTCCCGATGGCGGCAACTACGAGCCCGTCAATGTGCGCGTGGTGGCTAGCATCTTCCCGAAGACCGGCGATGCGAAGCGCGGCAGGACCCTCGATGGCTGGCAGGTCGAGCTCTTCGCAGTCGACCTGCCGGCCGATGCCTGGCCTGCGGCGGAGGCCGTCGCCGCCTACTTCGGCCGTACCGCGGAGGAGAACCGTTTCGGCCAGGAGGACCGCGAGCTGGGTCTGGACCGTATCATCAGCTACCACCTGCCAGGCCAGGAGCTGGCGACCCTGGTCGGGCTGTCCCTGTGGAACCTGCGTCTGGCCCGCGGCTTCGAGCTGGAGCCTCCACCTGACGAGCGCCCGGTACAGCGCTCCCGACAGATTCGACTCGACGACCGGGTGCCTCAGGAATGGCCTCGGGATCCGGTCCTCCTCACCGCCCTCGCGGAGCTGGAGTGGACCACCATGCTCCCCGGGCGACCGGGCTGGACCTGGGAATGTGACAAGTGTGAGTTGCGCTGCCCCGAGGGGCGCCCTCTCACCCTTACGACGATTCGCAGCGAAGAGAACGCCGATGGGCGCACCAGGGTTATCTTTCGGCGGCCCGTCTGGGGCTGTGAGGGCTGCTCATCCCGCGAGGAGTGCTTCCGGTCGGACCGGGCCAGGATGCCGAAGCACGCCGAGTTCTCGATTCCCACGACGGACGCGGACAAGCTGCGTGCACGGCTGACCGAGGTACGCTGCAACGGAGGCAATCGTACTATCACCCCGGTCACCGAAGCACCGGGCCCGCAGGCTGTCCACGACTCCCTGTTCCTCCCCGCCAAGGCGCGCCAGGCCTTCTCGGCCATCTTCTCCGAGGCCTCCATGCGGATCGAGGTCGAACTCCCCCCGCCCGAGCCCCCTCGCCCCATGCTCCTTGCTGACGATGTCGCGGACAAGCAGCGGCGCAGGAAGACCTGGAAGCAGAACGTGGCGCGCTATGCGCTCCCGGAGGGGACACGCATCTCGGTTGAGGTCGAGGGCTCCCTGGAGCTCAGGCAGATGCTCGAAGAGCGCGAACCGCCTCGGGGGCAGAGCGCTCGCGTTGCCTGAACCCGGAGACGGGTAGTCAGGTAGCGGACAACAGGTCGGCACAGGACGGATGCAGTAGGGGGGAAGTGCGCCCGCCTCAAGGTGGTGCTGCGCCTATAGACGGCCGAAAGGCGCAACGGAAGCCTCGCAGTGGGCATTCTGCCCGCCCGGGGGTAGGAACCGCGATGAAGTCAGCCGGCAACCTCCGGACAGGGCCCCATCTGGAATGCCGCACCGGCAGGCCGAAGGGCGATTTCCGCATTGATTCCAGCGAGATCGATGGAACCGGATCGAGTGGGA
>CAZTWK010000143.1:0-1681 GCA_964617805.1 uncultured Fibrobacteraceae bacterium | reverse complement strand
GTTCAAGTAAGCCGCTCCGCGGCAGCCCCCATCCCCACTGATAAGAGTAGATACTCCTCCTGAAACCCTGAGCGCTGTGGCTCAGGCGGTTATCAGACCAAATGGACAGGAGGAGTACCATGTCCGATCTCCGTGACCGCATGATACACGACATGCAGCTTCATGGCTATGCCGAGCGCACCCAGCAGGCCTACGTCCGGACCGTCCGGCAGCTGCAGCAGTTCTACGAGCTGTCCCCCGAAGAGATCTGCGAAGAACAGCTGCGCGACTACTTCATCCATCGCAAGAACGTCAGCCGGTGGTCGCCGGCGACGATGCGAATCGCCTACTCGGGGATCAAGTTCTTCTACACCTACACCCTCAAGCGCGAGTGGGGCACCATGGAGCTGATCCGAGCCGAGAACCAGCGGAAACTGCCGACCGTGCTGACTGTCGACGAAGTCCATTCGATTCTGCAGGCGGTCGATACCCCGCACAATAAGGCCTACCTGACGGTTGTCTACTGCTGCGGCCTGCGCCTGCAAGAGGGGTTGCACCTGCAGGTCGGTGACATCGACGGCCAGCGCAAGCTCATTCACGTCCACCTCGGCAAAGGCGCCAAGGACCGCTACGTGCCTTTGCCCGACAGCACACTCGCAGTCCTGAGGGACTATTGGAAGACCCATCGCAACAGTAAGTGGGTATTCCCACGGCTCGGGCGCAGCCGAAAGGAAGGCCCGACCGCGACCGAGCCAATGAACAAGGAGACCGTCCATGGAGCCTTGCGCCGGGTCCTGAAAACCGAGTTGGCGATCACCAAGCCGGTTCGCGTGCACACCTTTCGTCATTCCTACGCCACACACCTGCTGGAATCCGGGGTCAACATCCGGCTGGTCCAGCAGTATCTCGGCCACGCCTCGCTGGCCAGCACCATGATCTACGCCCACGTCACCCGGGTCGGACATCGAGACGCTTGTGCGCGGATCAATCGCCTGATGAAGGGGGTGCGCTCATGAGCGCCATCCAGGAGATCTTCCGGCGCTACGGCGGGCAATACCTCGAGCGCTACGGACACGCCATGCCCGCGGTCCACCGCAAGGTCATCGGCGCCATCAACGGCTGTCGTAGCGGCAGCTGCGGTTCGGTGCTGTACACCTGCCCGTCCTGCCGACTCGACCACGCAGTGCCGTGTTGCTGCGGCAACCGGCATTGTCCGACATGTCAGAACGAGAAGGCCTCGCGGTGGTTGGCCAAGCAGATGGACAACCTGCTGCCTTGTCCCTACTTCATGATCACCTTTACCGTGCCCGGTGAACTGCGCCGGGTCATCAGGTCCAATCAGAGAATCGCCTACCGGGCGATGTTCGATGCCGCGGCCGCGGCGTCGAAAAAGCTCGCCCGGGACCGGCGATTCGTCGGAGCGGACCAGATCGGGTTTTTCGGGGTATTGCACACCTGGGGGCGAACGCTGAACTACCATCCCCACATCCACTTCATCGTGCCGGCCGGTGGGCTGTCCGACGACAGGAAGCGGTGGTTGCGATCGAGACCCGACTTCTTCGTCCACGTCCGACCGCTGTCGGTGATCTACCGGGCCAAGTTCCGCGACGCCATCAAAAAGGCCGGGCTGATCGACAAGATCGACCCGGTTGTGTGGGGCAAACAGTGGGTCGTGAACTCCCAGGCCGTTGGTGACGGCACC
>CAZTWK010000142.1:0-1697 GCA_964617805.1 uncultured Fibrobacteraceae bacterium | reverse complement strand
TAGCAATTGCCATGCCGCCGCGGACAAGAACACGAAGGCCGGGTAGCCGGGCCGCGAACCCGGAAGCAGACCGGCCGGGACGATTGCGAATCAGGTCCGCACGACACCCGCCACATCGCCTTGCCAGGAAACCTGTTGCGGCCCTGCTTTCCCGCCCAAGGTGGGTGACCGCAAACCGAATCTCACCTGACCAACCCCGGCCGGAGAACCCCGCCTGCCGCGGCGGGCCGAACCGCGGATCCCGCGGCTAACAGGACACAACAGGACATAGTAGGACGGAGCAGGACAGAACCGGACAAGGTGAAGCTGGGTGCCAGCAAAGGCCCATGGCCGGACTCGATGAGCAAGGCCAAAAAGCGACGGGATATCTGAGGAGGGAAAGGAGTTGCGTACACCTCCTCCCATCGGTAGCATTGACCTTGTGAGGGTGACGGTGGTTATGCTCAGTGTTGTATCAGTACCCCACCGAAACGCTGTCGACCCTTCGCCTTGAGTGATGTTGAGCTACGCAACCTGGGAGGCAAACCACATGGATGGGGCCTCAGGCCAGACGTCGGCAGGAGCCGGCAAGCAATCACTCTCTTTCCGTCCTGCCTTCCTTCCGATTCTCCTTCTCCTCTGTGCAGCGCTCTCCCACCCGCCGGCCGCGAGCGAGTGGCAGGGTGAACGCCGGGTTGTTGATGGAGTGCCCCACGTTTTTAATCCCGCCGAGCCGATGGAGTCTCCTGCGGCTTATGAGCTACGTGAGCTTTGGCGTTTCTCTGAAGAAAGCGGTGGCGAGGCCCTCTTCGGCACGCTCGGTGGGGTGACCGAGGATGAGGACGGAGTGGTCTACATCAGCGATGGTCAGCTACTGACCGTGCATGTCATCTCCCCGGACGGACGCTACCTGCGCTCGATTGGCCGCGAGGGCGAGGGTCCCGGGGAGCTTCGTAGCGCATATGGGGTCTTCCTGACGCATGACCACCAGGTCGGCGTGGTCGATCCGGCCGCCCGGGCGGTAGTCTTCCTGAGCAAGAATGGTGAGCCGGTCGGCCGCTGGAAGGCAACCCATGAGGGGTTTCAGGCGGCGGGTATTGGTGCCGCCAAGCCGGTTCCCGGCGGGTATGTGGTCAGCCTCAATGCCGCCCGGCGCAGTAAGACCGGGGTGGTCGCGGTTGACTTCATCGATCTGCTCGACCGGGATTGGCAGCCGGCCGCCGAATACGCCCGGCTTGAGGTGCCCTACCCCACTAAGGGAGAGACGTACGTTCACGATGAAGCGCTATACACCAGCCAGGTCATGCAGGGTGTGTCTCAAGACGGTCGGGTCTTCATCTCCAGGAGTTTCGCGGACTACCGGATTCATGTGTTCAACCCTGATGGATCGTTGCAGATGATCGTGGAACGCGAGTTCGAGCCCGTGCGTCGCTCCGAGGAGGAGATCGCCGAGCAGACAGCGTACTTCGAAGGCCTTTTCAGTTACAAGAAGGACTACAGGGTCATCGTCTCCCCGGTGGATTTGACAGTCGCCAAGGTGCGACCCAGACGAGACGGCTCCTTCTGGGTCTCCACGTCCAAGAGCTGGCGGGATCTGCCGGTCGGAGTTGCCGAAACCTACGACGAGTTCGACCGGGACGGTCGTTTTGTGCGAACGGTCATTCTGAAAGGCGATGTTTCCCCTGAAGATGACTATCTCTATTCGTTCGGGGATAACA
>CAZTWK010000141.1:0-1706 GCA_964617805.1 uncultured Fibrobacteraceae bacterium | reverse complement strand
CCGGTGTCAGGATAGTTGCCGCGTGCTCTGAATAGGAACTCAGGGGGCGCGAAAGGGCGAGAGCCCGTGCAGTACTCGATGAAGTTCAAGAAGCGGATGGTGGCCAAGATGTTGGGGCCTGACGCACGTTCGGCCACGTCGCTATCGAAAGAAGTCGGGGTGTCTCAGTCGTCATTGTCGCAGTGGCTTCGAAAGGCCAAGATGGGTGGCATGACTAACGATGAAGGGCGCCCCTCGGCGCAACGAAGAAAACGGCGGCGTAAGCGCTGGAGCTCCGAAGAGAAGATCCGGGTGGTGATGGAAGCCACAGCGGCTGGGGAATCAGGTCTCGGTGCTTTCCTGCGGCGCGAGGGCTTGCACGAAGCGGACCTCGAACGCTTCCGAGAGGAGGTCCTGGAAGCGGCCGCCAAAGGCTTCGAGGCGGGACGTCGCAAGCGAGGCCTGAGCGCGGAAGAGAAAGAGATCCGCGCTCTTCGCAAGGAGTTGAATCGGAAGGAGAAGGCGTTGGCCGAAGCGGCGGCGCTGTTGGTGTTGCGGGGAAAAGTACAGGCCTTCCTCGCGGGGGAAGAGGAAGGCGACACGGACGGGAAGAACGAAAAATGATTCTGGGCTGGCTCGACGAAGCCCAGAAGTCCGGAGCGCGTCTCGCGCCGGCTTGTTGCGAGGTGGGTCTCAACCCCCGCACGATCCAGCGATGGAGGTCTCGGGGTGGAGGCGAGGACAATCGTCACGGGCCGAAGCGGGAGCCGCGCAACAAGCTGAGCGTATCGGAGCGTCAGCAGGTGCTCGACGTGGCGAACAGCCCGGAGTTCCGTGACCTCTCTCCCAAGCAGATCGTCCCGAAGCTGGCCGACCAGAAGAAGTACGTGGCCTCGGAATCGACCTTCTACCGCGTGTTGCGCGAGGAGAAGCAGATGGCCCATCGCGGACGGGCCAAGGCGCCGAGCTCGCGGCCACCGGCCGAACAGCGAGCGACCGGTCCAGGTCAGGTGTGGACCTGGGACATCACCTACCTACGCTCGCCCGTGGCAGGGATGTTCTTCTACCTCTACCTGTTCGTTGACGTGTGGAGCCGCAAGATAGTGGCCTATGACGTCCACCTGGCAGAGAGCTCGGAGCTGGCCTCGGAGATGCTGGAACAGGCGTTGGTCCACGAGGGGCTCTCCGAGGTCGATGTGGTGCTCCACTCGGACAACGGCGCGCCGATGAAAGGTGCGACGCTCAAGGCGACCATGGAGCGGCTCGGTGTCATCCCGTCGTACAGCCGACCACGAGTCAGCGACGACAACCCCTACTCCGAGTCGCTCTTCCGCACGCTGAAGTATCGGCCCGAGTACCCGCGCCGCCCCTTCGAGAGTCTCTTCGAGGCGCGGTTGTGGGTCGAGGGTTTCGTGGCCTGGTACAACTGCGAGCACCTCCACAGCGGAATCGGCTTCGTGACGCCGCTCGACCGCCACGAGGGTCGCTCCGAGGCCATCTTCGAGGCTCGTCGGGGCGTCTATGAGGCAGCAAGGCGTCGTCATCCCGAGCGATGGTCGAAGGGGACGACGCGAGCCTGGGATGGGCCTGAGGAGGTCCTGCTCAACCCGGTCAAGGACTCTCGGCTCAGTGTCGTTCATCATGCGGAGGCAGCGTGATGAACCATGAAGCAACTCGTCGAGACGGTCGGCGTCGGGCACGGACAAAGAACAACGGTCGACTAGCTA
>CAZTWK010000140.1:0-1726 GCA_964617805.1 uncultured Fibrobacteraceae bacterium | reverse complement strand
AACGCTAGCATCACCAGTGGGTGGGCCGGCGCGGCCCTGGCCTTGCAGGGCTGTGACGGTTGCACCCACGTTGGCGCCAGGGGCGTGCTGGTCCGCACATCTGGTGAATGCGTTGGTTGCCCCGTCATACATCCTCGATCAGCGCAAATGGGTCAGCTTGATCTCATTGACCCCAGTAGACGTGGTCAGTCGAGCCAAGTACATCCCACTCGGCAGATCTCCTGTGTGCCAGTTCAACGTCCTAGACCCTGGTTGCGAATTCGTTTCGTTCAAGAGCGTTGTGATCAGCCGACCGCTCACGTCGTGGATGGTCACACTCGCTGGCCCGGCCACATTCACGGTGAAACAGAGTTGGGTGATGAGGACCAACGGATTCGGGTGGGCCGTCAATCCGGAGTCGTGAGCCTGCGCTTCGTCGACGGCCATCGGATCTTCTGTGCAGCCCTGCTCCTCGGCCCCGATCAGAACGCCACATGAGTTGTTCTCGGGCATGCAGGGTGACAGATTTGATAGGGTTAGGTCGCCGGCGGGCCAATCGCAGAAACGAGGATCGGTCGCGAAGTTGCCATTCAGGTTTTCGAAAGACTCTAGGGGACCAGTCCAACCGTTGCCAATTCGTCGGTAGACGTCTGTGCAAGAGACGCTGAATTCGCACTGGGGGTACCCATCCTCGTGGATCAGCACCTCGCCCTCGGATCGATGTGCGAAGATGCAGTTCTGAAGAGCCAGTTCGGCCGGTCCGTAGTCATCAAGGCAAATCCAGCGGATGTCGGCAGCGTCGGCACCCCAGTTGGCAACGAAACTGCAGTTGGAAAGCAGCGCGTCGTACTGCGCTCCCATTGCGATGCAGTCGCCGAGATTGTCCCAGAATGTGCAGTCGATGATCTCCGCATGCAATTCGGAGCCTGCTTGAAGACAGATGGATGCGACGTTGGACCTGAAATCGCATCCTGTCATGGTCACTGATCCGGGACTAGTGGGCCACGCGTCCACGGAGATGAGTTCATTCTCGGCGGTGTTGGATTCAAACGTGCAGTCGATTGCCTCGAGGCTGTTGCCGAGGACAAGCCGGCAGTCGTTCTCGAGGAAGCTACACCCCGTCAGCCCAGAATGGCCAGGCCGGGCATACATGAGGTCGGATCCGCCACAGCCCTGGACGAAACACCCGTCGAGGATGATCGCGCCGCCATACAGCGCGGCCACCACAGAAGCGATTCTGCTGCAGGACTCGAACCGGCAGTTTTCGAAGGTGAGCCGGTTCTCGTACCAGGCATCAAAGCCGTCGCCGTGCAAAAAGCCTATGCCGACGAAGGACACCGGGGCACCCCATGTGATCTCACCAAATGCCAAACCTCCTGCATCGATCACGCACGCCGTCGGATCATGACTCAACGATCGAAAGTGACGTTCCTTGGAGACCAGCTCGCGGTTCCCCGGTCCGGAGAAGACGCCATCACCCAAAAAGATGGTATCGCCCGGCGCGCTGCCGTCGATGGCAGCCTGAAGCGTGGGGAAGTCACCGCCACCATCCGGATAAACGAAGTAATGGGTGGCGTCCGCCACACCTGCACAGAGAAGAGAGATCACGATCATTGATGAGATTGCTCGGACCATGGGGCCTCCCTGTGGTGCGTTCACGCTATGGGGCCTGTCACAATCCAGAGTATAGCCCACTTGCTCAACTACTCCAACACCAGGGCTCCTCCAGACCGAAGGGAACCGGGAG
>CAZTWK010000139.1:0-1845 GCA_964617805.1 uncultured Fibrobacteraceae bacterium | reverse complement strand
TCGGTACGCCCGGCATGGGCATCGTCTTGGAGGTGCAAGTCCTCCCCCGAGCAGGTCACAGCGAGGGAAGGGAAGCGTAAGGGCGGAAGGGCGACCGACCGTCTGAAGGAAGCGTGAAACGAAGCCGTGGGCTGATGAACAAGAATCGGATATGAGGCATTGGCGACCGAGGCGAGTGGGCCGAAAACCATGAAGCCTCCGTGACCAAAGGGACCCGATGTAAATCCGGCAGTCGTGCGGTGAAGGACGGTGTTCTTATCCGGGGAGATCTCGCCTCACACCTGAAAGGGTGGCGCATTCACACCTGCGGAGCGAGAAGTCAGCAGAGGCCATAGTAGCCGCAAGGCGAAGGGCCGACCGTCAGGAAGGATGAATCGAGCGCCAGACTCGAGGTGGTCATGGTCCAGAAGTCCATACAACTGGAGCTCTCGTTTGAGGGTAGGGGTGAAGCCCCGAGAGTAGAGCGAAGCGGACAAGCCACCTCGGCGTCTGGTGCAGACGAGCATCCGGGAACCGGCTCGCTGATGGAACTCGTGATCGAACGCGGGAACCTGCTGCGGGCCTTGAAGCGTGTGAAGCAAAACGATGGCTGCCCCGGTCTCGACGGGATGAACGTTGATGAGCTGTCGAGCTATCTGAAGCAGGAATGGCCGCGTATCCGCGAGGAACTCCTCGCTGGAAGCTATGAGCCGTCGCCTGTCCTTCGGAAACTGATCGACAAGCCAGGCGGCGGGGAGCGCGAGCTCGGCATCCCGACCGTCTTGGACCGGTTCATCCAGCAGGCCGTCTTACAGGTCCTGCAGCCGATCTACGATGTCACCTTCAGCGAGCACAGCCACGGCTTCCGTCCGGGACGCCGCGCCCACGATGCAATCCGTGAAGCGCAGCGATACGTTCAGGGCGGGAAACGTTGGGTGGTCGACGTGGACGTGGAGAAGTTCTTCGACCGCGTCAATCACGATGTGCTGCTGGGAAGGTTGGCGCGAAGGATCAGTGATCGTCGCGTACTGAGGCTGATCCGCCGCTACCTCATCGCCGGTGTGATGGTGAGTGGGGTCGTGGCGGAGCGGCACGAAGGAGCACCCCAGGGTGGTCCCTTGTCGCCGCTGTTGGCCAACGTGCTGTTGGACGAAGTGGACAAGGAGTTGGAGAGACGGGGGCATGCGTTCGCTCGCTACGCGGACGATCTACGCGTGTACGTCGGGTCGCAGAGGGCGGGCGAGCGCGTGATGTGCTCGTTGGTGGCCCTGTTCGGCAAACTTCGGCTCCGAATCAACAAGACCAAGAGTGCGGTTGACTGGGCGTGGCGTCGTCCTTTCCTCGGGTTCTCCTTTTGGATGGCTCAGGGCAGGATCGTTCGCGTTCGAGTCTCCGACCGATCCCTTGTAAGGATGAAAGATCGCGTCCGGCAGATCACCAGCCGGACCGGTGGACGGAACCTTGTTCAGGTAGCAGAGGAGCTTCGGCGATATCTATTGGGCTGGAAGGGGTACTTCCGGCTGGCGGATACGCCAGGTGTCTTCCGTGGTCTGGACGAGTGGATCCGCCATCGCTTGCGGGCCATCCAACTCAAACATTGGAAACGAGGTCGAACAGCCTATCGGGAACTGCGAGCACGGGGTGTCTCCCCGTGGTTGGCCCGGAAGGTCGCGGCCACGGTCCGTTGCTGGTGGAGGACTTCCGCAAAGGCGCTCAATAATGCCTTGCCTAACACGTACTTCGACGAGCTGGGCGTACCGCGTCTAGCTTCTTGACCTCAACCTGACGAACCGCCCGGTGCGGACCCGCATGCCGGGTGGTGTGGGAGGGGAAGCCGAGCTAGCGCCCGGCTCCCCTATCCCGATT
>CAZTWK010000138.1:0-1893 GCA_964617805.1 uncultured Fibrobacteraceae bacterium | reverse complement strand
CGGCGCGAGGGGCGCCTCGCGCTCGAGGATCGCGATGATCTCGTCCAGGGGCGCGGGCGCCTCGTCCTCGCCGGTCAGGCGGCCGAGAGCCAGGGCGAGCCAGTCCTTCACGTCCAGGATGCGGTCCACGCACGCGGTGAGGGGCTCCCGCTGGAGCATGTCCTCGGTGACGTGGGCCAGCCGCGAGACGTCGTCCAGGCCGAGCAGGGCCGACTCGCCCTTGAGGGTGTGGAAGTAGCGCATGAGGTCCGGCAGGTCGCCGTCGGTCTGGCTGATCTCGATGTCCAGCACGAGGTTCTCGAGGTGCTCGAGGAGGTCGGTCTGACGCGTGACGAACTCGGCTACGATCTCGTCGTCGACGAGACGGCTGTCGCCGCCCAGGCCCACGGCCACGGTCGGTTCCGGCACGTTGACGGTCTTGTTCCCGACTCCACCCACCTGAGCGCCTCGGCTTCCGTTCTGGATGACGACCACCCACCCGCATCCCGTCCGCCGCCCGCCGGAGCCGGGGTCCAGGCCCCGTACCGGCTTTGACACCAATCAGTTGCATGCGAACGAGTCGAATCTCACGATTAGTGTGCTGCAACTCCCGTGCCATGAGAAAAGGGCCGCGGCGGTGTGCCGCGGCCCGGGATGGGAGGGGACGGAGGGGGATCAGCGGAGGTCGGCCATGACCGCCGCGAACAGCTTCCAGATCTTCCCGACGCTCTTCACGCTGACGCGCTCGTCGGGCGAGTGGGCGCCGGTGATGTCGGGCCCGAAGGAGACGATGTCCAGCCCCGGATACTTCTCGGTCAGCAGACCGCATTCCAGGCCGGCGTGGATCGCCGTGAGGGTGGGCTCGGTCTTGAACAGCTTCCTGTACGCCTTGGCCGTGGTGCGGACCATGCCGGACGCGGGGTTGGGCTGCCAGCCGGGATAGCCCTCGGGCTGCGTGATGTCGGCGCGGTCGCCCAGCATCGCGGCGAGGCTGCGGTGGCGGGCCACCAGGCCGTCCAGCGCCGACATGTTCGACGAGCGGCTGCAGCAGACGATGCTCACCCGCGAGCCGTCGGTCTTGACGACGCCCACGTTGGAGCTGGTCTCGACCAGCCCGTCGATGGTCGTGCTCATGTCGAGCACGCCGTTGGGCAGGGCGTCCAGCAGGTGCAGGGTGCGCAGGGTGCAGTTGCCGCCCAGGGAATGGGCGACCTTGGCGCTGCCCACCTTGACGGCCAGGCCGTCGTCGCTGCCGGCCAGTTCCTCGGCCTTGATGCGCGCGGCGGCTGCGTCCACGAGCTTCTTGAAGCGCGCGGCCTTCTCCGCGGGCACCGCCACGCGGGCCGAGGCCTCGCGGGGAATGGCGTTGCGCATGCTGCCGCCGTCCATGTCGACCAGCTTGAACTTCGTCTCGCCGTGCGCCGCCAGCAGGACCCGCGTGAGGATCTTGATGGCGTTGCCGCGGTGCTTGTCGATGTCCAGGCCCGAGTGGCCGCCCTTGAGACCCTTGACCGACACCTTGCGGCCCACGAGCCCCTTGCCGAGCTTCACCTTCTTGTTCTTGACGGTGACGTCGGAATCGCGTCCGCCCGCGCAGCCGATGAACAGGGCGGCGTCCTCCTCCGAGTCGAGGTTGATCATCCTCTTCGACTTGAAGAAGCCCGCCTGCACGCCGGCCGCGCCGGTCAGCCCGCGCTCCTCGTCCACGGTGAGCAGGATCTCCAGCGGCGGGTGCTTCAGGCCCTTCTCCTCGGCCACGGCCAGGCCCATGGCCACGCCGATGCCGTTGTCCGCGCCCAGGGTCGTGCCGTCGGCCTCGACCCAGCCGCCGGCGACCTTGAGCCTGATGGGGTCGGCCTCGAAGTCGTGCTTCGTGCCGCTGTTCTTCTCGCAGACCATGTCCACGTGGCCCTG
>CAZTWK010000137.1:0-1909 GCA_964617805.1 uncultured Fibrobacteraceae bacterium | reverse complement strand
ATCGTACGTTCGTGTCATTTGACCCCTGGAGGGGAAGGGGGATACTGAGTCTTGAACGGTAACTCAGTGTCCGTCCGAAAACGGATATCCCCAACCCCAACAGGAGGTTTGCTATGGCCGCGGAGCGGCGTGCTCGTTCTGACGAGCTTTCTGGCTATGGCATCCGGCGTCTTCGTGACAAGAGCGCTCGGGAAGCCATTATCCATTCGATTGGTCGCGACTTCAACTTGACCCCCATCCTGGCCCAGGCCTACTTCTCTCAGGTCTCGACTTACTTCAGCCAACACGCCGACATCACCCTGAACACCGGTGAGGTCTGCTACGAGGCCGTATCGGCTCAAGAACCAGCTGGGAAGCACATTGCGTTGGCTTCTCGGGTGTCGGTTCGCCTGACCCTCTTCGATCCGCACGTGGATCTGACGGTTCTTGTGGAGCGCGGCTTAGCCGGTCTACGACAACATCGCTTACTGCGTATGACCCGTGAGGCAATCGATCAGGATGCCCTGCTCTCCTACGAAGATCTGGCCATGTTGCTTACCACCAGTCCTTCCACCGTGCGGCGCGATGCCCGCGAGCTGCGCCGCCGGGGCAAGGTCGTGATGACCCGCGGTTGGAAGCACGACATGGGTCCTGGAACCAGCCACAAGGCTCAGATCATCGACATGTACTTGAAGGGCTATCAGTTCACCGAGATCGAACTAAAGACGAACCACTCGGAGAAGAGCGTCCGACGGTATCTGAATGACTTCGTTCAGGTTGTCGCTTTGCAGCACCAGCGCTTCTCGGTGGCTCAGATCCGGCAAGTCACCAGCTTCTCTGAACGCCTTGTGCGAGAGTACCTCGAGCTGCATGAGCACTATCGAAAGGAGCAAAACGATCGTCTGGCCCTGCTGGTCGAGCCGGCCAGCCCGAAAAAAGGGGCTCAGCAGGAGGTGGCTCGATGAAGCTACCAACCCACAACTACCGGCCTCTGACCTCGCAAGAGATCAAACTGAAGAAGTTCCGGCGCATCAACGACAAGTCGCTCGAGCAGGTGCTCCTGCACCGCTTCCTCAGCCACTACGGCTATGAGAAGGGCGAAGTCACCGCGCGGGCGATCGTGCGCGATCTTCTGCAACTCATCGAGCGCCACTTCTTGGTCTGTAGGCCACATGAGGATGGCGCCTTGCTCAAGTACGGCCAGATGGCCTGGCCGGCGGTGCCCATCCCTGAACGCCCCAAGCGCGGCCAGAGGATCCAAGATATCCCCATGAAGCTCGTCGTGCTCACCTTCTTGTGTGACGAGGATATCGCCATGATCCGCGATGGCTTCAAGTCGCGAGAGTTGCGCATCCGGCGCATGGTGCGCTGGTTCGACGAAGCCTATGACCAGGGCACCTTGCTCAGTCAGCTTGACATGGCGGTCATGCTCAATGTCTGCGACTCAATAGTCAGCAGCTACGTCACCGAGTATCAGAAGACCTCTGGCCGGCTGTTGCCGACCCGGGGCAATATCCATGACCTCAGCGGGCACCTGACCCACAAACGCGAGATCATCGCGCTCTACCTGCAAGGCTTCGATACGCCGGCCATCGCTCGCAAGACCAGGCATGCAAAAGAGTCGGTGGATCGCTACATCCGTGACTTCGAGAATGTGCGACTCGTGACACGGGTCTCTACCGATCCTGAGCGCATCGCCCAACTCGCGCGCCTGAACATCCGCGTGGTGAAGCAATACCTCGACCTGCTGCCACAGGACCCTCGCCACAAAACAGAAGAAACCGCCGACGCATCCCAAGATACATCGGCGGTTCCCAATCAATCAACTCAACCCACAGCGGCTGCCTGTGGCTCCTGAAAGGAGGTGGTCAGAAACCTTGCGGCCAAGACCCGATCGGTCGTAATCTTAGCCCCTGCTCAGCTTCCTCCA
>CAZTWK010000136.1:0-1943 GCA_964617805.1 uncultured Fibrobacteraceae bacterium | reverse complement strand
CGGCTGTGGATCAGCGGCCTGCTCCGCGATGGTCTCGACCCTGGCCGGGAACAGGGCCAGCGCGTCTTCGTCCGCGTCAACGCGATCGACGCCAGCGCCGAGGTCGAGGCCGACTTGCAGGCCGTGGTGCGCGACGGCCTCGAAGGTCTGGTCCTGCCCATGCTGAACAGTGCCGCTGATGTCGTGGCCTTCGACCACCGGGTCAGTGCGGCCGAACGCGCCGCCGGTCTGCCGGCTGGCTCTGTGCGCTTTTTCTGCCTGCTCGAAACCCCGGCTGCGATCCTCGCGGCTGCCGAGATCGCCGCTGCCTCGCCCCGCACAACCGCGCTGTCCTTCGGTCACGCTGATTTTCTGCGCGGCACCCAGGGTGCATCGACCGCCGACAGCCTGCTGACCGCTCGCTCGACGGTGGTCATGGCAGCCCGGGCGCAGGGATTGCAGGTCATCGCTTCACCTTTCATAGACCTGCACAACGACCGCGCCTTTGCCCGCGAATGTTCCGACATGAAGGCGCTGGGTTTCTCCGGCATCTACACCCTGCACCCGCGCCAGAACCCCGTTGCGGCCAAGGCCTTCGCCCCGACGCCGCAGGATCTACGCCGCGCGCGCCAGATCGTCGAGCAGGTGGGCCGGGGCGGTGTTGCGACCATTGATGGCGAGATGGTCGGCCCGCCGATGCTCGCCTGGGCGGAGACCGTGCTGGCGCAGGCTGGCGGCGGAGCAACGGCGCAGAACAGCACCGAGACCGACACACCCGCCCCCGCCACCATTTCGGCTTCCGTGCCCCGCTACGGGATCGACCTGACGCGCCTGCGCCCCGGACAGGTGCTGGAAAGCCCCTACGCCCTGACCATCGATGACGGCTGGCGCGCGACCTGGCAGAGCGCCTTCCACGCCTCCAACCAGATCGAGACCAGCGCTGAATTCGCCCGCAGCCTCGGCCTGGCCGACCGGATGCTGCCCTACAGCCTGCTGCTCAACCTGACCCTCTGCATGTCGGTCGAGCCCTTCAGCGAGAGCTGCCGCTTCCATCTCGGGCTGCTCGACGCCATCGCCGAGCGCCCCGCCCATGTCGGCGATACCTTCCGCAACCGCATTCTGGTGGAGAGCGTGCGCAACACCGCCCGCGGCGACGCCAGCGTCATTCGCACCCGCCACATCCTCATCAACCAGCGCGGCGAGCGCGTCTTCAGCCTGACCAAGATGTCGTACTTCGACCCGGTTGCCCCGGCATGCGTCGGTGCGATTGATCCCGATGGGATTGGCGGCGATTTTTCCCCCTCGGCGGCGCCCGCGCAGTCATTGCGCGACCGCATGATCCACGCGGTCGGCGCCGGGCTGCCCGGGTCTTCGACCGCCGCCACAGCCCCGGATCTGGCTGCCGGGCAGCTGATCCTGCACCCGCCCGTGCGCCCGATCGGCTGGTCGGAGAACCTTGGCCTGACCACGCTGCTGCGCAACACCCACCCGCTGCACTTCGATGCGCAGCGCTATGGCCGCGAGGACATCGTCGTCTGCGGCGGTTTCGTCCAGGCGCTGACCCACGCCGCCGGTGAGCGCGAGCTGCGCCAGATCGTGCACGAGCAGGTCGTCCATTCTTCCCACATCAACACGGTCGCGCCCGAGGACCGGATCGGCGCCATCAGCTTCGTCTGCGCCTTGACCCCGCTCAATGACGCGCTGGAAGAGGTTGAGCTGAAGACCTTCGGCCTGCGCAACGTCGACATCGCCCAGGAGCTGGACAATCGCCCACTGCCGCTGGCCCTGTTCGAGGCCGAGGGCACCAAGCCTTCGGTCTACGAAGACATCTGCCAGCGCGACTGCCCGGACCTCTCGGGCCGGATCGCGCTGCAGATCGAGCGCAAGATCCTGCGCCTGCGCGGCTAAATCGCTGCGGTCTCGAAGACGGCTCCGCACCCCCCGACCTGCAGCCCGCAGCTAAC
>CAZTWK010000135.1:0-1987 GCA_964617805.1 uncultured Fibrobacteraceae bacterium | reverse complement strand
CGCGGCCAGAGGCGGTGGGGTCGCGGGAAGCTTCAAGTGGCCCAGAATCTTGCTCGCGCTTTCGTCTGGAGAACGGCTGATCCCGCAGCTTGGCAACGCCGGTTCGAATATACACTGGTTCCTCGATGGCACCGATCTTCCTCCAGGCGAGACCCTCTATTGGAGCGTGCAGGCGTTGGACGCCGCCTTTGCGGGCTCGGCTTTCGCGGCCGAGGACAGTGTGCAATTCGGCTCTTCCGCTGTGGGTGAGACGGAACTCCTGCCCACCCGCTATGTGTTGCACGCAAATCGGCCCAACCCAGGCCGCCCGAGGACGGTGATCGTCTTCGATCTGCCCGAACCGTGCGAGGTGCGGTTGCGCGTGTTCGACGTCACGGGTCGTCAGGTTGCGGCGCTGACCGAGGGGCTGCACCCCGCCGGACGGCATGCGGTACCCTGGAATGGCCAGACCGTGACCGCCGACCGCGTCCAGACGGGGGTCTACTTCTACCGGCTTGAGGCTGGGTCATTCTCGCAGACCCGCAAGATGATGATTGCGCAGTGACCTGGGACCGGAGGCACCCCGAGCTCACGATCGCAAGGCCACGCAGTGCGCGCGATCCGCTCAGCGATAGAGGGCCTTGAGTGAGCCCCAGCTGATTCGCATCGCGGGAGCATCATCGCAGGGTTCGCCGTCGCAGGAGGTGAAATCGGCATAGAAGTCGCCCTGAAGGACGTGGCACAAGGTCTCGCTGCCTACGAGGAAGCAATCGTACCCTTCGACACAGCACGCCCCTGGAAGCGTGCAGGGAGCAGGTTCGCAGGCTGCCCAACTGAAGAACACCCCATCCAGATCGTCGCATTCGGCCGGGGTCGTGAATTGGCACGATCCGTCGTCTAGGCAGCAAGCTGCCGGACTCAGGCCGCATGGATTGGGGTCGCAATCCGACATCGGGTCAAGCCAATGCCCTCCGGCGAATCGACAATCGCCGATGAACAGATACTCACAGCTGTCGTCGGCGAAGCAGCACGCACCGTGAAGATTGTCGCACGGGCCGGTCTCACATGTCTCATCCCGCCCCAGCCATTCACCTCCGGACCCGTAGCAATCAGGTGACAGGCGAAGCTCACAGGTCAGATCTCCAAAACAACATGCCCCGAGCAGCTCTTCGCATGGGCTGGGATCACACGTTGTCGCCGGTCCGGCCCACTCTCCGTGGGCATGTTCACAGTCCTGCTCCAATCGGATGTCGCAGGTGAGGTCTGCAAGGCAGCACGCACCGAAGAAGTCTTGGCACGAGTTCGTGTCACAGGCCGTGCCCAGCCCGATCCACTCGCCCTCATGCCACAGACACGCGTCGCGCACGAGCGTCTCACACGTGCCATCTGTGAGGCAGCAGGCGCCCAAGGGAGGAGGACAGGGACACTCGATCGGGTCGCAATACGTCTCATCTCCATAGTAGCTGCCCCCGTAGGAGTAGCACCAAGTCTCTATGAGAATCTCACAGGAGCAGTCGGGCAAGCAGCACGCCCCCTCGCCAACCGGATTGGCGCTTGCGGAGGCCGCCATCAGCACGGCTGAAACCAGCAACGCAGCCGGGTACCACACACGCATCGGATTGACTCCCGCCCAACGTTCAGAAAAGCACCCTACCTTCTCTACTAGCATAGCACGGTTCTGAGGTTCGCCCAAGCCGCCCACGTCCCAGATGCCCAAGTCCCAGAACACGAGACCAGGTTCTCTACCCCCTCCCCCGGTCCAGCTTCCGATAGCCGATCGCCTCGCTCACGTGCTCTTCGGTGATGTGCGCGGCGCCCGCCAGATCCGCAATCGTGCGCGCGATCCGCTGCACCCTGTGAAAGGCGCGAGGGCTGAGACGCAACCGCGACACCGCCATGCGCAGATACCCCAGCGACAGCGGATCGAGCTTGCAGTACTCATGAATCTCCCCGAGCGCCGTGTCGGCGTTGCGTTCGACGTGCGCGATCGTGCGGTACCGGTGCTGCT
>CAZTWK010000134.1:0-2011 GCA_964617805.1 uncultured Fibrobacteraceae bacterium | reverse complement strand
TCTACTGCGTGGCAGGCCGGTCCGCGTTCACCGACGGAGGCATGCGACTGTTGCGCCTGGACCCAATGACCGGAGAGAAGCTGGGCGAGGTGATCAGCAACGAACTGGATCCGAAGACAGGCGAGAAACGCCAGGACTTCGCCGAGAAGATGCGCATGCCGGGTACCACCTTGCCCGACGTCCTTTCCGGCGACGGCGCCAACGTCTTCATGCGCGACGCCCTCGTTGACTTCGGCCAGCAACCCTCGACCGACGCGGACGCCACTGCGGAGCCCGTTCCCGCGATCAAACGTCGGCTCGGATTCCTTGATGACACGTGGCTCAACCGCGGTGGCTGGTCGAGCGGCACCAGAGGCTGGCCGAGCTTCACCCGCATCTGCGTGTTTGACGACAGCGGGATGTACGGGTTCGGATACAACCGTCAATGGCTCCAGCTGAAGCCCTTTGAGCACCACTTGTTTGCGTTCAATCCGAAGCGCACACCACGTCCGCCGGCCGCCCAGAAAGCGAAGGCACAGCCGCCCAAGTCCCCCGTGCCGCAGGGGAAGAAGGCGAGGCCGAAGCCGTCTTACGTGTGGTCGCAGCCCAACCTGCCCCTGTTGGTCCGGGCGATGGCCCTTGCCGGCGAGACGCTGTTCGTAGCCGGGCCGCCTGATCATGGCCTGGCAGAGGATGCACAGTCCTACCTGAAGCACCGCAGCGCCGAGGTCCAAGAGAAGGCGCAGCAGCAAGCCGAGGCCCTGGCCGGAAAACAAGGCGGTCTGCTGTGGGCCGTCGCCAAAGCCGATGGTAAACGCCTGGCTGAACACAAACTGGATAGCCCACCCGTCTTCGACGGCATGGCCGCTGCCAGCGGCAGGCTCTACGTGTGCACGATGGATGGCAGCGTTCTCTGCCTCGGCGCCCGCGACTGAGGCGGCATTGGTAACACTGCCTGACATCATGAGGAGAGTCGCAATGAGTATCAGTAAAACCTTGGTGTTTGGAGCCCTTCTTTTCCTGACGGTTTCGCTCCATGCCGCGGGGCAGGGCGGGCTGGCTGACGGGTTTGTGAATCCGCCCGATGAATACCGTTCCACGGTGCTGTGGGAATGGTGTAACGGATGGCTCAACAAAGAGGGCGCAACGGCGGAACTCGAAGCGATGGCGCGCGTTGGACTCGGCGGAGCCAAGGTTTTCAATGTCGGCGGCCCTGAAGGTCCCGTTCGCTTTGCGTCGCCTGAATGGTACGAAATTTTTGCGCATTCGTTGCGTGAGGCCACTCGGCTTGGGCTTCAGCTTTCGATGAATATGACCGAAGGGTTCTGCGCGATTGGCGGACCCTGGATCACGCCCGAAAAAAGCATGCAGTACGTCGTCTGGAGCGAGACGGAAATTGCCGGGCCCGGTCCGGTTTCGATTGCCGTTGAACAGCCGGACGATGGTCCGATCAAAACCGGCACATTGAAATTGGATGATGTCGGGTACTACAAGGATATCAAAGTGTTTGCGATACCGCAGGTCGCGGCGGATCAAATCAAGTCGCTGGGGATCAAAAAAGGGATGCGGGAGCACCGCGAAAAGAACGAGGCGGTCTTGCGAAAGACCCCGGCGAATTCGGTCGCGGCGGCTGACATTATTCCGCTGGGCAAGGTAATCGATTTGACAGACAAGATGGACGCGAACGGGAACCTGAACTGGAAGGCACCGGCAGGAAAATGGACCATTTTGCGGATGGGTTCGGCAAGCACAGGTGCCTGCACTCGACCAGGGAACGAAAAAACGCGCGGACTCGAAGCCGATAAATTCAGCCGCGAAGCGGTTAAACTCCATTTCGACAGTCTGTGCAAACCGTTGCTGGAAATGGACGGGGTTAAGCCCGGCGAAAACCTGACCTATTTCGCGGTCGACAGCTGGGAGGCGGACGGACAAAACTGGTCGCCCGTGCTGGCGGCGGAGTTTGAAAAACGGCGCGGTTACAGTCTCTATCCTTTCCTGCCGGTTCTGACGGGACGGATCGTTGAAAGCGTCG
>CAZTWK010000133.1:0-2027 GCA_964617805.1 uncultured Fibrobacteraceae bacterium | reverse complement strand
TCCTGGGTGAAAGACATCTTCGGCGCATGCTTCGTGAATACATTCGTTATTATCACGAAGATCGTTGCCATCTTGAATTGGAGAAAGACTGCCCGGTAAAAAGGCCAGCGACACGGCGGCCGGATCCAGAGGCACAGATCATCGCCTTGCCTCGCGTCGGTGACCTGCATCATCGATACGAATGGCGTGCGGTGGCCTGACTCTGTCCTCAACAATCCATAACATCACTCGTTTCCGGCCGAGCCATGTCCGATCATTCACCCGCCGCATTGTTGGTCTCCTCAGCCCACAACCGTGCGGGGATTCGTCGCAGATTCAGTCGCCCGATGATCTCTTCCAATGGAAATGCTATTGGAACTCGGTCTGAGACTGGTGTGGATAAGGTTTTGACTAGGCACAGGCTTATCCCGCCCGCAGCAAGCCTCTTGAGCCGGCAGCTGCTGACTGAAGTAACGACTGGTGTTCATTTGGACGCCGCATTCGGATATTGACCATTCTAACGTGTGTCGTTACTATGGTCAGCATGAAGAGAAGATCCCTCGCATCGCCCATCGGAGAACTCGCCTTCTCCGATCACAAGATTGCCTTTGTGTCAGGACCGAGGCAGTGTGGCAAAACAACGCTGGCCAAGATGATGCTTCGCGATCGAAAGGCGGGAGACTACCACAACTGGGACGAGCTGAAGTTCCGCCGGCTTTGGGCTCAAGATCCCTCGGCTGTTCTCCCGACTTCGAAGGGCAAGACCACACCGCTCGTAGTGCTGGACGAGATCCACAAAAACAGGCGGTGGAAACGTGATCTCAAGGGCATCTTCGACACACGCCAACACCCATGTGACATACTTGTTACCGGAAGCGCGCGGCTCAACGTCTACATGAAGGGCAGCGACAGCCTCCTCGGCCGGCATCTCAGCTTTCGGCTTCACCCCTTCTCGCTACGGGAGATGGAAACACCAAGCGTCCTGAACCCCGATGATGCCGTTGCGAAGCTCTTCTCCCGCGCGACTCGCCGAAACAAGAACCGGGAGGACAACGTCGCCGCACTCACGGCGTATGGGCCATTCCCAGAACCTCTATTGGCACAGGATGTCCGCAAAGCTCGCATTTGGCGTCGCAATCATGAGCAGTTGATTATTCGCGAAGACCTGAGAGATCTCAGTCGCCTCCCGGAGCTGGGCCGGATCGAGATGCTGAACGCCTTGCTGCCCGAACGCATTGGATCCCTTTTCAGTTTCGCATCTGTCGGGCGCGATCTGGAGGCCAGCATCCCGACGGTGAAGCGATGGATTGGATACTTGAAGGCCCTGTACTACCTCTTTGAGATCAAGCCCTACCACAAGGGGATCCGACGTTCACTCCGCCGAGAGGGCAAAGTCTACCTCTGGGACTACGGAGCAGTCCAGGATGAGGCGATTCGTTTCGAGAACATGGTTGCCTGCCATTTGCTGAAAAGCTGTCACCTTTGGACTGACATCGGCGAGGGCGATTTCGAGTTGTATTATCTGCGCAACAAAGAAAAACAGGAAATCGACTTCTTGATTGTGCGCGACGGCATTCCTTGGCTTCCGGTTGAGGTGAAGCTATCTGCAATGGACCCCTCGCCCAGCTGGAGGAAGTTCCTCAGCCTTCTGCCGTGCAAACAGGGCATTCAAATCGTGCGTGATCCGGGCTGGAAGATCCATTCCATCGGTGATGCTCATGTTCTGGTTTCGGGGGCCGCTCAGGTGTTGAGCCACCTTGCGTAACACGCCGCGTCGTCAACCGGGTGATGCGAGTGTGGGTTGTTGTCCCTTCCATGAGAAGGCCCCACCCGTCAAGTGGTTCCTCTCAGATTTCCTGTTTCATAGACTGACCGTGTCGCCGCCATGCTTCCATTCGCACTGTTTATGGGCCAAGTTCGTGGCCCTGTGCATGATGAAGTCCGACCAGTCGGGTGCTGCTATCTCCCGAACGACGTCACGTGCGTCTAGGGACAGGTGTTGCCGGTGGAGCAAAACCGCGCATAGTTGGTGAAGAAAGACGCATCTG
>CAZTWK010000132.1:0-2066 GCA_964617805.1 uncultured Fibrobacteraceae bacterium | reverse complement strand
TGGGATTTGAAGTCCCCGGGGGATTTCGGTATCATCCCGGCGTGAGATGGTAGGTAAAGCGACCCTCACGGTAGCCGCCGTGAGGGTCATTACTTTGGCGAAGCAACCCACCTGCGAACAAGCAATGGATGCTTCATGGTACCGAAAGTACAATGCAAAGGGTATGCCCTGTTCCCGGCGGTGTCGAGTCATATTTGGGCGACCACCGGATACTGCTGAACCCCGAGACCCGCGGCTGTCCATTCTGCCGCGAGCAGCATCCGCTACGCATCCATGGCGTCTATAAGCGCTTCGTCTTGCTCCCGGGCTTCTCCAGACCGTTGCGGATCAAGGTGCTGCGGCTCTTATGTCCCCGCAAGGGCCAGAGCGTCTCACTCTTGCCGGCCTTTTGCCTGCCGCAGCGCCAGTACGGAGCTGCGATTCTGGGGCGTTTCCTGAAAGCCCGTTTGCTCTTGGGCGCCACGCTGGGGGCTGCATTGCGCTGGGCCTCTGCTCCACCAGCCGTCCATTCCCTGGCTCAGGCTTGGGTGGATTCCTTCCTGGCCCGTGAGCAGCCCCTGCGCAACTACGTGAATTCCCTCTTCCCGCGCTTGCCGCAACTCGATCCAGCCCTGGCTCCGGACTACCGCGTGGCGCCCTTGCTGGCCGCCCTGCTGAAGGACTTTGACTGTCCGGAGAGAGCCTTCGAGCACCATGGGGTCGGCTTCCACCGGCAGTTTCAGAAGGGTTTGGTCTGACACGATTCTCTCTGGCCGTGAGCACGTCACACCGCACCGTGGGATCGGAAGGTGTCGGACTGCTGCGCTGACAGCTACCTGCTGCCTGGGATCCGGGTGCCCGGGCCTTGGACAGCCCTTGCTCGCCGCTTTCCACCAGAGCCGCAACCGATTTGCCCACAGCAGAGCCACGCAGCCGGTCCCACCACAGACCGGTGGCATAGCGCATTTCGTCAGGGCAGGTGCAGGCTGACCCAGGTAGGAAGAACGTTGACTGGACTTGATAGAAAACAAGGAGGTTCTGATGAACACCGATCTTGCCCGGCACATTGCCCTGTGGCGCTACCAGATCATTGCTCCCCTGATAGCCCGGGTAGGCTCACAGGGGATCCTGTGCCAAGCGATCCGCCAGATCGCCAGCCGCATTCATGATCATCCCCTGCGAGGGCCGATCAGGATCGGCTCCGGCACCATCGAAGAATGGTTCTATGTATACCAAAAGCATGGCCTCGATGGCCTGTTTCCCAAACAGCGCCGGGATCGCGGCCGGAGCCGCTGCATCGACGATGCCCTGGCCGGAAAGATCGAGGCTCTCGCCAAGGACCGGCCCCATCTCGATGGCCCCGGACTCCTGGGTGAACTGCGAGCCCAACACAGCCCTGGTATGCGTCTGCCTTCGCTCTCGAGCCTCTACCGCTTCCTCAGAGCCCATGGCCTCGATCAGCGCTGCGCTCCTCACCGCAGAGACCACCGCGCCTACAGCTTCGACTTCGCCAACGACTGCTGGCAAAGCGATGTCATGTTCGGTCCCTCAGTTGTGCTGCCCAACGGAAGTCGCAAGAAGACTTACCTGATCGCCATCCTCGACGACGCGACTCGGGTGATCCCGCATGCCCAGTTCTACTTCCAGCAACATCTCATGGCGCTCAAGGACTGCCTGAAGCAAGCGCTCCTCAAGCGCGGAGTTCCAGTCAGGTTGTACATGGACAACGGCAAGATTTTCCGTAGCCGCTTGATCCTCTTCATGGCCGCCCGGCTCGGCATCCATGTCATTCACTCGCGGCCCTACCGCCCGCAGGGACGCGCCAAGATCGAACGTTGGTTCCGCCGCGTCCGGACCAGCTTCCTCCCGCGCATCGACCTGAATCGCATCGACGATCTCGCGGCCCTCAACCGACTCTTCTTTGCCTGGATCGAAGGCGAGTATCACTCGCGCCCCCACCGTGGCCTGAAGGGCGAAAGCCCCCTGGACACATGGATGCGCCTCTCGGAGAACATCCGCGCTCTGCCCTCCGAGGTGGACCTCGATGAGCTCTTCCGCGATGAGGTCACCCGGCGCGTGGGCAAAGA
>CAZTWK010000131.1:0-2071 GCA_964617805.1 uncultured Fibrobacteraceae bacterium | reverse complement strand
CTGAAAGGCGATGTTTCCCCTGAAGATGACTATCTCTATTCGTTCGGGGATAACACCAAGATGCTTGTGTTTAGGGCCGGTGTATCGGCCGAGATGGCCGCGGTGGGCGCATCTCACGATGTGGCCGGTTCGGAAGTCCGGGAGGAAATCCCTCCGGAGGTGATCTGCTGCAAGATCGCGCGGGCGGAGTAGACCCCAAGAGCCAAGGTGGGCGATGATATGAACGGATTTAGCAGGATCAAGTGGATGCTGGTTGCCCTGACCGTTGTGGTTCTCCTGACCTGTCTGGGAGGGGCGGCTCAGGCGAAAGAGGTGAAACCTCCACCGGCAAGGCAGTACGTCGGCATCCGCGATGGGCTCCCGGATGGTTGGCCGGAGCTTTGTGCGCCGGGGAGCGTGGATATCCGATCCAATCCGGATTGCAGCTGGAAGTCACAAGCAGCGCGGCAATGTCCGCACTGGCAGCCTCAGGCCTGGTGGCTCTCGATGGCGGCCCCGGTAGGGGACCGCTAGAGAATGAGCAGCTTCCACCCACAGCCAGCCGCTTCTCGTGATGAAACCGACTGGACCAAGCTTGCCGTTCGCGCCAGGGTTTTCCTGGAGGCCGGCGCTTGGCAGCCGGCTCAGGATCTTCTGCAGCCCGTGCTGGCCGCGGTTTCATGTTTGGAGGCCTTTCCGCCTCGGGCAGCCGAATGCCTTTGCCTGGATGCAGTGGCCTCCCACAAGCTTGGGAACACGGATAGGTTGACCGCGGATGTCGTGCTACTACGTCGTTTGATCAGGGATGGCACCACATTCCCCGGCGAGTCCGCGGTGCTGGCAACCCATTGTCTAGCCCAACAGGATGCGGATGCAGGGGACTACGACGCCGCGCGCAAGCGAGTTCAGGGAATCCCGCCATGGACCGTGGAGGAGGCTGGCCCGTGGGTCCTTGCACGCCTCCATCTGCTCAAAGCCCGAATAGAGGCACGAACAGCAAACCTCGATCTTGCCGAACTTCACGCGCTGGATGCGGCTCACCTGGCAGCACGGGCGGGAAATGCCGGCCTGCGCGGTGACGCCCTGACTGTGTTGGCAACGGTGACCAGACGCCGACAACCCCTGCCTGACATTATCAAGCTTTATGCTGACGCTGCGCGGTACTACTGGGAGAGCGGACATACCGCAGGGCGCCTGTTGGTCTTGCTCAACCAAGGTCTGGCGTATGGCTGTATGGGGCTACTTGCGGAAAGCGTCCGCACACTCGAGGAAGCTCTGCAGTCGGCCGAGCAGCTCGGGACTAAGAGTATCGCCTTGCAGGCCCACCTCGCCCTCGGCTGGGTCGCGGCCCGTATGGGCAGGCTGACCCCGGCCCGGCGCCGCCTTCTGTCTGCCTGGCGCACGGCCCGAAAACTCCGGCTGGCCCGCGAGGAGGCCCTCGCCTTCGAGTTCCTGGCCGAGACCTACCTTCTCGGCGGTTCCCTGCCCAAGGCCCGGCTGGCGGCCCGCTGTTGCCGCCGCATCGTCGAGCGGATCGCCCCCGAAGGAGACATCGCCGTCGAGCTGGGGCTCCGCGAGGCCATGATCGCCCAGGCTAGCGGAGATCTGAAAAGTGGAGAGGCTATCGCCCGACAGACGGTTCGGCTTGCGCGGCATATCGGACTACTCTGGGAGCACGGTCAGGCCCAGCGCGTGCTGGGGACAATCCTCGCCTGGCAGGAGCGGCCGAGAGATGCGGTTCGCGCCTTCACCGCTGCGCGGAAGCTGTTCGACCGCATCGGGGAGCAGATGGAAGCGAAGGTCGTGGAGGCCTGGCTGCAAGCTCTGAAACCTCCCCGCGGGAAACAGCCGGGACCGCCGCCGCTCGATACCGAGGGCTCCGAAGCCTCCGCCGAAGCACTCGCCTTCTGGATGGCACATCCGCTGCTCGGGCCCCAGCCGTGGCAGCAGAGAGCCGCGGACGCCACGGCGCACACCTGTGCCCGGGACGATTCGAAGCGCACGGCTCCTGCGGTGACGACATTGCCCGAACCCAAACCTGTCTGGGCCAAGATGGGCCTGGTCACCAGGACGCCGGAGGTGCTGAGCGTGC
>CAZTWK010000130.1:0-2104 GCA_964617805.1 uncultured Fibrobacteraceae bacterium | reverse complement strand
CGCGACCTCGGCACTCTGACAGACCCCACGAAGAGACATAGGGCCACAAGCGCCAGCACTACGAGCCGGACGCACAACGCTGCGCACCACTCGGAGCCGCGAGCCAAGAGGCCACGGTGCCAACACACACAACCGAGAGGTGAAGAGATGAACGAAACGTCTCAAGAGCTCGGACAGCGAGCAGTGGAGCTGCTCAGACAAGCCGAACGGATTGTCGACAGCGCCAAGACCGAGAAGCGCGACCTTGCCGTGAGCGAGAGCCGCGAAGTTGACCGATTGATTGCAGAGCATGATGAACTGGCCGATCGCATTGCCGAGATGAACGGACGCAGTCCGCACAAGCGGACCGGCGGCCTGGCGGAGCGGCTGAGTCGTATCGGCGTGCCCGTGAACGAACCACCCAGGGAGCCGCTAGGGCGGCAACGCGACGATGGAACCCTGCGCGTGATTCGCAGCGATAAGCCCGAGGACAGGCGCTTCAGTACCATGCTGCGCGCCGATGAGCGCCACACAGGCGGCTATCGCAGCTTTGGCGAGATGGCCAGTCTGGTCATGAACCGCATGTCCGATGAACGGCTCAAACGGTCCATGAGCGAAGGCGTGGTTAGTGACGGTGGGGCGCTTGTGCCCCCGGCCTACGCCTCCCAAGTGTGGGATACCGCGCTTGAGTCTGAGGTGGTGCGCCCACGGGCCACTATCCTGGACATGAGCAAGTACCCCAGCAACGAGCTCAACGTGCCGGCGTGGGTCATTGGCGACCACTCGAGCAATCTGTACGGCGGTGTCTCGACGTACTGGAAGCACGAGGGCGCAACGCTGACGGACAGCGATCCTGAGCCGCGTATGCTCAAGTTCGTGGCCAAGAAGTTGACCGGTCTCTGCAAGGTCACCGACGAACTCATTCAGGATGCACCCGGCCTCATCAGTGATCTGACCCACGTGTTTGGTGGATCGCTCGGATTCGAGCTTGACGACAAATTTCTAACCGGTTCGGGAAGCGGCGAACCGCTGGGCATCCTGAACGCGGCGTGCCTGAAGGAAGTGAGCAAGGAAGGCGGGCAGACTGCTACCACGTTCACCTATCAGAACGCGGTCGACATGCTTGCCGGCCTCCCGCCGGGCAGCTACAAGCGCGCGGCATGGTTCTGCCATCCGTCCGTTGTTCCGCAGCTTGCTACTATGTCGATCACGATCGGCACCGCGGGCAGCCACATTCCTGTGCTGAAGGAAAGCAATGGACAGTGGACGCTGCTCACGCTTCCGGTGGTCTTCACCGAGAAGCTACCCGCACTCGGTACCGCCGGTGACGTGCTGCTGGCAGACATGAGCCAGTACGCGATTGCCACGCGCTCCGAGCTCCGCGTTGACACGTCCATTCACCCGTACTTCACCAGCGGCCACACGGCCATGCGGTTCGTTACCCGCCTGGACGCGCAGCCCGCCTGGGATGAAGCACTCACGCTCAAGGATGGCAGCACGACGGTCAGTCCGTTCGTGGTCTGCGAAACCCGCAGTTAGGAAAGGGGACTGACATGATCTGCATTCCTGAGACACTGAAGCCGATTGAAGCACTCACGCCGGCAGCCGATGCCGCCGGGCGGACGGGTGACTACATCAGCTGCAAGAACGCTCACAAGGTGTGGGTGGTCGTCCATGTTGACCAGGGCAACGCGGCAACGATTGCGCTCACTATCGAGCAGGCAAGCGCCGTCGCGGGCACTGGCACCAAGGCGATTACCAACACGGTACCGATCTGGGCAAACGAGGATTGTGCAGCGAGCGATACGCTGGTGAGGCAGACCGACGCGGTTAGCTTCACAACCAGCGCAGCGGTCAAGCACAAGGTGGTCGTTTTCCAGATCGACCCAGCCACGCTGGACAATGCCAACAGTTTCGACTGCATCACGGTCAAGACTGGCGCGTCCAATGCGGCGAACATCACGTCGGCCGCGTACTACGTGGAGGGGCGCTATCCCGACATGTCGGACGTGACCTGCATCACTGACTAGGGGCATTCCCGGCCGGGGCCTTCGGGCCTCGGTCGGGCGCCATCGGACACTTCCCCCGGTGGCGACCCTATCGTTGGCAGTAGGGGCGGGTGGTT
>CAZTWK010000129.1:0-2162 GCA_964617805.1 uncultured Fibrobacteraceae bacterium | reverse complement strand
ACTGTGTTAGGTGATGAAGGCATCATCGAGATGTGTGCTATTGCCCGTGGCGGGAAGCAGTACCTTGTCTCGTTGGTTGGTGGCAGGGATGTATGGCTCTACGAGGACCGGTTGAAGAGCAAGACTCCCACACCCACTGTCTCGGGGCTGGGAGTCTAGAAGACGATCACACGTGGACGAGGAGGTGCCATGCGACGTCTTGTAGTGGTGATGCTCATAACGATGTTGGTGGTGGTCCCTGCCCTGGCTGGTGGCAACGGGTCTTACGAGGGCGAGATTGCGCCGGGGGTGCGGCTTGTTCTCCGACACAAGATCCACGTCCAGAGCGAGTGCACCCTTCTTGGGCGGATCGCAGAGCACCCCGTGCTCGCCAGAGGGATCGAGAGCGAGTGGTGGAATCCACGTCAGATGCTCTTGTTCAAGCGTATCGAGACGATGTCGGATTGTGATTGGCTCCTCGGTGGGATCTACCTCGATGAGGGGGAGACTATCAGGCTAGCAGCGGGGACCCGATTCGTCTTGGAGTACGATGATCACGAGGTGCGTTGTGGTGGTGTCCTGATGACGGACGGCCTCTCGCAGACCATGGTCTATGATCTAAACGAACGGGCCATTGTGGTCGATCCGGACGGACCGTTTCTCAAAAGTAGGTCCGGTGCAGTGGTAATCGATCTGTGGTTCGAAGGTGGTTCGCTCTCGGGATCTGGACCGTGGTTCTATGAGGAGCCAATAGGTGTTCGTCTTGAACACGGAGGAGGGCACGATGTTGACCCATCTGTCGAAGTTCCGTAGTGCGGTGGTGGTTGGTGTGATGTTTGTGGCGACCGTGGCGAGTGCGGTCCCTGTGGACCCGAACGATCTGTGGGTTTGGATCGTCCGTTGCCTCGTGTCAATGTCCGGTGGTCACGTCGATTGGTAGGGGACAGCGGCTGACAGTTCGTCCCCACACTTCTATTACTAGAGTGAGATAGAAGAGACGTAAGAGAGAACAGGTGGGCTGCGGGTGCTGCCTTCCTAGTCGGATGGTTCTACCCGCAGCCTTTCTGTATCTAGTGTGGTGAGTTGTCAGCAGCATTGCGACATCTTGCCACCGCCTAACTAGCGCATGCAGCCGTCGAGCTTGTCTGTCACGCTGGCTGCCAAGCGCTGCTGCGCAGCGCCCGCACCCATCGCGCCAAACTGACGCTCGCAGCTGATGCGCGGATGTTAGACCGCCACGAGCCATGTGTGGTTCGGCGAGGTGATGACATGACAAAAACAGTGCTCGTGTTAGTGCTGACTCTATTCGCAAGCACGGTGGTTGCGGGGGTCGTGTACGAGGATGCCGAGGGTTGGTCGTTTGAGGTGATAGAAGCGGTTCCGTACACGGAACAACTGCAGTGGCGGGAGTTTGAGCCGTCGTGGGATCGAATGGCGGCAATGCGCGGGTATCCGCCCGGCTACATGGTGTACCGCGAAATGAGCAGGCAGCCGTCAGACTATTTCTGGTGTGCGCTGCGCTTGGAATGTTCTTTCGATGTGGCTTTTGGCCCAAGGCGCACGTTTGTGGCAGTCCTCAAGGACTCGACGCGCGTCGCGGCAGTTCGCTTGCTTTTCGTTGACGCGCCGCCGGAGCGTCAGAAGAGGCTTTTCGATACGAGCCATGAGATAGTGAATCCGTGCGCTCGCGACGCAGATGGGGATCCGGTGGTGGGGTGGACGAAGAAGGACGGTGTGTGGGCAGTGCCGGTCTGCCTTCAGTTCCCCTACGATACGGTGGGTGCCGTCGACAAGATCAAGCGGCTAGTGTACCCAGAAGGAGGTGAGAGCGCATGCGCAGACACAAGCTTGCCATCAGCATCTTCCTCGTTGCCGCACTTGCAGCTACCTTCATCCCGGTGACCGCCAATGCTCAGTGGCTGCCGGAGGAGTGCGATGAACTGGAGTGGTACAGCCCGCCCAGTGCGATATGGGGCTGTCTTACAGCAGTCGCAGGCATGATGTTCGGTGGCAACCCCATGTGGGAGGGCGACGGGAACCCTTTCCAGTAGCAGATCCTGGGAATCCGGTCACCGGCAGACCGGGTTCCCTCATAAGCCAGGATGATAGCAGCGTCGCGGATGGAATCGCCATGGGTATGGTACTGGTTTGCTGTACAGGAGATGAATGAGGAGCAATTCGTG
>CAZTWK010000128.1:0-2250 GCA_964617805.1 uncultured Fibrobacteraceae bacterium | reverse complement strand
CCTACGTTCCGCAACTCGCGAGGGGTATTTCCAGCAATTTCCATATCGGATAACACGTTCCGTTTCAGCGTGTTACGCTATTCATAGCTGATGGCCCGTTGATCGCGAAGTGCCATAAGAATCTCCTTCTCGCGCCGATCGATGGTGCGAAGCTGCTTCAGATCCTCCCGGAAGTCGCGGTAGTGCTCACCCGCCCGGTGCAGGCGCGGCTCATCCGCCCGGCGAACCAACTTGCACCGACGACGTCCATCCTCGTCTGAAAACAAGAACAGGGTCTGCAGGTGCCCCGGCCCGCTGGCGCAGCCACAGGTCGGATTGCCACATTTGCGGGCCACCACCGACACGCTACCCACCGCCAGTTCATGATCCCGGACAAGACGCCTTATCCGCCGCCTGCGCTCCTGCTGGAGATCTCTAAGATCTGCGAGCAAGTTCTTTCTTGACATCATCATGAAACTAGTATACATATACTCTGTTATGTATACAAGACAAATCGGTAGCTCCCGCCGCATCGTTACTCAGAATGGTGCGGCCAACCTACGGGTTCACTTGGTTGGACCTCACCCGATCCTCCGCCATTTCCTCGATCGGATGACCTTCGCACGCATCGTCTGCGGCTGTCTCGGGACACCACGCCAGAGATCTCTGGATCACGCCCAGACCCTCGCGATCCTGATCCAGAACATCATTCTCTCTCCGGCGCCCCTCTATCGCATTGCCGAATGGGCCGATCCGATCGATCCTGAGGCTTTGGGTCTCTCGGCCACGGAGAAACGAGCGCTCAACGATGATCGCGTGGCCCGCAGTCTGGAGGTCCTGGCTTCCTCGCGAGCGCGCAGTCTCTTCTTCCGGCTCGCCCTGCATGTCATCAAGCACTTCGAACTCAATACCGAGCGCGTTCATCACGATACGACCACCGTCACGTTCCATGGCCAGTACGCGGGATCGGTGGACTCGCCGCGCATCACCCATGGGCATAACAAGGATCACCGCCCGGACTTGAAGCAGCTGGTCTTTGGCCTCAACGTTACGGCCGATGGTGCCGTGCCGCTTTCCCACGAGATCTACAGCGGCAACCGAACCGATGACACGGTTCACCGCAGCAACATCGACCGGCTACGTGAGATCCTGGGTCGGGGTAACTTTATCTACGTCGCGGACAGCAAACTGTGCACGCGCAAGAACCTCAAACATGTGGTGGAGTACGGGGGCAAGTTCGTCACGGTACTTCCCCGCACTCGCAGTGAGGACAAGCAGTTCCGCAAGGATCTGCGCGCAGGTGCTCGTGTCCGCTGGCGCCGACTGGTGGAACTTGAGAACACACGCAGCAAGACCGGTCCGCCCGATGTCTACCGCACGACTGCCGATGGACCGCAGCTGACCGGTGATGGACATCGGATCGTCTGGTATCGTAGTTCGCAGAAGGAGATTCTGGATGCCCAGATTCGAGAGAATGCCCTGCAGAAGGCCGAGATGGAGTTGGTTTCTTTGGGCGCCCAGCTCAATCGGGGTAAGTTGCGCAAGCGGGGTGCCATCAGCAAGAAGGTCAGAGAACTCCTACGGGTACACCAGTCTCAGCAGTTGCTCAGCGTAACCATCGCATCTCAGGTCAGGATTCAGCAGAAGCGGCTTCGCCGTGGTCGACCGAGCAAGGGTGATCCAGTCCGGGAGATTCGCTCGCATGTCTATCACCTCAAGGTCCGGCGGGATAAGGTGGCCATCCAAGCAGACGCCCGCACCGATGGGGTCTTCCCTCTCGTAACCAACCTGGATGCAAAAGAGAGCTCAAAGAAGCAGATCCTGCTCATCTACAAGTATCAACCCTACGTTGAGAAGCGCCATGCCCTGTTCAAGAGCGAATTGGGTGTGGCTCCGGTCTACCTCAAGAAGCCCAATCGCGTGGCCGGCTTGATCCACGCAACATTCCTGGCGATGACACTCGATGCCCTGATTGAACGGACTGTCCGCCGCGGGATGCACGAGCACGGCATCGCCGAGCTACCAATCCTCCCGGAAGGCAGACCCAGCAGGACCCCGACCACAGCGCGGATCCTTGAGATGTTCAGTGGCGTGTCTTGGTATGAGTTCGAACGAGGAGGTGAAACCGTTACATTCCCGATTAAGCTGGACAGGCTGCAGAAGGAGCTCCTGCACCTTCTCGGTCTCGATCCGTCTATCTATGCTTGAGGAAGCAGTCGACTCAAGCGCGATAATTGCTCAGGGGACCCCTCGCGAGTTGCGGAACGTAGG
>CAZTWK010000127.1:0-2260 GCA_964617805.1 uncultured Fibrobacteraceae bacterium | reverse complement strand
TGGTGATCAACGAGATCGTGTCCAGCAACGATACGGGCATCGTAGACGAGATGGGCGAATTCGAGGACTGGGTCGAGATCTACAATCCGGGCACCGTGACGGTCGATCTGGAGGGCATGTACCTGACCGACAACTTCGACGACCGGCACGAGTGGCCGATCCCGGCCGGATATTCCCTGGCACCGGGCGAGTTCCTGGTGGTCTGGGCCGACAAGGATCCCTTGGACGGCCCCCTGCATGCTTCGTTCAAGCTGTCCAGCGGCGGCGAAGAGATCGGTCTCTACGATACCGAGGACATGGGCAACGCCAAGATCCACGGTTTCAAGTTCGGTGTGTGTGACGCCGACATCGCCATCGGTTTCGTACCCGATCTGGGCACCGCCAAGGACGCCAATTTCTCCTTCGGCTACTCACCCGAGTACCTGGCTACGCCCACGCCGGGCGCCGGCAACGGCACCTCGGCCCTCTACTCGGAAGTCTGCATCAACGAGTTCCATACCTCGAGTTCCGGCGGTGGCGTCGACGACTGGGTGGAGCTTTACAACCGCGGCGCTTCGACGGTGGACATCAGCGGCATGTACCTGTCGGATGAGCGCAATGATAATCTCAAGTATGCGATCCCCCCCGGCACGACACTCGGCGCGGGTGAATTCGTGGTTTTCGACGAGGTTGAGCTCGGTTTCAGTTTTTCGTCCGACGGTGAAGTCATCATGTTCACGGACATCGACGGCGAGACCGGGCTGGATTTCTACGACTACGGCCAGCAGACGGCCGACATCAGCGAGGGTCGGCTGGCGGATGGAGATAGCCGTTGGTTCACCATGATCAACCCGACCCCCGGCGCATCCAACGAGGGTCCCACGGGTGTCGACGATGAGACACCCGCCACGGTCCTGCCCGCACTCTACAGCGTGCGGATCGCTCCCAATCCTTTCAACCCGCAGACAGAGATCCTTTTCTCGCTGGGTCAGGCCGCCGACGTCACGGTCGGCGTGTACGATCTGACCGGGCGTCAGGTGCGTACCCTGCACCGGGGAAATCTGTCGAGCGGTGAACACGCGCTGCCGTGGGACGGCAGTGACGATAGAGGGCGCCGGATGGCCAGCGGCGCCTATTTTGCGCGCATCGCGACACAGTCCACGATGTCGGTGCAAAAAATGTTACTATTGAAGTAACTAGTTCGCCTGCGGTCGGACACTTGGCCTGTTTCTTTGAAGTGCTCCTCCCTCGTGGGGGGAGAGGTGCGAGTTTGAATGCATCAACAGGAGGCACAACAATGCGTAAGGCTCTAGTAATCCTGGCTGTCGTCGCCATCGCCGGCGCTGCAGCCGCCCAGGACCTGATCATCACCGAATTCATGTACAAGGACGACAACGACGGCGGTGATTGGATCGAACTGTACAACCGAGGCGCGTCCCCGATCGTGCTGGACGGCCTGCACATGGTCGACGGCGACCCGGGTGAACCCCATGACTCTCATGGCCACTGCGCCCTGGTCGGCACGCTGGCGTCCGGCGAAGTTCTGGTCGTGGTCGCCGATTTTACTGATTTCGGTGCCGTGTATCCAGCGGTGACCAACCTGAACGCCAATGCCCATGATCCGGCCGACGGCGACGGCTTCGGTCTCGGCGGTGGTGGAGACACGATCTTCATCCTGGACGCTCTCGATGCCGTGGTCTTCGAGATGACCTACACCGACGATCCCCCGTGGCCCCCCGAGCCGGATGGTGACGGTCCGAGCCTGTTGCTGGCCCGCACCGATTGCGCGGACTTCAGTGACGCGGCCAACTGGATGGTCGGCGAAGATGGCGGTACCCCCGGTGTGTTGACCGGCACGGTCGGCAACGAGGACGCCGCCTGGGGCCAGGTCAAGAGCCTGTACCGGTAGTATTTCCCGACAACGGCGGGGAGCGCCTGCGGGCGCTCCCCGTCGAATACCCCCCGGGTTGAGTCCATGGCAAATGCAATGAAAAGCCCAACTCGTCCTATGTCTTCGCGAATACACATGTCCCTCATCGTGTATCTCATGCCCGCGGTCGTATTTCTCCCGGGCCCGGGCTCACCGACCGCGGCTGCCGACTGGCCTGCCGACGTCGGCGTGGAGATCGGCCAGGTCGGCGAGCCCGACGGTCTGCCGGAGGATTACGAACCCAGCGGCGCCGTATGGCATCCCGTGCGACAGAAGCTCGTCGTGGTGGGCGATTCCGGTCGGGTGTCGGAACTGGGTCCCTACGGTGGCGACGTCACCACCTGGGAAGTC
>CAZTWK010000126.1:0-2346 GCA_964617805.1 uncultured Fibrobacteraceae bacterium | reverse complement strand
CTTTCAACCCGGGGACGGATCTCCTTCAGGCTCATTTCTCTATTGGAATATACTCAGAACAGCTATCCCCAACTCGAATAACCTGTTAGAATGCCCTGAATTCCATACCAAGGAGCCGAATCCATGAACAGGCTGGCATCGTTCGACTGGGTCGTCATCGTCCTCTACTTCGCGCTGGTCTTCGGCGTGGCCTGGTGGACCACGCGGCGCCGCGGCCTGCGCGACTCCTCCACCGGCTACTTCCTGGCCGGGCGCAACGCCGGCTGGTTCGTGATCGGCGCCTCGCTCTTCGCGTCGAACATCGGCTCCGAGCACCTGGTGGGCCTGGCCGGCACCGGCGCCGCGAGCGGCGTGGCGGTGGGGCAGTTCGAGGTGCTGGCCTCCTTGATCCTGCTGCTGCTGGGCTGGATCTTCGTGCCCTTCTACCTGCGCAGCGGCGTGACGACCATGCCCGAGTTCCTGGAGCGACGCTACTCGTCGTCGGCCAGGTGGTACCTGGCGATCGTGTCGATCGTGGGCTACGTGCTGACCAAGATCTCGGTCACCGTGGCGGCGGGCGGCATCGTCTTCCAGGCCCTGATGGGACTGGACTTCTGGGCCGGCGCCCTGATCGTGGTGGTGGCCACCGGCATCTACACGGTGCTCGGCGGCCTGCGGGCGGTGCTCTACACCGACGTGCTGCAGGCCGGCGTGCTGATCCTGGGCGCGACGGTCGTCACCTTCCTCGGCCTCAACGAGCTCGGCGGCTGGGGCCGCATGACCGAGCTGGCCGGCGACGGTTTCATGGACATGTGGCTGCCGGCCTCGCACCCCGACTTCCCCTGGACCGGCATCCTGCTGGGCGCCCCCATCCTGGGCGTCTGGTACTGGTGCACCGACCAGTTCATCGTGCAGCGCGTGCTGGCGGCCCGCGGCCTCGACGACGCCCGCGGCGGCACCATCTTCGCCGGCTTCCTCAAGCTGCTGCCGGTCTTCCTCTTCGTGATCCCGGGCGTGGTCGCCTACGGTCTGGCCCAGACCGGCCGCATCGAACTGGCCGAGCCCGACCAGGCCCTGCCCACGCTCGTCGGCGTCCTGTTGCCGGTGGGCCTGCGCGGCCTGGTGGTGGCGGGCCTGCTGGCGGCGTTGATGAGCTCGCTGTCGTCGGTCTTCAATTCCTGCTCCACGCTGGTCACCCTCGACATCTACAAGAAGCTGCGCCCGCTGGCCTCGGAGAAGCGTCTGGTGACGGTGGGGCAGATCTCCACGGTCGTGCTGGTCGCCCTGGCGCTCGCCTGGGTGCCGTTCATGTCGAAGATCTCCGGGCAGCTCTACAAGTACCTGCAGAGCGTCCAGGCCTACATCGCGCCGCCCATCGCGGCGGTGTTCCTGATCGGGCTGTTCTGGCGGCGGGTCAACGCGCGCGGGGCCCTGCTCGCCCTGTGGTCCGGCTTCGTGCTGGGTGCCGCCCGCCTGGTGGCCGAACTCAACCAGGACGCCCTGGCCGGCGGTCCCTTCGACCGCTTCGCCACCATGAACTTCCTGCACTTCGCGGCCTGGCTGTTCGTGGTCTGTACGGTCCTGCTGGTGCTGGGCAGCCTGAGTGCCGCGGCGCCGGCGTCCGGGAAACTGGCCGGCCTCACCTACGCCACCGCGGGCGACGAACGCCTGCCCTCGCGGCTGCGCGGCCGTCACATGGTGATGAGCGCGGTGCTGCTGGGGGGCGTGGCGGCCGTCTGGCTGATGTTCCGGGGGTGAGCCCGTGAAGGTGCTCAACGTGCACGAACGCGAGCTCGCCGCCCCGGCCGCCGAAGTGGGCGCGCTGCTGGACGGCCTCGCCGGGCTGCACGACCGCCTCTGGCCCACCGACCGCTGGCCGCCCATGCGCTTCGACCGTCCCCTGGGTGTGGGCGCCCGCGGCGGCCACGGCCCCGTCCGCTACGACGTGGGCGCCTACGAGCCGGGCCGCTTCGTCCGCTTCGACTTCACCGGCCCGCCCGGCTTCGACGGGCACCACCGTCTCGAGGTGAAGGACCTGGCTGAAGGCCGCACCTGCCTGCGTCACGTGGTTGAGATGGAGACCCGGGGCGCGGCGGTGCTGGGCTGGCCGCTGGTCTTCGGACCGCTCCACGACGCCCTACTGGAGGACGCGTTGGATCGGGCGGAGATCAGCCTGGGATTGTCACCGGCAGGAGCCCGGTGGAGTCCGTGGGTGCGGCTGCTGCGGTGGATTCTACGGCCGCGGGGGCGGCGCGCGCGGCGAGACTGACATCCGCTCTCGAAGTGCTGACGTCTCGACTTTCAGTCCGACAGTTGCTGCTGGCGCAGATCTACGAGTGCCTGCGGGAATGGGCGGTTGGAATTCCT
>CAZTWK010000125.1:0-2510 GCA_964617805.1 uncultured Fibrobacteraceae bacterium | reverse complement strand
GGCATGGCCTGGTGAAGGGCGTTGCATTGCGCCAGCAAGAGCAAGCTGTAGAGTTCTTCGTCTCTCGCGCCATCGAGTTTAAGCTCCACGGCTTTAGCCCGGTCAAGACCTGATAGCTCCACATCCGCAGCGTGATCCAGAATCTCTGGCCTCCCCTGGCCTTCCGAATGACTCAGGACACGGAACCCGTGGTCAAGATAGCCGTGTAACTCCATGTAGCGGATCGCCATCAGGCGGTTGAACCAAGTGTAAGCAACCGCTTCCATTGTAGCGTCATAACCCTGGGCTAGGATGCGATCGACCAGGGATTTGCGGGCTTCGGCGGTGGACTTGGGAAATGCCTGACCGCTGATCATGAACACATCGCCCTGCACTTCAGCAGAAGCGTTGCCAGTGGCGGTGATGCCGAGCTTGGCGGCCTGGGCGCTCACGGCAGCGATGAAAGCCGTGCGGGCTTCGGGAGCGTACTTGCTGAGCTGGGAGGTCTTCATTCCGGGTCCATCTTCTGGCTACGCGTTGTGTTCTGCACAGCCGGTCTCAAAATGGCCGTTTGTGCGGTCATTCCATCTCTAGAGTTCCCACTACCTTATGATCTCCACTGTTTCTCGATCCTCAAAAATCGCTCCCAATATTTTGCCCCGAATTGCCCGCCGGGCAATTCAGTCAAAATACAACCGCCACCCCCGCAACAAGTTACGCAAACACCTTGTCCCGCAATTGCCCGGCATTTGCCCCAATTGACCTCAAAACGGGCAATCTTCATTGTTCGCTCGCGTCGTCATTGATCGCCCCCGGATACCACCTCGCGCCACGAGTTCTCCCAAGCGAGTGTACCGCCCCCTCATCGCGCAGTTCATAGAGGAGTCGTTGCACTTGTTTGCTCGATTGGGTTGGTAAAACCTCCTGCAGATCTCGAAGCGGACTGCCCTTGGCTTCGTTCCGCTTGATGTGGGCCAGCACGAGGGCCTTGTTGGTCTCTCTATCGAGCCCCTTGCGGCGAGTGTAGGTACCGCGCCCACCAACGAAACTGTAGTACCGCTCCGAAAGAAGATAACGAGTACCTCGCCCTCGCCCCTTGCTTTCGATGACACCCAGTTCCATGAGGCGCGGGATCTCTGCTCGCAGCCTTTCATCGATTTCAAGCTCATCATGGATGGCATGGACGAGCAGAAAATCATTCGTCGTGAAACTGGATAGAGTCTCTTGACCTACCCGCTCGAGAAAACGAAGGAAGCGTTCATCTTGCACCTTGCCGTCCAACAGCAGACAGACCTGATGATCATCGCTGTCAGTGAAATCAGGGAGAGGCTTGCTCTCCTGGATGCTCGCTTCAAACATTAGATTGGCCCCTTGGCCCGAACGCTCCACCAAGTCGCACTTCGCCATGACCTCAGCCACGCGTCGGTTTCGAGGCGACTGCCGCCAGAGAAGGTTCTCGGCTGTGATTCCTGGAGGGAAACCACCTGGGCTGACGATTTGAAGTCGCTTTGGATACTGCCGGACGAAGATCGATCCACCATGTCGGTAGTCGCGATGGGCCATTGCATTCAGCAGAGCCTCGCGAACGACGACTTCGTTGAGGGTGGCTATCTCTCGCCGAAAGAGCCCGTCTTGATAGAGGTGGACTTCATTGCGACTGGCAATGAGATCCCAAAGCTGGTCGAGGTAGAGAAGAAAGCCCTTCCGAAATTCCTGGCGTTGCTGGTAGCTCACGGACCCGTCCGAAGAGCGGTACTCGAAAATCGTTTCAGCCTGGGCAAGGTGGCGACCTAGTGCCTTGTGGCTACCTAGAAGGATTAGCGCTGCGTAGGTGACGGCGCCATCAATCGTTAGTTCTGCGTCTTCCAGAATCTGTGCTTGATCGAGAGAAACGAGTGCGTCGTTTCCGGTTGCGTTATACCACAGCGTCCGGAGCCTCTCGACTGCACTGGGGTCGAGGTCATCGGCAGTTGCCGCCTCACAGATTTCAGCGGAATAATCCGGCTGGGCTTCGTCGAAGACACTCTTGAGCACCTCGGGTCCCATTGGGACGAGATCCTCACCTCGCCTCATCCAGTACGAGCCTCGGTAGTGGACCGGAGTGCCGATCGGACGGGGGGGGACGGAGACAATCAAAACACGGCCATTAGAATGGGAGAGTTCGGCCGCATCGATTCGCAAGCCAATGCGCTGCGCTTGTGTTCGCTTGAGAGCCGCAAGATCACGAAACGCGAGTGTGCCAACGACCTGGCGTGGGTGCTTGTCGGAAACCCCGAGCACCAGATGGCCGCCGCCTTCATTCGCAAGCGCGACGCAGTAACGCGTCAACTTGTCTGAATCGAACTGCTCCTTCGCCGCTTTGAACTCAAGACGCTCGGATTCGGTATCCGCCATCCAGCTTTCGAGTTGTTTCAGAGTTGGGACTGCGGAAATCATGATCCCTCCGCCTTCTTACCGTGCACAGCTTTAACCTCAGCCAACAGATCCCCAAACTTCCCGTAGTTCACCTTCACGCCGTCGTCCAGGTCCAG
>CAZTWK010000124.1:0-2636 GCA_964617805.1 uncultured Fibrobacteraceae bacterium | reverse complement strand
GTATCCGTCCGATAAACCGCACCCTCGGGCCACGAAAGGGACGGCTCGCACCTCGAGCCGTCGGTTTCAGTTGTTGATGGGATTCTGCGCGGCCCAGTTGGCCGGGGTCAACTCTGCGATCCGCGACTGCGGCCAACCGGAGGCGAGCTTGTCGAGCACGTCGTCGAAGTACCGCCAAGGATCGATGCCGTTGAGCGCACAACCACCGATCAGCGAGTACGCCGTCGCCGCGCTGTGGCCGCCGTCCTCGCTTCCGGCGAAGAGGTAGTTGCGGCGACCGATGGCGACGATCCGATTCAGGCGCTCCGGAGCACCGTTGTCCAGCGGCAGCCGACCATCCTCGAGGAATCTACCCAGAGCGATCCATTGCCGCGTGGCGTACCGCAGCGCCTTGCCGAGAGGCGTCTTGGGTGGCTCGGCCTCGACGTGTCCGGCGATCCATTTGCCCAGCTCTTCGTAGATGGGCTTCGACCGCTCCCGACGCATCTCGAGCAGTTGGTCGGGGCTCGCTCGCGCCTTGCTCGCTTTGCGCTCCACCTTGTACAGCCTCTTGATGAGCTTCAGCGCAATCGCGGCTCGAAGGTCACCGGCATCCAGAGCCCGGACGAAATAGCGGCGTCCGTGCATCCAACACCCGACCTCGGTCACTCTGGCGTTCGGCTTGGCGAAAAGCTCGTCGTAGCAGCCGGCAGCATCGCACTGGATGTAGCCTTCCCGCTCTTCGAGAAACTCTTGCGGCCAGTGATACTTGTGGTCGGGGCTGAAGAAGAAGTAGCAGTGTTTCCCGTCGCCGATATGGCCCCACAACGCACCTCGGACGATGTTGGCCGGGTGCTCGCGGTCGAGCGCTTTCAGCGCCGTGTCGTCGGTCTGCAGGAGGAACGAGGACAGCACCGCCTTGGCCTCCTCGCAGGCGATGGGACCGAGCAGCTCGGTCACCGACGCCACCCAGTCGCTGATGGTCGAGCTGGGGATGTCCACATTCAAACGACGGTAGCGCTGCATCTGGCGATAGAGCGGCAGGTGGTCCTTGTACTTGCCCACCAGGATATCGGCCAATAGCCCCGCTCCAGGCAGGCCCTTGTCGATCACCTTGTCGGCCACCGGCGCAACGACGATCTCGCCCTCGCACTTCGGACACGCCAGCTTCTCCCGGGCGTGTACCTTGACGAACATCTCCGCCGGTTTGAACTCCAGCGTCTCGCTTCGCTCGTAGCCGATGCATTTGCGCTCAGGGTGGTCTTCGCAGTGCGGACAGGGCCGCTCCTCGTCAGGGACGAGGATGATCTCCTCGCGCCGCTCGAGATGCTCGGGAAGTTTCTGGCGACCGCGCCGCTTGGGCTTCTTCTTTCGCGGCGCCTCTTCCTGCTCGGCCTCTTCGTCCGAGCCGTCGTCGCAGGAGTCGCCCTCGTCGCCGACGGCAGATCCGTCTCCGCCCTCTTCGAGCAATCCGAGCAGGAGGTCCAACTGCTCGCCTTCGAGCTTCTCGCTGCGGCGCCCGAACTGCTTGCGCAGCAGTTTGTGGACCTTCAGCTCCAGCTCTGTGTTCTTGTCGCGGAGCTTTCCGAGCAGCTCGACGACCATCTCGACCGCCTCGGAACCTCGGCCCTCGGAGACCATGGCAAGCAGATGCTCGCGGATTTCGCGGAGGTCTTTCTTGGCGATTGACGGCGGCGTCACGACCCGCCTTTGATCACATCGGGACCACCTTGCGCAAGGCCCTCGAAAAAACCGTCGACATTCGGATCCTTGCGCGCCGTCTCCGAGGCGAGGCCGCGAATCGTCCCGTCAAGCTGACGCTCGTACCGGTGGATTCCAACGCTTTCGCCGCTTCGTTTCCTTCAAATCGATCCCGTCGAGGATCATGGCCAGCTCCGTTGAGTCCACTTCGACACGGGTCGTCTCGCCATCGACGGACTTCAGAAATCTGAACGTCCCTCGCTCGAGCCGCCGGCAGTACAGGCTGTAGCCTCCCTTCGACCACCAAATCGCCTTCATCAGGTCAGCACGCTTGTTGAAGAAAACAAAGAGATGGCCACTCATCGGATCGCTCCGAAGCATCGAACGGGTCGCCGAAGCCAGGCCGTCGAAGGACCGCCGCATGTCCAGCGGCTCGGTCGAGAGGTAGATCTTGATCGACGACGACCACATCAACATGGCGTCACCTCCAGCACCTCCACGATCTGGGACAACGTCCCGGGATCGAAGCCAACAGGAACCCGGACCATACGCCCGTTGTTCACGACGACCTCGAGCGATGGTGTCCCCTGCGCCGTCGGAGCCCTCGGGAGTGGGGCGACCCTCCGCAGCAGGTCCTTGGTCTCGACGACCTGAAGCGAGACGAACTCGGGGAGCGAAGTCGGCTTCGCGCACTCGGGCCCGAGACGACTCTTCCACCAACGGACTCGTTTCTCAGGGAGTCTGTGCTCGCGGATGAACGCCGCGACTGTCAGTCCGCTTTCGTTGAGTTTCGTGATAACGGCGACCGCATCAGGTCGCCTCCAGTGCTTCCCCGTGTGTGCCTTCTTCACAGCGTCGGCGAATGGTTCTCGGCTCCGTGCCATGGTTTACCTCCATGGTCGAGAGCCTCTCCGCTCGGGAGGTTCACCGCCAGATGGGGTTTATCGGATGGATAC
>CAZTWK010000123.1:0-2743 GCA_964617805.1 uncultured Fibrobacteraceae bacterium | reverse complement strand
CATGAAGGACATGTCCATAGCGATGACGCCCTCGCGGCAGGCCTTGTGCTCCGCTTCCCAATAGGGGAACCAATTCTGACGCCCCCAGGAGAGTTTATCGACCTTGGGCTCATGACCGTCCGGTGCAAACCAGGCCGGGCTTTCCCAGCCGCTCACGTCGGTGAAGTAGGCGCGCTGCTCCTTCATACGATCGTGGAAAGGCGAGTGCTTGCAGTCGCGCGCGGTTTGAGCCACGCGGGTGGGGTAGTGGCGCCGGTAGACCAGTCCCAGCGTCTCGACCACGCGTGTCTTGCGGTATTCGGGATTGCACTGATAGGGATGGAAACGATCCACATTGATGCCGGTGATGTCCGCGCCCGGGTCGCCGGTTGTGATCCATTGGGCCATGATCTTGCCGAGGCCGCCGCCGGTGATGATACCGATGGAGTTGAGCCCCGCGGCGACGAAGTAGTTCTGAACCTCCGGCGTCTCGCCGAAGGCCACGCCCATGTCGGGCGTAAAGCTCTCCGGGCCGCAGAAGAACTTCACGAGACCGGCCTCCTTGGAGACGGGAACGCGGCTCATGGCCTTTTCGAGGAAGGGCGTCATGCGTTCCCAGTCGGGCGGGATCTCGCCAAATGAAAAACTAGCGGGGACGCCATCGACCTTCCAGGGGGCGCAAACCGGCTCGAACAGGCCGATCATTAAGCCGCCACCTTCTTCTCGGTAGTAGCCGTGACAGGAGGGGTCCTCGATGATGGGAAGCTGCCGCGTCATTCCCTCGATGGACTCGGTGATGAGATAGTAATGCTCGGTCGGTTGGTTCGGGATACTCACGCCATTGAGGGCGCCAAGCTGTCGGGCCCACATGCCGGCACAGTTGACCACAAACTCCGCCTTGGTGTTGCCCAGGGTGGTGGTCACGCCCGTGGCGCGGCCGTTCTTGACGGTCACTCCCGTGGCCGACACGCCCTGGACGATCTTCACTCCCTTTTGGCGCGCACCCTTGGACAGGGCCATGGTAGCGTCCACGGGATTGACTCGCCCGTCTTGCCTCAAATAGAAGCCCGCCTCGATGTCGTCCACCCTGGCCAGGGGAAAGAGCTTCTTGATCTCGTCCGGGCCGATCTCCTCGACGTCGTTGCCGCACAGCCGGTTGAAAGCCGCCACCCGACGATATTCTTCCACGCGGTCCTTGTCCGCCGCCAGCTCGATGAAGCCCAGGGGCTCAAAGCCTGTGCTAAGCTCAGTCTCCGCCTCGAGACGCCCATAGAGATCCCGCGTGTACATGCGCATCTCGACCGAGGTCTCCGAGGTTGAGCCAAACGTGGTCATCAGACCCGCCGCATGCCAGGTTGTGCCCGATGTGAGCTGGTCACGTTCGATGAGAACCACGTCGCTCCAGCCAAGGTGGCCGAGGTGATAGGCGATGGAACAACCAATGATGCCGCCGCCGATGATGACGACGCGCGCGCTGTCGGGAACTTGAGCTGTTGGCATGGGTGCCTCCGGTGATCGAGATCGGCTCAACAGAACTCGATTGCACAGCACTGCTTGATGGACATACAGGGCTGTTGCTTTGTGTTGGCAAGGCAGCAATATAGCACGGTTCTTCAGGGTTTCTCGTGGGTGATTTCGTGAGCTTTCTGCGAGGGCGCAGCCGCAAAGAGCCCTTTCCCAGACAGCGCGATAGAGTCAGCGTTCCCCTAGTGAGAGCGAGCAGGGCAGGTAGTTGTGCCCCTTCTTTGCGGACCAGGCCTCGTGACCTGACTCTCTGGAATCGGTCCAGGTCACTCGCCTAGAGCGGGTCTCCGATGAGCATGAATGCCGACCAGTATGCCGGGTGTCGGAAGGGCTGTTCCCCGGTCGCGTCGGTGTAGTCTCGTAGCCAGCGCTTGGCCTCCCGCAGGGCGTCGGCGCGGCGTTCCCCTGCGGCCAGATTCGCGTAGAAGCGTTCCATCAGCAGAGCTGTCGCCTCATCCTCAACCCGCCAGAGGCTGACCAGCAGACTGCGGGCACCGGCCTGCAGGAAGGCGTGGGCGAAGCCCAGGTACCCTTCTCCGGCGGCCTGTCGGCCCAGAGCTGTCTGACAGCCACTCAGCGTCACCAGATCCGCACCAAGTTCCCATCCGCTCAGGATCTCGTCAACCCGTAGCAAGCCATCGTACAGCCAGGTCCCGGCCATGGCGGCATCGAGCGGATTGGGCAGACCCACCTGCGACAGAATCAGCGCCGACTGCTCGGGGCGTTCATCGTCGACCAGCGCATGCGTTGCCAGATGGATGATGTCGAACGCTTCCAGTTCGCCCGTGCGAGCCAGCCGGACCAAGGCCTGTTCCGAGGCTTGTGCGCCAAGGAGTATCGTGGCGTTCGGAATCACCGCTGCCACCCGTTCCACTTCCTGACGCGTCCGGGGCAAGCGGGGGAGACTGGCCAACGCGGCTTCATCGCGCGCCAGAGCGCCCTGCAGCACATCGGAGTCAAGGAAAGAGCCGCGCGTGGCCAGCGCCATCGGTCCTGAGGAATCGCGGTCCCCCTCCTGCACGGGTGCGAAAGGAGGATCGCCCACCAGGAGTGCGTTGCGGGCTACCGTCGGCTCACCCATAGACTTCTGTTCAATGAGCCACGTGTAGAGGGTTGCCGAGGGAGCGTAGGAGATTGTGAATCGTTCACCGAGATCGTTCCCATCCCCATCCACAAGCGCTTCGAGGGGAACACCAAGTAACGGGCCTTGGGGAATCACCACCAGGTGTTCAACCCCTTG
>CAZTWK010000122.1:0-2904 GCA_964617805.1 uncultured Fibrobacteraceae bacterium | reverse complement strand
CGGTCTGGCCCTGCAGGGTCACCGTGCCGCTCACGCCGCTGGTGCCCGACTCGGGGGTCAGCAGCCACTGGACGCTGTTTTCGAGCAGGTGCGCCGAGCAGGTGCCGGCCAGGGCGTTGTAGTTGAAGCAGAAGAACACGATCTGGCCGCCCTCGGGGGCCGGATTCGGGTCGTAGCAGATGATGCTGGCGTCGGTCGGGTAGGTGGACCAGGTGCCCACCATCACCGCGTCGGCCAGGGGCACCATGGCGTCCTGGTCGCCGTAGCCCACGTAGTTCATGCCGTTGCCGTCGCCGATCACGTTGGGCACCGAGGCCACGTAGTGGGTCGGGTCGGCGATGTCCAGGTCGCCGCTGGCATCGTGGTTCCAGTCGGTGGTGTGCATGACCTTGGTGGCGAAGTTCGTGTCGCCGTAGTGGTCGTAGCCGACCTCGCCGCCTTCGAGCAGGATCTTCCCGCCGGCCTCGGCGAAGGTGGCCAGGTCCGCGCGGAAGGTCGCGTCGCCGAGGGGATCGACGTTGTCGCCGCCGGAGACCACGAGCATGTCGTAGTTCCACCAGGTGGCGGCGTCGGTCACCGACATGTTCTCCACGGTCACGCCGTAACCCAGGTACTCCAGGTCGCCGACCATGATGTCGACGGCCTTGCCGGAGGTCCGGTAGCCGAAGGCGGTCAGGTTGCCCTTGTCGTCGTACTTGTCGGCGACGGCCTTGGCCGCGACGTGGTCCTCGATCAGCAGGATGTCGCCCACCGTCGGATCCAGGGCGAAGTTCTTGACCGTCACGGGCTCTTCGATATCGACGGCGATGTTCACCGGCGAGTGGTGGACGGCGCGCACCTGGATGATGTACGAGAAGTACGTCAGGGGCGCGGTGGTGAACTCGCCGGTCACGCCGTCGGAGGTGGTGGTGGTGATCAGCTCGCCGTTGTCGGCGCGGAACACGTTGATGGTGGCCTCGAGCAGTTCGCTCGTCTCGGAGTCCATCACAACGCCGGTCAGCACGCCGCTCGGAGCCGACGTCAGGCCGATGTCGTGCACGTTGGCGCCGTAGTTCAGGAAGTACGGCGTCTCGTAGTGGTTGTAGCCGAAGAAGTCCACGACGATCAGGTAGTCGTCGACCAGGATGTCCTCGCCGAAGTCGTAGTCGCCGCTGGCGTTCGTCGTCGCGCTCGCCAGCTCGACCGTGCCGAGCTCGTCGAAGAGCTGCACGACCGCGCCCACCGCGGGGCTGCCCGCGGCGTCCACGTGGCCGGTCAGCGTCCCGTAGGCCTCGATCACGTCGAAGGCCTCGGTGTACAGGTCGTAGCCGCTGACGGCGATGATGCCCGTCACCTGGCCGGTCTCGGTCGCCGTGACCTCGAGCGACAGGGCGCCCGTCGACAGCTCCGTGCCGTCCGGCAGCACCGCGTACAGGGTGTGCCCCGGCTCGCTCACCGTCGCGTGCAGCGTGCCCGGCAGGTTCAGCGGGAACATGTCCACCATGCCGATGCCCGTGGTCACGTTCAGGTCCGGCGTGGTCAGCGCCAGGGCGTTGACCGTCAGCGGCTCGCGGAACAGCTCGTACGGGTCGGCCGCGTTCTTGCCCACGATGTCGATCGTCGGGCCGAACGGGTAGGTCACGTTGATCACGGCCACGCCCAGCGCGTCGGTCGGCACCGGCGCCGTCGCGTAGCCCAGGCCCTCGGCCCACACGTCCAGGCCCACGACCGGCGTCACGCCGTCCTCGCCGTAGACCGTGACCGTCACGTCCGTCGCCACGTTGGCGTCGATGGACGTCGGGTCGATGATCACCGTCGCCGGCACGATCACCGGCACGTCCAGGACATAGGGCTCGTAGTTCTGCATCGTCACGACCAGCTTGGCCGTGCCCGGCGTCAGGAACCCGTCCAGGGCGAAGGTCGTCGAGCCGTCGGCGTCGACGGTGCCGCAGGCCAGGATCACGCCGCCCTGGGTCAGGCCGATGTAGCTGCCCGGCGCCGCGTCGATGTCGACTGACACCGCGTTGCTGAAGAACGTGGGCATGTGCGACACGGGGTTGGCCGAGGGCACGCCCATGTAGGTGCTCAGCGAGGGGTCGCCCATCAGGTTGTAGATGTTCCAGTAGTAGGTCTCGCGGCTGGAGCCGGCCTCGCTCACGGCCAGGTTGCCGCTGAAGATGACCGCGTCGTTGGTCACGTACCACTGCTCCGGCGCCTCGCCGTGATCGTGGAACACGCCGTCGTAGACGCCAAGGCCGGTCGACGCGTAGGGATAGGCCGAGCCGTCGATCTCGCCGGAGGGGTGGTAGCCCACGCCCCACCAGTAGTCCTCGTCCCAGTAGGTCGAGTTGGAGCCGCCGATGTAACCGATGGCGCCCTTGTCGGCCGCGCGCAGCCAGGTCTCGGCGAAGCACTCGCCCAGGTCGTAGCTCGAGGTCAGGCAGCAGTTGCCGACCGCCAGGAAGTACTTCTCGTCGTTGGTCAGGGCGTTGATGTTGGCCTGGGTGAAGCTCGGGTCGCTCCAGCTCGTGGTGCTGCCGTGGGCGGTGTAGTTCACGAAGCCCACGCCGTCGTTGCAGTCCTGGATGATCGAGGCCGAGGCGCCGGGATCGTCGGACGCGGGGTACAGGTACGTGTTGCTCGTGATCCCGTGCGCCGCGTTGAAGTAGTGCTCGGTCCCGTAGTTGATCTGCCCGTTGCCGTGCGTGGGCGCGTAGCCCGAGTCCACGCCGGCGATCAGCGTCACGTTGCCCATGTAGCTGGTGTCGGCGATGTTCAGCTGGTCGTATTCCAGCGTCTTGTCGATCTGGGCCTGCAGCTGGGCGCTGTTGGTCGCCGAGAAGCGGCCGTAGTACATGTCCGGGAACAGGTCGCCGTCCACCGCGCAGTAGGGGCGGTCGGTGGCGTCGCCGGCCTCGGTGAAGG
>CAZTWK010000121.1:0-2908 GCA_964617805.1 uncultured Fibrobacteraceae bacterium | reverse complement strand
AAGGGCCGCCTCCCGGTGGGAAGGCGGCCCTCGACGCGAGACCGGACCGAGTTAGCGGTACAGGCTCTTGATTCTGCTCCAGTTCATCTCCTCGTTGCCTACCGTGCCCTGGTCGAGGACCACGTTGTCCACGTGCACTCGGCAATTGGTGCCCATGGCGGCGCCCGTGACGGCCTCGATCTGGATCGTCAGGTGATCAGTACCCGCCGGAGCCACGAAGGAACCTCCGTAGGGGGTCCAATCGTTCCAGGCCCAGAAGGGACCCTGCAGTCCGGAACCGCCGATGACACCGCCGCCCTCGACTTCCGCGAAGATGTTCACGAAGACCACGCCACCGACGTCTGCCGAATCCAGCAGGAGATCCAGGGACCAGAGGGTCGCGCCGGCGATTCCGCTGCCGGCCGGCGTCGACTGCTTGAGCAGCAGGGCCCGGGCCTCGGCCTGGTTGTCCAGGAAGGCATTGTGTGTCCCGGGCGCCGAGGGGCCATTGTCGCCGGACAGGACGGAGGCCGTGGCATTGGCGTCCTCGCCGAACACTTCCCAGCCCGTCAGGTCGCCGGTCTCGAAGTCGCCGTTGGTGAGCAGATTGTCCGCCAGGGCGGAGCCGGCCAGGGCGAGCACGGCCAGGGCGCAACCCAGGACCAGATGAGTTTTGTCAAAGCGCATGATGGTTCTCCTTAGAGTGACCCGTTGTTGAGCGCTTGGCGGCGCCCGGTTCATCCTGCCAAGTCTCCTGTCGGTCGGCGCCGCGATGTTAAGCGTGTCGATCTTGCAGGGCGGCGGCGTGGGGCGACTCGACTCACTTGGCCGGAGTGTACACTAAGTTCGGCCCCCGTACAAAGAAATATTTTATATATTATCCCTATTCGGTGGATTGCGAGACTTCATTTATAATATGAAAACTGCTTGTACGGTGGCCGAACAAAGGGTATACTCCTAAGAGCGTGGCGTCGCGTCCCGAATCCACGGTGGCGATCCGCGCCTCGCGTGATCCCGCAACCGCTTGTCCGTCCAGTTTCAAGGAGTCTCGACATGAAAACCCGCTTCCTGCTGATCATGCTCGCCTTTCTCGTCTGCTCCGCGGCCCAGGCCCAGGTCGGCGCCCTGATCTGGGAGGATGATTTCGACGACCTGGACAACTGGCTCATCACGACCGGCAACGGCTACTGGGGCTGGGGCAACGGGGAACTGGAGTTCTATCACGAGGACAACGTCGAGATCGCGGCGGTGCCGGGGGAGCCCGGGAACACGGCCCTGCGCCTGACGGCCCGGCAGCAGAGCGGACCGGGCATCGTCGACCAGTGGGGCAATCCCCTGCAGTACACCTCTGGCAAGGTCGTGAGCAAGTCGTTCGTGGCCGTCCAGTACGGCATGATCGAGGCACGGGTGCGCATCCCGGACATCGATCTGGGCGGCTGGCCCGCGGTCTGGCTCCTGGGCACGGCCAACTACGGCTGGCCCCGCAGCGGCGAGATCGACATGATGGAGATGGGCGCCAAGCAGGCCTTCCGCGACCTGCACGACACGCACAACGGCGGCAACGGGCTGAACAATTCGACGGTCAACCAGGCCGTGGGCGCCAACGCCATCTACTACTCCGACGACGCCGTCACGCCCGAGAATCCCTCGGGGGCGGCTAGCCTCTCCTGGGATCCGGACGACGAATACTGCCGCCCCTACTACAACTACGCGGATGATCTGGTCGAACGTTTCCTCGTCTACCGCCTGTACTGGGACGAGTCCAACCTGCGCATGACCGTCGTCGACGACGGCGTCGAATCCGACCTCTACGAAACGCCGTTCGCCATCGACGCGGAATCCGACGAGTTCCGGGCCCCCTTCTACCTCATCGCGAACCTGGCCGTTGGCGGGGCTTTCACCGACGCCTACAACCTGGGCGATCCCGGCAGCGGCGCGCCGGTGTCGATGCCGTTCCCGGCGGAGATGTACGTGGATTACATCCGGGTCTACGAGTGGAACGGACAGGGCGAGGTCGCCCTGGGGCCCCCGACCCCCGAGGGCGGCACCTTCGGGCTCTTCACCGACGAGACGCCCGTCGACGGCGAGTTGATCCCCGAGGTCTCCTCGCAGATCTACGTGTGGGAAGGCACCCTGGTCGCCGGCTCGATCCCGCCCTACGAGGGCGAGAACGTCCTCTCCTGGCAGACGGCGGGCAGCGGCTGGTTCGGCGCCGGCATCATGTCCATCCAGCCGGTGAACCTGTTCGGCTTCGGCGAGGGGCACCTGAAGTTCAGGATCAAGATCCCCGCCTACGTCACGTTCAAGATCGGCGTCATCGACACCTGGGGAAACCAGTACTACGTCGAGTTCCCGGCCTACCAGACCACCTACGGCCTCGCGCGGGACGGGGAGTGGGGCCAGGCCTCGATCCCGGTCGCCGACCTCAGGGGCACGGCCATCGACCTGCGCATGCTCAGCTACGAGTTCGTCATCCTCGAGGAGCACGGCGCGGCCTGCGAGTTCGCCCTGGACGACATCTACTGGGACGGTGGCGAGGAGACGGCCGTCGGCGACGAGGGCGACGTGTCCGTCCGGCGTCCCGCGCTCCACGCCAACGTGCCGAATCCCTTCAACGCCCGCACCGAGATCCGCTTCGAACTGCCCGCGGGCGGGATGTACGATCTGGCGATCTACGACGTCGCCGGACGACATGTGGCCGGCTTCGCCGGCGTCGGCGCCGCGGGTGCCAACACGCTGCTCTGGGACGGATGCGACGACCGGGGCGCGGCCCTGGGTTCGGGTCTCTACTACTACCGGCTCGAGACGGCCGACGGCTCGGCGAGTCGCAAGATGATGCTGGTGAAGTGACCCCGGATAGTCCGGAAACGCAGCGGGGGGGGGGGGGGGGGGGGGGGGCCCCGGGGGGGGGGGGGGGGGGGGGGGGGGG
>CAZTWK010000120.1:0-2990 GCA_964617805.1 uncultured Fibrobacteraceae bacterium | reverse complement strand
ATTCAGAGCCCCCGCCCGCGCCCGAGCCCGAGCCAGAGCCAGAGCCCGAGCCTGAGCCTGCGCCCGAGCCTGCGCCGAAGCCTGACCCTGCGCCAGAGCCCGAGTCCGAGCCTGAGCCTGAGCCTGAGCCAGAGCCGGAGTCCGAACTCGTTGACGAGGAACTGGATGAGATAACAGAGGCCGCCCTGGCGGCGTCAACGGCCGCACTGGAGGGCGAATCCGACACGCTCGCCGACGAGGATGCGGCCGTCGATGAATCCATGACCCTTGCGGGTTCCAATGGCGGGGATGAGCCGCCGATGGCGGTCAAGCGCCCCCCCAGCCGCGCGCGGCGCGTGCTCGTGGCGGCCCTGGCCGTCGTCGTGGTCTCGGTCGTGGCCATGGCCTACCTGGCCCATCGCCAGGGTCTGATCGTGTTGCCCTTCCTGCCTGCACCCGTTGAGGTCGCCGGCACCGAGGACGTCCATACCGACGAAGGACCGACAAGCGGGATCACGGACCACCCGGCCGATGTCGCGCTCTCCGATTCGACGGCTGTCTCGGTGACGGCCGACAGCATCGTCGTGGCTGTGGTCGACGCACCTCCAGCCGGGGAGGAGGACGCCGACCTGCCGTCGGCGAATCCCGGCACGGGACCCGATCTACGGCCCGAAGACACTGACACCCCTCCCTCGGAGATCGTAGTACCCGCTCCTGAGCGGGATTTGCCGCCTCTACCCGCGGGCTTCTATGTTCACGTGAGTTCCTTCCGCGAGCTTGCGCGCGCAGACCTCTTCGCCGCCGACTGCGCCGCCGGCGCCCTGCCGCCGCGTATCCGGGACGTCTCCATCGACGGCCAGCTCTGGTATCGTGTCTACGTGGGGCCTTACGGGAACCAGGAGGCTGCACAGGAGGCCGAGGCGTCGGTGAAGGAGCATAGACTCTCCACCTGGACCATGATCGTCAGGATACGCTGACAATGGACGAGTGCGTGGACGCCCGCCCACCCGCCTCGGTCCGATTCGCCACCGCCCTGGATCGCGTGCGCCGCGACTACGCCTTCGGGCGGTTGGCCCGGGATCTCGGCGACCTCTACCGCCGCGTCGCCGGGTCCGGAGGCCCGCGATGACCTACCGCATCGCCACGGTGCCCTACCTCGACGCCTGGCCGCTGACCGAGGCCCTGGACGAGCTCGCGCCCGGACGCGTGCGCGTGATCTCGGCCGCGCCGTCGGTCCTGCCGGAACTGCTCCACGCCGACGAGGCGGACGCGGCCCTGGTGCCGGTGGTGGAATGCTTCCGCGGCGCCGGCGCGGGTGTGGTGCCCGGCGTGTGCGTGGCCACGGGACGGCGCGCCGGCGGCGTGAAGCTCTTCAGCCGCGTGGCGCCCACGGAGATCCGCGACGTGGCCGTCGACAAGGGCAGCCGCACCTCGGTGGCGCTGCTGCGCATCCTCTTCGCCGACCTCTACGACGTGCAGCCGGACTTCAAGGTCCTCGAACCCCGCGTCGACACCCTGCTGGATGACCACGAGGCGGCCCTGCTCGTGGGCGACCGTGTCTTCGCCGCCGAGGGCCGCTTCCGCGAGCAGCGGCGCGCGGACGTGCACGTGATCGACCTCGGCGAGACCTGGCGGCAGATGACCGGCCTGCCGTTGGTCTACGCCGTCTGGGCGCTGGGACGGCGCTTCGTGGAGACGCGCGGCGAGGCGGCGCGCGCGGAGCTCGTGTCCCTGCTGATCCGCACCCGCGACCGCGGGCTTTCCCGGCTGGACGACCTGGCCGCCCGCGCGGCCGCCGAGGGCCGGCTCGGTCCCGGCGGCGTGTGCGCGCCCGAGGTCATCGCCTCGTTCTACGCCGACGCCGTGCGCTACGAGCTCGGCGAGAGCCAGCTGGCGGGCCTGCGTCGCTTTCATAGACTGTGCGAGCGCCACGCCGTCTGTCCCCCGGGACAGGACATCCACTTCACCGCCAGCGCCTGACGGGAACGCCCCGACGACCATGAACGAACGAGACCGGCACCCCCCGACCGATCCGGCCTGCGCGGTGCCCCGGCGATCGAGCCGGGACGCCCTGGAGATCCTGGCGGCGATCCGTGGCCGGCGCCTGACCGGCGGTGAGCTGCTGCTCCTGTGCGAGGAGGCGGCACCGTCGGACCTCGGCCGCGCCGCGCTCGAGGCACGCGGCGACGCCCCGGAGATCGGTTTCGTCGCCGGGCCGCCCCCCCTGCCCGCCGACGCCCCCGGCCTCGAGGCCGCCGAGACCCTGCTGCGCGACGCGGCGGCGGCCTGTCCCGGACGCCCGCTGCACGGCTTCTGTCCGGACATGGTCCACCGTCACGCCGGCGCGTCGGGCCTGCAGACCCTCGAGGTGCTGCGGCGTCTCCAGTCGGCCGGCCTGGCCTCCCTCGGCGGCGACGGCGCCACGATCCTGAGCGAACGGATCCGCGGCCGGCTGCCCGGCCGGACCACCCCCCGCGCGTGGATCGAGATCTGCGAGGAGGCCCACTACCTGGGTCTGGCCACCACGGCGACCATGACCTTCGGGCACGCCGAGACCTGCCCCGAGCGGATCGAGCACCTGCTGCGCCTGCGCGACAGCCAGGACCGCACCCGCGGCTGGACGGCCTTCGCGCCCCTGCTCTACCGCCCCGGGGAGGCGTCGCCGTCGCACCCGGCCGAACTCGCGCCGCCGACCGCCGCCGATCCGGCGGCGGACCACCTGCGGACACTGGCCCTCTCGCGTCTCGCCCTGGACAACTTCGACCGCCTGCAGGCCGTCGATGTGAGCCTGGATCCGGATCAGGTGCGATCGTGCATCCTGCACGGCGCCAACGAATTGGTAGATTCGGTACCTGCGGGAGCCGATTCCGCGCGCCTCGTCCACGCGGCCGGCTTCACGCCTGTCCGGCGCGACCACGGCGAGCCCGCCGTGGACGTCCCGCCCGCTCCCGACACCCCCTGATATCGCTCAATACCCTGTTTTTACGACCGATAAAAAGGAACGAATAGGC
>CAZTWK010000119.1:0-3040 GCA_964617805.1 uncultured Fibrobacteraceae bacterium | reverse complement strand
AACCCCACCACATCGGCAAGCTGATCAGCCACCCGCACGCCCGCCTCTTCAAACAGCGCATTGGCCGGCTGGTTCCCCGTGGACAAGATCAACACGGATTTCATGGCCGAACGTCAGGCCTGGCTGGTAGAAAAAGGCATCACCGATCGTATCACCGACGCCGATCTGACCCATTGGCGTGAAAACCCACCCACGTCGGACGCAGACGCTGTCTTCGCCGCCGAAATTACCGTGGACCTGACCAGCATCAGCCCTCACATCAGCGGTCCGCACTCGGTGCAGGTCATGACCTCACTCAAGGAAATGCACGACCGTAAGCTGGCCATCCAGAAGGCCTACCTGGTGTCCTGCACCAACGCCCGTCTGAGCGATCTGGATGCTGCCGCCGCGGTGGTCAACGGCAAGAAAGTGGCCGACGGCGTGGAGTTCTACATCGCCGCGGCAAGCTTGCCCATCGAGGAACAGGCCAAAGCCAACGGATCATGGCGGAAGCTCGTGGACGCCGGCGCCATCGCCCTGGCTCCTGGTTGCGGCATGTGCATCGGGTTGGGTGAAGGCCTGCTCGAAGACGGTGAGGTCGGCATTTCAGCCACGAACCGTAACTTCAAGGGGCGCATGGGCAGTCGTAGCGCTGAGGCGTATCTGGCCAGCCCGGCCGTGGTCGCAGCCAGCGCCTTGGCCGGCTTCGTGACCGGACCGGAAGACCTGGACCTGGATGCGGCCTTGCCGGCTCGCACCTTCAAGGAACTACCGGCCGCCGAAACCGCCGCCGCTGCCGTGACCATTCTGGACGGGTTCCCTGCCTCGTTGACCGGTCGCGTGATCTACCTGCCGGCAGACAATCTGAACACGGACGGCATCTACGGCAAGGACTACACATATCGCGAGGACATCACGCCCGAGCAGATGGCCCAGGTAGTGATGGAAAACTACGACCCCGAATTCGCCGGGCGCATAACCGGTGGCGACATCCTCGTCAGCGGATTCAACTTCGGTACCGGATCCTCGCGTGAGCAGGCGGCCACGGCGTTGCTGGCCGCAGGCATCCAGCTGGTGATCGCCGGTAGTTACTCGCAGACTTATCTGCGCAATGCGTTCAATAACGGCTTTGTTTGCGTGGAGTGCTCCGCCCTGAGCGAGGTCCTGCGTGAAGCCTGTGCCGGTCAGATCGACGCCGGTGAAAAAACCATAATCTCCGGTGACGAACTGACTCTGGACTTCGCCTCATCGACGGCCACGTGGCAGGGACGCGAGTTCCGTTTCACGGCTCTGGGCAAACCGGTCCAGCAGTTGGTCATTGACGGCGGCGTGGAGAATCAGGTACGCAAGTTGATGGGCTGAGAATCAGCGGTCACTTGACCACGAACGATCAGCCGCTAAGACGAAAGCCCCGGTGACACTGCCACCGGGGCTTTCTTATCATTCCGTTATTACTGTTTCCACCACGACATCCCGACAATCGGCCTTTAGTTTTCCGCCGGTTCCAGATCCCCGCGAACCAGAATCCACGTGCCTATGCCTATCATCAGCATCACCGCCGCGGCCACGAACCAGGATTGTGAAATGGAGGCGTTGACCGTAGCCCTGGACCAGCCCGACATCGTGAAGGCGAAGTTGGCGCAGAAGAACAAGACCCAACTCCACCGGCCCGGGCCCGGGCCCGTGCCACTCATGGCAACCGTCAACACGACGGCCATCGGCAACAGGACGGCCGTATAGTGGACCACCCAACTTCCCGGCGAAACCAACAGGCCCAATAACGGGTAGAGCGAAACAGCTGCAACCTGAGCCAGTGTGTCGTTGGCTCGCGCCCGCAAGGACACGTACCCCGCGAATGCGGCCAGGGCCGCGGAAAGCCCCATCCAAACCCAGCGCAGGGTTTCCAGAGGAACGTCCGGAAGTGTCCGGTTGATCAGTCCCCAGAGCGATTGGTTGTCCGGCTGCGCCAGACGTTGGCCCAGTTTCCCGGTTACACCGGCATCGAAGTAGGCCGTCCAGGACTCCCACCAGGTGCCCTGAAGAAAAAGCCAGGGCAGAAGGTTGAACCCGACAAGACCGGCAAGAAAAAACCCAAGAACCCGCCAACGCCTTGTCACCAGGAAGTGCAAACAGAGTACCGCCGGGATGACCTTTATCGAGACGGTCAAAGCCAACACCAGACCCGCGGCAACTGCACGGTCCTGGCGATCAAGCACGATAGCGGCAGTCATCAGGAACAGGATCAGCACATTCGTGTTGCCGAACTGAAGGTCGGCTGTCCAGAAACGGGCGGCCACAAAGATCAGGCCGGTGATAAACAGGTCGCGACGACCAGCACCGAAACGCGTCCCTCGAACCAGCCGATCACAGGCCAGCAGTGTCCACACGACCATCATGAATTTGAGGGAAAAGAAAAGAGTGCTGGCACCAACCGGCGGCAACAGCAACAAAGGGCCGAAAAGGAAGGCAAGCAAAGGCGGATAAAAATATCCATTCTCCGTTGCCGCGTAAGGATCGCCATCAGCGAACAAGGCTGTTGATCCGCTATGGATTGTCCCGAAATCCGTTGCCCTGGAAACGACATTTTCCAACTCTGAAAACTGATTCAGACAAAGAAATACACCCAACAGGACGATCACTCCGGCCAGAACCCGCCGACCTCTTGCAGTTGGGAAACCGACGCCGAACAGTGCCTGACGTGCAATCAGGAAAAGCAGACCGACCAGGACCAGCAGCACACCGATGTGGACCAAAGGAGGCAGGCCCCACCACGTATCGGCTCCAAAGAAAAAATCGTCCAGGATTGGTCTTTGGATGCGTCCTGTCAACCGGCCCAGCTCGGCCCAAACGGCACAAAACACCAGAACCAGAAACCAGAGTTTCAGAAGACGCGACTTCAGCATGTCGACCATCGACGGCTACCTCCACCAGAGAATTGTGATTCAGCAACGGTACGGAGCCGATTCCGGTTTTTCAAGGCCGTTGAAATTTTCCTGTAGGGGATAGTAGGGGATAGTAAAAACAAAGGCCCTTTCCCCTGGTAACCGTCCGCCGACTACGA
>CAZTWK010000118.1:0-3279 GCA_964617805.1 uncultured Fibrobacteraceae bacterium | reverse complement strand
CGGTGTCGGCGGCCTCGTACAGCTCGTTGGCGTTGGCCAGGAAGCCGTCGATGCCGGCGTGGGCCAGGACACCGCCGAGCACGCCGGACCAGCGTTCGTAGCCGCCGAGGGGCTTGGTGAACGGCGGCGGGGAGCCTGCGTCGAGCCAGGCGTGGGCCAGGACCAGGGCGGACCAGACGAAGGCCGCGCGGTGGCGGTGAACCCAGGTGCGCAGCGGGTTGTGGCGGAAGCCATCGCGCTGGAAGGGGCGGTCCATCCGCGGGTCGATGCGGATGCGGATGAAGCGCCGGGCGAGCTCGGTGCTGAGGCGGACGTTGTTGCCGGTGGCGACCCACACGCAGCGCACGGGCACGCGGATGGTCTCGTTCTTGCCGAGCACCCGGTCCTCCCAGGTGGCGGTGGTCAGGGCGGAGGCCAAGGCGCCGGAGTCGAGGGTGCGCACGAGGTTGTCCAGGATGATCACGGCGCGGCGCTCGCGGAGCTGGGCGGTGAGGCGCTTGCGCCACTCGTCGTCGTCCCGTGCCTCGGTGACTGTGCTGACTGCCCGGCCGGCGAAGGGGTAGGTCACCACGTCGGCGAGCAGGGACTTGCCTGAGCCTGGCGTGGGAGCCTCGATGAGGTGGCCTGGGGTCGGGTCGGCGCCGATCACGTCGCGGACGTAGGGCAGCACGAACAGGGCCACGGCGTGAGCGCGGTCGGCCTGGGAGACGAAGGGGAAGTCGGCGAGCAGCTCGTCGATCCACTGGCGGGCGCGGCGGACGTCTTGCGGCCGGGGGTGCGGCGGGATGTCCGGCAGCTTGAACCCGGGCCGAGGGGCGTAGAGCGTCTGGCCGGCGGCATGGTAGCCCGGGGTGGCCTGCAGAGAGCCGTCCGGCGCGAATACCGGCACCTCGACGATGCGGCGTAGGGGCGGAATGGGCGGCCCCTGGGTGGCCAGCACATCCTCGACCAGGGCCTTGGGGGGCAGAACCTCGACGGCGCGATCGTTGACGTGGATGTAGAAGTGGGCGGCCCGGGCGACTTCGTGTCGCATCCGGGTGACGGAGAGCTCCTCGAGGACGAAGGCGCCGTCCTCGTCGCGGGCCAGCCGTACGGGGCTGCCGTCGCACAGGAACAGCCGCGGAGGGGTGTTGCGCGCCTGCAGGGCGGTCCAGGCCCGCGGCGTGATCACCGTCAGGTCGCCCTCCTGGGCGAACAGCCACGGCCGGCGGTCGCGCTCGCTGGTGCCGCGGTCGGGGGACCGGCGGGGCAGCACGACGGACCGCACCGCGGCCACGGCGTCCTTCTTCAGCCCGGCGTCGGCGAGGCAGAGCTGGAGCATGTCCCAGCCGTCGCGGCCGACCCGGTGCAGGGCACGCCGGACGTGGCTGTCCTGCAGAAGCTCGCTGAGGTCGCCGCTACTGCTGGCGAGCACGCTGGCGATGCCCTTGACGCTGGGCCGGGGCCAGCGAACGCGCTGGGCCTTCCACTTGGCGGTGGTGGCGAGGATGCCGCGGAGTTCGCGCTGGTGCTCGGCGTCGTCCCAGGGTGGCTTCATCCGCCGCGCCGCGACCAGGTCCAGGGTGGCCTCGATGGCGGCGTCGGCGGTCCCGGCGCGGCGCATCAGGCCGGCGAGCTTGACGCAGGTGTCGTGGCGCCGGCCGTCCGGGATGGCCTCGGGTAGCCGGCGGTCGCCGGGCTCGTATAGCGACGCGGCGCGGGCTGCCTGGCCGTCCTCGAGGACAACGGCGATGGACGCGATCTCGTCCGGGGCCATGCCGATGCGGCGAAGCACCGCCCACCACGGGGGTCTCTTGTCCGTGGATTCGGAGGGGGCGGGTTTCGCCGGCTCAGGCTTCTTCGGCGCGGACAGCCGCTCCACCAGGGCTGCCGGCAGCTCGGCGATGGGCTCGCCCTCGAGCACGTCCCAGAAGTAGGCGCCCCCCGAGGCGTGGTTGGAGGGCGGCGCGACCACGTAGCCGCCGTTGCCGCGGTGGTCCACGCCAGGGCCGAGCACGCCGGCGCCGATGGTGATCTCCGCGCCCTCCGGGTAGCGGAAGTAGGCGTGGATTCCGCCGCCGCCCGTGCAGGCCTGCCAGGTGGCGGTGACCTTCAGCTCGGCTTTGAGAGAGTCCCAGGTGTCCTCGCCGCCGTGGCGGGGGTCCACGTCGATCACGACCAGGTCGCTGCCCTTGCCCGTGGCGACGGCGACGTTGGCGTCGGGCCACTTCCGCCACCAGGCCCGGATGCGCCGCACGTCCGCCGAGGCGTCGTTGCACCCCCGCCGCGTGCGGGGGTGCTTGCCGGGGCTGGTGCACGATGAGTCGCCGCAGGAGCAGGCGTCGCCGACCATGCTGTGGACCGGGAATACCCGCCAGCCCATCGAGGCGTACAGAAGGGCCAGGTCCAGGGTCCCCTCGGTCTCGGTCAGCGCCAGCGGTGCGGACAGCGTCACGGTGCCTCCGGGCCGGATCGGCGCGTGGCCTGCCGCAGCGCGCGGAAGCCGTACCGCGACGCCGGGTTGTCCTCCGTGGGGATCACCTCCACGCGGTACGACGCCTTTCCGAAACGAGACTCCAGGGCGTGCAAGGCCCGACGCAGTGTCGGCTTGACCGGTGCGGTCTCGCGGTTGACCAGGGCCGCGGCCAGCGAGGAGTGGGTGGCGATCACGATGGGGGCCTGCTCGCCGCGAATGGCGAGGGTCAGCGCACCGCGGATCGCGAGGATCTGCAACGCCGTCCAGTCCTCGTCGGGCCGCCGTCGCCGCGTCCAGCTCCCGAGCACGCGGCCGCCGTGGAACACCACGAGGGCGATGCCGGCGTGGTCGGCACTCCACACCCCGGACACGTACCAGCGCGAGTCGCCGTTGCCGGCGGATTCCCCCCGGGCGAGCCCGGCGAGCACACCTGTCGCGGGCAGCTCGACCACGCCGGCCTCCACGGGGTAGTCGCGGTACCGGGACACGGCCTGGCTGACCGTGATCAGGTCGGACACCGCGCCGCGGGTGAGCTCGCCGGGGCGGGCCAGCAGGTCGGCCACGAAGCGGGCGTGGTCGCCGGGCAGCCAGCGCCACGGGCGCCAGCGCCGGCAGATGCGCAGGTACTCGAGCTGCTTGCGCGTGGGCAGGTCGCGGCGCCACTCGTCGGCCACCACCTTGTTCGCCGGGGCCCAGCCCGCGGCCTGCAGGGGCAGCAGCAGGCGCCGGCAGTACGCGGTCAGCGGATCGGTGGCCGTGGGCGACCGCATCTCGCCGGGCTCCCGCTCCACCGGCTCCCGGGGGCCGCCCTTCTCCCGCTCCCA
>CAZTWK010000117.1:0-3570 GCA_964617805.1 uncultured Fibrobacteraceae bacterium | reverse complement strand
TTCGCTTTTGCTTATCCCGGAATTGAGAGGGGATTGGGCTGGAACTTCAGACTAGCATGGCGGACCCAGGTGCGTCCGTCGTCGTGGCATTCGTCGCACGTGGCATGGGCACCGATGCCGTCCACGTGACAGTCGGTGCAATCGGCTTCGCCGTGCAGCTCGTCAAGGATGACGCCGGTGATTGCATGGTTGAAGTGCTCCTCGTCCCAGCCGTTGAAATGGCAAGTGACGCAACGGGGATCGTTGGCAGCGTATTTGCCGGGCTCAGTGTGGCATTCGCTGCATTGGAGCACGGAGTGATAAGCTTGCAACGCCCAGCCCGTGGAGGCGTGATCGAAAAGATCGTTGGGATTACGCCCGTGACATTCGTCGCAACCCTTCTCCTTGTCGTGGCACTGGTAACAGGTAACGTGTAGGTCGATGTCCGAAATGAGGCCCAACGGGTGCGACTCGTCGCCGTGGACGTGACAGCTGGCGCAGGTCTCATCCTTGTGGCACATGCTGCAGTCGCGGTTGTACTTCTCCACGTGGTTGGCATGGTGGAACGGGACTAGCCCGCCCTGCTCGTAGTCGGTCTGGAAGATGATCAGATCCTTCACGTGCAAGGGAGTCAGATGCTCCAGGTGGGGCAGCGACGCCAGCTGTGTTTCGGTCAGGCCGCCTTCCTTCTTGCGGTGGCAAAACTCGCAATGGGTCTCCGTATCCCACTCCGAATGGCAGTTGAGGCAATGCTGGTGATAGGCTGCCTTGAGCCCTGGCTGGATTTTGCCGCCCTGGCTCTCGGGTCGGTGGCATTCCTTGCACGCGGGGTGTCCGGTGGAGGGGGGGATGAAGTGGTGGCAATTCTCACAACCACCGCTCATCTCGGTCATCTGGGCGTGCTTCTCGTGGTTGAAGTAGACGGGGTGGTAGACCTTCTCCAACTCGTTCAGGACCATCTGTCCACGATTCGGAAGACCGGCCTTCGGGCCACGCGACATGCCGCGCATGCAGAAGCTGTTCTTCAGGCAGAGATCGTCACTCGTCGGGAACTCGCAGTTGTGGCAGAGGGCGCAGACCAGGTTTTCCCCCGTATCGGGAACGTAGTCCTTGGACGCGGGCACAGGTGATGGGACGCACAAGAGACCCGCTCCCAGAAAGAAAAAGAACACGGCCGCGATCGACACGAGGTTCTTGCTGCCGATGAAATGCATGTCAGTCCTCCCCGGCGGGTTTGTTGCCTTTGCCCTTGTCGGTTGAAGAGAGCGATTTCGTGAAGACGACGATTAGCACGAAGTAGACCAGCACCACCAGATACTCGAGTCCCTTGGTGGCGAAGATGTCGACGAACGAATACTCTTCCATGACGTTACCTTCCCGACCTTGTACCGCTGCCACAGCAGCACGGCATGCCTTTCAGCTCAATGATCCCCGTCCATGCCCTGGGCCCAGTCCGGCGGATCGCTGAGCACGGGCATGCGCAGCACGATCCACCTGAACGCCCAGATCTCGAGGCAGATGATGGCCGCCGTGACCTCGATCTCCATCCACGAGGGGACGTAGGGGTGCTCGGCGAACCAGTTGAAGGCGATGACCGAGATGTTCAGACGGTTGAGGATGACCCCCAGCAGTGTGAAGACCGCGGCGGCTCTGATCAGCTTGACGTTACGCTCTTTGATGGCCCTGAAGAACAGGTACCCCGGGAAGAGTACGCCGCCGATCATCTCCACCAGGTACCAGGCACCCCAGCCCGTAAGGAGAAGCCGCCATTCCTGGCTGTGGATCAGCACCAGCACCTTGAGGAAGAAATAGACGAACATGGCGCCCACGCAGATCCGGCCCAGGCCGATCAGCATGCGGTCGTGGGTGGCGTGCTGCTCGTGGTTGAGCCGTGCCTTGAAGACCTTATGGCTGATCGACCCCTCGAAGATGACCATCGACAGCCCCGCGAAGATGCTGGAGACGAAGAAGAGCACGGGGATGAACTCCGAATACCACAGGGGGTGGATCTTGCTCTTGGCCATCAGGAACAAGGCACCGAGACCAGATTGGTGCAGCGTCGACAGGGTGATGCCGAAGATGACCGAGGCGATGGTCAGGCCCCCGGCGATTTTGCGCACCCGCTTCATGCCCAACCACTCGGCCACGGCGGGGGAGAACTCGATGAATTCGGCGGCCATGTAGAGCATGAAGTGCCAGGCTACCAGGAAGAGCACCGAGCTCACGCCGAAGTTGTTGCCGATGATAGGATTGATGATGTTCCAGGGCGTGCCCAGGTCGAGCATCAGGGCGCCTGCATAGAAGAGGTAGGCCAGGAACCCGTTCAGCACCGTGGCCCTCACGATGGGATGATAGCGCTTGGCGCCCAGGATGTAGACCATGAAGGTCACGACGTAGGCGCCGCCGGCGAAGGCCACGCCCGTGACCACGTCGAAGCCGATCCAGATGCCCCAGGGCGTGCTCTGATCCAGATTGGTGACGGCGCCGATGCCCTGCGTGAAGCGGATGACGATGAGCACCGCACCCACCAGGATGATGGGGAGGGAGATCATGTTGAAGGGTGTCACGAACTTGCCCTTGGGCTTCAGCTCGCTCACGAAGAAGCGCCAGAAATCGCTGAAGCTTCCGATCTGCGGCGACAAGGGGGCCAGTATGCGACTCATGACTCGCCTCCCTGCTCGTCGTTCCCGTCACCCAGCAGCGGCAGTTCCTCGTCCCGCCCGGCATGTCGGACGCTGTTGAGGAAGGCCGGCCACAGCAGGAAGACCACAGGCACCGCATAGAGGAAGTTCTGCGTCAGGGCAGGCACGGACTCGTTGCCCAGGTCGGTGCGGAAGCCGAGTTGATCGAAAGGCACTCCCGCCACGTAGAGCCAGCCCGTGCCGCCGACCTCGTCCTGGCCGTAGATGTGGTGGATGTAGTCGTGGGGATACTCGTGGATACGGTTGTGGGCTTCGCGGTACATCTCGCGCCGGGGACCGAACTGCAGGGCGTCGACGGGACAGGAGGCGACGCAGGCCGGCAGGTCGCCTTCCGCGAGACGCTCGTAGCAGAGGACGCACTTCTGGACCTTGGGATTCCAGCTGTCGTACTCGAACCTGGGGATCTCGAAGGGGCAGGAGACCATGCAGTAGCGGCAGCCCATGCACTTGTCCTCGCGCCAGATCACCGGTCCCTCGTGTGTCTTGTACATGGCCTGGGTCAGGCAAGCCGTCGAACAGGCCGCCTGGTTGCAGTGCATGCACTGCTTCTTGACGAAGATGGGGCCCACGTCCGTTTCGAATCTGTTGACGACGGTCCACTGGTCCGGCGTCGTGTCCCGGATCTCCTCGAAGACCGACTTGTCGCTTCCATCGGGGACAGGGAGACCGTTCTGCTCCGCGCAGGCTACCTCGCAGTCACGACAACCGATGCAGCGGTTCGTGTCCACGAGCACCGAAACGAATTCATCGCTGGTCTGTGCCGACGGACCAGGCATCTGGGCCCCGGCCACGGTCGGCAAGGCAGCCGCCGAAACCCCGGCCGCACATTTCAAGAACCTAAATTGAGCGATTCCCTAATTGCCCACCTGAACTGAGGCCGGGTTTCCGC
>CAZTWK010000116.1:0-3693 GCA_964617805.1 uncultured Fibrobacteraceae bacterium | reverse complement strand
GACGACTACCTGATCGTCGTGGACTTCTTCGGCTACAACCACTACGAGACGCCGTTCTTCCTGAACTACGGCGCCAACGTGCACGACATCGGCCTGACGTCGGCCCCGAGCGGCGTGCTGACCGGTGTGATCATCGACTCCGTGTCCAGCGATGTGCTGGAGGCCGAGATCAAGGTGTACCGCAGCGACAACGGCGCGCTGTACACCACGGCCATGAGCGACGCGGGGACCGGCGAGTACACCACGTCGGCCCTGCCGTACTTCGAGTACACGGTCAACGTGCGGGCCTCCCACCACACACCGGTGAACATCAACGTGGTCATCGAGGAACCGACCGTGGTGAAGAACTTCGCGTTGGACCCGACGATCGGCGACGTGCTGATCATCGACGACACGCCGGCCGGCAAGATGGTGCCCGCCAAGTACGCCGAGGACGGCCGCCTGTTGGCCCCGGCCTACGAGCGCACCAGCCCCAAGTCGGTGGACCTGCTGGTCGCCGACCTGGAGTACCTGGGCTACGGCGCGTACGTGGAGACCATGGGTACCACCGATCCCGCCGACTGGTGGAACTACGACGTGCTGCTGGTCTCCAGCGGCGACAACACCTCGTCGCTGGGCGACGAGTCCTTCCGCGACGCGATGGTGGCCTTCGCCGAGGACGGCGGCCACATCCTCCTGGAGGGCGGCGAGGTCGGCTACAACCACGCCAGCGACACGGACTTCGCCACCGTGGTCATGCACTCCACCGACTGGAACCATGACGAGAGCGGCACGCTCGACGTGGCCGATCCCACGCACTACGTGGTGTCGCAGCCCAATCCCATCGTCGACGGCAACGTCATCACCTACAACGGCTACGGCGACCAGGACGCCATGGCGCCCCTGGCCGACGCCCAGATGCCCGCGGTCTGGTCCACCTACCCGACCGACGGCGGCGTGATCTGCTACGATCCCAACCCCGCGCCGGAGGGCGGCCAGATCGTCTTCTTCACCTTCAACTACGGCGCACTGGGCAGCTCCTGCACCCAGCACCTGCTGCAGAACTCCATCGAGTGGCTGGTCACCGAGGAGTTCGGCGACGCGTCCCTGAGCGGGACGGTCACCCTCGACGGCGAGGTCGACCACTCAGGCGTGCTCCTGCGCATGGTGCCCCTCGGCTACGAGGCGACCACCGACGCGTCCGGCTACTACGAGTTCCCCGCCATCTTCGGCGGCGACTACGTCGTGACCGTGAGCAAGGAGCACTGGCATCCCCAGTCGGTGCCGGTGACCGTGCCCGCCGGCGGGAGCGTCACCAACTTCGACTTCACCCTGCTGCCGGTCCACTACGGCGAGTTCACGGGTGTCGTGACCGAGGCCGAGGGCGGCACGCCCATCGCGGCCACGGTCCAGGTCTTCGAAGCCGTCTCCGGCGACATGGTGGTCCAGGTGACCAGCGACGCCGGAACCGGCGCCTACGCCACCGGCGACGTGCCGTACGGCGACTACAACGTGACCGCGCGGACCACCGGCTTCATGCCGCAGACCTTCGCGCTCACGCTGGACGTGCCCTCGGTCGTCCAGGACTTCGCGCTCGAGACCACCAGCGGCAGCATCCTGGTCGTCGACGACCACGCGGTCGCCAAGGCGGTTCCCGACAAGTTCGACGACAAGGGCAACCTCCTCGCCGAGGGCTACCAGTCCCTGGGCAAGGCCGTCGACACCATGGTCGCCGATCTCGAGGGCATGGGCTTCGCCATCGCCACCGAGACCTCGGCCGCGACCGATCCCGTGACCTGGCCCGGCTACGACCTGGTGATCGTCAGCTGCGGCGACAACGTCACGACCCTGGCCGATGCAGCCCTGCGGGCCGCCATGGTCGCCTATGTCGAGGCCGGCGGACACCTCCTGCTGGAGGGCGGCGAGGTCGGCTACGACCACTACAGCGGCGACCCGGCCTTCGCGGCCGCGGTCATGCACGCCACGGGCTGGACCGGGGACAGCAGCGGCGACGTCACCGTCGCCGATCCCCTCCATTACGTGACGAGCGTGCCCAACGCGATCAGCGGTCCCATCACCATGGCCTACAACGGCTACGGCGACCAGGACGCCATGCCGGTCGCGGCGGACGCCGTGATGGTGGGCAGCTGGACCGAGGACAGCAACGCCTCGATCATCTGCTACGACACGACGCCCTCGCCGGTCGGCGGCGACATCGTGTTCTTCTCCTTCAACTACCTGGCCATGGACGCCGGCGCCCGCGCCGACCTGCTGCAGAACGCGGTCGTGTGGCTGCTCGCCACCGAGGCGCCCGGCACCGCCGCCATCAGCGGCACCGTCGAGCTCCTGGGCGAGCTGGACCACTCCGGCACCCTGGTCGAGATGCTGCCCGGCGGCGGCTCGGTGGTCACCGGCGCCGACGGCGCCTACGCCTTCACCGGCCTCTACGCCGGCACGTATCTCCTCAAGGCCTCGCACCCCGGCTGGGGCACGGGCCTGATCGAGATCGATCTGGACGAGGGCGAGGTCATCACCAACTTCGACCTGATCCTCAACCCGGAGTTCACCCAGGAGTTCTGCAGCACCCCGGCCCTGGCCATACCCGACGCGGATCCCGTCGGCGTCAGCGACGCCATCGCGGTCTCGCTCGCCGGCGGTTACGCGGTCAGCGGCATCGAGGTGTTCGTGGACATCACCCACACCTGGCAGGGCGACCTCATCCTGACGCTGGCCTCGCCCGAGGGCACCGTCGTCACCCTGCACAACCGCACCGGCAGCTCCGCGGACAACATCTACGGATGGTATCCCACGGAACTGGATCCGGTGGACAGCCTCGACACCTTCGTCGGCGAGAACACCGACGGCGACTGGACGCTGTGGGTCAGCGACAACGCCGGCGCCGACACCGGTACCCTCAACGAGTGGTGCATGAACTTCTCGTACGCGGAGCCCGTGCCCGTGGGCGCCGGCGCCATGACGGCCTCGGCCGGCAGCGAGGGCGTCACCCTGATCTGGGAGTACGAGCCCGCCCTGGTGGACGGCTTCCACGTCTATCGTCGCGCGGAAGGCGAGAGCATCGTCCGCCTGACGGCCGATCCGCTGAACAACGCCGAGGGACGCATCGAGTACCTCGACGTGCCCCAGGGCTTCGCGCCCGGCACCAACCTCTACTACAGCTACGCGCTCGTGGTGGACGGGGCCGAGACGGAGCGGGGCGCCGAGGTGGAGGTCGTGTTCAGCGGCACCCCGACGCGGTTCACCATGCACCGGAGCTATCCGAACCCCTTCAACCCGATGACCACGGTCAAGTTCGAGCTGCCCAAGCCCGGACACGCCAAGCTCACGGTCTACGACCTGAGCGGGCGCCTGGTCAGGACGCTCGTGGACGAGAACCTGCCGGCCTCGGTCCATCAGCGTCAGTGGGACGGCACCGACGACCACGGTCGTCGCGTGGCCAGCGGCACCTACTACTTCCGCCTCGTCTCCGACGGCCACACGGCCGTCCAGAAGGCGATGCTGGTCAAGTAGGCTCCCCGGGGGACGGGCGGTTCCGCCGCCCGTCCTTCGCACCCGCTTTCGGCTCGCACCGGCCTCTCGATTCCAGTCGAGAGGCCGGCGCTGCTTTGTTCGATGACAGGTCGCTGAGGGGCGAGAATCAGTATCGATAACTTCAAATAATCCCACATGATCTCGTATCTGTACTGTAAATACCCT
>CAZTWK010000115.1:0-3703 GCA_964617805.1 uncultured Fibrobacteraceae bacterium | reverse complement strand
GTGCGCCTTCTGCTTGCACTTCATGGCCGCGACCATCACCGCGTGGTGGTCGGCCAGCTTGGCCAGGTAGGCCTCGTAGCCTTTGTCGCCGGCGGCCACGGGCTTGACCTTCTGGGCCAGGAAGTACTCCGACATCACGGTGATGACGTTCGCCGCGTGCTGCTCCTTGGTGGCGACCCAGCGGGAGAACTGGTTGAGACCCTGGGCGTCCACGTGGCCCGCGAGCTCGGTCATCTGGATCATGGCCTTCTCGATGGTCGCGGCGTCCTCGTACAGGCGGACGATGCGCGCCGCGTCGTCGTAGATGCCGCAGGGCACCTGGCAGTGGGCGCTGGCCGCGACGGGCACGACGGCGATCAGTACGAGGGCGAACAGGGTGGTCATGGTCGGTTTCGACATGTGTGTCCCCTCTATCTCGGATGGCGTTACGGACGGGCGTTCGGGGATACAATGTAGGGACATGTCGGAAACCGGCCACAGTCGGGTGTCCTGTTGCGCCGCGAGGTCCGAGCATGCTTCTTTGAGGGAGGGTCGTCGCGGTGGCGGCCCGCGCCTCGCGTCGCCAACCCGGGGAATCGACATGTTCCGTCCACGTCTCGTCGCCGTCCTGATGCTCCTGCTCTGCCTGACCGCTTTCGCCGCGCCGGCGGCGGCGGAATACGGCTTCATGATCGGCGCCAACCGGAGCACGATTACCGGGGACACCAGCCTGATCTTCCAGGGACCGGACTTCGCGGATTTCGAGGACATGGTCGGGGCGTTCGACGAGAGCAGCCTGGGACTCACCGCGGGTTTCTTCACGGTCCTCAACGTCAATCACGACGTGAACTTCCGCCTCGAGGCCGTCTACAACGAGGTGGGCGGTCGGGGCAAGTACTCGGGCACGGTGTTCCTGGACGGCCAGGGCGACACCGATCTGACCGGCGACGTGACGCTGAAGACGACCTACATCGAGCTGCCCGTGCTGGTCCTCTTCCCCCTGCCCAGTCTGCCCCAGCACCGTTGGCGGGGGATGCTGGGCATGGCGGCCTGCTTCGCCGCCGCTTCCCAGCTGCGTCTCGACACGTGGATCGACGGCTATCCCTATTCGGATCCGCTGCCCTACCGCGAGCGCGTGGAGGATTTCACCTACCACGGCATCGTGGGCTTCGAGTACACGGCCTACCTCAAGGAGACTCCCTTCCTCTTCGGACTGCGCTACGAGATGGGACTGCGGCGCTTCGGCACCGATCCCGTCGGGCAAGCCGAAGACTACCGGCACCGGAGCCTCGCGCTCACCGTGGGGATCGTCTTCTGAGACCGGCAGGTCCGGTTTGCCACCTTTGCGCCCGCTTGATAGGATGAGGTCCGTCAGCCGAGTCGAGTCACACCCATCGGGAGCGACCTGGACCATGCCATCGCTGCGCAGGACGGGGCCCGCGACGGCCCACGCCGTGATCTTCCTGGCCGGTTTCACCTTCCTGCTCTACGAGGTGAGCTGGCACCGCCTGCTTTCGCTGGTGCTGGGCGCGACCGTCACTGCGGCGACCATCGTGCTGGCCTCGTTCATGGCCGGCTTCGGGGCGGGGGCCTTCGTGCTGGGCCGCGCCGCCGATCGCCGTCCGGTCGCGGGCCGCATGCTCGGGATTCTGCTGGCGGGCATCGGGCTGTGCAACGCCCTCAATTACGTCCTGTTCACGCGGGCGATCCCCGGCCTCTACGCCGCGTTGCCCGAGTGGGGGGTCTTCGTCTGCGCGGGGTTGCTGCTCTTCGTGCCCGCGTTCCTGATGGGCGGCATCTTTCCGCTGCTCAGCAAGGTCGTCTGCGACGCCGACGGGTCCCTCGCGACGTCCCTGGGGCGGCTCTACGCATGGGAGACCCTGGGCAGCACCTTCGGCGGCCTGATCACGGGCTTCCTGTTGCTGGGCAGCCTCGGACAGCGCGACACGGTCCTGCTGGCGGTGCTCGTCAACGTGGCCCTGGGAATCTGGATGTTCGCGTCGCGGTCCTTCGGTGCGGCGGACTGGTCGGACGACGGGGATGCGTCTCCGCCGGCCGCCCGCAAATCTCGCAAGACCGTCGCGGCCGATCCGTCGGCGCTGCGGGCCGCGGCCCTGGCGGGCGCCTTCGCCTGCGGCTTCGCCGTCCTGGCCCTGCAGGTGCTCTGGATGCGCATGTTCCGCATCTACCTGACCAACACCAGCTACACCTTCGCCCTGATCTCCTCGCTGGTCATCCTGGGACTCTTCGCCGGCAGCGCGCTGTTCGCGCGGCGCGGCCGGGCCGTCACCGACCACCTGCGGACCCTCCTGCGCACCCTGCTGCTGATGGCCTGCGCGAGCGGGCTGGGCCTGTGGCTGCTGGTCAAGCTGCCGGACGTGCTCATGTTCCCCTTCCAGGACCTGCTGGGCAGCCCTCTGGCGCGTGTGCTGGTGCTGCCTTGCGTGGCCGCGCTGCTGATCGTCTTCCCGCCGGCGGCCTGCTCCGGCTACGCCTTTCCGCTGGCCTGCCGCATGTATGCCGCCGGCCGCGACTCCGTGGCCGCGGACGTGGGCCGCGTACTGATGGTCAACACGGCCGGCGCGGTCGCCGGTCCGCTCGTCGCCACCTTCGTCCTGCTACCCTGGCTGGGCGCGGCCCGGTCGGCGCTGCTGATCGTCGCGCTGTTGGCCGGCGCCGCCCTCTACGTGCTGGGCCGTCGCAAGCCTTCGCGCGGCACGGACATCGCCCGCCCCGCATTGGTCACCGTGGTGCTCGTCCTGCTGGTGGTGATCACCGTGGGGCCGGACATCCGCATCCTGCCGCCCTCGTTCCTGCGCTTCGATCGTGACGTGCTCTTCTACCGGGAGACCGTCGAAGGCACCCTGTCCGTGGGCAAGGACCGGGGCACGCGTACGGAATCCAAGTACACCTTCGTCAACAACAGCGCCGTGATCGGATCCACCTACGACGCGGTGAAGGTCGTCAAGATGGTCGGCCACTTCCCGTTCTTCCTGGGGCTCGATTGCCGGGACGTGCTGGTGATCGGCTTCGGCATCGGCGTGACCACCTCGGCCATCGCCCAGCACAGCGAGGTGGAGTCGATCACCTGCGTGGAGCTGGTGGCGGGCCTCGAAAAGGCGGCGACCTACTACCGCGATCTCAACCACGACGTGACCGCCGACCCGCGCCTGGACATAGTCTCCGGCGACGGGCGCCACTACCTGCAGCGGACCTCCGACACCTTCGACCTGATCTCCTGCGATCCGACCCACCCCATCCTGGGCTCGGGCAACCTCTACACGCGGGAGTACTTCGCCCTCTGCCGCGCGCACCTGAACCCCGGCGGCATGGTCTCCCAGTACCTGCCCCTGCACAAGCTGCGCACCCGGGAGCTGATGGGGATCATCGCCACCTTCCACGACGTCTTCCCCCACAGCACGGTCTGGCTCGGCCACTACCACGCCGTCCTGCTGGGGTCGGTCGATCCCCTGGAGGTGGACTACGCGGACTGGTCCCGCCGGATCGCCGCTCTCGGCCGGGACGAGCACTTCTACCTGGATCCGGACCACCTGGCAGCGACCCTGGTGCTGGACGGCGACGACATCGCGGCGGCGAACCCCGAGCCCTGGCTCAACACCGACGACCTCTGCTACACCGAGTTCTTCGCGCCCGCCTGCCTGGATCCGGACAACATCGCGCTGAACCTGCGCCACTTCCTGGACCATCGCGGCGATCTCGACGG
>CAZTWK010000114.1:0-3732 GCA_964617805.1 uncultured Fibrobacteraceae bacterium | reverse complement strand
ACACTTTGATCAAGTTGAAGAAGCCTAAATGAGACTTTTGCCACGGGCTGCTAGACATCAACAGGAGGAAGTCACTCGCCGGGATAAGTCTATCCTCGCAGTAACACGACGATCTGTGAGGAAGTCCACCACGCCTTGTCTCGTTCGAGATTCAGCTCGCGGGCTCAATCGAAGGTCCTGCTTGGCGGCGTCTTGCCCATCGGCTAGACACTGGGTCGCGCTTGTGCAAGGAACACCATCAGAAAGCTGTCCTCACAGGCCGTAGGCCATCGGCGTAGTGCGGCCCAGTGGGTTCGAAGTCGACCCGGCAGGCGCACCGGGTGCGACGGGCCCAGCTGTTGTGGAAGCCGCCACGGACCACCCGGCGGGCACCAGGCCCTGCGTAGTTCATCGGATCCACTTCCGGAAGATTCTCGTAGTCGTATCTGTAGGTATCCCAGACATGTTCAAAGAGGTTGCCGTGCATGTCATGCAGGCCCCACGCGTTCGCTTGCTTCTGGCCGACCAAATGCCGCACGTAGCCTGAGTTCCCACAGTACCAACCGGCTTGGTCGAGGGTCATGTCCACCGGCTCGCATTCCAAGTAGGTTATCGGACCGTGGGAGAATGCCGTCTGGCTGCCCGCTCGGCACGCATACTCCCACTCGGCCTCAGTCGGCAGCCTGTAGCCATTGGCTGCCTGATCCCAGGTCACGTAGCCACTCGGACCATCGATCGTATAGGCAGGAGTCAAGCCCTCCAGATTCGAAGCCAAGTTGCAGAAGACAACTGCCATGTCCCAGGTCACATAGTTCTGGGGAAGCTGCGAAGGCGATGAACCCGATCCAACCACATCGTCCCACCACTCCTCGGTCACCTCGGTGTTCGATACATAGAACCCCTGAGTCAACGTCACCATGTGCGGGATTTCGTCGTCATACCGCCCCGGCTCGTCAAGCGGGCTGCCCCTCGTGAACGATCCCGGAGGTACGAGTATGAAACCATCGACATTCGCTTCAGCGTAGGCGGTAACTCGCAGCTGGCACGTCGAGCTGCTGAACTCCGGGAGGTCCGACCCAGTATCCCATACAATGGAAAGGTCAGTCCCAGGCATCGTGTTCTCGCCTACGTCCCCACTCACCGCCTGGCAGTGGTGTGAGATGGTAGCACCTGCATCAGTGGACAGCCACAGACTCACGGTCACTGGTAGGCCGTCAAGGGTTTCGAGGTCATAAGAGACATCAACGAGGTTTGTGAAGGGTCTCTGCCCCGCCACAACGTTCGTGACGACCAGTCCGTCCTCCGCAAACACCCCGACCGCGCCGAGAAGGAGAGCCATGACAAGCAGGCCGACTTGCGTCCACACCGCTTCACTCATGATTCGTCCTCCCCCTGAAGGCGTGATCCGTGCCTGCTCACTTGACCAGAATCAGTATCCTAGTCTGTACCTCGTGAGAACTCGCTAGGCGGCAAAAGTACACGCTCGTGGGCATCGGTCGACCTTCGTCGTCACATCCGTTCCACGCGGCTCGATAATGCCCACGGATGCGAGACTCCCGATTCAATGTCCTCACCAACCGTCCTCGCACATCGAACACTGCCAACTCCACCACGCCCGCCTCGGCCAGCGTGAATTCGATGGTCGTTTGGGTACTGAACGGGTTGGGGCTAATCGAGGTGAGCGCAGTCCCCCGGGAAGGTCTTTCTCCCCCATCCACTTCCATTACTGTGTCAAAGGCGAAGAGGTTGGAGTAGCCATGGGCTATCTGGGCCTGGGCTGTCGCACCGGCGAGGAGCAGTGGAATCAGGACAGGCAAAAGGATTTGTGAGACTTGCATGGTGCCTCCGATTAGAGGATGCGCGACCTCATGCACACCTTGCATGGTACCATACCGTATGGTCGACAAATCCAGTCGATATACAACTGCCGACCTAGAGTCGAGTTAGACCCGCGTCATTGGTACACCATAGAGTGCTGCGCAGATTGGCGAGACTAGGGCGCTCCAATCACGAACATGCTGTCGGGGGGCGCCATGAGGATAGTCCTGACCCTCTCCTGCCAGAGTTCCCCAAACTCGGCCAGCTCGGCAGCTGTGGCCGTGCCGCCGATGGCCTTGGGCATCAGAGCATCCATGGCCGGTTTCGTCTCGAGCATGTCGTTGAAGTAGCTGATATCCACCTTCTTGTCGGAATCGACCCTCGAGAACACAACCGAGCAGACACAATTGGATGGTGCGACATCCTCCTCATCGAAAGTCATCAGGTTCTTCCGACTGTACTTCCCGCCACCCATGCCGGCGAACCCCGTCTCCGGCGCAGCGCCAGTGAGCATGCCAACGAGTTGGGAGATGGGTCCGTTCGCCTTGACTTCCCGTCCGCCCCGGAAACGAACTTCGATCTCACCCCTTACAGGTGTCTCCCCCGGATACAGCTCCTTCAAGGCCAGTTGGGTCATCTTGTATCCACCCGAAACAGCCGGACAGGAATGCCCGGCCAGCTTTACAGCATCGCCGTAACTGTACACGAAGGTATCCCCTTGGTTCAGAGTGCCGAGCACGACACCCAGTGGATCCTCCATACGAATCGGCTCGACCTCATCAAAGAAAGTCGCCTTGTAGTCGGTTGTTTCTGCTGCCACTAGTTCTCCTCCAGTGATACCCAGACCTGTGCAAGCAAGAACGAGCACCATCATCGGCTTGAGGCTTCGTGAACGCGTCAACCTGCGCTGCCTTTCTTCTCCAGATGTTGCATCCCGTGTCGTCGGACGCCCGTAGTCCGCAAAACGCCCGTAACTCCCTGCAATCACGCGACTCTCGCACAATGATATGATCTGGCCCATCATGCGTACACTACTATCTGCTCTACTCGATCTCGTACGGGCCGCGCTGATGCGCGTGCAACCCTGGCTCTCCGGAACTCCGACAACCTCCGCCTACCGTCGGAATGCTGGTTGCGTAGTCGCGACGACTCTCCATGAACCAGCCAAAGTACCCAACCGGGACCGGGGTCTGCCCAGCTGGTGGGATCACCGGTCTGCTGCCCTAAACTGGACCACGCCACCACGCTGCCATGGCAATGTCCGAGGCTCAGAACAGTCACGGGCCGTGCCGATGAAGGATCAGATCTGCTTTCCTGGCACAGAGCAACGTTTTCGCGGAGTGCGAGTCTATCGCAGCAGCGTGATCCTCTGCCCCCACGTCCGGTCACCTACACGCAGGTTCACGAAGTAGACGCCACTCGGCAATGCTTCGCCGTTGTCCCCGGTGCCCGTCCACGGCAGATCATGCCATCCTGCTCCGAGCGTCCTCGTGGGGAACGAGCGCACGCGGCGACCAGTGATATCGTGCATCATCAGGGAAACATCGGCTTCCTCGTACAAGGTGAAGGAGAGCGTAACGGGCGGGTTGAATGGATTGGGGAAGACGACCTCCACGTCAAGCAACTGGTCAGGAGCCGAGGACGCACAAGGGATGGCCTCCCCCAAGGGGTCTGGCATTGCGCCGAACCAGAGATAGTAGAGGTGTTGCTCCATGTCAACACCAACACCCATGGCTTCCCATGTGAAGATCGACCAGGCACCCTCGTTGAGAATCAGATCATTTAGATTGGGCTCGTCGATCCAAGCCTGAAATGCCTCCTCGACGCCGGGAAAGCCCCAGGCAGCCACTTCATAACCGTTTTCACTATAGATGTTGTCTGTAATCCCTACAGTTGCATAAGAAGTGGATGATTTCTGGGATTAGAACTTGAAAA
>CAZTWK010000113.1:0-3990 GCA_964617805.1 uncultured Fibrobacteraceae bacterium | reverse complement strand
CCGGCGGGATCGGAGTGGACGCGGCGGGACAGGGGGAATCGCTCAATTTAGGAATACCATTCCTTGCCACCGTACGTCAAATCGCCCGTGGTGACGGCTCTGGTCAACCCGCGGACAGACGCCGCCAGCGGGCAAAAGGAGCGACCAGCAACAACGATATCAGCCCGAGCCCGCCGAGCAGATGCACGGCGAAAGGCGCGGTCTGTAATCTGTAACCCATGGTCGCGACCAGGCCCGCCCGCCGGAAGGAAACGCTGACGCCGCCGAGAGGAGCCAGATCGGACGGGACAGGCTCCAGCAGGATCAGGAAGCGGCCGCGAGCTGGCAGGGTCACTTCAGCGGGCAAGCGGACACTCGTGCCGTCGGCTCCGCCCAACCAGCTGTAATCACCGTCGGTCTGCGTGATCTCGAGGCGATAGGACGTGGCTCCGCCGATGGGCCGCCAGCTGAGGGTGGGTGTCCCGTCGCTCAAGACCTCACCCTCGACCGGACGCAGAAATCCGGGCTCGGGGTCCACACCCCGCGACACACCGGGTGCCCGGGGCAGGCTCGGCGGCAGCAACATGGCCAGGACGAGCGAGGCCGCCAGGGCAAGGCCGCCGCAAGCGGCCAGGAACCTGTCCGAGCGTCGTATCCGCAGACGCAACGGCTGTTCCTCCACCTCGATGGAGATCTCGCCGGCGGCTCCCATGGTCCCGAGGCGGTCGTGCACGGCCCGCTGCAGCCGGCAATCGTCGCAAACCCGCAGGTGGCGCGCCAAGCGGTGCTGCAGGTCCGGCTCGACGTCGTCCGTATCCAGCTTCCAGAGCTGTTCACCCAGTTCCGGCTGCACGCATTCGAAGCGATGATCGTGATCCGTCTTCTTCCGCATGACGACTCCTTGCGTCTACCTGGTCGGACGGAGGGGAAAACATCCGGCCACCTTCGCTGAGGGAACACGAGTTGGTGCCGCGTTTCAAGAGGAACCGGTGTTTTTTACCCAAACCTTTCCGAGCGCTCATACGTCTAAATACTGTCCGCACAACCCAACGAACCAGGAGGACGTGATGTTGACGCGTAGATTGCTCTCCACCCCGGCGGTGCTCCTCGCGCTCGCCCTGACCGCCGCCCCCGCCGCCGCCGGCCTGAATCTCTGGGGCAATGACGACGTGATCGAAGGTTCGGGCGACATGGAGACCCGCACCTTCGACCTGAAGGAGTTCAAGGCCATCGAACTCGTGGGCACCATGGACATCCTCGTGGAGTTCGGCGACAAGCAGGTGGTCGAGGTCACACTCGACGACAACCTCTTCGACAACCTGGAGCTGGACGTCCACGGCAAGACGCTCGAGATCGGCTGGGACGAGGATTGCGATCCCGACGGCGACTGCCGTATACGCGTCACCATGAAGACGCTGGTCGAGGTCACCCTCAAGGGCGCCGGCGACATCGACATCAAGAACCTCGCGGGCGACAACTTCGCGTTCAACCTGCACGGCGCCGGCGGTCTGGAGATCGACGGCGAGGTGGACGAGTTGGACATCACACTGAACGGCGTCGGTGACGTGGAGGCCAGGCAGTTGAAGGCTAAACACGTCAAGGCCCGCCTGAACGGCGTGGGTGACGTGGAGGTCACGGCCACCGAGAGCATCGATGCCAGGGTCAGCGGCGTGGGTGAAATTGACTACTGGGGCGAACCAGAGAAGGAGAAGACGCGAGTCGGCGGCATAGGAGAAATAAACCGCAAATAAGTCATCCACCTGGAGACCTTCGCACAAGTGTGATCCGAAACAATCCCGCAGGCCGAAGGCCGAGGACGTTTCGGATCACACTTGTGCGAAGGTCTCCAGGTGGTCGCTATAGGGTTCATCCCGCCTCGGCCGCGTCACACCTTTTCTTCCCGGATGATCGCCAGTGCAGATTATCCCTCTACTTGATGACGGACAGCTTTGTCGTTTGCGCGATGCCGTCCGCTGCCAGGATGCCAAGGTAGACGCCCGACGGTACACGCTGGCTATGGTCGTCTGTGGCTTGCCAGGATATCTCGTGGGGACCGCCGGGTAGCTCGGCATTGATGAGTGTGCGCACCAGGGAACCGTGCAGGTCGTAGATGCGCAGTTGGACCGGGCCGGCGTGTCGCAAGTCGAAGGTGATCTTGGTGGTCGGGTTCAAGGGATTCGGCCAGGCCGTCAGTGAACGGGCGACCAGCGGCATCGGCTCGACCGCGGTGCCGCCCTGTACGTCGACCGTGAACATCGCGGTGGGCGCATCTTCCGGCAGTGCGGTCTCCATGGTCAGGGCGTCAGTGAACGCCCGGGCGGTGAACCAGTAGTCGAAGTCGTCGGTGACGGGCGGGAGTTGGGCATGCCACACGCCGCCCGAGAACTCGGCGACGACGACCTCGCGCGTACCGCCGGCCGGCTGGTAGTGCACTTCCACCTCGCGGTCGGTGAAGCGCGGGTTCAGACGGCAGCTCAGGACGGGCGTTTCGCCGAACTGGGCCGTCAACAGCGGCTCGTGCTGGATGATCAACGGGTTGGCGTGGTGCAGGGTGTTGGAGATGCAGTGGATGGCGCCCAGGTACTGGATCACGTCCTGGCTGTCGATGCCGACGATCTCGTGATCGGGCATGCAGTCGGCGTAGACCTGCAACGCCGGCGCGTCCGACACGGTGTCGTAGATCGGGACCAGTACCTTGTCGTTGACGATCAGCGAGTTGGTGTACGTGCGGTTGTAGTCGTAGGTGGCGTCGATCGGGTTCATGGGAATGCGGCGTACCTCGAAATAACGCCCGTCCAGGTTCTTCAGGTCGCCGAGCGTCGCCGCCAGGTCGTCCAGAAACGCGGCGTCGTCACCCACGGCGTCGCCGGGCTCGGCGTACTCGCCCACGACAAAAAGCGTATCGTTGAGCAGCTTGACGAACATGTCGCAGTGCCCGGTCATGTCGCCTGCCATGGTCCCGAAGACGACGAGCGACTCGAGTCCCAGGTAGGCCGCCATCTCGTCTTCGATCTCTTCCCAGGTCCACCCGGTGTTGAAGGCCGTCAGGTTGTCCGAGAAGAAGCCCATCCCGTTGCCGTCGGTGATGTGATTGCCGCCGTGATGGGTCAGGTTCGACCGGTACCAGGGCAGGCCCTCCTCCTGCGCGATGTAGACCGGGATTGCGTCGATGCTGCCGCCTATACCATAGAAGTAATCACTGATCGCCAGCTGGCCGTCGTCGTAGGCGCAGAACGGTCCGTAGTCGCGGATCCAGACGCTGCCGTTGGCGGTCAGGAAGAAATCGACGTTGGCCATGTTGACGCCGGCGGCCGTCAGCTGGGCATTGGCCTGGCTCTGCTCGGTCGAGCTGTTGACACAGCAGAACACGCGGTCGTCCGCGGCGACGGCCAGGCACATGTCCGTCAGCTCCTGGGCGTGCCAGCTCGTCCAGGAAATGATCATCGCGTCGGCACGGCAGAATTCGGCCGGATTGACGATCTCGACACCCGGGGGCGGTACCTTCGGCAGGGGCGGCCGGGGCGTGCGCAGGCCCTCGGGCAGGCGGTGCAAGCGCGAGGCGGGGATCTCATTGGTCTGGGCCGAGACGGTAACGGCGATCAGCGACAGGAGAACGGCGGCGCAGACGAGGCAGGCAAGACGCATAGCGACTATTCCCTCCGTATGAATGTCACAGGGACGACCGTGAACCAGGCCACACGAATCCACCGCCGCGGCCGATTCAGCAGACCATCGCCCCCTCCCCCTTCCTGCAGTGGATTATAACCTAAATTGAGCGATTTTCCCAGTTGAAAGACTCCACCTGCTGGTGTAAGGTATTTGTTAACAGACAGATACCGCAACCGCAGACGGGTTGCATTCACAACCCAACAGGTGGAGATCTCATGGCCCATCATAGCAGATACCCAGCCGCAAATCACCCCAAAATCGCCGCTGTCGAAGAAACCAGCGACACACTTGTAACGCGTCAGATTATCCTTCCCAAAATCCCCCGTTTTCTTCCACAGTACC
>CAZTWK010000112.1:0-4009 GCA_964617805.1 uncultured Fibrobacteraceae bacterium | reverse complement strand
TGAGCTCGAACTCGTGAACCTCGAGGCCCGCCAAGGGGAAGAAGAAGGGCAGGGGCACGATGCCGAATTCGGGTGAGAAGAGCTCGTAGAACCACCCCGGAGGAAGATCCCCCTCCACGTGGACGGCCATCATCCGTTCCTCCTCGTAGGGATTGTTGACCGGGATGATCTGGAGAGCCGGCGCCATGTCCTCGCGATCACACGGGCCGGCGCCGCCTCCGATCTCGCCGCGCAGGGCCGCCAGCTTCGACTCCCTTCCCGAACTCTCGCGCAGAGGGCTGCCGGACTTGATGTAGAGCCACTTGCCCGTGCACATGGCCAGGTTGTTGTCCAGGTCCACGGCGCCGCTGCCGCCCAGCGGATCGTCGCTGGTCTCCACCAGGGCGCCCGCGCTGTTGGGCCAGGTCGGCGGGCCGTAGTAGGCGGACAGGTACCAGGGGAACTCCACGATGGCGCTGTCGCCCGGCGCCAGGCAGAGGACGGTCTTCGTGCCGAGCCACATGCTCGCCGCGAAGGGGTTGGCTGGATCGGAAGGCGGCGGCTGGGGCGGCGCCAGGCCCTGCGAAGTGTCGTAGGCCTTGACGGTCGCTCTCGCGACGCTCTGCGGCCCCAGATTGCGGACCTTGACGAAGAGCTTGTTGGTACTGCCCCAGACGGGGACGTCCACGATGCCGTCCTCGTTGTTGTCGACCCAGATGTCAGGGCTGTCGTAGAGGTGGTGGTAGCCGAAGAAGTCGCAATTGCCGGTCGAGGGCACGCTGCCGTCGTCCATAGTGCAGTCGCGGATCCAGACGTCGTGGTTGGGTCCGCCGGGATTGCCCACCGTGATGTCGGCGAACATGGTGCCGCTGATCGCGCTGATGTTGTTCACCGCGAATTGGCTGGCCAGCCCGGTGTGGTAGACGTTGCTCGGGGTGGAAGCCGCGTCGAAGTTCGCGTTGCCTCCCGCATGGAAGAAGTCGCCGGCGTCGCCGATGTTGATCTGGGCGTCCAGATCGTCGCTGTTCATGACGTGGTCGCCCAGGATCTGATCGGCGCACTCGACGTCCAGCATGGGCTGGACTTCGGACCACTCCAGCGCGTTGCTGTGCCAGTTGGGAATGCCGTCGCCGTCATAGTCCCCGAAGGCCACGGTCCCGTCGAAGTGATAGATGAGCAGCCCCCGTCCCGGCAGGCCCGCATCGAACCCGATCTGCTGGCGATTCTCCACCAGGAAGGCTTCGGTGGGTCCCGGCCAGTTGAACCAGGGATGGTAGTAGTTGAGGTCGGCACCCCCCGAAGTCCACCAGGGGAAGTTCGTGAAGACATCGCCGCTCGTCTCGACGGCCTGGATCGCGCAGCCGGGGATGTCCACGTCCACGTAGTTGATGTTGGCCCAGCCCAGGAAGGCCTTGCCGAAGGCCGATAGGTGGTGCGGCATGTCGGGATTCGTTCCGCCCGCGCCCCAGCCTCCGAAGGCCATCAGGTCATAGGTGCCCAGGCCGTTCCAGGATCCGTAGAAAGTCTGCCAGGCGCCCGGGCAGGTGCTGTAGAGGTCGCAGAGTCCCCAGCAGTGGCCGAGCTCGTGGCAGACCACGCCGATGTCGCGGATCTGGTTGCCCGCGGTCCCGCGCAACTCGGTGGTGATGGCGTAGAGGTCGATCTGGACGCCGTCCACGCTGATGGGACCGGGGCCGTTGCCGCCGCGCATCCAGTAGCAGTGGCTCCAGAGCTCGTTGGCGGGATTGGCGGGGACGTAGGATTCGGCCGCGTAGCCGCAAACGTAGACCAGCAGCGCGTCCACGAATCCATCGCCGTCGCCGTCGTACTGGCTGAAGTCCACTTGCGAATCGGCGGCCATGACCGCGTCCTGTACGAGTCCCTGGGAGTTCAAGGGATAGGTGTTGAGCATGCCGCCACCACCGTTGATGTACCATCCCTTGGGGCGGGGCAGCGTGTACCAGCCGTTGACCGTTCCCGTGAGCGAAACCTGGTTTAGCGAAACCTCGCGGTAGTAGTCGTTCGCGGTCGTAGTACCGCCCGTGGCGGGAAAGAGGATATTGAAGAAAGCGGCCGTGTTCTGTTGTCCCGCCTGCCCCAGGTACTGAACGAGCAGGACGGGGAGGGGCACGTTGCCCGTCACCGGTAGGGTGCGGTCGGTGAAGGGACCGCAGATACCGGGAGCGATGTCGTCACTGGCCATCAGTTCCTCGAGGCCCTCGCCGGCGTCCACCGGCTCGCCCGAACGGTCGAACGCGACCGGCCGGGCCGGCATGGCCTGGACTGCGATGACATGGCTGAAAAGGGTGATGAAGAAGACCGCAGCGAAAGCGGCCGCGGGATTTGCGAATCCTCTCCTGCTCGGAGAGCGCTTGGATTGCGTGATCGAGGTGAACATGGCGAACCTCCTTTTTCCACCCCCGCTCGTTTACCTACCCCCGGCTACCTTTCGGCCGGATTGCGCCGAATGCCCGGCTTTCGTAAGCGGGAATACAAAACGGAAGTTCAGGGTTCTTGTTATTTCAGGAGGATCATGCGTCTGCCGGCCACCTGTCCATTTGCCTCCAGGCAGCAGAGGTAGACACCGGAACTGACCTGCCGGCCCTGCTCGTCGAGCCCCTCCCAGGCCAGCTCGTGCAGGCCGGCGGTCTCCAGGCCGGCACTGCGTAGGGTCCGCACGAGGCGGCCGCCGCAGTCGTAGATCCGGAGGCTCACTTCGGCTGGCTCCATCAGCGTGTAGCTGATGCTCGTGCTCGGATTGAAAGGGTTGGGACGGTTCTGGTGCAAACGGGCCAGTGCATCGGGTGGATCTCCGGTACCCATGGATTGCTCATGGATGGCCGTGAGATCGCAGTGCAACGGAAACGCGTAGAGGCAGGGATAGTCGCTGATGAAGAGCTGCTGCTCGCTTGCGAAGACGCCGAGAGGCCAATAGGGAATGCTTCCGATGCTATGAGGCGCCGTGGGATCCGAGACGTCCAGGACCTGCAGGCCGCCGGCGCCGTTGGCGAGATAGGCGAGGTTCCCCGCGAAGCAGGCGGAGATTGTGTAATTGGGTAGGGGGATGTCGCCCACGAGCTCGAACTCGGGCAGCTCGGTGACGGAGTAGACCGTCAGCCAGTTCAGAGTGGAGACGTAGGCGAAATCACCCTCGATGCAGACGGTCTTCGCCTTGATGTCGAAGGATTCGACGAGCTGTGGATCGTAGGGATCGCCCACGTCGACGAGCAGCAGCTCCAGGGTCGTCGCGACCAGGGCGTAGTCGCCGCGTACGGCCACGTAGTGGGCCTCCCAGTCCGTGTTCAGCCAAGCGATTACGTCGGGGTCGGCGGGTTCGGTCACGTCGACGATGCGCAGGCCGTCCCAGTTGGTGAGGTAGACGTAATTCCCCTGCTTCACCACGCAGCAGGTCGAACGACCCATCGGCTGATTGCTCACGAGCTGAGGGGCCGCCGGCTTCGTGATGTCGAGGATGTAGAGGCCTTCGTACTCACCCGCGACATAGGCTAGGGCTCCGTCCAGGACGATATGGCGGGCGTACTCCACGCCGTCCACGTATCCCAGGTCGACCATCGCGGCGGGATCGCTCACATCCACGACGCGGACGCCGTAGAAGCGACAGGCGAGGTAGGCATAGGGCTCGGCCATGGCGATATAGTAGGGCCAGCCATACAGCGTGATCTGGCCGCGCTCCGGGGGAGAGGCGGGATTCGACGCGTCGATTATGTCGAGGGAGCCGGGATTGCGGATCGCCTGGTAGACGTGGTCGCCGTCGACGGATATCCCCCGCGGTGGGCCGCTGGTGTTGACCTCGCAGATCTGTCGTGGTGCATCCGGCACCGAGATGTCTAAGAGCACCAGACCTGGATAAGCGCCGACGTAGAGCCGATTGCCGACGATCTCCATGTGGCCTTCCCCAGCGTAGGGGAGATCGCCGAGCCACTGCGGATCGAGGGGATCGCTGACATCGTAGACATGGATGCCGAAGGTCGTGTCCAGGAGATAAGCGTGGTTCCCCGACACTGCGACC
>CAZTWK010000111.1:0-4559 GCA_964617805.1 uncultured Fibrobacteraceae bacterium | reverse complement strand
ACGTTGTGCAGGTGGAGCTTGAGCATCTCGCCCATGCCGCCGCCCTGGGCGACGATGGAGACATTGCCGGGCGCCTGGGGCACGAAGGTGAAGTTGGCGTAGACCGCCACCTCGGGGTCGGCGTTCTGGATGCCCTGGCTGTTGGGTCCGAAGATGCGGATGCCGTTGCGGTGGGCCGTCTCGACCATCTCGCGCTCCAGCGCCTCGCCCTCCGGGCCCACCTCCTTGAAGCCCGCCGAGTGCACGATGGCGAACTTCACGCCCTTCTGCCCGCACTCCTCGAGCACCTTCGGCACGTAGATGTTGCGGATGGAGATGTTGACCAGGTCCACGTCGGTGGGCACGTCCAGGATGGACTGGTAGGCCTGCATGCTGCGGATCACGCCGCCCTTGGGATTGATGGGGAAGACCGGTCCCTTGAAGCCGTACTGCACGAGATTGCGCACCACGATGTGGCCGATGGAATACGGGTTCGCCGAGGCGCCGATCACGGCGACGGCGCGCGGCCTGAAGAGTCCGTCCAGCATGCTATCCCTTTCCGTTGTCGGGATGACCGGTATCGAGCGAGCGGGCGGTCAGGGCGGCGCCCAGGGCCCCGGTGAACTGGGGCGCCTCGGGCACGATCACCTCGCGGCCGAGTCTGTCTGAGATGATCTCCACGATGGTCGGGTTGTGGGCGACGACGCCGCCCGTGGCCGCCACCAGGCCCTCGAGCGGATCCATCTCCACGATGCGTTCGACGACCGATTCGAAGGCGCCGCGCACGATGCCCTCCACGGGCTCGCCGTTGCGGAGGTGCGAGAGGATCTCCGTCTTGGAGAAGACGGTGCAGAAGCTGCCCAGGCGCACGCTATCACTGGCGGCCGCCGCGAGGGCGTCGAGTTCGCCGACGTCCAGGTCCAGCCGCAGGGCGATCTCCTCGATGAAGGCGCCGGTGCCGGCGGCGCACTTGCGGTTCATCCTGAACTCGAGGCGCTTCCCCTGGTCGTCCAGGCTGATGACCTTGTTGTCCTGCCCGCCGATGTCGACGACCGTGACGGCCCGGCCCACCGCGTGGAAGCAGCCGCGGCCGTGGCAGTGGATCTCGGTGCGGGTCTCGTCGGCGAAGTCCACGTTGCTGCGGCCGTAGCCGGTCGAGACCGTGACCGAGGGGCCGTTCCCGCCCATGGCGACGGCCTCGTCCAGGCAGGCGCGGGCGACGGCGGCGTAGTCCACGCCCGAGGGACGCACGACGCGGGCCAGCACCGCGGCGTCGGCATCGACCAGGACCACCTTGGTGGCCGAGGCGCCGATGTCCACGCCGCAATAGGAGGCGCTCATGCGCCCTCCCGCAACTGCTCGGCCAGGGCTTCGAACTGGGTGTTGGCCTGCTCCTCCGAGTAGAGGCGCAGGTCGTTCAGGTCGCCGTTGATGGTCACGTAGGGCACGCCGGTCTCGTGGGTCAGGCGCTGGGGCATGCCGTAGCGGCAATTGGAGTTGTTGGGACAGGTCTTGGCGTCGTGGTAGATGATGCCGGCGATGCCGTAGGTCTCGAACATGGTTTTCAGGTACCGCTCCTTGAAGTCCTCGCTGCGCACGATGAACAGCTCGGTGTAGGAACGGGCCATGCCCTCGAAGGGATCGTCGCAGCCCAGGGGCTCGAAGATCCAGCTGTTGCAATAGGTCGACGCCACGACGCAGGCCCTCTGCACCGCGAACAGCTCGGCGTGGTCGCGCAGCTTGCCCCAGACGGGCATGCCCTCCCAGTAGTAGCGGTGCCGCTCCTCGTCGACGGCGGCGATGCCGTCGGCGATGCGCTGCTCGAGTTCCGCGATGAGCACTTCGTAGTACTGCTCCGCTTCGGGTGTGCCGCGCAGGACCACGGCCGGTCCCATATGAATCGTGCCGTCGAAGAACGTGATGGGGCTGGGCTTGTGGGCGGCCAGGCGGAGCACCTTCTTCCACATCAGGGTGCAGCGGTACGACGAGGCCACGACCTCCTTGAGACGATCGAGGTCGAAGGCCCGGCCCGAGATTTCCTCCAGGGTGGGGATCAAGGCCTTGTGCTGCGCGACGAGGCCGTCGAGGTGGTCGCGGGTGATGTCGCCCAGACCGCGCTGGGTGTCGATGCCGATCAGGGGCACGTCCCACTCGCGCTGGTAGAAGGCGAGCCAGTCCTGCACGTCGCGGCACTGGTTGGTGTTGTAGACCAGGACGTCGGCCTTGGGCAGGCCGGCCATGCCGAAGGCCTGGATGAGCGGGGTCTGCTGCTTGAGGTAGGACCCCACGTCGCTGGTCAGGTAGGAGCAGATGTCCGGCGAGTAGCCGCGGGCGTTGGCCGCCGGGATCAGGTCGGCCGCCATGCGCGAGGAGCCCAGCACGGCGCCGTGGTTCTCGGGGAAGTAGACCAGGAATCCGAAGGATCTCAGCAGCTCGGCGGGCCCCACGCTGGTACACCAGGCGATCTTGCGGTCGCCGGTGCGGGCGGCCTGGTCGAGGTCCTGGAAGTAGGCGCCCATGAGCTTGCGCATCAGGCCCGTGGCCTGGATCTTCTTGATGGCGCCGGCGGGTTTATCTCCCATGATCCCTCCTTGTTGGCATCTTCCGACACAGTACCACCATCGCCGTGCCCATTTCATCCTGAATCGGGCGCTAGCGGGCCATTGGTGGTTGAAAACGCGTTGCGGCGGTGCGAGAATGGGCTTTCAGCCTGATCGTAACGACGGTCTGCGGGTTCAACTCGCATCTCCAGGAGGTCCTCCATGATCGTCGGCGTCATCGGCTCCGGTGCCATCGGCCCCGACCTCGCCTACGGATTCGTGTCCGCCTTGGCCGGCGATCCCGAATCGCGCGTCTACCTCCACGACATCCAGCAAGAGGCTCTCGACGCGGGCGTCAAACGCATCAAGGGCTACGTGGTCAAGGGCGTGTCCCGCGGCAAGCTCAGCCCCAAGGTGGCGACGGCCATAGAACAGTTGCTGGTGCCCACCCTCGAATTGCAGGACCTGGCGGACTGCGACTACGTGCTCGAGGCGGCCACCGAGGATCTGGCCATCAAGAAGGTCATCCTGGCCAACGTCGAGCAGACCGTCGGCGACGACTGCCTGATCGGCTTCGCCACCAGCGGCCTGCCCCGCGCCCAAATCGCGGCCGAGACCAAGCGGCCCCAGCGCTGCTTCGTCAACCACCCCTTCTTTCCCGCCTGGCGCGCCATGCCCATCGAGGTCGTGCTGTCCGAGGACGAAGCCTACAGCGAGCGCATGATCGCCACGTTGAAGCGGCTGGGCAAAGTGCCCGTGAGCACCGCCGACGTGCCCTGCTTCGCGGCCGACGACATCTTCTGCACCTACTGCGCCGAGGCCGCCCGCATCCACGTGGAGGGACTGGCCACGGTCGAGCAGGTCGACCGCATCGTCAACGAGGCCATCGGCGGCGGCGGGCCCTTCAACGTCATGGACCTGACCCGCGGCAACCTGCTCAACGTCAAATGCCTCAAGCTGATGCAGGAGGCCGACACGGGCAGCGACTGGTTCGCGCCTCCCGAAGTGTTCTCGACCCAGGCCAACACGCCCTGGCTGGACCACGAGAACCCCGGCGAGTCGGCCTACGACGAGGCCCTCGGCAAGACCGTGCTCGACCGCATCCTGGCCGTGCTGCTGGGGCGCACCTACTTCGTGGTCGACCATCAAATATGCGACCCGGCGGACCTGAACTGGCTGACCCGCAACGCCCTGGGCTTCTCCTCGGGCCTGCTGGACCTGGCCGAGGACCTGGGCGCCGAGCGCGTCAAGGAGATCTGCACCGGCTACGCGGCGGACAACCCGGGCTTCGAGGTGCCGGCGAGCATCGCCGAGGGCAAGCTGGCCGACTTCCACCGCAACGTGAAGCTCGCACGGGACGAGGAGCTGGCCGTGGTGACGGTCCACCGCCCCGAGGTGCTCAACGCCCTGGACGAGCGCACCATGAACGAGCTGACCGCCGTCTTCGACGAGCTGGGCGGCGACGACACGGTGACGGGCGTCGTGCTCACGAGCTACGGCGGCTCGCTGGCCGGCGCCGACATCAACGAGCTGGCCGTCCTGAAAACCCCCGAGGAAGCCGCCGACAAGTGCCGACACGGCCACCGGATCATGAACGGCATCGAGACTTTCGCGAAACCGGTCGTGGCCGCGTTGAACGGCCCCGTCCTGGGCGGCGGCGCCGAGCTGTCCATGGCCTGCCACGCCCGCGTGGTCGGTCCCGGCCTGATGCTGGGCCAGCCCGAGGTCAACCTGGGCATCATCCCCGGCTACGGCGGCACCCAGCGGCTGCCGCGCCTGGTGGGCGTCGAGCGTGCGGCCGACATGCTGCGCACCGGCCGCTCCGTGAACGCCGCCAAGGCCTGCGCCTGGGGCTGGGCGACGGGCGAACCGGCCGACGACCCGGTCGCCTCGGCCAAGGACCTGATCCGGCGCCACTTATCCGAGGGCGGCGCGATCGTGCCGATCGATCCCGCGCCGATGGACGTGCCGGCTCGGCTGCCGGTCGTGGACATCGTCCACCGGTCGCTGACCATCGACCGCATCCTGTCGGACGTGCTG
>CAZTWK010000110.1:0-4673 GCA_964617805.1 uncultured Fibrobacteraceae bacterium | reverse complement strand
CCCAGGAGCCGCGGTAGGGAATGATCCGCGACTTGAAGAGCTTGCGCCCGTTGGGGTGGAACTCCTCGCTGAAGAACACGCCCGGCGAGCGGTGCAGCTGGCTCACGATCACGCGCTCGGCGCCGTTGATGATGAAGGTGCCCTTGTCCGTGATCAGCGGCAGTTCGCCCAGGTAGACCTCGCTCTCCTGGATGTCGCGGATCTGCAGTTCCTCCGCGGAACCGCTGTCGTCCTCGTCCTTGACCACGAGCTGCATCTTCACCTTCAGCGGGGCCGCGAAGGTGAGGCCGCGCTCCTGGCACTCCTCGATGCCGTACTTGGGCTCGCCCAGGGCGTAGCTCTGGTACTCGACGACCAGGTGCCCCCGCGTCGCATCGATGGGAAATATGGACTGGAACACCGACTCCAGGCCGACGCTCTTGCGCTTCTCCAGGGGCACCGCGGTCTGCAGGAAGTCGTTGTACGACTCCAGCTGGACGGCCAGAAGATTCGGCATCTGGCTGTCGCGGTGGATCTTGGAGTAGTTGATGCGTCCGGTAAACTTGTCGACGGGGATATTCTTCGCCACGGCCACGTACCTCACCAGAGGAGGGATAGTCGACATCCGGTAACGCCCTGCACGAGGCGCACCACGAGCGTCCCCGTCCGGCCCCACGGCCGGACGGGGTTCATGCGGGCTCGCGTACTACTTGAGATCGATGATCGCGCCAACCTCTTCGAGCTTGGCCTTGACCTGTTCGGCCTCTTCCTTGGTCACGCCTTCCTTCACGTTGGTGGGCGCGCTCTCGACGAGGTCCTTGGCCTCCTTGAGGCCCAGGCCGGTGATGGCGCGGACTACCTTGATGACCTGGATCTTCTTGTCGCCGATGCCGGTCAGCACGACGTTGAACTCGTCCTTGACCTCTTCCTCGGCAACGGCGCCGCCGGCGACGGCGACGGCGGCCACGGGAGCGGCGGCGCTCACGCCGAACTTCTCCTCCATGGCCTTCACCAGGTCGGCGGCCTCGAGGACCGTCATGGACTCGATCATCTCCAGGACCTTCTGGCCGTTCTCGCTCAGCTTGATTTCTTCGGACATTGCTGTCTCTCCTTGTATCTCGGCGCCGCGGGCGGCGCTGCTCGGTTCGTGATCAACGAGTTGTCGGCTCCCGAGTTCCTCAGGAGGCCTTCTGCTTCGCCACGGCGTCGACGGCGCGCGTCAGCGCGCTCATGACACCGCTGGTGACACCGACCACGCCGCTGAGCGGCGAGTTGATGCTACCCATCATCTTCGCGTAGAGCTCATCGCGACCCGGGATCTTGGCCAGGGCGACGATCTCGGCCGGGGTCAGGAACGCCCCGTCCATGAATCCGCCCTTGACCTCCATGGCCTCGACATCCTTGGCGAAGTCGACGACCAGCTTGGCCGGGTCTACCTGGCTCTCGGGTCCCAGGATCAACGCGATGGGGCCTTCCAGATGCTCCTTGAGCTCCGGCAACTCCACCTTGTCTGCGGCGATCTTCGCGAGGCGGTTCTTGACCACCCGGCAGACGACGTTCTGTTCCCGGCACTTGGCGCGGAACTCGGTCATCTGCGCCACCGTGATCCCCGAGTAGTCGGCCAGAACGGTGCTCTGGGACTCCTGGAGATGAGTGGCGATCGCCTCCACCTGAGCGATTTTTTCCGGACGTGCCATGCGGCACCCTCCTTTATCTATCCGCGCGGCCTCGCGGCCGCGCCATCATTCTCGCTAACGGCTCAAGGCGACGTGGTCGATGCGGATGCTCGGCGTCATCGTCCCCGAAACGAAGACCGAATTGATGTACGGTCCCTTCAACGAGGACGGCTTGACGCGAATGAGCTCCTTGTACAGCATGCGGGCGTTCTCCAGCAGGTCTTCCGTGCTGAAGGACCGCTTGCCGACGGACACGTGAATGATGCCGGCCTTGTCGACGCGGTACTCCACGCGACCGGCCTTGGCCTCGCTCACGGCCTTGCCCACGTCCATCGTCACCGTGCCGACCTTGGGGTTGGGCATCAGCCCGCGCGGACCGAGAATACGGCCCCGCTTGCCGAGCTCACCCATCATGTCGGGCGTGGCGATGATGACGTCCACGTCCGTCCAACCGTCGTCGATCTTGGCGAGGAACTCATCGGCTCCCACCATATCGGCGCCGGCATCCTGCGCCTCCTGTTCCTTCGGGCCGCGCGTGATGACAAGCACCCGCACGTCTTTACCCGTACCCTTGGGCAACACGACGGTCCCGCGCACGTTCTGATCGGCGTGCCGGGGGTTGACGTTCAGCCTGACGGCCAGGTCAACCGATTCGTCGAATTTTGCCTTGGGCATGGAATCCAGGAGAGACAGGGCCTCTTCCAGGGTATAGGTCTTGGTCGCGTCGACCAGTTCCTTTCCCTGCCGCCATGTCTTGCCGTGCTTCATTTCAACTCCCTGTGACTGTGATGGGTCGAAGGGGCTTTCGCCTCCCGCTTCTCCGGTGCCGGCGGCCGCGCGGGCCCCGGCGCCGTGTCTTCCCAGTCTGGAACCGGTGTTCCTAACGGACCTCCAGTCCCATACTGCGAGCTGTCCCGGCGATGATCTTCATCGCCGCCTCGACGGAACCCGCGTTCAGGTCGACCATCTTCATTTCCGCGATTTCGCGGACCTGCTGACGGGTCACCGAACCACAGACCGTCTTGCTCGGCTCACTGCTGCCGGATTCGAGTCCGGCCGCCTTCTTGAGCAGAATGGAAGCAGGAGGAGTCTTGGTAATGAACGAGAAACTCCGGTCCTGATAGACCGTGATGACCGCGGGGATCACCAGGCCCATCTGTTCCTTCGTACGCTCGTTGAACGCGTTGCAGAACTCCATGATGCTGACACCATGCTGACCGAGCGCCGGTCCCACCGGAGGGGCGGGATTGGCCTTGCCGGCCTGGATCTGCAGCTTGATCTGAGCGAGGACTTTCTTGGCCATTCGCTTGCTCCTGCTGCTTTCCCGGAAGCTTTGCCGGTGACGCGGGATGGGTATCGCGCAGTCCACATGCGCACCCGAGCGGCCCGGCGGCCTCCACTCTATGATCACGTCCGCGCTGGCGAGAGATACCCCGCGGACCGGCGACGTCGGGGCCAGACACCCCGCGCGACGCCCCGAGATACGGCCGTCAGACTTCCTTCACCTGAAGGAAATCCAGCTCGACCGGTGTCTCCGAACCGAAGATCGAGATCATCACCTTGAGCTTGCCCTTGTCGTGATTGATCTCGTTGATGACCCCCACCCAGTCGGAGAAGGGTCCGTCGATCACCTGCACGCTGTCCCCCACCAGGTAGGGGATCTCCAGCACGCTGCCCGCCTCCTCGGCCTTGTTCGCGCGGTCCAGGATGCGGTCGACCTCCTCGTTGGAGATCGGCTGCGGCCGCAGCTGCGTGCCGCCGATGAAGCGCGTGACGCCGGGGATCGAGTTGATGAAGTGCTGCGTCTCCTTGGTCATGACCATCTCGACCAGCACGTAGCTCGGGAAGAACTTCCGCTTGGACGTCGTGCGCTTCCCGTTGCGCATCTCGGTGACGTCCTGGGTCGCGACGAGGATCTCGCCGAAGAGGTCCTCGAGGTTGTTGGCCTTGATGGCCATTTCGATGTTGCGCCGGACCTTGTCCTCGTGGCCCGTGTTGGCGTGGATCACGTACCAGCGCATGCCCTTGGCCCGCTTCTCCGCCTCGAGGATCTCCTCGGGCGTGAGCTCGGGGGCGGCCGGCGCCACGTCGGCCTCCTCGACCGGCGCCGCGTCCTCCGCGGGCGCGTCGGCGTCGGTGTCCGCGGGCGCGTCGGACTCCTCGGCCCCGTCCTCGAAGGCGAAGAGGTCGTCCCCGCCGAGGGGCGCGTCTTCGGCCACGTCCTGCGCCGGCGTCTCGTCCTCGACCGCGGCGGTTTCCGTCGCCTCCGGGGTCTCGGTCTCGGACGCGGCGGGCGTCGTGTCCTCGCGCATCTCGCTGTTTTCGTCAGCCACGGCGTCCTCCCCGCGGATCCGGGCCGGCGGCCCAGAGCCACCGGATCAAGACAAAGAAACACCCATGCCGGTGCGGCTCACCGGAGGGCTGTTCCGCTGAAATCGTCGTACACACAGCCGGCGGCCGGGCGTCCTGCGCCCACAGCCGCTCCTTATGTCATCAGAATGAGTTTCCTCTGCACGAAGCTCAGAATCTGATCGACAATGAAGATGAAGAAGGTGACCAGCGCAACCGTGACGATCACGACGATGGTCGATTCCTTCAACTCCGCCCAGGTCGGCCAGGAAACGCGCTGCATTTCCTGCCCGGTTTCCTTCATGTACTGCGTCAGCCTGGCGAACATGCTGTCGTTTCCCCTCGTCGATCCGGCTGGCAGGGGTGGCAGGATTTGAACCCGCGACCCTCGGTTTTGGAGACCGATGCTCTAGCCAACTGAGCTACACCCCTACCGGACCGAAACTCAACGCTAGCGCGTTTCCTTATGCTTCGTATGCGTGTTGCACCTGGGACAGTACTTCTTGTACTCCACCCGATCGGGATGCAGACGCTTGTTCTTCTTGGTCGTGTAGTTCCTCAGCTTGCAGTCGTTGCAGGCGAGGACCACCAGATCCCTGGGCATGACGCCACCTCTTCCTTACTCGACGATCTTCGCGACGACGCCGGCACCCACGGTGCGGCCGCCCT
>CAZTWK010000109.1:0-4990 GCA_964617805.1 uncultured Fibrobacteraceae bacterium | reverse complement strand
GGTCTACTTCAGTCCGAAAGCCCCCATCAGGTGGTCCTGCACCTCGTGGCAGGTCTGGTTGATGGTGGCGACGGGATCGGCCACGTCGGCGCCGACCGGCCGCCGCAGGGGGCGGTCGCCCGCGGGACGCTCGACCTCCTCCACCAGCGTGGCCACCACCTCCGCGGGATCGCCGAGCTCGCCCGCCTGGGCGCGCGCCGCGAAGCCGGCGGCGAAGGCGTCGAACATGCCGGCGGTCTCGCCGTAGACGCCCTTCACGTCGTCGCGGGGCTCCAGCGTGTTGCCGAGGAAGGTCGTGCCGTAGGCGCCCGGCTGCACGATCACGCTCTCCACGCCCAGGGGCGCCAGCTCGTAGCTCGTGCTCTCGGCGTAGCCCTCGAGGGCGAACTTGGTGGACGTGTAGGCGGCCATGAAGGGGAAGACGATGCGGCCGAGACCGGAGCTGACGTAGACGATCAGCCCACCGCCGTTGCCGCGCAGGTGCGGCACCACGGCGCGGTTGACGCGCATCACCCCGAAGAGGTTGACGTCGAAGATCCGCCGGGCCTGTTCGACGCTGTAGCCCTCGTCGATGCCCCAGTTGCCGACGCCCGCGTTGTTGATCAGGACGTCGATGCCGCCCTGCTGCATGGCCGCCGTGACGGCCGTGTCGACGGACGGGCCGTCGGTGACGTCGAGTTCGAGCACGCGCAACGCGTGCCCGCCGTCGGCGGCCCAGTCCGCCAGGGCCTGGGCCTTGGCGGCGTTCTTGCCCGCCACGTCGCGCATGGTCGCGAAGACGACGTGGCCCCTCTCGGCCAGGGCCTTGGCCGTATCGTATCCGAAGCCGGCGCTGGCGCCGGTGATCAGGACGCGTTTCTGGTCGCTCATCTGAACAGCTCCTTTATCGTTCGTCGCGGCTCAGGCCTGTGCGGCGGCCCCGAGGGCCGGCTTGAAGACCTGTGCGGCGAAGTCGGTGTAGGTCGTCGTCGTGGTGTTGGACTCGTTGCGGGGTTCGTGGTACCTGACCCGTTCGCTGGTGATGCCGTCGGCGAGCTCGGCGAGGCTCTCGGCCAGCACGCGGCTGGCGCCCATGCCGATCACCGCCTCGACGAGCTGCTCGTCGCCCACCGTCACGTGCTTGATGTCGCGGCCCAGCACGTCGGACAGGGTGTCGGCCACATCCTCGTAGCTGATCACGCTGGCGCCCTGGAGCTCCACCACCCGGGTGCCGGACCAGTCGCGCTTGCGGAGCAGTTCGGCGGCGCGGACGCCGATGTCGCGGGTGGCGATCATCGGAAAGCGCGTGCCGGCGGGGAAGGTGGTGAAGAGGCTGTCCGCCTGCAGGATGTTCGGGACCTGCATCAGGGTGTTCTCCATGAAGTAGCCCGGCCGCAGGTGGACGAGGTTGGGGATGCCGGCCCCGTTCAGGATCCGCTCCGCCTCGTGCAGGCCCGCCACCGGACCGTTGCCGCTCTCGAGGTCGGCGCCCACGCTGGACAGGTGGACCACGTGGGAGATGCCGTTGGCGAGCGCCGCCTGGGCCGCCGCCTCGGCGTAGGCGCGGTAGTGGGCGCGGATGTCCTGGAGTTGCCAGTCGGGCGGGGTGAGCACGAAGAGGGCGTCGGCGCCCCGGGTCGCCTCCGTCAGGATCTCCGCGTCGGCGTGGCTGCCCGTCCGGACGCTGGCGCCCCGGTCCACGGCCGCCTGCAGCTTCGCGGGATCGCGGGCCACCAGGACGGGCGTCTCGCCGGCGTTCAGCAACTCGCGGGTCACGACGGACCCGATGTTTCCGGTGGGCGTGGTGACGACGATACTCATATCCAGCTCCTTGGTCGGGGCTTGCCTTTCATGTCGGATTTGTATACAATAGATCCACGTAAATGGCGTAACCATGATAGATCGTGCAATAATATTGCTCGATCGTCCAAAGTGGAGCTAGATGAATGGACGCTCTCGCTGATATCCTGGAATCGGTTCACCTGAGCGGTAGCCTGTACTGCCGTTCGGACCTGAGCGCCCCCTGGGGCATGGATCTGCCCGCCAGCGATACCACCCAGTTCCACGCGGTACGACGCGGCCGCTGCTGGCTGCTGCGCGACGAGGCCTCGCCGATACGCCTGGAGACCGGCGACATGGTGATGCTGCCCAAGGGCACCGCTCATGCCCTGGCGGACGATCCCGACACCCCCCTGCGGCCGTTGACCGACCTGATCGCCTGCCACCTGCCCGCGCAGATGCCGACGGGCGTCAAGCCGCCCCTCGTCTTCGGAGGCGGCGGCGATCCCACGGCTCTCATCTGCGGCTATTTCCGCTTCGACGCGGGTGCGGCCCATCCGCTGCTCTCGGTCCTGCCCGAGGTCGTGCACGTACGCGGCGAGGGGGGGCGGGCGCTCACCTGGCTGGAGACCACCCTCGACCTGATCGCCCAGGAAGCCACGGCGGGCCGTCCGGGCGGTGAAGTCCTGATCAACCGGTTGACCGAGGCCCTCTTCATCCAGGTGATCCGCGCACACCTCGAGGCTCGGACCAGCCCCGAGCCGAGCTGGCTCGCGGGGCTGTGCGACCCCCGGATCGCCAGCGCCCTGGGCCTGATCCACCGCGAGCCGGGCGAGGCCTGGACGGTGGACACGCTTGCCACCCGGGTCGGCCTGTCGCGCTCGGGCTTCTCGGCGCGCTTCCGCGACCTCGTCGGCGAACCGCCCCTGCACTACCTGACCCGCTGGCGCATGCAGGTGGCGTCCAACCATCTGCAGGACGGCCGCCTGAGCCTGGCGGAGGTCGCCGAGGCGGTCGGATATCGCGCCGAGGCCAGCTTCTCCAGGGTCTTCAAGCGGATGGTGGGGGTGGCGCCGGGGGCGTACCGGCGGCGGTCGGTGCAGCAGGGGCTTTAGCCGCCGTGGAGCGCTACCCGGCATCCGCAACGAAGTGCGATGCGAATCCTGCGTCTTTGCGCTACAGGCCGATGTCGGCCGACAACCACTCCCGACCGAGCGACGACTATTCTATACGCCGGCTCCGGTCGAAATTGATGTTGATGCCGAGCCGGGCGATCAGGCTGTTCGGCTGTGCGTTGTCGTAGTCCTCGCCGACGGAGAAGCTGAGCCAGGCGTCGTTGCGGACCGCGTATTCCAGCACGGCGACCGTCCTGCTCTGGGGCCGCCGCTTCTCCATCGAGCGCATGACGAGTTCAAGGGAGGCGCTGAATCGGGGCGCCTTGACGACGAAGCGCCCGCCGAAGTCGCCGACGGTCCCGTCGGCGATCCGTTCGTTGTTCTGGAAACGGGCGACGCCGAGGAGCGAAACACCCTCCCATTCGCGGCTCACGGTCGTCCAGGTTGCCCAGCCCTCGTTCTGGTGTCGACTGACGGTGTTCCCAGGAAAAGCCACCGAACCCGCCGCGGCCACTTCCCAGAACCAGCCGATCCTCTCGTACTCGATATCCTGCAGCTGCTCCTCGGCCTGCGAGCGGCCCTCGTCCAGTTCCCGCTTCATGTCCGCGATATCATCATCCGTCGGCATTTCACCGTGTTCCTGCATGTACTCGGAAATCGCATTGCTGATGTCGCCCAGGTACTGCTCCAGGTTCTCCATCCGCTCGATGAAGCGTGGAGAGGACTTGCCCGAAAGGAGGCTGGCCCGGATGCCCACCGCGAGGCTCGTCGTGTCCTCTCCGGCCTGAGATGTGGCAACGCTGAAGCTCAACGTGCGCGCCAGCGATTCGCCGACGGTCCGCTCGATGTCGTCGCGCCAGGTTTTGTCGAGGTGCGGGGCCAGCCAGTACGGCGCCACCTCCATGGCGAAGTCGTCGGGAATCTCGGTCAGGCTGTTCGTGCTCTGCAGAAGTGTGAGACCCACGGCGCCGGGTGTCATGGGACGCTCCACGGCTGTGGGGCTTATGTCAAGAATCGTGAAGGCGGGGCTTGCGGGGGATCTGAGGGAGTTGATCTCCGGCAATTCAGCCGCCTGAACCGAGACCAGCGATCCGAGAGCCAGGCAGCATGCGGCCAGAGTAATTCCGTTCTTCATGAGGCCCCCCTTAGTCCGTGAGATTGATCCTGACCATATAGATCACCAGTTGATCCGCATCTTCGGCCATCTTCTTGTAGGGGCGGCTCAATTCGTCCGGCCCGCCGGCGAGATCGATCTGGAGACTGGTCAGGTCGGTGTTGGGATTCGTGTTCTGGATCGTGGTGGTGACGAAGAAGTGCTCACCTGCCAGGGGGGCGCCGTCCATGTTGAGTTCGATCGTCTCCCCGCTGGGCGCTTCGATGATCTCTCCCCACGCGATGCGCGTGGCGCCCGGCTGGAACTGGCCGATGTAGGTCGTGATGTCCAGGCTCGTGGCGTTGCCCACCGGGTAATTGATTCTTTTTCTGACGGTGACGAAATCGGGCACGGCTTTCCTCCAGTTCGAGGGACCGGATTTATGGCTGGATCCCCACGTCTCGAGAAGGAGCCGTGGTTATGCCCGGGAAATGTTTCGGGTGTCTGTGCGACGTTTCCAGGTCGGTTCACACGTGGAAACGGATGATATCCTCAGGCGGTCCAGTCTCGATCATGTGGTTCATGATATCTAAGGCACATGTTACGGCACCCTATGCCGACTCCGCCACCAGCAACTCCATGTACGCCCCCACGTCCGCCAGTCCGTCGAAGCCCCACGTCGCCTCGATCACCTCGTCCTGCCGTCCCGCGCTCATCACGCCCGAGGCGTTGGCCCTGAACTTGGCGATCAGCTCGTCGTCGCTCAGCGGATTCTGGGGGCTGCCCTTGGCGTGGTCGACCGTGGCGGTGAACTGCCGCCCGTCGGTGGTGTCGATGGTGGCGACGGCGCGCTTGGTGCCGGGGAACATGGCGTCGATCTCGTCGTCGGCCACGACCTCGATCAGGCCCAGCAGGCGCCGGATGTGCGGGTCGAAGAGCTTGTCCTGCTCGAAGCTGTTGGGGTAGACGCCGCCGTCGGCCGCCACCGCCGCCAGGCAGTAGGGCAGGCTGTGGTCGGCGGTCT
>CAZTWK010000108.1:0-5057 GCA_964617805.1 uncultured Fibrobacteraceae bacterium | reverse complement strand
GAGCCGCCTTGGTGACCGGGAAGGTCATCTCGTCCTGGGGCGTCAGCTTCGCGGCGCGCGCCACGGAACTGGCGACCAGGTCCATGGCCTTCTGCGTGGCGCCGGTGGGGTTGTCCCCGTGCACCCACGAGCAGTGCTCGCGCAGGTTGGCCATCTCCATCAGGTACGGGTTCATGCCCACGTCCCAGACGCAGCCGCGGAACGTCGGCTCGTGCATGCGGGGCGTGCAGGAAGCGACGACCACACGTTCGAGCTTGTCCTCGACGATGGCCTTCTTGATCTCCTCCTGTCCCGGCTCCGCGCACGTGTACTTGTTCCGCACGACGGTCACGACGCCGGGGAGGCTTCGCGCATACTCCTCGACGGCCGCCGTGTCGACGGTACCGGCGATGTTCGAGCCGCAGTCGCAGACGAACACGCCGATGCGTGGCAGGTTCTTGTCGGTCATGGTTCACCTCCTCTCTCGTCTGCGGCCCCGCCCGCGGGCGGGGCACCGTTGTTCGTTCGTTCCTCTCAGGCGAGCGCGCCCGCGACGACGTCGGCCAGGTCCCGGATCTCGAGATCCGGCACCGCCGCGTCGTCCCCGGACTGGGCGCATTTCAGATGGATCAGGCACTTGGGGCACGCGGTCACGAGCATCTCGCCGCCCGTGTCCGCGGCCGCCTGCAGCAGATCCGTCTGGAGTCGTTTGGTGGCCTGGTTGCAGGCCAGCCAGTTGCCCGCGCAGCAGGTGGCCCGGCCGCCGTTGCGCGGCATCTCCCGCAGTTCGAGCCCCGGCACCGACGCCAGGGCCGCCCGCGGCTCGTCGTACTTGCCCTGGTGCCGGCCCAGCCGGCACGGGTCCTCGAAGGAGACCGCCGTCTCCTGGGCCTCGAACTCCAGTTCCCCGCCCCGCTCGGCCACCAGCTCGGCCACGTGCTTGATCTCGCAGCCGGGCGTGTCGAAGCGGCGCTGGTACTCGTTGATCAGGGTCAGCTGGCATTCCGGACAGACCGTGACCACCAGCTCGGGCGCGACCTCCTCGAACATCTTCACGTTCAGGGCGGCCAGTTCCTCGAAGGTGGCGTCGTCGCCGGACCAGAGCTGGTCGTGGCCGCAGCAGCGCTCGTCGCCGCGCACCGCCGGCTCGATGCCCAGGGCGTTGAGGATGCGGATCGCGCCCTTGACCGCGTCGAGGGTGCTCACGTCGTTGTGGGCGAAGAAGACGTCGAAGTAGGGCGTGCAGCCCGTCCAGAGCAGCACTTTAGCATCCGGATCGGTCTTCAGGTCGGGGGCGTCCTCGAGCCAGTCGAGCCGTTGCTGGGGCACGTCGGCCCGAGACTGCAGCACGGCCACCGAATCGACGGCGCTGCAGCGGGTGAAGCCGGGCTTCTCGCCCAGTTCGCGCGAGCGTCGCCGCAGCGGCGGCACCGACGGGGTGATGGGCACCACCTGGGGGCAGACCGTGTCGCAGCGCATGCAGGTGAGGCAGGCCCAGACCGCTTCGCCCGCCGAGGCGCCGGGATCGCCGCCGAGACGCCGCATGAGCCGGCGCGGCGAGAGTGTCTGGTTGTAGCGCGCCACCGGGCAGGCGCTGGTGCACTTGCCGCAGTCCAGGCAGCGCAGGACATCCGCCGTGGCCGTGATCATGACTCGCTCACCTCCGTGCCGGCGCCGACCGGCTGTTCCGCGAACGCCTCGTCCGATACCTGCTTGCGCAGGGGGCTGGGACCCAGTGCCGTTATCTGGGCCACGAACTCGTCGATGAGCGCCGCCCACTGCGGCCCCTCCGCCGCCGAGACCCACTCCAGGCGCACGCGGTTCTCCTCGAGACCGAGCATGCGCAGCATCTCCTTGGTCACGTCGAACTGCTTGATGGCCCAGTGGTTGCCGAAGATGTAGTGGCAGTCGCCGATGTGGCAGCCGCTCACCAGCACCCCGTCGGCGCCCATCTGGAAGGCGCGCATCACGTGCACCGTGTTCACGCGGCCCGAGCACATGGTGCGGATCACCCGGAAGCCCGGGTTGTGCTTGATGCGGCTGCTGCCGGCCGTGTCGGCGCCCGCGTAGCTGCACCAGTTGCAGGCGAAGACCACGATGCGGGGATCGAAGCCGGCACTCATGGCGTCTCCTCCCACAGCAGCATGGATTCCATCATGGCCTCGATCTGGGGTTCGGTGAAGTGGCGTGCGGTGATGGCGCCGCTCGGGCACCAGGCCACGCAGGTGCCGCAGCCCTTGCAGGAGGCCTGGTTGATGGCGGCGACCGGAACGCCCAGCTCGCCCTCCTGGAGCGACGGGGCGTTGAACTCGCAGATCTCCAGGCAGGTGCCGCAGCCGCGGCAGCGCAGCGGGTCGACCTCGGCCACGGTGGGTTCCAGCGCCAGCTTGTTGCGGGCCATGACCTGCCCCGCCTTGCCGGCGGCCGCCGCGGCCTCGCTCAGCGAATCGCTGATGGCCTTGGCGCCCACGGCCGAGCCGCAGACGTACACGCCGTCGATCACCGTCTCCACCGGCCCCAGCTCGGGGTGACGCTCCATGAAGAAGCCGTCGGGACCCACGGGCACCTTGAGGATCTCGCGCAGGCGCGGCATCACCTCTTCGTCCGGCACCATGCCCACGGCCAGCACCACCAGGTCGGCCGGGGCCTCGATGTCGCGGCCCAGCATCAGGTCGCGGGCGACGACGCCCTTGGCGATCGTCTTGGTGCCCACCACCTCGGGTTCGTGGTCGTCGGGCACGCGGACGAACAGCACGCCGGCCCCGCGGGCCTCGCGGTACAGCTCCTCGGAACCGGGCGAGACGCAGCGCATGTCGCGGTACAGCACGGTGGCCTTCACGCCGCGCCGCGCGAGCTGCAGCGCCTGCTGCACCGTGGCGGGGCAGCAGTAGCGGCTGCAGCCGGGGTTGCAGCCCTCGTCCTCGCCGCGCGAACCCACGCACTGGATGAACACGGCGCTGGCGGGCGGCCGGCCATCCCGGCCGAACAGATGGTCGGCGTGATCGACCAGGCGCTTCTCGAGCTGGACGCTGGTCAGGACGTTGCGCTTGACGCCGTAGTCGAAGTGCCCGCTCGGATCGAAGACCTTGGCGCCGGTGGCCAGGATGATGGTGCCGGCCTCCAGCTCCTGCGGCTTGGCCTTCTTGCCCACGCTCTTGAGCTCGATGCGGAAGTTGCCCAGGTAGCCGTGCACCGCCTCCAGGTCGGTCTCCAGGCGCACGTCCACCTCGGTCTGGGCCAGGCGGTCGCTCAGGGCGGTCAGCTTCTGCTCGCCGGAGGCGCCGGAGCCGTAGAGGGTTTCCAGTCCGGGATCGCGCAGGATGCCGCCGAGGCTGGCCTTCTTCTCGATCAGGACGACCTCGTAGCCCTGGGCGTCCAGGTCGATGGCGGCGCGCATGCCGGCCACGCCCCCGCCCACGACCAGGGCGCGGCGGTTGACGGGCACCTCGATGGGCGTCAGAGGTTCGAGCTTCACCGCGCGGGCCACGCCCATGCGGATCTGGTCGCGGGCGCGCAGGGCCGCCTCCTCCGGTACGTGGGCGTGCACCCAGGTGCACTGGTCGCGGATGTTGACCATCTCCACCAGGAAGGGATTCAGGCCGGTGCGCGCCAGCACCTCGCGGAACACGGGCTCGTGGGTGCGCGGCGTGCAGGCCGCCACCACCACGCGGTTGAGGCGGTGCTCGACGATGGCCGCCTCGATGGCGCGCTGGGCCACGTCGGCGCAGGCGAAGCTGTCGTCGGTGGCGTAGACCACGCCGGGCAGCTTGCGCGCGTCCTCGACCATCCCCACAGGATCGACCACGCCGGCGATGTTGGCGCCGCAGTGGCAGACGAAGACGCCCACGCGCGGCTCGCCGCCCGCGTCGAGGGCCTGCTTCGGGTGCGTGTCCTCGGCTTCCTGGCGGTGGTCCAGCACGTGCACCGAGGCCTCGGCGGCCGCGGCGCCGCCCTGGGCCACGCACTCGGGGATGATGGCCGGGGCGCCGGCGCTGCCGGCCACGTAGACGCCGGGGCGGGTCAGCTCGGCCGGTGCGTTCTCGGGGTCGCGCCGGCGGTAGAAGCCCTGCGGATCCAGTTCCACGTCCAGGATGCCCGCCAGCTCGGGCGAGCCCGTGGCGGGCAGGGCCGCCGTGGACAGCACAACCATGCCGGCCTCGAGCTTGAAGGGCCGGCCGGTCTCGAAGTCCTCCACCCACAGGGTCAGGTCGCCGGTCTCCGGGTCCTCCTGGACCTTGGCGGGCCGTCCGCGCACGTGCTTGACGTCGTCGCGGGTCAGGGTGCGGTCCACGAAGCCGTCGTAGCCGCGGCCCGCGGCCCGCATGTCCGTGTAGAGCAGCACGCATTCCTCGATGCCCGGCTCGTGTTCGTGGGCCAGCATGGCCGACTTGACCGAGTTCATGCAGCAGTAGCGCGAGCAGTAGGGCCGTCCGCCCTCGCCGCGCGAGCCGACGCACTGCACGAAGACGATGCGGTCGGGCACGGCGTGGTCGGTGGGGCGCAACACGTGGCCGCGGGTGGGGCCGGTGGCGCAGAGCAGGCGCTCGAACTCGAGGCCGGTGAGCACGTTGGGGGCCCGGCCGTAGCCGAAGGCCTTCAGTTCGCGGGGATCGAGCTCGTCGAAGCCGGTGGCCACCACCACGGCGCCCACGTCCAGGTCGTACTCCTCGACCTTGTCGTCGAAATCGATGGCGTCGGGCTCGCAGGCCTTCATGCAGCGGTCGCAGTAGAGGATGTCGTCGTTGAGGCAGGCCGCGCGGTCGATGTGGAAGGCCGCGGGCACGGCCTGCGGGAAGGGCCGGTCGATGGCCTTGGCCGCCTTCATCCCCACGTCGTAGGGGTTGGGCCGCACCTCGGGACAGGCCTCGGTGCAGAGGCTGCAGCCGACGCAGAGGTCCTCGTTCACGTAGCGCGGTTTGCGGCGCACCTTGGCGCTGAAGTGTCCGGCGGAGCCCTGCAGGCCGACGACCTCGGAGAGCGTGTGCAACTGAATGCGGGGATGCCGACCGGCATCCATCATCAGGGGACCGAGAATTCAGATCGAGCAGTCGACCGTCGGAAACACCTTGTCCAGCTGG
>CAZTWK010000107.1:0-5129 GCA_964617805.1 uncultured Fibrobacteraceae bacterium | reverse complement strand
CACCCCGCGCGCATGTGCGGGGTGTCTGCATGTTTGGCTCTTGGCTGCGTGCGACAGGGGCAGCTCCACAGCGAAGGTGACTGGCGATGACTGCGGTGTCTCCACAACCTACTGCGTGGGTGAGAACGCGCTGGAGGTTCAGTAGGGGGGGCGTGATGCGATTCTGAGGTGGCTGTGCGGTGGTTGAAGCAGCCGCATAGAAATCAGAGACAGGTGGACATGACAGCGGTAGTAGCAGTTGTACAAGCGGACCAGGCTGGCTGCGTTGCATCTTGACGGAATCCCACTGCTATCATACACTTGGTTGGGTTGCTGAGAAGCAAGACGAGAGGAGGTGCGGACCCATATGGAATCGGAGTGCATCGTGACATGCAGGCCGCCTCGTTTCCGGGTCGCTCTGCGGGCGTTGCTTCTTGCCGTTCTCGCGATGGTGCTCATGTCTTGTGCGCCAAGGAGAACGCCGGCACCAGACACACGGGAACGCGCCAAGGCGGCACATCAGGATCTGGACATGCGTCTTGACGAGGAACGTGATGGTGCAACTGAGGGAGCAACGGATGGAGAGAAGCCTGCCCAGAGTGAGACGGAACAGCCGAAGACGCTTGAGTCTCAGAACTCCGTGAGGACCTCCCCGAATCCCACGATGACTGACCAGTGGGCAGTCCCGGATGTCCAGAGTCCTGTCTGCGAGGCGCAGCGACTTGGTGGAGCGTGGGTAAGGACATGTGGTATGGCCGAACTCGGTGATGACGTAACCTATTCCAGGGCACGCTGGAGGGCGCAGCATCGTGCATGGAGAGAGGCCGTCCACGAGATAGTCGGCGCTCACGTTTCAGACGACGTGCTCATGATCCGGAGCAGCACTGGAGAACACACACTCCTCGAGGCCATTTCTAGCCAAGCAGGTGGAGTTGTCGTGGACTCGAGGGAACCAACCTGGTCCGTCTTCCTGAATCCCGCTGGCGAAAGCAGCCTTTATCCTCGAGTCTACGTTGTCGTCAACCAGGATGTGGAGGTTGAGAAGGGCTTCGGAACCGCGGATCCTGCCTTCTCGTTGAGTCTGATACTCAACCGATCCGTCTATCAGGTTGGGGATATCGTGGAGCTCGCCATCGTTCCGACGCTGGACTGTTATCTCACAGTTTGGCTTCGATCCTCGTGTGATCCCGATCGACTACAGGTCCTCTGCCCCAGCAGGTTTTGTCTCCGAGAAACGGCTCGCGCCGGTGTCACGAGTACGGTTCCCGATGCGCGCTATGGCCATTTGCTGCGTGCTGGCGCGATCTCCGGATGCGATTCGTACGAAGAGGAGGTCATTGTTGTGGGGCTGAAGAACTGGAGGCCGTTGCCGCCTGACGATCAAGGAGTTGACGCTGACACCGGTGGAGAATTGCCTTCGGTTGAACTGGGTGATTTCTTGGATTGGATCGCAGACATTCCAGGCAGCCAACGCGTGATATCATTTGGATCGTATCTCGTTTCGGAAGGGTAGTCCCACAAGGGGAGGGAAGAACCATGTTGTATCGCCGGCCTGTGGTCTTGATGCTGATTGTTGCTTTGACAGTCATTGCAGGAAGTCTACTCCAGGGTTGTGGTGGTGGGTCTGGTGTTGTCCGCGAGCGGCCACCGTGGGTCGACGGGGACTGCCTCAGAACGGACCAGTGCGATGATTGCCTGCTTTGCGCAACCGGCTCCTATTCACTCGGTAAGGATGAGGGTGTGGATATGGTTCGCATGGGAGCTGCGACAGCCGCCAGGATTGAACTAGCCAGAAGCTTCGAGACGCACGTTTCCGACCTCGTCAAGATCTATCGCGACAACGTTGGAGCTCCTGAACTCGATACACCTCAGACGGAACGGTTACTGACGCAGGTGGGCCGTCTGCTCACCGACATGGACCTCCCTGGCTCCCATATTGTGGCGTACTACGACGCCGAGTACGAGGGAACATACTACGCGATGGCTGTGTTCAGCGCTGATGATTTGGACGAGCTGCTGCGGCATGTCAAAGATGTCTCAGATGAAGTGCGTGAGGGTGTACGCGCGCGCGCCTCGGAGGCCTTCGATGAACTGGGCCGGCTCCTTCAGGAGGAGGGCTTGTAGCGTGGCTCAGACCGGTCGCAGGAGCTGATCGTGGTCATGAAGAGAACACTCGTCAACGTATTCATCGGTGTGGCTGTCCTGCTGGCAGCCGCGCCTACGATGGTATCAGCGCAGTCACTTGGTGAGCATATCTGGTCGCAGTCGATACGTCACGATGGCGCCGTCTCCTCAGTAGCTTTCAGTTCCGACGGCACCAAGTTCGTCACAGCCTCCTCGTCCTACAATAGCTCTTTCAAGATCGAGGTTTCCCCATTCGCAGGCCAGTGCTGCAACAGGCGCTACCTTGATGGCTACACGGCTGTCGGGGCCGTCGCCGTGGATCGCGAGCACGAGTATGTTGTAGCTGGCTGCGCAGACGGCACGATAAGGATCTACGCAGGCTCTGCAGACGACCCCCTGAGGACGATCAATGCGCACGACAACCGTGTCATGGCGCTCGCGATCTCCCCCTCCGGAGACATCATGGTTACAGGGAGTGCAGATAATTCTGCGAAGATCTGGTCATTCCCTCATGGGCCCATGCGCCAGGTCCTTCTTGGTCACAGAGCGACGGTGGAGGGCGTGGCCTTCAGCTCAGATGGCCGATTCCTCGTAACGGGGTCGAGCGACAGGACTGTCAGGTTGTGGGAGATCGACGGGCAGCCTGCCGGTGGTTTCCGGGAGGTCGACGTCTATGACGCTGGTGCCAGGGTCCGCTCACTGTGTTCGGCCTATGGCAGCGAGGAGACGGTTGCAATCGGCCTTGACGACGGCAGCGCGGTTGTCCTGGTGATCGAGGGGAGCCGGCTCGTTGCGACTCTGCAGCTCGAGGCGCACAAGGGGTCGACCGAGTCGGTAGGTCTGTCAAGCGGGGCGCGCTTTCTGGCTACCGGCGGGTCCGATGCTGCCCTCAGACTGTGGCGGGTCTCCAACGGAGCTCCCCTCAGTGAGCATACTCAGGAGACCTGGTGGGGTCAGAGCATCGCGATAGGCGCGGTGGGGTTCTCTCCGGAGGTTCCGCCGTGCAACCTCGTGGCAGGCGATTCGAAGGGGCGGATCCTGAGGTGGCAACTTCGCGAGGATTGTGACCAAGACGTACTTCCGGAGACTAAGGACGACGGTGACGCTCCCTGGGGCTCTCCGATTCCGAAGCCAGTCGTCGTACAGACGCCGGAACCGTCTCCCGGAACATCAGTGCGAAAGACAGAGTCCACTGACGGTCCAGTTGATGGAGAATTCAGCGCAACGCTGGCTCCTCTCCTTGTGATCGAAGAGGTGACATTCCCGCAGGCGGTGCTTGATGCGGAGGAGACCCTCTATCTGCGGATTAGACTCAAGAACGTCGGGCCGGGCGATGCGAGGGACATTCGCGTGGATCTCACGACCGAGTCCACGGGGCTGCTGTTCGACGGTCGGACCGAGGTGCCTCTTCTGGAGCGTGAGGGGGCGGCGACCGAGATCGTCATTCCGATCACGGGTATGGAGGATCTTCCCACAGGAGAGGCGAGCATCGACATACGTGTGGTTGAGCCGTACTCCAAGATGCGTATCACGGGCAAGAGACTCACAATCACAACTCGCGAGCTGAGAACTCCGGACCTCTTTCTGGCGCAGCGCCGCGTGCTCGAGGGCCCTTACGGCCAGCTTGACGGGTACGTCAACAAGAACGAGTTCGTCGACGTTAAGTTCACTGTGCAGAATCGAGGGGATGGGGATGCGGAGCAGGTGCGCATTCGTGTGACGAACAGTCAGATTGGCGTGAGCTGCCAAGGCGCCATCTGGGAAGGGAGACCACTCCGCCAAGCACGTCCCCAGTACTCGATGGTCGAACCGGGCAAGCACGAGACGATTACGTATCGCTACTTCGTGGGCGACGATTTCGTCGCCAAGGACCTGCATTTCGATGTCAGCTGTTCGGAGGCGAGAGGGCAGCACGGCTTCAACGAGGTCATTACAGCGGAGATCGATGCAAGAGTGGTTCCCGCGGTTGGCGAGATCGTCATTATCCCACATGAAGATGAAGTGATCATCGACACACCGGTCGCTATTGAGGATCTCCCTCCACTCGTCATTGACGTTGACTATGACATCCCACTCGGTGCTGCCGAGAATCCCGACGCCATTGCTGTTGTCATCGGGAACAGGAGCTATGACGAGGTAGGGAATGTCGAATACGCTTGGTGTGATGCTGTGACGATTAGGAAGTACTTGCTGGATTCGTTTGGCTACGAAGAAGGGAATGTCATCTTTCTGAGGGATGCAGACCTCAGTGATTTTCAGTCGGTGTTTGGGCGCGAAGGAAATCACAGGGGGCGCCTGTACTACTGCATCAAGCCCGGCGTATCAGATGTCTTCGTGTACTACAGTGGGCACGGAGTTCCAGGTCTCCAGGATCGACGTGGCTATTTCCTGCCCGTGAATTGCGGTCCGACCGAAGTGGAGATGAATGGGTATCCGCTCGAAGTATTCTATGAGAACCTCTCCCAGCTTCCTGCGCGTTCTGTGACGGTTGTCGTCGATGCATGCTTCAGCGGCGCGACTCTGATTGACGGTGTGAGCATCGTCGTGCCGGAACTCGTAGATCCGCCGGCAGCATTGTCGGGTGGCATTGTGATGACGAGTTCCACCGGCATACAGCCATCGTTCTGGTACAAGGAGAAGTCGCACGGCCTCTTCACCTACTTCTTCCTGAAGGCCATCCATGACAAGAATGCGGACAAGAACAAGAACGGCGTGCTCACGTGGGGTGAGATCAGGGACTACGTCGCGGATCCCACAGATGGTGTTCCACGCAGGGCCCGCAGTCTGCACCAAGCTGATCAGAACCCCCAGATGCTCGTCGGAGACCCAGAGACTCCGGCTGTGTTCTACCGCTGATGCTGCGTGACTTGACTTCCCAGAGTTGGCCATGATCGAGATGTGGACTCGGCTCTGACGGGAAGGGCTGATTCGCCCGTGGGCAGTGTGTGCGAGTGTATTGTCCAAGCGATTCACAAGGTATCAAGAGACGGTCGTAGCAGATGGTGCTGAGCCTTCAGCACCGCTGC
>CAZTWK010000106.1:0-5259 GCA_964617805.1 uncultured Fibrobacteraceae bacterium | reverse complement strand
CTGGTAGGTTAGGTAATCACCAAAGAAGACTTCAGAATAATGTGGCAGGCTACACTGGTCGTCGAATAGGATACCCGGAATCGAGTGGACACGACTGTGGATCTGTGCTCTGCTGGACTTCATGAAAAGTGGCCTCCTGCGACTGGCGAGTACTGTCCTGTACAAACTGTACTTTCCAGTCCTGGGGCCGCTTTTCAAGTTCTAATCCCAGAAATCATCCACTTCTTATGCAACTGTAGGGTCGATGCATGCCGCGCAGCGGGGATATCCGTCCCGATCATTCCAGGGCTGAAGATCATCGAGCGACCAAGCCACCTCACCGCACTACCGAAGAACTTCCACGTCACCATCCCCGAGGCTCTTGGAGACGAGATTCAAGAGAACCCGAAGCACGTCGCGGAGATCGGCCGGCGTTGGGGTGTCGCTCAGTGCAAGGAGTTGCTCGAACGCGGCTTCACCTGTGTCCACTTCTTCATTACTCGAAGTGCGCAGCCAGCCATCGATGTGATCAAGGCACTCTAGCCGCGCGCCTTCGATCCGGATCAACCGGCATCTCCGCTCGTGCGCGCGAGATTACTTCAACAGGACCATCGTCCGGGTGGACGTGCCCGATTTCGTCCGGAGGCTGTAGTAGTAGGCTCCTGCCGGCATGTCGGCTCCAGAGTCGTTGCGACCATCCCAAGATACGGTGTTGATCCCCGCACGACCTGTCCCGGCGATACCTGCCACCTTGCGCCCGGCCAGATCGTAGATCACCAGCGCGTACGGGCCCGATGAGGACAAATCGAAGCGGATCTCCGTCGTGAGATTGAAGGGGTTAGGCAGATTGGGCAGAAGCTCGCGTTCCTCACCGGAGAGGAAGCTGCCATCCTCTGCCCCGCTCGTCGCGCCACCATCCCAATAGATATCATCCAATCCGAATTCGCAGGGCGTTCCGTTCTCCTCCAGGATGACGAAGGCGTAGCTCAGCATCCGCAAGTCAATGGCCGGCCCTCTGAGGTCGCTGACGGGAATGGTGGCCTGGCCCCATTCGCCATCCCGCACCAGTCCATAGGCCGTCTGATGCGCGGGGAATTGAACGTAGTACTGGTTGCCCCAGGAGTCGATGATCCCGATCTTGAAGGTTACATTCGCCGGTATCTTGATCATGAATTTGAGATCGCCGTCACCGAAGTTACTCAGATTCAGTGGTTGGATGGACATGATGCCGGCGCCGAACCAGCCGAGGCCCGTCGTCTGCCAACTGATGCCATTTGGGCCTTCGAAGGGGGGAATCGAGCCCTCCGTCAGAGTGCCTTCCCACACGTAGATCTCCGACGTGACGCCCGCTTGCAGCTCATCGTCGACCGGCGTCTCGTCGGTGAAGATCCCGAAGGTCCCGGCCTTCGGTGGCGGGGGGCCAAGGCTGACCTCACCTTGCCCGTTCCACTCGTTCACCCTGATGTAGTCAACGAGCATCTCGGCTGGCAGGGGCATTGAGACCGGCTCGCCGCTGCCGGGGTCGCCGAGATTGTAGGCATCCGTGAATGCCCCGCCGATGGCGAGGTTCACGATCAGATAGAACGGCTCGAGGAATTCGTCGGAGTCCTCGCTGATGGGAAACGGATACTCATACAAGTCTCGTTCGACATCCTCGTCGATGACGGTGAACCGAAGATGATTCTCATCCCAGTAGAGTCTGTAAGTGAGGAATCGATCAATGAGCTGTTCTTCGTAGTTGAAGTAGGGTCGGCAGTAGACGTCATCCGGATCCCAGGACAGGCTGGCCGCACCCGAGGGGTTTTCCGGCGAGATCGCATCAGGCGAGTAGAAGATGGCATTGGCTCCCACCGACTGATTGACCGTGGAATTGTCCTGCCCGTTGCCTCCGTTGTGTCCATCGTGCAGGTCCCTGAAAGCCTGCTTGCTCCCCATCTCCATCATGTCGATCTCACCGCAGCTCGGCCAGGCGTAGTTGGCGGTCCCGAGGAGCCAGATCGCAGGCCAGCCGCCCAGATCCAGGTCCGGGATCAGAACCCTGGCTTCGATCACGCCATGCTTGATGGACACGTGAGACTTGCTGACGATTTTCCCCGATGTGTACTCCAGCGGGTTCCCCCACTGGTCGACGATCTCGGGGCCGGTTTCATGGCGGGCAGTGACGCGGAGAGCCATATTCCCCGGTTCGCCTGGAATCTGCACGATGTCGAGGTTCTCTTCTTGGTAGTACTCCAGCTCGCCGTTGCCCCATCCCCAGTACCCGTTCCCGGTAACCACCAGCCAGCCGTCGAGATTGTCGAATTCATCCTCCCAGATCAGATCACCAATCTGGGCCTGAGCGACGGATGGGGCGATGAACGACAAGGCGATCAGCAGCATGGTCATCTTCATGGCTCTCTCCATTGGCAAAGGTGGCGGAGGAACATCATGAGAACATTGTATCCTTTGTTCGGCTGCCGAACTATTGTTTTCTCTTCAGCGCCCGGTTTTGGCCCACCCAAGTGTGCTGCGACAGCCGCGCCCGCTTGCCTCCCCCGGGCCCAGCTGACGAGGCGGAAGACTCGCCTCGCCGCCTGCTGAACCCGCGACAATCACCTAACATACCTAATGTGCGGATGTTAGCCATTCCAGGCCCCTCCAGGCCATGGCCCCAGCCGAGCTCCCTCCGTTTTCCAGGGACGGTTTCTGAGCCCACTCGGGCGATCCCAGCTGACCTGGCGAGGCCAAGAAACGAGAATTGACCAGAAATACTTTGTTCGGTGCACGAACAAAGTGTACACTCCTCAAGGTCGATCAAGTCACTCTGCTTCCACAAGTCGTGAGCAGATCTCGTGACTGAACCCAGATGGCGACCTGGCGGGGACAGACCCGGCTTCTACATGGCAACAACGGACGAAAGGAAGTTGATCATGCGACTCAGCAAAAGAACGGCCCTCCGGTGCTCAGCGACTCTACTGGCTCTCGGTTCGCTATGCGCGGTTGGCGTTGCGTCGGCACAGAATCTCGTGTTGAACCCCGGTTTCGAAACCGGCGATCTGACGGATTGGTTGGTGTTCGGTCAGGGTGCCGACTCCGACGTCTTTGTGCATGCAGATGACAACGGCCCGTCGGCCGATGGAACGCACAATGCGTTCATGGACAATCATGCGCTGGCGGTTGGGCTCACGCTCAAGCAGTCGACCGCGGCAGGCACTGGTGCGGCTGGTGAGGTCTTCTACTCCTTCGACCTGAAGGTCGGCGAGCAAGCCAACAGCGGCGTCTTCTTCGTCGAGATATTCGCGGAGCAGGAGGGTGGCGGCGTCATCGGCAGCTCCGGCCTGCTGGGCAACTTCGCCCCGGCGGAGTGGACCGCATACGAGGGGTCATTCGTGGCTCCGGAAGGCACAGACTTCCTGACCATCCAGTTCATGGCCAACACGGGGGCCGTCGATGGCGCCCTGTCAACCATGCACGTGGACAATGTGAACCTCAACTACGGCGTGACTCCTGCGACGTCGAGGAGCTGGGGCAGCACCAAGGCGATGTATCGCTAGTCCAACACGACTTGATGTCAAAGACCGCCTTCTCTCGGGAAGGCGGTCTTTCTTGTGCCTGGTGTGGACGGGAGAAAAAACTAGCGTTCTAATGGGTCAGTGAGGCGAAGGCGCACCTGGTCAACATGAGGGGTCGAGATGAGAAATCCCACCGTTCCGTTGCTGATCCTGGCCGTACTTTCGGCAGCCTCCTGTTCGGGACCGCAACATCCCGAACAGGGACCGGCAGCCAGCAGCGTGATCCTGGTCACCTCCGAAGGGGGGGCCAGGCAGTCCCCTATGGAGAACGTCTCGTTCCGGGAGGGTGTCGCCGCCGGCACGGTGATCTCGATCTTCCCGGACAGCACCAAGCAGAGCATCCACGGGATCGGCACGTCGTTCACCGAGTCCTCCGCTTTCGTTCTGGCGCACCTCGACCCCGAGAAGCGGCTCGAGGTGATGAGGGAAATCTACGGTGAATCCGGCGCCGACTTCACCCTGAGCCGCACGCACATCGGATCCTGTGATTTCTCGGTGGAAGGCAAGTACTCCTATGCCGACCGGCCTGATGATCAGGAGCTGGCCTCCTTCAGCATCGCGCCGGATGTCGCGGGCTTCGACCCGGCCGAATACCCGGGGATCAGGGACCCCGGCTACGATCTTCTGCCCATGATCCAGGAAGCTCTAGCGATCAAGCGGGAACAGAAGGACCGGGAGTTGAGGATCATCGCCTCAGCTTGGACGGCGCCTCCCTGGATGAAGGAGAGCGAGGCCTGGTACGTTCCCGGAACTGCGCAGAACGACTGGCAGGGCAAAGGTGGCGCGCTGAAGCCGGCTCATGAATCCACCTACGCCGGTTATCTCGTCAGATACCTGGACGCCTACGCGGACGCCGGTGTGAACATCTGGGGCCTGACGCCCGTGAACGAGCCCCACGGCAACGGCGGCCACTGGGAGAGCATGGACTTCTCACCCGAATCACAGAACGAGTTCGTCAAACATCATCTCGGCCCGCAACTGAAACAGAGCCTCCACGCGGACACCAAGCTACTGATCTTCGACCAGAACCGGGACGGCCTCGAGCACTGGGCCGATGTATTCTTCGCCGATGCCGAGACGACCCCCTTCGTGTTCGGTGCTGCGATCCACTGGTATGCGAGCACCTTCAAGGTCTTCGAAAACGCCATCGACCGGGTGCACGCCAAGTTCCCGAACTTCGCCATCATCCACACCGAGGGCTGCATCGACAACCTGGGCACCGAGGCGCCCGGTGGCGTCGCCGATCCCGCCGGGTATCAGGAGTCGGACTGGTTCGACAACGATTCGTTCTGGTGGAACGCCAACGCCACGGACTGGGCCTACACCGTGGACTGGATGGGCACGACGGCCGAAGATCATCCCGTCTACACACCCGTGCATCGCTATGCGCGCAACGTCATCGTGAGCCTGGATCACTGGGTCGGGGGCTGGGTGGACTGGAACATCGTCCTGGACCGGAACGGCGGGCCCAATCACGTGGGGAACTTCTGCGGAGCGCCCATCATGGTCGACACCGCAACCGGTGAGGTCTACTACACCCCCGTCTTCCACGTTCTGGCCCAGTTCAGCCGGACCATCCGCCCGGGTGATACGGCGGTATGGACCGATCGCGTGCTCGACGGTCTGGACACCGACGCCTTACATGCCTGTGCCACTGTCAACAATGAGGGATTGCTCAGCGCATAGGAAACTCTAACCCGATTTCGGCGCTCACGGCGACTAGAATCCA
>CAZTWK010000105.1:0-5455 GCA_964617805.1 uncultured Fibrobacteraceae bacterium | reverse complement strand
GGACCGGTGCTGTCGGTATGGCCCATGACCAGGATGTCGGTCTCGGGGTAGCGGGTCAGCACCTCGGCGATGCTGCCCACCATGTCCTGCGAGGCGGGGCGCAGATCGGACGAATCCACGTCGAAGAGGATGGCGCTGTCGAAGGTGACCATGAGCTGGTCGCCCTCGCGGGTCACCGTGGCGCCCTCGATCTGCTCGAGCTCCTCGGCCTGCTGGTCCAGGTAGCTGCCGATCAGGCCGCCGATGAGCGCGCCCGCGGCGGCGCCGATGGCGGCGCCCTGGGTGTCGTCGTCGGCGACGGCGGCCCCGGCGGCCGCGCCGGCGCCCGCGCCGATCAGCACGCCCTTCTGGGCGCGGCTGGCGCCGCAGCCGCTCAGGGCGGCCGCCACCAGCATCAGGGACAGGAAGATGACGGTCAGCTTGGTCTTCATGTCAGCTCTCCTCGTTCAGTGCAGCTCCGCGCTCAGCGGCGACTGCGAAACGGGCCAGTTCCCCCGGAGCGCCCGGCCGCGCGCCGGGAACACCAGATGCGAGTACTTGCCGTAATGGCTGAGACGTCCGGCCAGCCGCTCCATGCGCGACGCCGACCGGCAGAGCACCACCAGCCAGGTCGCGCCGGACGCGTCCGGCGAGGCGACGGCCAGGACCGCGTCCTTGTCCGACAGGTCGTGGCGCTGTCCCGACAGGAACAGCAGGTTCCCGCTGACCACGGCCTCGGGCGGCAGCAGCGCCGCCAGAGCCCCGGCCTCGGGATTCAACAGGATACGGGCGTGCCCGTCGGGGGGCGCGTCCGCGGCCACGATCGACGGATCGTCGCTCTCGGTCCAGTCCTCCGCGAAGGTGCGGCCCGCCTCGGCGAGCAGCCCCCCCGGCAACACGAAGCGCGGCTTCGGGTCGCCCAGGACCAGGTTGAGGGTCGGTTCGATCTCCTGCGGATGCAGGCGGCGGAACACATGGTAGTCCGGATCGACGTGGACCGCCGTCGCGCCGGGCGCCTCGAATCTTATGGACACGTCGTGATCCTCCGTGGTCACAACGTGCTCGATGGGCCCGGCGGGCGTTTCCACGACCACCGGCAGGTCGACGCGCCACAGGGGATCGTCCTGGGTGATGTTGATGTCAACCACGTCGCCCACCTGCGAGACCCCCGCGAGCCGGAACGACGGCGCCCCCTCGCGGCTCAGCCACTGGGCGCCGAACCAGGACATGTCCACGCCCCCGTGCACTCCGAAGGCGTGGATGAAGTCGCTCCACGCCACGGGCCGGTACATGTGCGAGGACCAGACCTCGCGCAGCGCCGCCAGGAAGGCCTCGCGCCCGATCATCCGGTCGGCCATGTGGAAGACCATCATCGATTTCCCGTAGCCGATGGCCCGCGTGGCCCCGCTGTGCCGTTCGCGGAACGCGCTCAGGGGCAAGTCGCGCCCGTCGCGCACGTAGGCCACGTAGTCCTTGAGGAGGTTGCGGCGGTACTCGCGCCCCGCCTCGTCCGACTCGATGGTCTTGTAGTGGTAGTCGGCGCAGTAGACCGTCAGCCCCTCGCACCAGTTGCCCTCCGCGTCGTCCACGAAGGCCGAGTTGCCCCACCAGTTGTGGGCGATCTCGTGCCCGAAGCTGGTGGTGGGGATGAAGGGCAGCCGCAGCACCGTGCCCCCCAGCAGCGTCCACGAGGGCATGCCGTAGCCGGTGGGGAACCAGTTCTCCACGGTGGCGAACTTGGCGTAGGGATAGGGACCGATCATCTCCCCGTACATGTCGAGGTAGCGCTCGGTGTGCCCCATGTAGGTCTCGACCAGCTTGGGCTCGTCCGCGAGGAAGTAGGTGTAGGCGGTGACATCGCCGAATTGGCGTTCGGTTACGTGGTACTTGTTGGCGACGAGTATGAGGCCGTCCGACGGGTTGGGAGCGTCCCAGACGGTGATCAGCTCGTCGCCGACCACCTCGTGGCGTACGCGCTCGCCCTGGGTGACCGGCTCCCAGCCCAGCGGCGTGTGGATGGTCAGGCGGTGGGTGGCCTGCACGCCCTCGGCGTAGGGCAGCCAGCCGTCGGCGGCTAGGTAGATACCTTCTTCGCCTACGGTGCCCTGGATCTCGCGGCCGACGTTCTCGCGGGAGAAGGTGACGTCGGCGGTGGATTCGTGCCAGTAGGCGGCATATACGAACACCAGGTCGGCGTTACCGAAGCGATGCTCGGTGCCCAGGACCGTCGCCACATCCACGGCCTTCAGCGAATCCGACGGGACCGTGATCTGTACGAGTTGGGGACCGCATGGCCTGCGTTCGTTTGGATCCCACCTATCCTCCGTCGTGACGTAGAAACGTTCGACCGACTCGTTGACGAACAGCGTATCCACACCCTGCGGTACAGACAAGTGATCCACGACGTGAACGCGGGGATGCAGGGGCGGGTTGTTCTCGAGTGAGATGCGGATCACGACATCGTGGTGCAGTACCGGCCTCTCGGCCGCCGCGGCCCCGGCCGTGATCGTCAACGCCGTGAAGATGCAGACGACAGCCTTCATCAGTCCACCACCACCGTGACCAGCGGCAATCCGCTCAGATACTTCCCCCCCACGCGCACCAGGTCCGTCAGCTCCACACCCGCGTACACGTCCAGCCCCTCCAGATAGCCCTGCACGTCCCCGTCCAGCTCGGCCATGGCCAGGTAATAGGCCTGCGAGATGCTCGACAGGCGGCGCATCATCAGCCGTCCCCGTCGCGCGTTGCGCGCCGCGTCCAGCTCGTCCTGGGTGACCGAGGCAGGATCGAAGGTGCGCACCGCCTCCATCAAGGCGTTCTCCCCCTCCACCAGGCGCGGCGTCGGCGGATTCAGCCAGGTCGCGAAGGAGGCCTCGGCGCCGTGCAGGCCCACCGCGGCGCCCACGCTGTAGGACAGGCCGCGGGTCTCGCGCAGGTCCATGCCCAGGCGGTCGCTCAGGACGGCCACGAGCATCTCCAGGGCGGGACCGTCGGCCGGATCGACCTTGAAGAGCGAGCCTGAGCGGATGGCGGCCATCTGGCCGCCGAGGGTTTCGGAGATCCGCTGCGAGTCCTTGGTGACCGGCAGCGGCGGCAGGCCCGGGTTGGGGGAGCCGCGGCCGGGGAGCTGCTCCTCGATCAGGGCCGCGAGCTGCTCGTGGGGCAGCGGCGAGGCCACCGCGATCACCAGGTTGGACGGGGCGAAGGCGCGGCGGTAGACCTGGCGCAGGTCGTCGTAGCTCAGGCCCTCCAGCGATCCCGGGTCGCCCGCGGGCGGGTTGGCCAGGGGGTGGTCGCCGTAGAGGGCCTCGGCGAAGAGGCGCTTGGCCCTGGTACGCGCGCTGCGGGCGCCGCGGCCCAGCAGTTCGGACTGGGCGGCCAGCTCCTCGGCCATCTGCTCGGCGGTGAAGCCGGCGTGCTGGATCATGTCCAGCAGCAGGACCAGGGACTCGACGCCGTTGGTCGCGGCCGTCTCCAGGCGCACGTAGGAGAAGCGGCCGGTGGTGTAGTAGTCGTCCATCGGGAAGCGCGGATCGTCCACCAGCTTCAGCTCGGCGCCCAGGGCGCGCAGCTTGTGCGACATGCAGGCCGCGTCGCAGCCGCCGATGCCGTGCAGCAGCAGGCGGTGCACCAGGTTCAGGGCGCCGGGACGGTCGCCGTCGATCTCGGCGCGGTTGCGGACCGTGAGATGAGTGGCAAATAATGTCGCGGCGGGGTTCTCCAGGCTGACCAGCACCGCGCCGTTGGACAGTTCCGAGCGCGTGAGGACCACCTCGGCGCCGGCTTCGGCGCCGGCCTCGGCGTCGGCGCCCGGCAGCACGTGCACCGCCAGGTGCGGGCTGCCCACCAGGTAGGCGCCCAGCACGCGGGTGACCTCCTCGGCGGCCACGGCGCCCAGGTCGCTCAAAAAGCTCAGGAAGAAGTCCACGCCGCCGTTGGCGATGGACTCCGAGGACATGATGGCCAGGTGGCGCAGCTGCTCGCGTTCGATGAGCGTCTCGGTCTCCTGCATGCGCACGACCTCGTTGACGTCCTCGGGCGTCACGCCCCAGGCCGCCGCGCGCGAGAGGGCCTCGGTGACCACGCGGTGGTAGCGGGCCGGGTCGGCGTCGGCGGGCAGGCGCAGCTCGATCACCAGGCGGCCGAAGCCGCCGGAGCGCTCCCACCACGAGCCGACGTCGGCGCGCTCGTCGGGAGGCAGTCCGTCCATGGCCTCGGTGAGGATGCCGTTGACCGGCGCGTCCAGCAGGCGGGCGAGCACCAGGAAGGGGAAGAAGTCGGGCGAGCCGTAGGTGGGCGCCTCGAAGGCCAGGGCCAGCACGTGGGCGTCGCCGCCGCGGCGGGTGACGGCGCGGGTGCGGTCCAGGTAGGCGGCCGGCCGGAGCCCGGGCCGGGTCACCGTGCCGGGCGGCACCTGGCCGTAGTGCTCGCGCAACATCTCCAGGGCCGCGTCGCGGTCGAAGTTGCCGGCCACCGTCGTGATCATGTTGTTGGGCACGTAGTGGTGCTTGTAGAAGTCGTAGACGTCGTCGCGGTCGAGGTGCTCGATGGTGCTCAGGGTGCCCAGGGTGGGCATGCCCAGGCTGCTGCCGCCGTAGAGGGCATCGCGCAGGGCCTCGTCGGCATAGTCGCCGGCCCGGTCGCGTCCCTGCACGATCTCGCCCACGACGATGCCGCGCTCCTTCTCGAACTTGTCGGCCGGCAGCAGCGAGTGGAAGAGCATCTGCGCCTGCAGTTCCACGCCCGTCGCCAGGTTCTCCGCCGGTACGATCATGATGTAGTTGGTGTAGAAGTCGGTCGTGTGGGCGTTGTTCCAGGCGCCGATGCGGTCGGCCAGGGCGTACTGCTCCTCCTGGGTCCACCGGGTGCTGCCGTTGAACAGCAGGTGCTCGAGCATGTGGCTCATGCCGCTGGTGCGGAAGTCCTCGAAGGCCGAGCCCACCTTCACCTGCGTGGTCACGCTGACCATGGGCTGGGCCGGGTTGCGCAGCAGCAGGACCTGCAGGCCGTTCTCCAGGCGCATCACCTCGGCGCCCGCGGGCAGGCCGGGGAAGCGGGGCGTCTCGCCGCCGGGGGGCGACGCGGCCACCGTCCAGTCCTCGCGTTCGAGCAGCTGCTCGCTGGCGGCCGCCGCCGGCATGCTGGCCAGCAGCGTGAGCAGGGTGATGCCGATAACGCGTGTCATGCGAGTCTTCATGATCCGACCTGCCTCGTTCGGGTCCTCAGGATACGTCCTGCGCCGCGCGCACGATGCCCAGAAAATCGTCGGCCTTCAGGCTGGCGCCGCCGATCAGCCCGCCGTCGATGTCGGCGCGTCCGATCAGGTCTGCGGCGTTGCCCGGCTTCATGCTGCCGCCGTAGAGGATGCGCGTGGCGGCCGTCGCGTCGGCGCCCAGCAGCCCGGCCGCCAGTTCGCGCGAGACGGCGTGGATGTCCTGGGCCTGCTCGGGCGTGGCGGTCTCGCCGGTGCCGATGG
>CAZTWK010000104.1:0-5505 GCA_964617805.1 uncultured Fibrobacteraceae bacterium | reverse complement strand
TTGTCCCCCTCGGCGAGGAAATCCTCCTCCCTCAAGAACAACCGCGGCTTCTCCACATAAGGCAGCCCATGATGCACGCAGAACGTCGCGCAGTTGCCGCAGTCGTTGCAGAAGTCGTCCAGGTGGAGGATCTGCCGCGTCTGCTCGATCTGTACGCGCTCCTTGCCGACCTCGACCAGTTCCCCGTCGCGACAGGCCAGCACCGGCACCATCACATCCACCGGCTCCATCAGATATGTGATGTTGGCGCGGTTCGGGCACACCTCCACGCACTTGTCGCACAGGGTGGTGCACTGCAGGCAGCGGTTGGCTTCGGCGTGGGCGGCCTGCTCGTCCAGGGTTTCGTCGACCAGTTCGAAGCTGAAGCGGTCGTCTGAGGTGAGCGAGACGGGGTGGTGCTGCGGTTCCTTGCGGGCTCGGATGACCTTCATGCGGGCGACTTCCTCGTCGCTCATCTCGGGAGTGGTCACCTCGTAGGTCTTGAAGTCCACGCCGAACTCGGCGCACAGGGTCTCTGCGGCGCGGCGGCCGTCGGCGCAGGCGGCGATGATGGTTTCCGGGCCGCGGACGGCGTCGCCGCCGGCGAAGATCAGGTCCAGGGCGCGGCCGGTTTCGGGGTCGACCTCGATGGCGCCGTTGCGGCGGGTCGTCAGGCCGCTGCCGTCGAGCAGTCGCAGGTCGGCGGCCTGCCCGATGGCCACTATGATCTCGTCGGCGGGGATCGTGAACTCGCTGCCGGGGATTTCGACCGGGCGGCGGCGGCCGCTGTCGTCCGGTTCGCCCAGCTCGTTGCGCACGCATTCGAGGCCCGTGACCCGGCCGTCGTCGAGCACCACGCGCGACGGTGAGACGAGGGTCTCCAGGCCCATGTTCTCCGTCCGCATGTCCTCGAGTTCCTCCAGGTCGGCGGGCATCTCCGCCTCGGTGCGGCGGTAGACGATGGTCGCCGGCTTGCCGATCAGGCGGCTGGCGGTGCGGGCGGCGTCGACCGCGGTGTTGCCGCCGCCGATCACCAGGACATTCTGGACGTTCTGGCCCATGTCGGGGCGCTCGCCCGCGCTCACGCGGGACAGGAAGTCGAGCGCCGTGTGGACGCCCTCGCCGTCGATGCCCGGTATGTCGAGCTTGCTGTCGTTCTGGAAGCCGGTGGCCACGTAGACCGCGTCGAAGCCCTGCTCCAGCAACGACTCCGGCGCGGCGTCGACCCGGTGGCTGGTCTCGATCTCCACGCCCATGCCGGTGATGAGGTCCACGTCGCGTTGGATGACCGCCTCGGGCAGACGGAATATGGGCGCCAGCGCTGCCATGCCGCCCACGTGGTCCTGCGCCTCGAAGATGGTCGCCTGCACGCCGTTGAGCGCCAGGAACGACGCGGCCGACAGGCCCGACGGCCCGGCGCCGATGATCGCCACGCGCTTGCCGGTCGGTGCGGCCGGCGTCATCTCGACCCGGCCGCGTTCGAAGGCGACGCGCTTGAGCGCGCGGATGGCCACGGGTTCGTCGTAGTCGCTGCGCGTGCAGCGGGTCTGGCAGGCGTGGTCGCAGATGTAACCCGTGATGCCCGGCAGCGGGTTGCGCGCCAGGATGATCGCCAGGGCGCGGTCGTAGTCGCCGGCGCCGACCTGCGCGATGTACTCCGGCACGTCCTGGGTGACGGCGCAGGGGGGCATGCACGGCGCCTCGATGCAGTCGAACCAGCCGAGGCCCGACTTCACCTTGGGCAGCGGATAGGGCTGGTAGCTCTTCTTGTAGCGCGGATCGACGAGCGAGTCGGCGGCGAGGCGCGAGAGCGCCGAGCCCTTGTCCCCGGCGAACGCGTCGAGATCAGCCGCCCCGTCCGCCGCCATCTCCGCCTCTAGATTCTCCAGGTACTGCACCATCCGCGAGTACCCGCCCGGCTTCAACAGATCCGTCACCGAGGTCACCGTCTTCGCCCCCGCGCGGAACAGGTCCGCCACGTTCAACGCGTCGGCCCCGCCGCTGAACGACACGTCCAGGTCCCCGTCGAACTCGCGGCTCAGCTTGTCGAAGAGGTTCACCGTCAACGGATACAGCGTGCGCCCGGACATGTACGCCTCTTCACCCGGCATCACGTTCTTGTGATTGACCGTCGGCAACGTGTTGCTCAGCTTCACGCCGAACTCCAGCCCCTGCTCGGCGGCCACGGCCTTGAGCGACGTGATCAGCTCCACGGCGCGGTCGTAGGGGAGGTCGTGCTCGAAGGTCGCCTCGGGCACGCTGATCTCGGTGAAGCCCAGGTCCTCGTGCAGGATCTTGTGCACCATGTCGGGGCCCAGCAGCGTGGGGTTGAGCTTCACGTAGGTGTGCAGCCCCCGGTCCACCAGCAGGTGGCGCGCGATGCGCTCGATCTCGTCGGGCGGGCAGCCGTGCATGGTGGAGAGGCTGACGTTGTCGGTGAGCTGCGACGGGATGTCGAGTCCCGCGAACTGCGGGAAGTCGCGCGCGAGCACGTCCTGCAGCGCGGCGATCTCGGCCGACGCGTCGGCCATGCGCTCCATGAAGCGCACCATCGTCGGGCTCTGGATGCCCTCGAGGTCGTAGCCCACGCTCATGTTGAAGACGGTGCCGAAGGGGCGCTCCTCCCAGCCCAGCATGCGCCGCAGGGCGTGGATCATCACCCAGGTCTTCACGTACTCGTCGGCCGACTCCTCGAGCTTCAGCTCCTGGGACCATTCGACGTTGTAGCCCTCGTCCTCCATGTCGATGCAGGGGCGCGGGATCTCCAGCTCGTCCAGCACCTGGACGGTCTTCAACTCGATGAAGCGCCCGCCCGACAGCCAGGCGCAGACGATGTTCTGGGCCATCTGGGTGTGCGGGCCGGCGGCGGGGCCGACCGGGGTGGTCAGGGTATGGCCGAAGGCGGTGCCGGCGTAGGGGGCGTCGGTGTGGCGGTGGAAGAGGGCCTCGTGGATGCCGAAGATGGAGCCGTGGCGCTCGAGGTCGCGGAGCAGCCAGGACAGGAGCGTCGACAGGGAGTGCAGCTTGAGCGTGTCGGACATGGGGGCCTTTCGGGTGGACGGCTCGCGAATCGACTGTAGCCGGGAACGATACCGGATCGGCGGGGGACGGGCAACCCGCACGAAAGAAACGGGCCGCCCATCCGTGGGCGGCCCGCTCGGCTTGCACGAAACGGAGACCTTCTATTTCATGCTCGCGTGATCAGCCCGCATCCCCTTCGCCATCTCCTTTATCTCCCCCAGATCCTCCGTCATCATGTTCCACCCGTACCAGTACGCGTAATCAGGATTCACATGGAAGAAGGCCTGGTAGGCCCGCATCCGGTGCTTGAAGAACATCCTCAGCAGCACCTGGTCGATGTGCGAGAAGCCGTCCAGGTTCTCGTCCCAGTTCGCACCGTTGGTGTGCATCAGCGTCAGGAAGAACGGGTAGTTGAAGGGGTAGCCCTCCGGCTTCACGATGATCCCCTCCGCATACAGCTCGGCCACGGTCTCGATCGCCTCTGCCATCAGCCGGTCCGCCTTCGACAGGATCGAGTCGCCCATCTCCAGCTGCTCCTTGGCGTAGGAGCGCGAGTGGCAACCGGTGCAGGTGTCGAGCATCTTCTCGCGCTCGGCCTCCCAGTCGGCCTGGTCGAGGCGGGCCATGTCGACGGCCTTCACGGCGTCGAGGATGGCGGTCGGCTCCCCGGTCGCCGGGTCCAGCACGCCGAGGGCCTTCAGGATGGTGACGCGGTCGGCGGCGGCCTGCGGGTCCTCGGGCAGCGGCAGGCGCACGCCGAGGAAGCCCCAGGCGGTGCGGTTGGCGTGGGTTCCGTCGGGCAGGTGGCAGTCCTGGCAGGTGGGGGCCGCCGCGCCCTCGGGCAGGTCGCCGGCCAGCTTGGCGAAGTAGCGCATGCCGTGCTTGGAGCTGGACCACATCTCCCACTGGGGGTGGTCGTAGCCCATGTGGCACTGCTGGCAGGCGCGGGGGTTGCGGGCCTCCTGCTTGGAGAAGGCGTGACGGGTGTGGCACTCGTCGCAGGAGTTCTTCTGGTAGCGGTACCCCTTGTCGCGCAGCTCCTGCACCTGGGCTTCGGTCTTGATGCCCATGTTGTGGCAGCCGCCGCAGCCGCGGCCGCCCTCGATCAGCTCGTCGGGGGCGAAGTGGGTGGCCGGCAGGGCGTTCAGCGAGGTCCAGCCGTGGTTGTGCTTGCCCTGGGCGAAGGAGTCGAACTGCTCCTGGTGGCACTCGGCGCAAACGTGCTCGCTGGGCATGTCGGCCAGGAGGGCGTCGTCGGCCGTGTTGTGCTTGTCGCCGTGGCAGTCGGCGCAGCTCACGTCGTTGGAGGCGTGGGCGCTGATCTCCCAGTCCAGGACCTGGCCGGGGGAGATCTCCTTGTGGCAGTCGACGCACTCGTCTGCCAGGGTGGCCGGGGCGATCAGCAGCGTCAGGGCCAGCCCGCAGAGCAGGGCCTTCGTGGTCTTCATGGGGGAACCTCCCGGGGCGTGGAAGATGTCTGGCGGCTCGCCGGCCGCGGATATGGGACGGTTTTGGTTGTGGATCGAACTGTAGACCACTGGGGCTGGAAAATCAATGAATTAATCGTATCGTCTAGTCGTAAGCGCCTGCCAAATGATAGATTATGAGGCTCAGTATCACTTCGGGGCGGTTGGTTCAGCGGCCGCAAGCTGAGCGACGACACCAACCTGTGGGCCAACTACGCCACGATCAGCAACGGCATGGACTCCCACTACGGCATCGGGCAGGTGGAGGACAACTGCAACCACTACCTGACCAGGGTCGGACAGAACGCGCGGGCGATCTCGGCGGGGATCCGGAAAGATTTCTAGACGACCATCTCCGACGTGAAAACGAGCCCCCGATCGCGGGGGCTCGTTTCGTCGTGCGGGGCGTCGGCTAGCGGTACAGCGCCTTCACCGCGCCGAAGGTGGCGCGCTCGTGGGCCGTGACGGTGCCGACGGGGGTGAGGATCGGCGTGACAGGATCGTAATGGAAGGTAAAATCATCCGTTTCGTCCACGATCGTGAACCAGCCCATGCCCATTCCGATCGTGGCCGGGTCGCCCGGAGCCGCCGCTGCCACATGCATCCAGAGGCCGTTGGTGTATTCGCCCGAGTTGCGCCAGAAGACAGTGGGGGCGGAGCCATCCCAATCAAAGCCGATGTCGGGCTGGATGAGATCGAATTCGCCGCCCGACATCGAACCGATGGGAATGAGGTAGGCCGTGGCCGTGATGGAAAAATCGATGATCGTATAGGTGCCGCCGGGCGCCAGCTCGCCCACGAGCTCGCCGTCGGTGATGAACGTGCCCTGCTCCGAGCCGAACGCACCGTTGCCCCACGTCCATTCGATTCCCGCCTGGGCTGTGACGCAAGCCGCCACAAGGACCAGGATCGTCAGCAAGATCTTCATGTGTGCCCCCTTGTCGTCGGTTTCAGATTCGCCGTCCGACTATAAGGATAGCATAAATGAACATCAATCTCCGATACCGCCGAAGTTCTTGTTCTTCTGCACCAGCTCCAG
>CAZTWK010000103.1:0-5526 GCA_964617805.1 uncultured Fibrobacteraceae bacterium | reverse complement strand
AAATTCCGAACGCAGACTCTGACGGGAAAATTTCGGCCTGTGTATGCATAACGTGAATTCTGCTGGTCAGTGTAACCAGATATGTTGCAGGAGTACGCTAGGATATCTGGTCTATGTATCCGGCTGAATATACCCAACCCGCTCCACGCCAACCGGTTTGTCCATTAAGATGAATGCAGCATATCAGGATATCCAAGTGGGAGTCAAGGATAGCGCGATATCACACGCGTTCAACCCTCGCTCCAGTACCCCATCACGTCTCCCAGTATCTCCCCGTGATCGAAGGCCAGCCCCGGCACCTTGTCGACCACGAACCACGCCGCCTCCGCCGCGTCGTCCCCGCCTGCTACATCCGGCGTCGCCCCCTTGATCTCCGCCACATACACCACCGTCACGGAATGCCCCCGTGGATCACGGTCCGGTGCTCCGTATACCCTGAACTGGTCGAACTCCGCCCCTGTGAGCCCCGTCTCCTCCGCTACCTCGCGGGCGACCGCGTCGTCGGGATTCTCCCCCACATCGACGAAGCCGCCGGGCAAGGCCCAGCGGCTTCGATAGGGATCGTGCTTGCGTTTGACCAGAAGCACCTGCGGCGGCGCATTTGGCTGGGCCGGGTCGCGGGTCAGCACCACCCCGTCCACCGTCAGCAGCGGCGTCCGGGGGGTGGGCATGGGGCTACTTTCCGAAGGAGGCGACCGCCTCTTCCACGGTCTCGTAGGTCTCGAACACCAGCTTGAGCTGGGTTACGTTCAGGATGTTGTCGATGCGGCTGCTGACGTCGCAGATCTTCATCACGCCGCCGTTCTTCTTCAGCGTGTGGAAGCCCGACACCAGCACGCCTAGGCCGGTGGAGTTGATCCAGTTCACCTTGGACATGTTCAGCACCACGTCGACGTAGCCCTCGCTGATGAGCGTCTTGATCTCGGTGTGGAACAGATCGTGGTCGTCGCCGCCCATGATCTTGCCCGACAGGTTCAGGACCATTATCTCGCCCTGGGCCTTCTCGTTGATCTTCAAGCCAACCCTCCCCAAATGAGGTGTTGTTTTTTTATTTCATGGTATCCGCCGTCAGAATGACGCGTCTCGGTCCGAAACGCAAGTGCAAACGCCTTTTTGGGGGTCTGGACCCGGCGACGGGCGGTCTGCTACAGTGGCGGGGCATTCCGCAGGAGGGAGCAACCATGGCCTCGCCCCACACCCGCCCCGCCGCCCTGGCCGGAACCTGGTATCCCGACGACGCCGGCGACCTGGCCGCCGAGGTCGAGCGCTTCGTCGCCGCCGCCGAGCCGACCGACGCGCCGGCCGGGGTGCCGGTGGCGCTGCTGGCGCCCCACGCCGGGTACGTCTACAGCGGGCCGGTCGCCGGCCGCGGCTACGGCCTGCTGTCCGGACGGAGCTACGACCGGATCTTCGTGCTGGCGCCGCCGCACCGTTTTCCCCTGTCGCGCATCTCCTATCCCGACGCGACGGCCTACGCCACCCCCCTGGGCGAGATCGCGGTGGACCGTGAGGTCTGCGAGCGCCTTGCCGGCTGCGGGGCCTTCGTCTGCGAACCGGCCGCCCACGCCCAGGAGCACGCCGAGGAGATCCAGCTCCCCTTCGTGCAGACCGTCTTCTCCCCCGTGCCGCCGGTCGTGCCCCTGCTGGTGCCCCGCCTCGACGACGCGGTCCGCCGCGAGGCCGCCGCCGCCCTCGGGCCGTGGTGCGACGGGCGTTCGCTCTTCGTGATCTCCACCGACATGACCCACTTCGGCGCCAGCTACGGCTACGTGCCCTTCCGCTCGGACATCCCCGAGAAGCTGCGCCTCCTCGACATGGGCGCCCTCGACGCGGTGCTGGCCTGGGACGCCGCGCGCCTGCTGGATTACGGCCGCGAGACCGGCATCACCATGTGCGGGCTGGAGGCCGCCGCCCTGGTCCTGTCCCTGCCCTGGCCGGCGCGCCCGCGCGCGGCGCTGGTCGACTACGCCCGCAGCGCCGACCGCGACCGCGACTACAGCCTGTCGGTGAGCTACGCCGCCCTGCTGGCCTGCCTGGACCCGGAGGACCTGCCGTGAGCGAGCCGCTGACCGATGCGGAGAAGACCGTCCTGCTCAGGATGGCCCGGGCCGCCATCACCGCCGGGGCCGCGGGCGAGACGGCGCCAGCGACCGATCCGGCCCTTGACCTGACCGCCCTGAGCGAGACGCGCGGCGTCTTCGTCACCCTGCGCCGCCGCGGCCGGCTGCGCGGCTGCATCGGCTACATCGAGGGCGTCAAGCCCCTGGCCGAGGCGGTGATCGACAACGCCCTGGCGGCCGCCTTCCGCGACCCGCGCTTCGAGCCGGTGACCGCCGGCGAGGTGGCGAACCTGGAGATCGAGATCTCCGCCCTGACGCCCCTGCGCGCCGTCGGCAGCTGGCGCGACATCGAGGTGCCGCGCCAAGGCGTGGTGCTCACGCGCGGCGTCCACAAATCGGTGTTCCTGCCCCAGGTGGCCGCGGAGCAGGGCTGGGGCCGCGACACCATGCTCTCCCACCTGGCCATGAAGGCCGGCCTCTCGCCTGACGCCTGGCGCGAGGGCGCGGCCTTCCAGGTCTTCGAGGCCGACGTATTCGCCGAGAAGGAGCTCGCTTGAACACCCTGTGGATCGGCGGCGCCCTGGCCGTGTGGCTGGTGCTGGGCTACCGCCTGTACGGCCGCTGGATCGCCCGCCGCCTCGTCGATCCCGACGACGACCGCCCCGTGCCCAGCCGCGAGCAGGCCGACGGCCTCGACTACCACGCCGCCAGGACGCCCGTGCTCTTCGGCCACCACTTCTCGTCCATCGCCGGCGCCGGGCCCATCGTGGGCCCCCTGCTGGGCGTTCTCTACTTCGGGTGGCTGGCCTCGCTGCTGTGGATCGCCATCGGCACGGTGTTCATCGGCGCGGTACACGATTATGTCTCGCTGATGGCCTCGGTGCGCAACCGGGGCGTGTCGGTGGGCGAGATCGCGGAGCAGACCCTGGGCCGGCGCGCGCGCCTGGTGCTCTCGATCTTCCTGTGGTGCGCCCTGGTGCTGGTGATCGCCGTCTTCGGCGTGATCACCGCGCGCACCTTCGTCACCCAGCCCACCATCGTGCTGCCGACCTTCGGGCTGATCCTGTTGGCGGTGGTCTTCGGCAAGACGGTCCTGCGGGCCGGCCTGCGCCTGGGACCGGCCACCCTGGCATCCCTGCTCGTCCTCGGGGGACTGATCTATCTGGGACAACGCCTGCCGATCGACGTGGGCGAGACGGCCCTGGGCCTGCCCGCGACGACCTTCTGGTTCTGGATCCTGATGATCTACTGCGTGCTGGCCTCGGTGCTGCCCGTCTGGATGCTGCTGCAGCCCCGCGACTACCTGAGCACCTGGATCCTGTACCTGGGCCTCGGCGGCGGCTTCCTCGGCCTGCTGGTCCTGCACCCGGATGTCAGCGCACCCGCGCTGACCGGCTTCCACGTGGCCCAGGGCCCCGTGTGGCCCGTCCTCTTCGTGATGATCGCCTGCGGGGCCGTCAGCGGCTTCCACTCCCTGGTGGCCAGCGGCACCACCAGCAAGCAGCTCTCCCGCGAGAGCGACGGCCTGCGCGTGGGCTACGGCGCCATGATCCTCGAGGCCGCCCTGGCGGGCCTGGTGGTGCTGACCGCCGCCGGCGCCCTCGACTGGGACGCCGGCGCGGCTCCCGGCCCGGGCAGCCTGCAGTTCCTGATGTCCGAGGCGGGCGGGGGCCCCATCGTGGCCTTCGCCACCGGCCTCGGCCGCCTGGTGGACGCCCTGCCCCTGCTCACCGCGCCGCTGGGCCTTTTTTTCGGAATGCTGATGATCAACGCCTTCGTGATCACCACCCTCGACACCTCCACCCGCCTGGCCCGCTTCGTCCTGCAGGAACTCTGCCGCGATCTGCCGGTGGCACGCAACCGATGGGTCGCCACCCTCGTAACGGTGCTGGTGGCGGGCTGGCTGGGCGCCAGCGACAGCTACACGCGCATCTGGCCCGTCTTCGGGGCGACCAATCAACTGGTGGCGGCCCTTTCGCTTATCGTGGTCTCCTGCTGGCTGGTGGGGCTGCGCAAGCCGCGGCTGGCCACCCTGGTGCCGGCGCTGTTCATGCTGGCGACCACCGTGGCGGCCCTGATCTGGCAGGCCAAGCACTTCCTGGACGAGGGCCGGATCCTGCTGGCGGGCATCGCCGCGGGGCTGGTGATCCTGGCGGTCTTCATCGCCTGGGAGGCCCGCACGCTGCTGCGCAGATAGCGGCCATTTGCGCTGGTGGAGATCCGAAAAGATTGGTACAGTCGAATGAGGAGAAGCCGCCACCCGATAGAAAAACGGGCGCGCAGCAGATGACGGACGGGGTCGCGAGGACGCCGTCCCTTCTGGACACAGCAAGGATTGCGTTACGTATGGGTCTACTGGACAAGGTCGGACAGTTCAGGGCGGCGAAGGACCTGCAAGCAGCCGGCCTGTACCATTACTTCCGGGTCATCGAGTCCGCGCAGGAGAACACCGTGCGGATCGACGGCCGCGAAGTGATCATGCTGGGCAGCAACAACTACCTGGGCCTGACCAACCACCCGCTGGTCAAGGAGCGGGCCAAGCAGGCCCTGGACAAGTACGGCAGCGGCTGCGCCGGCTCGCGCTTCCTGAACGGCACCCTGGACATCCACATCGAGCTGGAAGAGAAGCTCGCGAGCCTCGTGGGCAAGGAAAAGGCCCTGGTCTTCTCCACCGGCATGATGGTCAACCTGGGCGTGATCTTCTCCATGGTCGGCCGCAACGACTCCGTGATCGTCGACCGCACCGACCACGCCTCGATCATAGACGCGACCCGTCTGAGCTTCGGCCAGGTCAAGAAGTACAAGCACAACGACATGACCTCGTTGTCGCAGGTCCTCTCCAACAACGATTCCAACGGCAAGATGATCGTTGTGGACGGCGTGTTCTCCATGCACGGCGACATCGCCAAGGTGCCCGAGATACTCGATCTCGCCGAGCAGCACGAAGCGATCCTGATGATCGACGACGCCCACGGCGTGGGCGTGCTGGGCCAGCAGGGACGCGGCACCGCCGACCACTTCGGCGTCACCGACCGCGTGCACCTGATCATGGGCACCTTCAGCAAGTCCCTGGCCTCGGTCGGCGGCTTCATCGCCTCGGACGCGGAGACCATCCACTACATCCAGCACACCGCCCGCTCGCTCATCTTCTCCGCGAGCATGCCGCCCGCTTCCTGCGCCTCCGTCTCGGCCGCCGTCGACGTGATGCTCGAGGAGGACTGGCGCCTGACCCAGCTCTGGCGCAACACGGAAGTCATGATGGAACGCCTCAAGGACGCCGGCTTCAACACCGGTCCCTCCGAGACGCCCATCATCCCCGTGGTCATCGGCGAGGACATGATGGCCTTCCAGATGTGCCACCGGCTCTTCGAGGAGGGCGTCTTCGTCAACTCGGTGGTCTCGCCGGCCGTCGAGAAGGGCGACGCCCTGATCCGCCTCAGCCTGATGGCCACCCACACCGAGGACG
>CAZTWK010000102.1:0-5604 GCA_964617805.1 uncultured Fibrobacteraceae bacterium | reverse complement strand
GCCGGTCAGCACGCCGACGAACTCGTTCTTGACGCGCTTGTACTGGCCGAACATGTAGCCGATCTCGCGGCCGCCCACGCCGATGTCGCCGGCGGGAACGTCGGTGAACTGGCCGATGTGACGGCAGAGCTCGGTCATGAAACTCTGGCAGAAGTGCATGACTTCGGTGTCGCTCTTGCCCTTGGGATCGAAGTCGGAGCCGCCCTTGCCGCCGCCCATGGGCAGCGTGGTCAGGCTGTTCTTGAAGACCTGCTCGAAGGCCAGGAACTTCAGGATGCCCAGGTTGACGCTGGGGTGGAAGCGCAGGCCGCCCTTGTAGGGGCCGATGGCGCTGTTCATCTCGATGCGGAAGCCGCGGTTCACCTGCACGTCGCCGTTGTCGTCCAGCCAGGGGACGCGGAACATGATGACGCGCTCGGGCTCGACGATCCGCTCGAGGATCTTGGCCTTGCGGTACTCGGGGCGCTTGTCCAGAACCGGCCAGAGAGACTCCACGACCTCTTCGACGGCCTGGTGGAATTCAGTCTGCTCGGGGTTCTTAGCCACGACCTGCTCCATGAAGGTCTTGAATCCTTCTGCCATGTCTCTGATCTCCCGTGTCTGTGAAATGGCCATAAACGACCCGCGTAAGGCCGCTCCGATTCGCTGCCTCAAATCTAGAACCCGTTAACGCCTTGGCAAGTTAAATCCCGCCGGAGCGCCGGATTTTCGGAGGTGTGGGCGAAATAGGTGTTGGGAGCCGTTTTTCAGGCGTCGGTCTCGAGCACCACGCCGCGGCCGCTGCGGCCGTCGATCAGCACGCGCAGGGGCCGGTCCAGGCGCAGGTGCTTCAGGTGCGGGGTTTCGGCGTCGCAGGGGCGGGACTCGAGCCAGTCCCAGTCGAGCAGGCCTCCCCCGCTGGTCTGGTTCACCGTCAGGTAGCCCACGCGGAACGACGTGAGGTTCTGGAAGAAGTGGGTGCCCTGGCTGGGCGTCACCTTGAACTCGTCCAGGTCCGTCTCGACGATGACCGACGCGCCGGCGATCTGGGTCCAGGCGACCGGAATGCCCAGCCAGCGGTCCGAAGACCCCCAGCGTCCGGGACCGACCAGCAGGTAGGGCCGCCCTTCCGACCGCAGCCGCTCGTTGAGCTCGCCGACCTCGGCCGCGATCTCGCGGGTCTGGCCGCGGTCGAAGCGGTCGCGGTCCACGAAGACCACGTCCTGGATCTCGTCGTAGGCGCCGTTGCCCAAGGCCAGTTCGGTGGCGATGATCGCCGCGGGCGACTCCAGCAGCTCGTCCGAGACCTCGGGCGCCGCCAGACCGGTGGCCAGGGGGCGGATCTGCAGCATGCCGAACTCGGCCGGGCGGTCGCCGTCGGGCAGGTTCACGGCGAACTCCATCTCCACCTCGCAGTTCATGCAGCGCCGCGCCAGGTCGAGCATGAAGGACACGATGTCGGCCAGGGGGAAGAGGCCGTGCTTGAGCACGTGGGCGAAGGTGATCAGCCGCGGGCCCTTGCGGCCGATGCCGTCGTAGATGGCGTCGTTCTCCGCCGAGAAGACCGAACCGATGGGCGCCAGGGTGCCGTGGCGCTCGGCGTCGGCCAGGTCGAGCCAGGACACGTTGCTGTCCTCCGCGGCGCTCGGATAGGCCGAGGGATCGCCCACGTAGAGGGCCTGGAAGCGGTGCTGGCTGTTGCGCAGGGTGTCCTCGACGGTGGCGAACTGCAGCAGGCGGCCCGGCTGGCGGGGCGAGAAGCGCAGGCTCTTGCCCCCCTCGACGACCGTGCGCCCGAGGCCCAGCACGGCCAGGCAGACGCCGTCCTCCTGGCGCATGAAGTCGGTGGCGTAGTGGTTGGTGGAGTGCGCCACGCCGGCGATGTTCGGGTAGACGTGCTCCTCGTGGCGGCGGCCCACGATGTGCTGGATCACCACCGCCATCTTCTCCTCCTCGACGCGGTTCGACGTGGCCTCCAGGTAGGAGCGGGCGCTCCGGTAGTAGGTCGAGGCGTAGACGAGCTTGATGGCGTCGCAGAGCTGGTCGAGGCGCTTGTCGAGATCCTCGTGGTTGTTGGGGATCATGTAGGTCCGGTAGACGCCGGCGAAGGGCTGGTGCTGGGCGTCCTCGAGCAGGCTGGAGGAACGCACGGCCAGGGGGTAGCGCACCTCGCCGAGGAAGATGCGCAGGTCGTCGTAGATGGACGGGGGCAGCTTGGCCTCCAGGAAGGCGGCGGCGATCTCCTCGTCGGTCGCGTCGCCCAGGGCGAGATCGCGCAGTCCCGCCTGGTCCATGAACTCGTCGAAGACGTCGGTGGCCACGACGGCCGTCGAGGGGACCATGATCTTCACGTCGGGGAACTGGTCGCGCACGTCGGGGCGGTTCAGGACGTTGTTCATGAAGGCCAGGCCGCGCGCCTTGCCGCCGAGCGCGCCCTTGCCGATGCGCGTGTAGCCGGCGCCCTCGTCGAAGTTCTGGCGGGAGAAGTCGGAGATGATGCCGCGCCGGGACTGCTCGAGGTACCAGGTGAAGGTGTCGATCATGTAGCGCCGCAGTTCCTCCGTGGTGTCGAAGTCGATCACATGCACCGGCTTGATCATCTTCGCCAGCCCGAAACGCGTGCGCGCCCGGAACCAGTTCGAGAAGTGGTCGTGGGAGGCGTGGTAGTCGATCGAGGACTCCGGCACCCGCGAGATCTCGCGGATCAGCGAACGCGTGTTGTGGGCGTGGCCCACCTCGGTGCCGTCGGGCAGGCGGAAGATGAAGTCGCCGAAACCGAAGTGCTCGCGCATGAACCGGCCCAGGTCCTTCAGCAGGCTGGGCGACTTCTTGTGGATGAAGCTGGCCCCCACCTCGGCCGCCTTCGCCTCGTTGACCGCCTCCGAGGACTGGATGACCGCGGGCAGGGTGGGATCGTCCCGCTTGATGCGGCGCACGAACTCCACGCCGGCGTCGGCGCGCTTCTCGCCGTCCCAGGGGAAGCGCGCGTCGCAGACGGCGCCGAGCAGGTAGTCGCGGTAGCGGTCGTAGTAGTCCCACGCCTCCTCGAAATTGGTGGCGAAGAGGATCTTGGGGCGGGCGCGCATGCGCAGCAGCTTCTGGGCGAGGTTCTCGCTGTCTTCCATCAGGCCGTGCGTCTGGGACATGACCGACGTGTAGATCAGCGGCAGGTAGGCCGAGTAGAAGCGGATCGAGTCCTCCACGAGGATGATCGTGCGGACCTCGCCGTAGCGCGTGTCGTCCGCCACGTTCCAGCGGTCCTCGACGCACTTGATGATGGCCAGCAGCAGCCGCACGTCCCCGGTCCACACGAAGGTGAGGTCGATGGGACCGCCCTCGCCGCCGGCGACCGCGTCCAGCTCGCGGGCGTTGTAGCCCAGCACCACCACCGGCAGCTGCGCCTCCACCGCCTTCGATCTCCGCGCGAGCTCGTGGGCGTCCATGTCGCCGATGCGGGTCATGGTCAGCACCAGGTCGAACTCGCTCTCGCCGATCAGCCGCAGGGCCTCCTCCCCCGAGGTGGCGCGCGTGATCTGGGGCGAGGCGCTCAGGTTGAGCTCGCGGTAGTCGCTCAGGATGAGTTCGGTGAGACGCCCCCCCTCCTCCAGCGTGAAGGCGTCGTACAGGCTGGCCACCAGCAGGATGTTGCGCACCCGGCGCTTGATGAGCTGCTCGAACCCGTCGGTCGCACCGTGCCCCATGGTCACCAGATGGGGCCAGATCCGGTCGAGTTCCGCCTGCCAGTCCCTGTTCTCGGGCATCGTGTTCCTCCTGAAGGACTTTATAGCACGACGGGGATGCCGCAGCCACGCCCAAGAAGAAGGGCCGGCGGCGACGGATGTCGCTGCCGGCCCCACCGGAACACGTCGGACGTGCTCTAGGCCTTGAACTCGACCCCCTGGGCGAGGTGGATCTCACCGCGCCAGTTGATCGTGTTGGTCTGGCGCCGCATGTAGGCCTTCCAGGCGTCGGAGCCGGACTCGCGGCCGCCGCCGGTCTCCTTCTCGCCGCCGAAGGCGCCGCCGATCTCGGCGCCCGAGGTGCCGATGTTGACGTTGGCGATGCCGCAGTCCGAGCCGCCGTAGCTGTAGAAGGCCTCGGCCTCGGCCACGCTGTCGGTGAAGATCGCCGACGACAGCCCCTGGGGAACGTCGTTGTGCATGCGGATCGCCTGTTCGACCCGCTTGTACTTCATGACGTAGACGATGGGCGCGAAGGTCTCGGCCTGGACGATCTTGGCCTTGTTGGCGATCTCGATGATCGTCGGCTGCACGAAGGTGCGGGCGCAGCCCTTGCGGCGCAGCACCTTGCCGCCGTAGATCAGCTTGCCGCCCTGCTCGAGCGCTGCCTTGATGGCGTCCTCGTAGTCCTTGACGGCGCCCTCGTCGATCAGGGGGCCCATCAACGTCCGCGGGTTCAGCGGGTCGCCGATGCGGACCTTCTCGTAGTTGGCCACGAGCTTGCGCACGAACTTCTTGTAGATCTTCTCCTGGATGATCAGCCGGCGCGTCGAGGTGCAGCGCTGGCCGGCGGTGCCCACGGCCCCGAAGAAGGAGCTCGCCAGGGCGCCGGTCAGGTCGCACTTGTCGGAGATGACCAGGGCGTTGTTGCCGCCCAGCTCGAGGATGGTCTTGCCCAGGCGGGCGCCGACGACCTCGCCGATGCGGATGCCCATGCGGGTCGAACCGGTGGCGGAGATCAGGGGCAGGCGCTTGTCGTGGATCATCTTCTCGCCGATCACCGAACCGCGGCCGACGACCACGCAGCTCACGCCCTCGGGCACGCCGTTGGCCTTGAAGACCTCGTTGGCGATGTTCTGGCAGGCGATGGCCGTCAGGGGCGTCTTGCTCGACGGCTTCCACACGCCGGTGTCGCCGCAGACCCAGCCCAGGGCCATGTTCCAGGCCCACACGGCCACCGGGAAGTTGAAGGCGGTGATCACGCCGATGGGACCCAGCGGATGCCACTGCTCCATCATGCGGTGGCCGGGGCGCTCGCTCTGCAGGGTCGGGCCGCTCAGGAAGCGGCTCTGGCCCACGGCGAAGTCGCAGATGTCGATCATCTCCTGGACCTCGCCGAGGCCCTCGGTGAGGATCTTGCCCATCTCGAGGGACACCAGGGCGCCCAGGTCGTCCTTCTTGGCGCGCAGGGCCTCGCCGATCAGGCGCACGATCTCGCCGCGCTTGGGCGCCGGCATCTCGCGCCAGACCTTGAAGGCAGCGGTGGTCGTCCGCATCAGGCGGGCGTAGTCCTGGGCGGAGGCCTGCTCCACCTTGGACAGCACCTCGCCGGTGGTCGGGTTGCGGACCTCGAGGTAGTCGCCGCTGCTGGCGAACCACTCGCCGCCGACGCTGCAGCCCTTCATGCTCTTGCTGAGTCCCAGGGACCTGAAGATCCCGGCCTTGGTCGTCTTGGCCATCACTTATCTCCTCCGGACTGGTAGGTTTCGGTCTTCTCGATGCAGTTTATGTCCAGCGTCGCCAGCTCGTCCAGAACCGGCTCGTAGATGCCGGGCAGCACGGGAACCAGCACGCCACGCTCGGTGATCCCGCCTGTGAGGATCATGTGCACGCCGATGGCGGCGGGCAGAGACACCGTCCGCGACATGGACGAGTCGCCGCCCTC
>CAZTWK010000101.1:0-5693 GCA_964617805.1 uncultured Fibrobacteraceae bacterium | reverse complement strand
AGACGTTTTCTTTCCTGCCAGGGATTTCCTCAGAAATCAATCTGAGCTCCGAGGCTCACTCCCCTTAGATCATCCGTGCTTGTATCTTGAGCTCGCGAACCAATTACGTTAGGATCGAGCCGATAGCCGTGGCCATCCATGACACCACCGAGAGCCCCACTGCCATATGAAGCATTATTCATGATCACGGTCTGGATGTAGAGCTTCGTATTGGAGATTAGTCGATAGTCACATCCAATTGCATATAGGAGACTCTCGTCATCGTCAAAGGCCGTGTTTGGATCTCCTAGATAGACCTGTGCCTTCATCCAGAACTGCTCTGACATCCGTAGTTCGCAGCCGATGCCGTAAGTCACGGATATCCTGTCCTTGAAATCTCCAGATTTGAAGAAGCCTCCGATGGGGCCGAGCCCGTCACGGTTCACGAGCCGTTGATACTGAGTTGAGATGCTGTAGGAAGTACCGTTCAATCTAGCTACTGCCCTGGTCCCCCAGGCTCGTCGCGGATCCGGGTTGCCCTCGTCGATGGTCCACCCCATAGCTGCATAAAACCGCCTACATGAGAGGCCCGAAAACGTTGAAAGACGGCTCCAGACATGAGATTATGGGTTTACCAAGACACCATATTCTCCATCAAAGGAAGCCGCCTTTCATGAGATCCAGTAAAGCACAAATTCTGAGCCGGGTCCACGCAATTCCCACCATTCGTTTTACCGACCAGACTCTTTCCTCAGCCAGCGGATTGGTGCTGTTCCAGCTCCTATTCGACCGCCTGGATCTGTTCGCCGGCCAGCTCCGGACCCTCGATCTGGAAGCGATGCCCGTCACCTCCGCCGACGAGCGGTTCGTGCGCCGGTGCCGCAAGGTGGTCGACGAACACCTCGACGACGACGAGTTCACCGTCGAGCTGTTCGCGCGCGAGGTTGGACTGAGCCGGGCCCAGCTCCATCGCAAGCTGAAGGCCGTGGCCGACCTGGCGCCGCGCGATTTCCTGCGGACTCAGCGGCTCCAGCGCGCGGCGAACCTGCTCGAGGGCCGGTACGGCAATGTCACCGAGGTGGCGTACGCGGTCGGGTTCAAGAGCCTGTCCCACTTCGCCCGCAGCTTCCGCGAGCAGTTCGGCATGCCGCCCAGCGAGTACCCGGGCGGCGATTGAGACCTCCAGGACAACCTTTGCGACCCCAGGACAGGCGTCCGAACGGCCATCCGGCCTACAATCGGAACCGATGGCGAGGTATCGATGCCGCTGGAGGTCGACGGTGCGATTCAGGATGGTCAGTTTCCTGTTACTGCTGAGCACGTCCACCGCGGTCGCCGCGACGTTCGAGATCCTGGACGGTCCGCCGGTGTCGGCGCCGATGGATTGCGAGCTGGCGGAGACCGACGAGGTGACGGTGGCGAACGCGGGCGGGCGGTACGCCGTCTGGGACGCGTCCGGCGACCGGCTGGAGATCAGCGGCGGCGATCCGGCCAGCCACGCGGTGGGTGTCAGTCTGGACGGCGACACGATCTGCGGGACCGTCGTCGGAGCCGCGGGCCGGCGCCGTCCGGCCCGGTGGACGGCGGACACCGGCTGGCAGCCGCTCGATCCGTCAGGTGCGGTCGCGGGCACGGCGCACGGGATCGACGGGCTGGGCCTGGTCGTGGTCGGGCTCGCGTGGCTCGACGCGCGACCGGTGGCCTTCCGCTGGTCTGCGGACACCGGATTCGACCCATTGCCCGACAGCGGGCGCGGCAGCCGGGCGACCGCCGTCGATGCGGCCGCGGACGTGGTGGTCGGGTTCGACGAACACCCGACCTCCGGCCAGCGACGACCGGCGTGCTGGCGTGGCAGCGAGCTCGAGCTGCTCGCCGGGCCCGAGGGAGTGGGCGAGGCGGTCGCCGTCGATCAGTCGGGTCGATTCTGTTGCGGACAGGTGGATGGCCGGGCCTTCCTGCATGATGACGGCCAGGGCCTGCAGGATCTCGGTTGCCTCGGCGACGGGCCGGGCGAACGCAGCCTGGCGACCGCGGTATCGGGCCAGGGAGTGGTGGTCGGCTGGAGTGGCGACCCGGTATGGGGCGTGGTGGCGCCGTTCGTCTGGACCGCCGACGCCGGCATGCATCCGCTCGCGGCCTGGCTCGACCATATCGAGGTGTCGGTGCCGATGCCGCTACAACTCGTCGACGTGCTCGATATCAGCCAGGACGGATCGCAGATGGTCGGCAGCTGGCAAGACGACACCTGGCGGCGCGGATTCTGGCGGCTGACGGGGATCACGCCCGGTGACTATGCGATGCTGCCGCCGGTCGCAGCGGACGAGCCGGGATGGCGTCGTGATTTTCGCCGGGACGACCTGCAGGGGCCGCCCCGAGCGCCGGGGCGACCGGGGATCGTGCCTCGGCCGGCCGACCGCGGACGCGCCTGGTGATCGCGTCGTCACCCGGGTCGACGCCGTCGTATCGGGCTCTTGACGGACGTTGAACCTTAACCAACAATGATATCCATCTTCTATTGGCTCCCGATATCGTGATTGTGCTAGGCTGGTCCCGTCCCATATGAACTCGGTCGACGACGGTCGAGGGGTCGCCCCGTATGTCCCCATTCAGGAGAGAACACCATGCGAAACGTTTCTGCTCTTGCGCGAATACTGATCCTGCCCTTGATGCTGATCTGCTTCATGCCGGGGTGTTCGGATGATTCCGACGATCCGTCGACGCCGGGAACGCCGCCGGAGATCTCCTTCGATGTCGCGCCGATGGCCGACCTCGTGGAGATGCTCGCGGGAATCCCCGCCGATCTGACGATGACCGTCAGCTTCACCGTGCAGGACGGCTACCAGATCACCGGTGTCGGGATCTACGCGGTCGGCAACGACAACACGCGGCTCGCCCAGATGTCGGACGACGGCAGCTCGACGAACCATGACGCCGTGGCCGAGGACGGGGTCTACACCGGATTCGTCGAGGGGCTCCAGGTCGACTCGCCACAGGCGTACAGCTTGCGGGTGAAGGTGGAGACATCGCGCGACGGCGACAACTTCAGCACCTGGTCGCCGAACTACGATCTCTCGGTCCTGGCCACCGACGTCTACTTCCGCAGCGACCTGCTCGCCAACCTCCAGGGAATTCCCTTGAACCAGGCCGCGAACATCGTCTTCTCGAGCGAGGTCGTGCTGGCCGAGACCGCGGAGATCGGCGAGGTCGAATTGTTCGCGGTCGACGCGGATGGTGATGTCCTGGAGTCGGTCGGCTACCTGTACGACAACGGCAACCTCGACAACTTCGATGAGATCGAGGGCGATGGTGTGTTCACCGGACTCGTCGCCGGAGATCCCTACACCGCGGAGCAGACGCTCTACTTCCGGGCCCAGGCCACCGCGACCGAGATCGGCGGCACGGACGAGTACGACGCCTGGTCGTCGATTCTGCCGATGCCCGTGCTCGAGGTCGCGACGGAGGATGACCTGGTCGAGGTCATCGCCGACCTGGATGAGCTCGAGGCGGACTACGGCACCTACGTGGGCGGCGGCATGACCGACGCCGACGCCAAGTCGCAGATGGTGGCCGACCTGATGGCCGAGGCGGACATCCAGGATGCCTATGTCTCGTCGGACGGCGCCACCGTGTGGGCCGTGTACGACGATGGTCTCGAGGTCGGCGTCTACCTGCCGACCGATCCCGACGTCGACGTGTTCGGCGGTGCGAGCGGCCAGCGGTCGATTCCTGCGTCCAGCGTCGGCAGCCTGCCGGATGCCGGCTGGAGCCGACCGGCCCCCACCAGCAAGGTCGCCGATCCCGATGAGGTCCAGTCGGAGCGCGCCATCATCCTCAGCCCGTTCCACAGCTGGATCAACACCCTGGCGGGCCAGACCGATCCGTGCGACGACGTCTACACGCTCTTCGACGAATCCGAGTGCCCGACGCTACAGACGGATTACTTCTGGGACGGCGGCGCCGACGTCGACGCCTTCGCCGGCCTGTCTCCCTACGGCGCCATCTGCATCGTGACCCACGGCACGCTCCAGAAGGACGGCCAGGTCTGCATCATGACCGGTGAGACGGTGAACCTGATGACCACCCTCGAGTACTTCTGGGACCTCTACGGCCTGACGCCGACCATGTCGCTGCTCAGCCACGGCGGCCACAAGTACTACTCGGTGAAGGCCCGGTTCATCGACAAGTACAACAACAACATGCCGAACAGCATGATCTACGTGTGTGCCTGCCAGGGCATGAAGAACAACACGTTGCAGCTGGCCTTCCGGAACAGCGGCGCGGGCTACGTGTGCGGGTACGACGAGACGGTCAGCGTGACCTATGCGAACGGCGTGACGCTCGACTTCTGGAGCAACGTGCTGGACTTCGGCGACTCGGCCGGCGACGCGCACGACAACGTGGTGCCGCAGCAGGATCCGCACATCGTCAACGCGAATTTCGTCCAGTTCGGCAACACCGACCTGACGTTCAGCAGCGATCTCAAGAACGGTGATTTCGAGGCCGGCGTGCTGACCGGCTGGACGCCGGTCGGCGATGGTCGCGTGATCAGCCAGCTGGGCGGCACCACGGCGCTCGAGGGCGGCTTCATGGGCATCATCTCGTCCGGGCTCGGCTTCACCACCGATTCCGGCCAGATCAGCCAGACGGTCTGCCTGTCGGCCGACGCGGGTACCATCGACTTCAACTACAACTTCTTCTCCGAGGAATTTCTGGAGTGGTGCGGGTCCGAGTTCCAGGACTACTTCGAGGTCACGGCCGAGTCGGAACTCTTCGGCACCGAGCAACTGTTCTACATCGCCATCGACGACATGTGCGACTGGGCCCTGGTGCCGGCGGGCATCCAGTTCGATGTCGGTCCTCACGAGGAGGAACCGGCCGACCCGGTGGGCGTGTACATGACCGGCTGGGTCGCGACCAACCTCGATGTCAGCCATCTCGCCGGCGAATCGGTGACGTTCACGTTCCGCGCGGGCGACGTGGGTGACAGCATCTACGACTCGGCGATTCTGCTCGATGGCATCGTCATCACGGACGCGCCATAGGCATGGCGTCCTTGCGTGTCATCAGTTCGCTGATGCTGCTCCTCGGTATCCTGGCGCCATTCGGCGCCGGGTGCCGGGGGCAAGGCGACGGGGTCAAACAGGTGGATACTCACGAGTTGACCATGCACGGTGGTGGCGGCGTGACGACGATCGCCGCCACCGATCCGCGCCATGGCACGATCATGGCGGAACTACACGAGATCCTCTCGGCCTCCGGATCCGCCCTGTTCCTGGCGATCGACGACGACCAGATCGCCGACGCTCTCGAGGCGGGCGCCCTCGAGGTCCGCTTCGCCGAGCCGCTCGCCACCATGCCGTGGGGCGAGTGCGAGCCGCCCGTGACCCGACTCCTCGTCATGCCCTCGGTGCATCTGGGCGCGGGAGATGGCAGTGTGCTGGTGATCGCAGGCCATCCGGAATGGTCGGCCGGACCGTGGCTGTCGTCCCGTCCGGTTGCCGGCCTGGAATCGATCCTCGACGCCGACACCGATTGACGGCCGCCCGCGCGCTGATTCGTCAATCCAGCAGGTCCGCCAGCTTTAGCATGGTGGACCAGTTGCGGGAGGTGACGGCGCGCTCGAGGTCGCGTTCGATCGCCGGAAGAACCGCGCTCTTCAACAGGGGATAGTAAAAACAAAGGCCCTTTCCCCTGGTAACCGTCCGCCGACTACG
>CAZTWK010000100.1:454-5727 GCA_964617805.1 uncultured Fibrobacteraceae bacterium | reverse complement strand
CCCGCACAGCGACAGCAAGGTGCAATCGAGACACCGCAACCTCGTCCGTAAGGTGCAGTGCCACGCGGGCTGGGACTGGGGCTGCTGCCTGATGGTGGCCGGGATCTACGACCAGATCTATCTGCAGGCGACCAACCAGGGCAGGATCGAGCACGTTTACACAGACCAGCGCCATACCGAAGAGCGCTGCCGACTGACGGTTCATTGCGAAGTCCGTTCCCCGAAGGCCTCTACGACCTCGTTCACGGTCGACATCGCAGGTCGGGAAGCGCGTGAGCAGGTGAAGCTCGTACCCGGCACGAACCATCTCTCGACGGATATCGTGATCGAGAATCCGTCGCTGTGGTGGCCTGCTGGACATGGTGAGCAGCAGCTCTACGACCTACGCGTCCGAGTAGGAGACGAGCAGCACACACATCGGTTGGGCCTGCGCGAGCTCACTGTCGTCTCCGTGGAGGACGAGATCGGACGCTCCTTCAAGGTCCGAGTCAACGGTCGGGACATCTTCTGCAAGGGCGCCAACTGGATTCCCGTCGATGCACTGCCACAGCTGTTACCGAGCACTTCGTTTGACGTAGAACGGGCGCAGGTCGAGCACGCAGTTTGATGGTCAGCCCGGTTCAGGCTTTTCTTTGGACATCAAATAGCAGGTTCTGGCGAAGCCGTGACGCGGTGAGGTAGGAGAGCGCCAAGGAGAGGAGCATCGGCATGTCGCCGGCCCTCGAAAGGTGACGGGGAGGATGTTCGCGGCACCCTCCCCGTCGTGCTCCATGTCTTTGTGCCCGACAGAAGCACTATCGGATTCGTTCATTCCAGCATCGACGTCAAGTCCTGGATCGAAGAAATGCCTTCGGTCGAGGCCGTTCGCCCTGCGAGGTGTCCGCTCTGCGGAGCAGCATCCCGTCGTCCCGGTCGCCCTCTGGGTCTCCACGGACACGGGACTCGTCCCCGATGTTTGTGGGGACCGTTCGCCGTGGGGGCACCTGCCGGAGTCGATGAGATCCTCGTGCGTCGCTTCCTGTGCCAGCTCTGCGACCGGACGCTGACGGTGGTGCCTCGTGGAATTCTGTGGAGACGTCTCTACAGCGCCGCGGCCATCGCCATGGCGATGGCGCTCTGGGCCGTCGAGGGTCGGCCGGCCCGCCATGTCCGCTCGTCGATCAGCCCCTGGCCCCAGGTAGGCGCGACGGCAGCGGAGGGCTGGTGCTCGCTGGTTCGCTGGAGCGCGGCGATTCGCGCAGGACGACTATTCGGGCAGGTCCGAGCCTCACCTGCTTCATGGAGTCCCAGGCAGGTGGCGCGGCGAGCCGTCGAGACCTTGTTCGGTCTGTGTCCCGCCCGCCTGCGGCACGCTCCGGTGCTCGTCCGGGCCGCTGCCGGAGCCGCTCTGGCTCGATGATGGAAAGGAGACCTTCGAGACGCGGCAATCACGTCCCACCATCGAGGCTCGGTTAGCAAGGGCCTGAATCTCGGGCACCGATCACCGAGGCGCCAATGTCGGCGTCGAGATGAAGGAGGTGCTCATGGAAACTCTCGGACCGAAGGACCACCGTGAGGCGGTGGCCCTGTTTCGCAGCCAGGTCATCGGCTGGCTGGTGGCTCTGGTGCTCCAACGAGGTGAGCTGAAGGACGAGCTGTTGCGTTTGAGCAAGATGCGGTTTCGTCCTCCGGGCGCTGTACGGACTCGGACCTACTCGGTGCCGACTTTGGAGCGTTGGCTCTACGCATATCGTCGCGGTGGGCTCGAAGCTCTCAAACCCAAAGAACGTGCGGACAAGGGTCGCGCCAAGGGCTTGACCGAGGAGCAGCGCAGTCTGCTGCTGGACATCCGGCGGGAGTACCCGCGAGCGTCGGCGCCACTGATCCTGCGGACGCTCGCTGCCGTGGGGTGTCTGGAAGAAGGCGAGGTCTCGGCCTCCACAATACAGCGCTTATTCTCCGAGCACGGCCTCGATCGCATCTCCATGCGAGAAGCGCGAGCCGGCAAGGGGCGCCGCCGCTGGCAGGCCGAGCACCCCGGCGAACTGTGGCACGCCGACGTCTGCCACGGTCCCACACTGCGCCAGGGCGACAAGCGTATCCCCCTTCGTATCCACGCTCTTCTCGACGACGCCTCTCGCTACATCGTGGCGATCGAGGCGTGCTCGAACGAGCAACAGGTGGAGATGCTGGCCCTGCTGGTCAAGGCTCTGCGAGTCCATCCCAAACCCGCGACGCTCTATCTCGATAATGGATCGACATACAGGGGGCATGCGCTGGAGACCGCCTGCGGCCGCCTCGGAATTCGGCTCGTTCACGCCCAGCCCCGCTCCCCAGAGGCGCGCGGCAAGATGGAACGATTCTGGCGCACCCTGCGAGAGGGCTGCCTCGACTACATCGGCAAAGAGTCCTCTCTTCACGACGTCCAAGTACGGCTGCTCGCCTTCTTGAGCCAGCACTACCACGTCGCTCCCCATGCCTCGCTCATGGGCCAGTCGCCCGAGTCGGCCTGGCAAGACCGACGTCCCGATGAAGAGCCCGACACCATCACCGACGAGAAGCTCCGCGAGGCGTTGATCGTCAGGGGCCGCCGGAGAGTCAGGAGGGACTCCACGCTCAGCGTCGCGGGCACCGACTGGGAGCTCGACGGAGCATGGCTCACCGGAAGGATCGTCACCGTCGCCCGGACCTTCTTCGACCCGACCGAGGCTCCCTGGGTCGAGCACGAGGACAAGGTCTTCGAGCTTCGCCTCGTCGATCCCGTGGCCAACGCCCGGAAGGGACGACGCAAGCTACCCAAGAAACCACGCGGCATCGACGCGGTGCCCTTCGATCCACCCCGTGCGCTGCTCGACCGCGCTCTGGGACGTACCCGAAAAGGAGGCAAACGATGAGCCCACCACGATGGCTGGAGTACCACGGACTGACTCGACCGCCACTCTCGAAGGAGATCGATGACGAGGACCTCTGGCTCCCATCTTCCAAGCAGGACGTCGTCGAGGAGTTGTGCGAGGCCGCCGAGGAACGCAACTCCGCGCTCCTGGTCGGAGACCCGGGCATGGGCAAGACCTGTCTGCTCCGCGCGTTGCGTCACCGGCTCCCCGAGGCGGGTTTCCGACTGACCTACTGCCACAACGCAACTCTCGGACGCCGCGACTTCTATCGACAGCTCTGCCTCGCCATGGGTCTCAGCCCCAAGGCCACCGCGGCGGCGGTCTTCTACGCGGTGAGCACGCACATCGAGCAGCTCGGTAACGAGAGGGTCCATCCCATTTTCCTGCTCGATGAAGGCCACCTGCTCCACCAGGACGTGCTCGACCATCTCCACATACTCTTAAATTATCGCTGGGATTCCAAGGCGTTGCTCTCGATTGTCCTGGTGGGTCTGCCACAGCTCTGGGACCGCCTATTGCTCCGACGCAATCGCTCGCTCTACTCCCGCATCTTCCACCGGGTGAGCATCGGACCGGCGCTGCCGCAAGACACCGCAGAATACGTCGAGTACCGGCTCGAACAGGCCGAGGCCGAGCGCAATCCCTTCACCTCGGATGCCATTGCCATGCTCCACGAGGCGGCATGCGGCGCGATGAGGGAGATCGACCGCATCGCCACCACCTGCCTGAAGAACGCGTCGAGAAGGAACCTCCGTCGAATCGACTCTGCCGTGGTCGAGCACGTGCTCAAGCTCGAAGACGAACGCAGGGGGCGATAGATGCACCACGACGACGAAGTCCCCGGATACATCAGCCACCTCGGCATCAGAATCGATGTCCCGCGTCACTGGAGTCCACAGACCGCAGAGGTGATCTTCGATTTCATCTGCGACCTCGAACAAGCTGTCTTCGAGGTGTACGAGGACGTGATCGTAGAAAGCTGGAGAAGGGAGGCCACGGAGCTATCTCCACCCGACGACGACCTCGATGGGGAATCCATCCCTTACTGATCGCACCGTTCAGGCCGCGATTCGCATCTCCGTGATCATCAACCCGCCATCAAATAGCCGGCTCGATTCGCCATCAAATAGCGTGCTCGGTAACACACAGCGACACACCGACGAGGTGTACAAGGACCTGCTCACCTCGGCGGTCGCCGCGAACATGAACATGATCCGCGTCTGGGGTGGCGGGCAGTACGAGCTGGATCGCTTCTACGACCTTTGCGACGAGCTGGGCCTGCTCGTTTGGCAGGACTTCATGTTCTCCTGCTCGCTTTATCCCGCGTCGAAGGAGTTCCTCGCCAATGTCCGGGGGGAGGCCGAGTATCAGGTCGAACGGTTGAGAGACCACGCCTGCCTCGCCCTCTGGTGCGGGAACAACGAAGACGTGGGAGCGATGAGATGGTTCGATGAGTCCAAGAACAGTCCGGAGCGCTACCTGGTGGACTACGACCGGCTCAACGAAGGGGTGCTCGGAGCGACGGTCGAGGCGCTTGACCCAAACCGCTGCTGGTGGCCCAGCTCACCCTGCGGCGGTCCCCAGGACTATTCGAACACCTTCGAGGACGACAGCCGTGGCGACATGCACTACTGGGAGGTCTGGCACGGCGGCAAGTCCTTCGAGGCCTACTATGACGTCACCCCTCGCTTTTGCAGCGAGTTCGGCTTCCAATCCTTCCCCTCGCTCGAGACCATCCGGTCGTACGCCCCAGAGGATCAGCTCAACGTGACTGCACCGGTGATGGAGCACCATCAGCGCAACATCGCCGGCAACGGCAAGATCATCGAGATGTTCACGCGCTACTTCCGCATGCCCGAGGGATTCGAGAGCTTCGTCTACCTCAGCCAGGTTCAGCAGGCCCTGGCCATCAAGGTGGGAGTCGAGCACTGGCGCCACCTCCAACCGACCTGCATGGGAACCATCTACTGGCAGCTCAACGACAACTGGCCCGTCTGCTCCTGGAGCTCGCTCGAGTACGGCGGCAGGTGGAAGCTGCTGCACTACGCGGCGAAGCGGTTCTTCGCGCCGACCATCGTTTCGGCCTTCCAGACCGAGGATGGAAAGGTCGAGATCTGGCTCACCAGCGACACGCCCGAGGTCGAGGACGCCACTGTCCAACTGCGCGTCATTGGCTTCGATGGCGCCTCACTACATGAGGAGACCTTCGAGACGACCACCCCCTCCGCCGGCGCCGTTCGGCTCGCCGAGCACACGGTCGAAATCCTCGCGCCGGTACCCCACGAAGTGTTCCTAGTGCTCGACCTCGAGTCGGGCGGCGAGCGCTTCCGCAACGAGCACTTCTTCGCCAAGTACAAGCGCTGCGACCTCCCGAAGTGCGCGGGGAGGGGGGAGACGAGC
>CAZTWK010000100.1:0-444 GCA_964617805.1 uncultured Fibrobacteraceae bacterium | reverse complement strand
TCCTCGCGCTGCTACCTCCGTATGGCGGTGGTCTTGCTCGCCACGTGGTTGTTCTACCTCGGCCGTTTCGCGGTGACTCTCGAGTCGAGCAACCCCGCCTTCTTCGTCACCCTCGACAGCGGCGACGTGCGCGGAGCCTTCGACGACAACCTGCTCATCCTGCTCCCGGGCGAAAAGCGGACCGTGACCTTCACACCCCGCCAAGCGGTGTCCCGCGATACCTTCGAAGCCGCCCTGACGGTGAGGCACTTGCGCGAGACTTATCGGTAGACGTGAGAGGAAGCCACCTCATCGCTTGACTCGAAGTATGCTCTTCGCCGTCGACGCCGTTTGGACGAAGAAGGGCCTCAGCAAGGTCGTCGTTTGGACCGCTGCGCAACTAGACGGGCATACGGCGCTACCGTTGCTCGGTGCGAACGAGTCATTGGAACGACTCGCTGGTGC
>CAZTWK010000099.1:0-6203 GCA_964617805.1 uncultured Fibrobacteraceae bacterium | reverse complement strand
CGGCGACCACGCCGCCCAGGGTGAAGTGGCTGCTGCCGGCGATGCCCGCCGCGGCCACGAGCTGGTCGGCGTCGAGGCCGTAGACGCGCCCCGCCACGAAGGGACTCACGAGCTGGGTCAGGGTGGCGTGGTGCCAGCCCACTTCGCGCACGCCCGGGAAGCACGCCAGGCACCAGCGCATCTCCAGCTCGTAGGCGATGACCATGGCCACGAGGGTCTCGCGGCCGTCGCGGCCCAGGGCCTCGGCGGGCGAGATGGCGCCGAAGATGATGTCCGAGGGGTGGCTCGGGTCCTGTTCCCAGTAGATGTCGTTGTAGTCCAGCGCGCGCACGAGCAGCGAGTTCATCAGGGCCGCGTTGGGGGCGTTGGTGCGGGCGCCGCTGCCGATGAGCGTCGACTCCGCGACGCCGCCCAGCTTCTCTGTGAAGCGGTACATGGCGGCCATGTCCTCGTTGCGCACGGCGGCCAGGGCGCAGCCCACGCTGTCCAGCAGGAAGCGTTTGGCCTCCTTGACGGCGTCGGCGGGGATGTCCTCGTAACGGAGGCCGAGCGTGAAGTCGGCCATCTTGCGGGTGATGCTGCTCATCGGGTCGCTCCTGTGTCGGTTCGTTCGGATGGACGCGGACCGCCACATGATAGAAAGCCTGCGGGCCCATGGCTACGCTTCCGGACGACATGCCGCCCGGGATCGAAACCCGACAGATCGACCCACCGGACGTCCTCGTCGTGGTATGATGCCCTTCACTTCGACGGAGGGTGATTGCCATGAGATCTGCCGAGCGCATCTTCCTGTGCGGTGTCATGATCCTGTCGCTCATCGCCTGCGCAAGGCCCGTATCGGCCCGCACCCACCCCGCAACCGCCCCGGACACGACGCCCGGCCGCACCTTCTGCCTCGTCGGCCAGTCCTGGCCCGGCTTCAATCCCGACTGGGCGGAAGCCGGCCGCATCACCGGCGACGGTCAGACCTTCTGCGCGCTCGTCGACCCGACCGCCGGCTGCGACTGCCCGCTCGGCTTCGAGATCTCGACCCTGGACATGATCATGACCGTCGCCGAGGACATGCCCGTGCCGTTCACCGTCACGGTGTCCATGGGCCTCAAGCGGGCCGTCCCCGCTGCGGGCGACGTCGGGACCTGGAAGCCCGGGAGCACGATCTGCGAGACCCCGGTGCTGGATTTCCACCACTATGTTCCCAAGGAGTACGTCGGATTCGGCATCGCGCTGGATTGCTGGTGCGCGGACATGGGGTATCCCTATTTCATCTTCTTCACCATCCACTCGAGCATGCAACCGCCCGGCGGCCTGTACACGACCGGCACCGGGCCGCCCGCGCCGGGCCGTTTCTGGACGCGCGTCGACGGCCAATGGGTCGATATGGCGGTGTCCGGGATGCTGACGCGCGGGGATCTGGTGACCTCGGGCTTCGCGCGCTGCTGCGAGCTGCCCATTCCGGCCGCGGAGAGCAGCTGGGGAGGCGTCAAGGCCATCTATCGTTGAGGTGGGTGGGGCCGTCGTCCGTGCGCTATCCGTCGCGCTTCAGCAACAGCAACGTCACGTCGTCGCTCACCGGCGCGTCGCCGCGGAATTCGTTCACGTCCGCCAGCGCCGCCTCGCGCACCTCGTCCACGCTCCGGCCGATCAGCGTCGGGATCAGCTCGCGCAGCCGCACCTCGCTGTATTCGGTCTCCTCGTCGCGCCAGGTCTCGGTGATGCCGTCGGTGAACAGGGCCATCAGGTCGCCGGGGCCCAGGTCCAGGCTCGCCGTGTCCCAGACGCCCTCGTCCAGCAGGGCGACCGGCACGCCGGTCGGCTTGCCGGCGCCGAGGGTGCCGTCGGCGCGCAGCACCAGCGGCGGCTCGTGACCGGCGTTCACGTAGTCCAGGCGGCCGCTGGCGGGATCGAGGATGCCCACGAACAGCGTGGCGAAGCGCATCGGGTCGGTGGTGCGCCAGAGCTGGCGGTTGAGGTTGGGCATCAGGGCGCAGAGGTCGGTCTCGGCCTCGAGCATGGCGCGCAGCAGGGGCACCAGCGACGAGACCAGCAGGGCCGCGCCCAGCCCCTTGCCCGACACGTCGCCCACGATCACGGCCACGCGGCCGTCGGGCAGCACGGACACGTCGTAGAGGTCGCCGCCCACCTCGTAGCAGGGCTCCAGGTGGGCGCAGACCTCGTAGCCGGGTACGTCCGGCAGCTCGTCGGGGATGATCGTGTCGAGGATCGAGCGCGCGGCGTCCAGCTCCGTGTCCAGGCGGCGCTTCTCGGCCTCCATGGCGTCGTAGCTGGCGTGGGTCAGGGCCACGGCGATCACGTTGGCCAGCAGGGAGAAGGCCACCAGCTCGTCGCGGGTGTAGCGCTTGCTCAGGTCGGTGGTGTCGGCGTAGAGGATGCCGATCACGCGCTTGTTGTCGAAGAGCGGCGTGGCCATGGCGGAGCGGATGCCCTGGGAGATGATGCTCTGCTGCTGCATGAGGTCGCTGTCGCCGCCCTCGTCCAGCAGGAAGGAGGTCTTCTCCTCGAGCACGCGCGAGACCATGGACCGGCTCAGGGTCAGGTTGGCGCTGTCGCCGCCGTCGCTCAGGCGGGAGGCCTTGATGACGGGTTCCCCGCCCTCCTCGTCGCGCAGCAGCAGGATGGTGCGCTCGGGCGCGATGGCGTCCTCGACCATGTCCAGGATGGGCTCGAAGAGTTCCTCGGGCGCGCGCGGCACCGTGAGCAGGTCGCCCGCCTCGGCCAGGACCTCGAAGAGCTGCGAACGCTTGCGCTGCCCCTTGGGCCGCTCCGGCCGCATCTCGTCCCAGGACACGGCCAGGCCGGCAGAGTCCAGGTGCGGATCGATGGTGACCTGCGTGGTCGTGGGCGCGGGATCGCCGTAGCAGAGCGTGACGTCGGCGAAGGTGACCGTGTCGCCGGGCTTCAGGGGCGTCGGCGTGTGGATCGCGACGCTGTTCACCAGCGTGCCGTTGTGGCTGCCCAGGTCCTCGACCAGTACGTTGCCGCCGGAGCAGAGCAGGGCGGCGTGCTTGCGCGAGACCGAGGGCGTGGTCAGCACCAGGTCGCAGTCGCTGGCGCGGCCCACCACGTGGCGGCCCTCGTTCAGCGGCAGGGTGATCTCGGCGCCGTCGAGGCGGCCGTTCAGGGAGACGACGGACGTGGACATAGGGGAACCCCGGGATTCATGAAGCCGTTGGCGACAAACGAGCATCACTAATCAAGACAATAGATATCCAGTATAGCGCGCGTCGGCGCCGGCGGCAACGTGGGCGCTCAGCCCAGGCGCTCGGCCAGCATGGGGGGCAGGCCGGCGGCCAGGATCTTGGCCTGGGTCGCGGCGATGTCGTAGGGGATGCGGTGCTGGGTCACGGTGCGGGCGTCGTGATCGAAGAGGGCGTAGCCGGTGCGGCTGTCGCCGTCGCGGGGCTGGCCGGCGCCGGCCACGCTCACGAGCCAGCGATCGCCCTCGTCGATGCGCAGCTCGTGCTCGGTGGTGTAGTCGAGCAGCCCCTCCCGCTCTCGCCAGGCGAACATCACGTGGGAGTGTCCCACGAATCCCACCCGCGCCCGCTGGCGGGACAGGTGGCGGGCCGCCTCGCGGATCGAGTTCACGTAGCGCCAGGAGGCGGGATCCTCCAGGGAGGCGTGGCAGTACTGGGCGTCGTCGTCCTCGCAGGTCAGGGGCAGGGCGGCGAGCCAGGATTTCTGGGCGTCGTCGAGCCGGTCGCGCGTCCAGGTCATGGCCGCGTGGGCCTGGGCGTTGATGCCGACCAGCGGGCCGCTGCCCACGGCCATGGCGTCGTGGTTGCCCAGCAGGCAGCGCAGGCCGGGGATGGCGCGCAGCTCGTCGACGCATGCGCCGGGGTCGGCGTTGTAGCCCACCACGTCGCCGAGGCAGACCCAGTCGTCCACGCCCTCGGCGCGGGCGTGGTCGAGCACGGTGCGCAGGGCCTCGAGGTTGGCGTGGATGTCGGTGATGACGGCTGTTTTCATGTCTCCGCTGCGACTGAAGGTATTGCGTGTCAAGGCATCATAACGCCGCGCGCGGGGGGGCGCCACGGGCCGTCCGGCGGATGCGCGGGTCGACGGCAGAAATAGAAGAGCAATATTGTCTAATTTACCTTATGATGGATGGACGCTGATCATCCTTTTCCATATTCGCACGGACACGGGAGTCCTCGATGACGTCTTCACGGCCGTTTGCGCACTACACGGTGACCGACAAGATCGGCGCCGGCGCCATGGGTGAGGTCTTCCGGGCCACCGACAGCCGGCTCGGCCGCGAGGTCGCGCTCAAGATGCTGCCGGAGCGCCTGGCCGACCATCCCGAGCGCCTGGCGCGCTTTCGCCGCGAGGCGCAGGTGCTGGCGGCGCTGAACCATCCGGGCATCGCGGCGATCTACGGTCTCGAATCCGAGGACGACCGCCACGCCCTGGCCATGGAACTGGTCGACGGCCCCGATCTCGCCGAGCGCCTGAAGGACGGACCGCTGGCCGTGGACGAGGCGCTGCGGGTCGCCCTGGAGCTGGCCGAGGCTGTCGAAGCGGCACACGAGAAGGGCATCATCCACCGTGACCTCAAGCCCGCCAACATCAAGCTCACCGACGAGGGCCGCGTGAAGGTGTTGGATTTCGGCCTGGCCAAGGCCCTCGGCGACGATCCCGCCGGGAGCGGGATCGACTCGTCCATGTCGCCCACCCTGACCAGCAACATGACCCTGGACAACGCCATCCTCGGCACGGCCGCCTACATGAGCCCCGAGCAGGCCCGCGGCGGCGACGTGGACAAGCGGGCCGACATCTGGGCCTTCGGCGTGGTCCTGGTCGAGATGCTGGGCGGCCGCAGCCTCTTCGGCGGCGAGACGGTCAGCGACACCCTGGCCTCGGTCCTGCAGGCGCCCATCGACCTGAACGGGCTGCCCGCGGACCTGCCGGCCGCGGTGACCCGCCTGCTGCGCCGCTGCCTGCAGCGCGACCCCCGCCAGCGGTTGCGCGACATGGGCGACGCGCGCCTCGTCCTGCAGGACGTGATCGCCGGCGAATCCGAAGACGAGACCGCGGCGCCGTCGGCCCGCGTCAATTCCTGGCCCCTGCGGATCGCGGCGGGCGTGGCCGTGCTCGCCCTGGCGGCCGCCGCGACGGGGCTGCTGCGCCCCGCATCCGCGCCGCCGCTGCCCCTGCGCAAGTTCGAGATCCCCCTGGATGCGACCGATCCCTCGGCCAATGCGAACTTTTCGCCGAAGATCTCGCCCGATGGGCGCTTCCTGCTGTACCTCAGCCAGGACCGGATCCGGGTGCGGGACCTCGCGACCACGGATTCCCGGGCCCTGCCGGGCACCGACGGCGCCCGCGCGCCCTTCTGGTCTCCCGACGGCGAGTGGATCGGGTACGGGACCTCCGAGGCGCTGATGAAGATCGACCGCAGCGGGGGCCACGCGATGATCCTGGCCACCGTGAGCGGCTCGCAGGCCCTCGGCGGCGGCGGCAGCGGGATCTGGAATCCCGACGGTTCCATCTTCTACACCACCAGCAACACGGGCATCCTGAGGTCCTCGGCCCAGGCTCGCGAGATCTCCATGCACCTCCCGCCCGGCGAGGGGGAGGTCGACTTCCACGAGCTGTGCCGTCTGCCCCGGGGGCGGGGCTGGATCTACGTGGTGCACACCCTGGAGGACTACGGCAACCTGGACCTGCTCACGCCCGACGGCGAGACCCGCCGCCTGCTGACCCTGACCGGCGACTCGATCAACACCCCCGTCTATTCCCCGTCGGGGCATCTGATCTTCCACAGGGAGGGCGTGGCCGCCGGCATCTGGGCGGTTCCCTTCTCGCTGGACGACCTGGCGGTCACCGGCGAACCCTTCCTGGTCGCCCCCGAGGCCAAGAACCCCTCCGTCTCCGAGGACGGCACCCTGGTCTACGCCGCGCGCGCACAGAAGAGCCGGCAGCAACTCGTATGGTACGACCGGGAGGGCCGCGAACTGGGCGTGATCGCCGAGCTGGAGACCAACCGGCCCTATCCCGACCTCTCGCCCGACGGCCGGAAGATCCTGATCGCGGCCGATGCGGAGGATCACCGGGAGCTCTGGCTCTACGACGCGGACAACGGCACCGAGCGGCGCCTGACCTTCGAGGGTCGTACCTGGGGCGTGGGGGTCTGGCATCCCGACGGCCGGCGCTTCGCCAGCTACACGGAGCCCGACTACGTC
>CAZTWK010000098.1:0-6421 GCA_964617805.1 uncultured Fibrobacteraceae bacterium | reverse complement strand
CCCCCGAATCCCTATCTTGACCCCGCCCGGCACATCGATTGCTCGACATCGCGGCGGAGGACAACACCAGATATGACACCTGTGCGCATTCTCATTCTCGCCATCGCTCTCGGCCTGTTCACCCTCACCGCCTGTTCCGACGACACCGTCGGGCTGGAGCCGCCGGTGCCGGTCGACGACTCGCCGGGCGATCCCCCCGTGGACGATCCGCCGGGCGACGACGACCCTCCCGGCGACGACGATCCGCCGGGCGACGACGATCCCCCCGATGACGACGACCCGCCGCCCGACCTGTGGCCGGGCCAGGGCCAGTTCCGGCACATGGACGTGCTCGCCTTCACCCGGGGCATGAACTACCGCGTGCCCGCCGGCGCCGAGCGCCGCAGCGTGGAGGAATGGCTGGCCGGCCACGTGGACGTCAACGAGGGCGACGTCGGCGTGACGGACTTCGATCCGGACGTGGAGATCTTCCGCTACGACCTGGACCTCACGGCCATCACCACCACTTCCGGCGGGCTGCCCGACGCGGAAGAGGCGTACCTCCACTTCGCCGAGGAGACGGTGATCCAGTACCGCGACCTGGCCGGCAACGACGTCGGCGAGCCGGTCACCATCCCCGGCAGCCCGGCGGACGCGCCCCCGACCGAGGCCTCGCGCCTGCGCCTCTACATGTGGGACTCGCACCGCTACGCCTTCGACCCGGCGAGTCCCGACTTCCGGAGCTGGCAGACCGCCCGCCTGCTGAGCCGCCTCGGCAGCGACAACGACGGCGTCTTCCTGGACGAGCACAGCCCCGGCTTCAGGCGCGGCCTCTACCTGGGCCAGAACCGCATCCTGTCGGGCGGGGCCGTGCGCGAGCTGGACGGGCTGCGCCCCTCCGAACCTAACATCTCCGGCCGCAACTACAACGAGCTCGACCGGCGCTACAGCGCGGACGTGACCGACTGGCTCGCCCACCTACGCGACGCCTTCGACGCTCAGGACAAGTTCATCCTCATCAATCCGGCCCAGTACTACTGGATCGACCTGTCGGAGAACGAGTACACCGCCGCCGGCGGCGTCACCCTGGAACTGGTCCACAAACCCTACGACTGGTCGTCGTCCGGCTACGGCAGCTTCGCCGCCCGCGTGCAGCGCGCCCTGGACGCCGGCGTGCGGGTCGACCTCAACGGCCGCATGTGCGACTCGAGCCCCGGCAGCTACACTGCCGGCGCCTACCCCGACCGCCACGACCGCTACCGCATGTGGCGCCTGGCCAGCTACTACTACGTGCGCGGCATGCCCGGCAGCCCGGGCGTCGCCTACTTCGACCCCTCCTTCTGCAACGACAACGCCTCGCTGCAGGACTTCCTCGACGAGTGGGCCCTGGCCTACGAGTACGACCTCGGCGATCCCCTGGACGCGGGCTTCGTCCTGCAGAGCGGACCGGGCGAGTGCTCGGCCAACTACCGCATCTACGCCCGCGACTACACCTTCGGCCGGGTCCTGGTCAGGCCGCAGGACGCCATGAGCTGCAACGTCTTCGGCGACGAGAGCGCGGTCGACGTGGTCCTGGACGCGCCCATGCGCATCCTGTGGGCCGACGGCACGCTGTCGGAGCCGGTGGACTCGGTGCGTCTGCGGAACTCGGAGGGGATGGTGCTGGTCCACGCCCGGGGCCGCTAGACGGCGAGCCCCGCGGGTCGAACGCACGGAACCCGCATCCGGCGCCGCCACGGCGTCCGGGTGCGGGTTCCTGTTTCGGTGCGGCGGGGTTCCTAGAGGCCCGAGACCAGCTCCTGGAACCTGTTCAGCGCTTCCTGCAGCCGCGGATCGGCGGGGTTGTCGCCGGCCATCCGCATCAGCTTGGGCATGACGGTCTGGAAACCCTGCGAAGCATCGTTGAACTTCGCGAGCGTGACCTCGAGCTCCCGTGGAGGATCGGTCTCCCATTCGGGATGCTCCTCGTTGAGCTTCTTCATGGCGGGCACGAGCGGCTCCACCTCGTCGGTGAAGGCGATCAGGGCCGCGGCCACCGCCGGCGGCGCGTCCGCCTCGTCGATGGCCGAGGTCAGCGCCTCCATGGCCGCGGTGACGGTCGTCAGCAGGGTCTTCTCTTCGACGTGATTCGCGCCCCCGCAACCCGCGAGCAGGACGGCGACCAGGGCGACGGTCAGTATGCGCCGGGTCTTCACGGAACACCTCCCGGAAGATGGACGGGTCTCTCCCTCAGGACATCCCGACCGTGTCATACCCGACAGTCCTAGGCAATCGCATTCTGGCGGGCCAGGTGGACGGCCCGCTTGGGACGCGGCCGCCGCACCGTGGCGATCACCCCCGAGGCGACCAGGCAGCCCACGCCGCAGATGGTGAAGGCCAGGGGGAAGTTGCCCATGTCGCCCAGCTTGCCGCCCATGATCGGACCGGCGATGCCGCCGATGCCGTAGGCCAGGAACACCCAGCCGTAGAGCTGGCCGATGTTGCGGGCGCCGAAGACGCCGGCGGTGATCATGGGGAAGAGCGCGAAGTTGCCGCCGAAGTTGAAGCCGATCAGGGTGGCGCCCAGGTAGAGCAGCCCCGGCGTGCCGGCCATGTGTTGGAAGAGCAGCACCAGCACGCCCTGGGACGCGGCCATCACCACCAGCGCGTTGCGCGCGCCCAGCCGGTCGCTGATGATCCCCCAGACGATGCGCCCGACGCCGTTGGCCAGGGAGAAGCAGACGGCCATGGCCGTGCCGGCGGCGGCGCTGGCGGCCGCGGCGTCGAGTCCGCGGGCCATCAGGGCCTGCATGGGGAAGAGCTTCATCAGCCCTATGCTCATGAGCCCCGCGCCGGCGCTGAAGACGAAGGTCAGCAGGATCAGGTAGTACTGGGGCGTGGCCAGCATCTCGGCGGTGGTGTAGTCGCCGCGGCCGGCGGCGTCGGGGTCGCCGGATTCCGCCGGCGGGTGCCAGCCGGCCGGCAACCAGCCCTCGGGCGGATAGCGCAGCCAGACGCCGCCCACCAGGACCAGCGCCGCGAAGGCCGCGCCGTAGATCACCAACGTGGTGCCGAGACCGACCGAGTCGAGCAGGTGGCCCCAGGCGCCGGCCAGCTTGACCCACAGCGTCGCGCCGAAGCCGAAGCCCGCCACGGCCAGTCCGGTGATGAAGCCCTTGCGGTCCGGGAACCAGCGCATGCCCACCGCGATGGGCACCACGTAGGCCAGCCCGATGCCGCAGCCGCCGCACACGCCGATCAGCAGCAGGGTCGGCACGAAGCCCGTGCCGCCGGTCAGCCCGGCTCCGATGTAGCCCGCGCCCAGCACGAGTCCCCCCGCCCAGGCCAACGGACGCGGTCCGACCTTCGGCAGCAGGCGGCCCGCCACGACCATCGACCCGGCGAAGCAGGCCAGTCCCGCGGCGAAGACCCACTGGGTCTGCACCTTGGTCCAGCCGGCTTCGGCGAGCACGGGCGTGAAGACGGACCAGGCGTAGATGGCCCCCAGACAGAGCTGGACCAGGATCGCCCCCACGACCACGAACCAACGATTCCCGACCTTCTGCTGCGCCATGACCGCTCCGGATGTTGGATGACATCGATATCGCGAAAGCGCGGCAAATCTAGTCAGCGGCGGCGCCGGACTCCAGTCGGAAAGTCGCGTAAGTGCCATAAAACATACGAATATAGGAGTGTTTGCGTTTGGAATGCGGTCCGTCGGCCCGGACGGCGCGCCCTCTGGACATCCGCGGCCGATGGCCCTAGGTTCAGACACGCGAAGGTGATCCCCGCAACTTGGAGGTTCGCAACATGTTGACCAGGTTCGCCCGTCGTCCGGGATCCCTCGCCGTGCCGGTGGCACTGCTCGGCCTGGTCCTGATCTTCTGCGCCTGCTCGGAGACGGCGCCGCCGCTCGCCCCGCCCGACGAGGTCGCGCCGGTCCAGTCGGTCCCCCAGACCGGACCGCTGGAGATCCTCTTCCTGGGCAGCAGCTATTTCGCCTTCAACGATCTGCCGGGCCTGTTCGACAGCCTGGCCGTGGAGCGCGGCAAGGACGTGCATGTCGAAGCCCGGGTTCCCCTGGGCTGGTCCCTCGCGGACCACATGAACAGCCACGAGACCCGGGAGATGATCACCTCGCGGGACTGGGACATCATCGTGCTGCAGGGTTCCGGCGTGGCCGTCGGCTATCCCACCCTCGTGTCCCACAACCCCACCTCGACCATGATCCAGCTCGACCAGTTCATCCACGGCCACAACAGCGCCACGGAGATCATGTTCATGATGCCCTGGTCCCACGAGGACGGCATGCTGTGGTACCCCCTGCCGCACGACTACTTCGTCATGTACGACCGCATCCATCCCAACACCCTGGCCTACCTCGACGTCGCCGACATCGTGATCGCGCCGGCCGGCGCCGCCTGGCACGTGATCATGCTCGAGGACCCGCCGCTGCACTACCTCTTCGACGAGGACTGGCACCACGCCTCGCTGCGCGGCACCTACCTGGCCACCTGCACCATCTACGCGTCGGTGTTCCGGGAGACCGTGGTGGGCGCCGGGTTCGTCGCCGGGCTGCCGGAGGACGAGGCCCGCCGCTTCCAGCTCATCGCGACCGGCACGGTACTGGAGGATCTCGAGCTCTGGCATCTGGCCTGGCCGACCACGTCGGTGGACTGACGAAGGTGCCGGCCCGGCGGGCGGACACGGGATATTCTAGAATACAGAGTGTTTTGGTGTGCTATAATGACTCCCCGCTCGACACAGGTTCGAAGCCAAGGGAGTCCCATGAAAACCCTGACATATCTCATGCTCGCCGTCCTGGCGTTCGGTCTCCCCGCGGCCGTCCTCGCCTTCGACTGCAGCAGCGCCCGCGACCTGCCCTGCGACGGCGTGCCCGTGTCCAACACCCTCAGCATGCCGCCCGAGGTCACGTTCACGCACTGCGGCGGCACCACGCCCTGGAAGCACCAGCTCTACACGCTCACGCTGGCCTCCCCGGCCATCGTCACGCTCACGTTGAGCAGCAGCGTGGTCGGCGTCGCGGAACTGGTCGTCTTCGACGGGTGCGACGAGACCCAGTGCGTCGCCCAGTCGCCGATCAACACGCCTCACATCACCACCGACTGCCTGCCCGCCGGCACCTACACGGTGTCCGTGGTCTATCTGGTCGAGGCGCTGATCCCCTACGATCTCACGGCGACCTGCGAGAGCTGCGATCCCGTCGCGGCCGAGCAGGGCGAGTGGGGCGGCGTGAAGGCGTTGTACCACTGATCATCGAGGCCGGCCGCCGGGGCTCGACGGCCGGCCCGCACCCATGATCCCTTGACCCGTCCGGCCCTGCATACGATCGTTTCGGGTGGCTTCGTATCCGCCCGGCGCCGTCGTATGCGCGGCAATACGTCACTCAATGTCGAGGGAACAACATGCCTTCTTCCAAGATCGTCTGGACGAAAATCGACGAGGCTCCGGCCCTGGCCACCTGCTCCCTGCTGCCCATCGTGCAAGCCTACGCCAAGGGCACCGGCGTGGAGATCGAGACGGCGGACATCTCCCTGAGCGGGCGCATCATCGCCAACTTCCCGGACGAGCTGAGCGACGAGCAGAAGATCCCCGACGAGTTGACGCGCCTGGGCGAGCTGGCCAAGACGCCCGAGGGCAACATCATCAAGCTGCCCAACATCAGCGCCTCGATCCCCCAGCTCAAGGCGGCCCTCGAGGAACTGCAGGCCAAAGGCTACGATCTTCCCGACTTCCCGGACGAGCCGTCCACCGACGAGGAGAAGGCCCTGCGCGCCCGCTTCGCGGTGGTGCTGGGCTCGGCCGTGAACCCGGTGCTGCGCGAGGGCAACTCCGACCGGCGCGCGGCCGTCTCGGTGAAGGCCTTCGCCCAGAAGAACCCCCACAAGATGATGAAGGACTGGCCCGAGTCGGGCTCCAGGGCGCGCGTGGCCCACATGTCGGAGAAGGATTTCTTCGGCAGCGAGACCTCCCGGACCATGGACGCGGCCGCCGACCCGCGCATCGAGTACGTGGGCGCCGACGGCGCGACCACGGTGCTGAAGGAGAGCGTGCCCCTGCTGGCGGGCGAGGTCATCGACACGGCCGTCATGAACGTGGCCGCCCTGCGCGCCTTCTACGCCAAGACCATCGCCGAGGCCAAGGCGGACGGCGTGCTGCTGTCGCTGCACCTGAAGGCGACCATGATGAAGGTCAGCGACCCCATCATGTTCGGCCACTGCGTGTCGGTGTACTTCAAGGACGCGCTCGAGAAGCACGCCGAGGTGCTGGACGGGATCGGCGCCAACGTCAACAACGGGCTCGAGGGCGTGCTGGAGAAGCTGGACAAGCTGCCCGCCGACAAGCGCGCCGAGATCGAGGCCGACATCGCCGCCTGCTACGCCAGCGGCCCCGACCTGGCCATGGTCGACTCCCGCAAGGGCATCACCAACCTGCACGTGCC
>CAZTWK010000097.1:0-6458 GCA_964617805.1 uncultured Fibrobacteraceae bacterium | reverse complement strand
GTCTTTCAACGTTTTCGGTCCTCTCGAATGCTGGGATTTATGCAATCATGGGGTTCATCTTCATCGACTACGCGGAGATCTGGTACAAGACCCAGGACATGGCCTCGACCACCAACATGTTCAGCGGCTCGCCTGGTGAGAATCCGGACGGGTCGTACCGCTCGCCCGTGCAGAGCATCGCTTTCAACACCATTATCCGGCAGACACCCTGGGAGACGGTGCCGGGCAACGATCCGGACTTCCCGGACTCCGAGAAAGCCCTCTACCAGGTCCAGATCGTCTTCACCCTGGATGGCGGCGACAACACCATCACCATCGAGAGCGACCAGATGTTCTTCGTGACCTCGGAGGAGGTCGACGACGGCGGCACGACTCGCACGCGATACTATCTGGTCGGCCAGCGCGACTTGACGGGCGGGGGCAAGTTCAACGACGACGCCACCTGGAGCCAGGTGAAGACGCTGTACAGGGCGATGGAACGGTTGCGGCAGCAGGGACGACCGGCATGACCCATACTTGTAGTCATCGCGGCATGATCCTGGCGACGGCCTGCCTGGCCCTCGCCCTCTGGGGCGCGCCCGGCTGCTCCAACGAGGATCCCTTCGTCCCGGATCCGGTCGACGAATCCTACCCGTGGCCCGAGACGGCCGACGCCCTCATGGAGAACCTCGCGCGCGCCTACGAGGAGATGGATACCGAGGAGTACGAGGCCGTGCTGCACGCGGACTTCGCGTTCGTATTCATCGACTACGCTGAGGTCTGGCCCAGAGCCACGGACATCACGGCGATGGAAAGCATGTTCGTCGGAGAGCCGGGCGAGAATCCCGACGGCTCGTACCGGACGCCCGTGCAGAGCATCGCCGTCAACCGCCTGAACCGGGAGACGCCCTGGGAGGCCGTGCCTGGCGATCATGCCTATTTCCCGGGAGCGATGACCGCGACCTGCGAAGCGAGGCTGGTCTTCACGCTGGCGGGCGGCGAGAACACGATCACCATCCACAGCGATCAGGAGTTCTTCGTGCGGAGCGAGGACGTGGAGCCAGGTGCGGGTGGGAAACGCACACGGTATTACCTGGTGGGCCAGCTCGATGTCGATCACTCGCCCAAATCGAATGAATCCATGACCTGGGGTGATGTGAAAGAACTGCACGACCCCGTCCCCGACCTGATCACGTCATCGACAACCCCCCACACGGAACGCGGCAACGAGGACCTGACCTGGGGATCGCTCAAGAACCTCTACCTCCCGGAAACCGAATAACCATCCAGCCCCTAGAAGGAGTTCCATTCGTGTCCAGACACAGAACACTCGCCTTGATGATCGCCGCGTACGCCATCTTCACCGCCGTTTGCATTTCCGGTTGCTCGGACGATCCCGCCGGCCCCGGCCTTCCGCAGACGCAGGAGGAACTGATCGAGGACCTCGCACTCGCCTACGGCCAGATGGACAGCACCGCCTACGCGGCGCTCCTGCACGAGGATTTCGCCTTCCTCTTCTTCGCCGGCCGCCAGGTCGATCCGCTCATCTGGGACCGGGACCAGGAGCTGGCCGGCGCGGGCCGCATGTTCCGGGGGCTGCCCCCCATCGACGCCCAGTGGAATCCCTACCAGGGCGTCGAGAGCATCCCGCAGGTCACCCTGGCGCGGCAGACCGAGTGGGCCGTGAGCCCGGTCGACGACCCGCACTTCCCCGGCGTGTCCTGGGCCGAGTACGCCTATGACGTCACGGTGCTGCTCGAGGGCGGCGACCTGACGCTACGCGCCACCGGCCTCACGACCCTCTACGCCGTCGAGGACGACGACGGCTGGCAGCTGGCGGGCCAGGGGGACCTGGGCGGCGAGAAGCGGTCCAGCGAGGACCTCGACTGGAGCACGCTGAAGTGGATCTACCGCGCCGGCGACGTCGTCACCGGCCCCGCGACCCCGGACGAGGTGATGGTGGACTTCGAGAGGGCCTACACGCAGATGGACATCGACGCCTACGACTCCGTGCTCGACGAGGGCTTCATATTCGCCTTCATCGACTACGATCGGATCTGGTACAAGGCCGAGGACATGAACTCGACCGGCAACATGTTCTCCGGCGAGCCCGGCACCAACCCGGACTGGTCCTACCGGGAGGGCGTCCAATCCATCTCGTTCTACACCTTGATCCGGCAGACGCCCTGGGAGACGGTGCCGCCCGAAGATCCGTATTATCCCGACACCGAGCGGGCCCTCTATCAGGTCCTGATCGTCTTCACGCTCATTGGCGGCGAGAACACCATGACCGTGTCATGCGACCAGATCTTCTACGTGAAGGCCGAGGAGATCCTCCAGGGCGACGGTTCGACGCGCCCGCTGTACTCGCTCGCCGGCCAGCTCGACCTGCCGGGCCACGGCAAGGCGAACGAGGACATGACCTGGGGCCATGTGAAGTCCCTCTATTACTCCAACGAGTAGCCGCCTCGCACGGATCTTGATACGTTGACGGGGGCGGCCCAGCGTCGCCCCCGTAACTCGTTGCGCCCCTGTGGATTCATGAATCCGCATGGAAACCGGAGGTCCGTACCCATGCTGCAATCGGCCAGGTTCCTGACGATCGTGACGCTTTTGGCGCTCCCCTGCGCCGCCCTCGCCGCCCTCGACTGCGGCGGCGCCGTCGTCGTGGAATTGAACCAGACCTACCCGGGCGACAACACCGGCCAGCCCGACAACGTCTCCCTCTACGGCTGCAGCGACTGGACCGAAACCGGCGGCGAGGTGGTCCACCACCTGCACCTGGACCTGCCCCACCACTTCCGGGTCACCCTGGTCGCCGACATGTGCGACCTGGACCTGGCGATCCTCGACCTCTGCGACGAGAACCTCGGCTGCCTGCTGGTGACCGACGAGCAGATCACCACCACCAGCCCCATGTCGGGCGACATCTACCTGGTGGTCGACGGTTTCATGGGAGCGGAGTGCGCCTTCGATCTGATCCTGGAGGATCTCGGGGTGCCCAACCAGAGCCTGAGCTTCGGTCAGGTGAAGGCGCTCTACGGACGGGACGGGCGCTAACCTCCCCTTGAAACCGCCCTCCTGAATCGTCTATACTACTCTGCGAGTATTGCTTAGCCCATTCGTACCCCTATGGGAGGTCCCTCCATGTCCCGCATCCCGAGCCCGCGCCACAATCCGCCCCGCACCTGCGCCGTCCTGGCCCTCGTCGCCATCGCCCTGCTGTTGCCGGCCCGCGCACCGGCCCAGGCGACGCCCGACGATGTGGTCGCCGCCTGGCAAGACGCCCTGGTCGCCATGGACTACGACGCCTACGAGATCCTGCTCCACGCCGACTACCATTTCTATAGCGCCGGTATCGAGGGGACCCTGAATCGGGATTTGGATCTGGCCTCCACGTTCAACATGCTTTCCGGCTTGCCCTGCCAGACCGACGGTGGCGGCCCGCTGCCGCCTGTGCTCTCGATCTCGTGCCCGACCCTGCTCCGCCTGAACACCTGGGAGGAGACCCCGCCCGGAGATCCGTTTCTAACCGGATCCCTGCGCGCGTTGTACCAGTACGGCCTGGTGCTCCACCTCGAGGGGGACCACACAATGACGGCCAGCGGCGAGGCTCTCTACTACGTCGTGGATGATGGACTCGCCCGCTCCTACGCGCTCATCGGCCTACAGGACCTGGGCGCCCCATCCCGCACGAACGAGGAGGTCATCCTGAGCAACATCAAGGAACTCTGGGCCTACGCGACCGTCGGCGACGAGGCCGTCACCTGGGGCGAGATCAAGACCCTGTATACGAGATAGGAATTCAGGGACCCAGGGTCAGATAGACCATGGCGGTGAAGAGCCCGGGCGGGAAGAAGACCCGCCCCCAGGCCTCGTCCAGTTCGGCGGTGGCGCCGGCCGCCTGGACCTCCTCCAGCGACATCCCCGCGGCCTTGAGCGGCGCGATCGCGGCGCGGAAATCCCCCAGCAGATCCAGATAGGTCTCGAGGTCCGCGCGCGTGGCGAGCGGTCCGTGGCCGGGGACGATCACCGTGTCCTCGCCGCAGAGGTCGAGGACCGAGGCGACGGTCGCGATCAGGCCGTCGATGTCGCCGCCGTTGGAGACGTCGATGAAGGGGTAGCCGCAATTGAAGAAGACGTCGCCCACGTGGATCACGTCGGCGCCGCGGAAGTGGACGATGGCGTCGCCGTCGGTGTGGGCGACGGCGTGGCGCAGGACGATCTCCTCGCCGTTCCAGCGCAGGGTCAGCGAATCGCTGAAGGTGAGTCCGGGCAGGGCCGCGGCGGGCGAGGGCGGTTGCACGTGGTCCAGCAGGTCGATGCACGTCTCGACCGCCATGCGGCGGCGCACGTTCTCGTGGGCGACGATCACGGCGCCTTCGGCGGCCAGGGCCTCGTTGCCGCCCACGTGGTCGTAGTGCCAGTGGGTGCAGAGCAGCCAGTCGGCCGGGGCGCCGGCCCGTTCACGCACGAAGGCCGCCAGCTTGTCGTCCATCGGTTCGTAGTCCGCGTCGACGAGCAGCACGCCGTCCTCGCCCATGCTCATGACCAGGTTGGTGCCGGCGCCCAGGAGGTGCCAGAGGCCGTCGCGGAGTTCGGTGGCCGCGTACTGGTAGCTGTCCCAGTCCTGGGAACTCGCAGGGGCCAGTACCAAGCAGGTCAGGAGAAGAGTGACCCGCGTCGCCAACTTCATTGCTTGTCATCCGGCTTCACGGCCACCTCGAAGGGGATCCAGGCGGGCGCCAGGCAGGACTTGCTGTCGCAGGCCTGGCATTCGAGCTCGAAGACCAGGGGCTTGTCCAGCTCGGCCATCAGGATGCCCGTGATGGTCAGCTGTTCCTCCCCCTCGAGCAGGGTGACGGTCTCGCCCAGGAACTTGCCCTTGTGGCCGGAGGGGTAGGCCACGTCGACGGCGGCCAGCGGGATCGTGTCCAGGCCCGTGACCGAGATGCCGTAGTAGGTGGTGTCGGTGTGGGCGTAGAGATGCCAGCCCTTGTCGATCTTGATGTCGACGGTGATGCTGACCGTGCCGCCGACGTCGGCGTGGACGGCCTCGGGCGCCTTGACCGACACGACCGCGGAGGAATCGCGCATGCCCTGTCCGAGGGCGGCGAAGGCGACGAGGGTCAGGACGGCGGTGATCACGACGAAACGCATGGATTCCTCCCGGATCGAACGGGTCTTCAGGCCTGCGGCGGGGGTCCCGGATAGAGCCCCGCGGCGATCTCCTCGAGCACGACGGCGGCCCCCTGCCGGGCCACGTCCGGGGCCACGCGGTCCGCGGCGGTGCGCACCGCCTCGGGCGCGTTGCCCATGGCCACACGATGACCCGCGGCCGCGAACATATCAAGGTCGTTGTAGTTGTCCCCGATGGCCACGATACGGTCCCGCGGCACGTCCTTCGCGTCGGCGAGCAGGGTCAGGCCGCTGCCCTTGGTGCAATCGGACCTGTATACCTCGAGCCACAGGTACGCGTTCCGGGCCAGCAGGGTTTCGGTCTTGACGATCTGCACGTCGTCGCCCAGTTCGCGCCGGATATCCGCCTCCAGGTCGTTCACCTTCCCGGCCAGGTCGATGGTGCCGATCTCCAGGGCCGACGGGGGCAGGTGGGCGAGCAGGTCGTCGACCTCGTGCAGGGCGCCCACCTTCTCGCGGCGGCGCTCCAGGTAGCGGCCCAGTATGGAGTTGGGCGGCTGGTCCTCGATGGTCACGCCGCCGCCCGCCTCGTCGTCGGTGAACATCAGCGGCATCACGCCGCGGGCGCGGAACAGCTCCACCAGGCGTGCGAGGAGTTCGCGCGGCAGGCCCGCGGCGCGCAGGACGTCCCCGGTCCCGCCGTCGATCACCATGGCGCCGTTGAGCAGGATCTGGGGCACCCCGTCGAGGGCCCCCGCGGCCGAGGCGATCACGCGGGCGGCCGAGAGCCGGTTGCGCCCGGTGCAGAGGGCGAGCAGGTGCCCCGCGTCGCGGACCCGGGCGATGGCCGCGCACACGCGCGGATCCAGCTCGTCCTCGAACTCCGTGTTCAGGAGGGTGCCGTCCACGTCGACGGCGATCAGCAGTCCGTCGTCCAATCTGTTCCTCGCTCAGGTGATGATGTCGAAATCCCGCCAGCGCCCGGAGGCCCCGCCCCACTGCACGTGCATCCTGTCCACGCGGCCGTGGGTCGGCCCCCGCGCGATCACGCCCACGAAGGAAACGAGCAACTCCTGCTCTCCCTCGGCCCAGACCTCCACGCCCCCGTCCCGCATGTTGCGGACGGTCCCGGTCACCCCGAGTCCGTCGGCCGCCTGCCTGACGAACCAGCGAAAACCGACCCCCTGAACCCGCCCCGCGAGGTGAGCATGAAAGGAATCGCGTGTAGTGGATTCATTCATGACCCCCAACCTAACACCACCCCAATGACCTGTCACCTGGCGGGAAAGGGGGGTGGGGGGGGGGGGGGGGGGGGGGGGGGGGGGGGGGGGGGGGGGGGG
>CAZTWK010000096.1:0-6505 GCA_964617805.1 uncultured Fibrobacteraceae bacterium | reverse complement strand
CCTTTCGCAACACGATCACCAGCGCCCCCTCGCCGCCCCAGTCGCGGGGCGCGGGGCGCCAGCTCGCCACGTCGTCGGGATGCTCCTTGATCCAGCGCCGGACCAGCGGAGCGATGACGGGCGCGCCGTCGGAACGCAGGCCCTTGCCGTGCACCACCAGCAGCTCGCGGGTGCCGCGGACGCGATGGGCCGCCACTTCGCGGGCCAGGCGGGTGAGCGCCTCGTCGGCGCGCAGCTGGCGCAGGTGCACCGCGGGCGGCGGTTCGCCCGAGGGGTGTTCGCGCGGACCGTCGCCCGCCTCGCGGCGGATCGAGCGACCCATACCCTTGCTGCGCCCGCTGCTGCCCGGCTGTCGTTTCTTGTACCTACCCACCGTCTTCCCTTGCTTGCAGTCGTACCACGGTCGCGCCCCAGGAGCTTGCGTCGCTCGGATGGGAGAAGGTCTCCACGGCCGGATGCTTCGCCAGCACGGCGCGCACCATCTCGCGCTGCACACCGAGGCCCTTGCCGTGGATGATGCGCACGTCGAGGATCCCGCGCTCCAGACAGAGGTCAAGATAGTCGCGCACCAACTCTTTCACATCCTGCGGACGGAACATGTGCAGGTCCAGGACGCCGTCGATCTCCATCTCATCCATCACTGCGCTCCCGCCAAAGCCCAGGCCGGCGTCACACCCATGTCGCCGCCGAACGCCGCCGCGCCCAGCAGGTAGATGGCCGCCGTGATGACCAGCGCCCCCACCAGGTTCAGCAACAGGCCGGCGCGCGCCATCTCCCGGATGGTGATCATCTCCGTGCCGAAGATGATGGCGTTGGGCGGCGTGGCCACCGGCAGCATGAAGGCGCAGGACGCCGACAGGGTGGCCGGCACCATCAACAGCAGGGGGTTGACGTGGATCGCCACCGCCACGCTCGCCACCACCGGCAGCGCCATCTGCGTGGTGGCCGTGTTGCTGGTCAGTTCGGTCAGGAACGTCATGATCAGGCAGACGCACAGGACCATCAGCACCGGCGGCAGATCGGACAGTCCGGTCATGCGCTCGCCGAGCCACCCGGACAGACCCGCGTCCACGAATCCCTTGGCCAGGGCGAAGCCGCCGCCGAAGAGCAGCACGATGGCCCAGGGCAGCTTGCGGGCGGTACGCCAGCCCATCAGACGCCGGCCGGGGATGTTGCGGCTGGGAATGACGAAGAGCAGCAGGGCCATGACGATGGCGACGGTGCCGTCGTCGACCAGCGAACCGTCGGGCAGCAGCGCCGACCAGCCCGGGATCTGGACGTCGCCGAGTTTCAGGCCGGTGCGCGTGAGCCACAGCGCGGCCAGCAGGACGAAGTCGATGAAGACCACCTTCTCCTCGAAGCTGGGCGGACCGAGCAGTTCGCGCTCCCGGGCGAAGACGCGCTGGTCGATCAGGCCTTCCATGCGCCGCAGCCCGAACATGGCCGTCAACAACATCCAGATCACCGCCAGCATCACCACGCTCACGGGCAGGCCGATCACCATCCAGCCGGCGAAGGAAATTTCCGGCGCCTCGGGAAATATCAGGTTGAGGTTGCTGACCAGCAGCGGATTGGGCGGCGTGCCGATCAGGGTCGCCAGCCCGCCGACCGAACAGCCATAGGCGGTGCCCAGCAACAGGGCCACGGCGAAGCGGCGCGTTTCGACCGCGTTGTCCTCGTGACCGATACCCTTGACCACGGCCAGGGCGATGGGCGCCATCATCATGGCCGTCGCGGTGTTGCTGATCCACATGGACAGGAACGCGGCGGCGATCATGAAGCCGAGCACGATCCGGCTGGGACCGCCGCCGACCGCCGAGATGATGCGCAGGGCGATGCGCCGGTGCAGATTCCAGCGCTCCATGGCCAGCGCCACAATGAAGCCGCCCAGGAACAGGAAGATGATGCTGTTGAAGTAGTATGGCGCGACGGCCTTGCCAGACATGATCCCCAGCAGCGGAAACAGGGCCACCGGCAACAGGGCCGTGATGGCCAGCGGCACCGCCTCGGTCATCCACCACACGGCCATCCACACGGCGACCGCCGCCATGGCCGTCACCGACGCCCGCTCGGGGTCGAGATCGGCCGGCGCCAGCAGCATCACCGCGGCCAGCGGTCCCAGCCAGGTTCCCGTCGTCGAGGCACCCGTGCGTAACCACTTCATGGCGCCTCCCCGTGCACGGCGACGCGGTAGCCGGTGAACTTGCGCACGTTGATCACGCCGTCGTCGAAGATCAGGTACTGCCCCTTGATGCCCTGCAGGACGCCGCCGGCGACCGGCGTCTTGTCCAGGTTGAAGCTCGTGACCTTCCGGGGATAGACCAGCACGGGATAGCGAAAGACGTGCTCGATGCGCGCCTCCTCAGGCAACTCCGTTACGCCCATCTCCTCCAGCTCGTCCAGCACCTGCTCGGCCATCTCGACCAGGTCGCCCTCCGGCGCTTCGTCCTTCAACATGCGCATCCAGTGGGTGCGGTCGCCGAAGCTCTGCGCCAGTTCGTGCTCCACCAGCCCGACCTCGCGGCGGCTGGGCAACTCCGCCAGCGGCATCGCGCGCGCCGCGCCCTGGTCGATCCAGCGCGAGGGAACGTTGGGCCGTCGAGTGATGCCGACCTTGAGACCCGAGGTGAGCGAGACGTACAGCATATGCGGTTGGAAACACCTGGCCTGCGCGAAGCCGACGTCGCGGCAGGGATCGCCCTCGCTGAAGTAGTGGCACAGTTCGGGTTTGACCATGCAGATGTCGGCCTCGGCGCGGCTACGGGAACAGGGGTAGCAGAATCCCTGATTGAAAGTCTTCTTGATCACGCGGCCGCAGGCGGTGCAGCTGATCTCACCGTCGTAGCGCAGCTCGACCGCGCGCCCGAGCAGCGCGTTCAACGGCAGCTCGGCGGCGCGCTCGCCGGATTCGTGCCAGCCGTCACGCAGGAAGTAGGAGACGGGGTCGTCGTGCGCCACGCGCATCTTGGTCAAGGAACCGCGCCAGAGACATTCCACCGGTCACGCCCCCGGCAGCTGGTCGACGAAGCTGGGCAGGACATCCTTGAGGAGGTGGCCGAGGATCAGCAGCAGCAGGCCCCTGAAGAGCGTTTGGCGACCCTCGGCCGTCATGCCGACGGACGGTCGCCGCGACGGCGAGTGCTCGTCTGAGCGCAGGTGGGTGTTGAGCAGCAGGGAGCGCACGGTCAGTACGACGCCGCCGAGGATCGCCAACCAGCCGAAAATCTCGAGTATGGATCTCATGATCACCCCTCCGGATCCCAGACCCGCCGGTAGCCCGCCAGCAACTCCTGGTTCTCGGCCGCGATCGCGTCGAGCAGATTGCGCTCCTCGTCCGTGACCCGGCGCAGGTCGGCCACCTCCGCGTCGGTGGTCACGGCGGCGCCCGGCGGCACGTAGGTCCCGGCGGGCAGAGTCACGTCCTGCACCACGGCGCCGGCCGACACCAGCACGCCCTCGCCAAGCTCGGCGCGGAAGACCACGGCGCGGAAGCCCACGAAGCAGCCGTCCGACAACACGCAGGGCCCATGCACCACGCAGCCGTGGGCGAGACTGACCCCCCGGCCCACCGTCACCGACGTGCCCGCCAGCGCGTGGACGATCACACCGTCCTGGACGTTGCAACCCGGACCGATCTCCACCGGTGCGACCTTTCCGTCCGGCGGAGTCTCGTCCGCACGCAACACGGCGTTGGCGCAGACCAGCACGTCGGCGCCCACGCGCACGTTGCCGATCAGCTGGGCAGTGGGATGCAACCAGGCCGTGACGTCGACCAGGGGCAGGTGTCCCGCGGGGGCGGGCTGGAGCAGGGTGTGGAAGATATCGTTCATCAGCAGTACCTCCGCGGTGAGCATCCCACAGTTCGGCCCGCATCTCAACATTGACCATCGCGGCTGGTATGCGGTGCGGCAACATCGTCAACGCCTCGCAACAAGAAGGTCGATGGGTTTCGGGCGTGTCGCGTCTCGCGGTGTGATGCATTGGCACTGGCTCTGCTGAGCCGTTGAGAACGGTCCGACAAGCGGTGTAGCGCGGCATTATCATGCTGTAGGATCGGTAGCTATTCGGCGCGCATAAATCACGCCCGCTAGGGTGTGTAACTTATTATATAGCAGATAGTTAAGGCTTGACGGGTGGGTGGTTTTCGACTATATTGTACCCATCGATTGCAACCGTTTCGACCTCCCGCGAAACGCTCGTTTTCCGGGAGGTTTCTTATGTCTGCTACCGATATCCACGCCCGCCTCGAAGCCGCGCTGCGCGAACTCCAACGCGCTGAAAGAAATGCCGTCCTGTTGTTCGGTGAGATGCTGCGCCGCAAGCTGTATCGGGACCTCGGCTACTCATCCATACAGGTCTACGCCGCCGAGGCCCTTGGTTTCACACCGAGCAAGACCTCGCAGTTCGTGCGGTTGGCGGGGGCGCTTGAAGAGCTGCCACGGCTGCGTCGGTCTGTCGCTTCCGGTGAGCTGGGCTGGACCAAAGCACGGGAGGTGGCCAAGGTAGCCACACCTGAGAGTGAAGAGAAGTGGATCACCGAAGCAGGGTGCTCGAGTAGTCGCAGCCTGGAACAGAAAGTGCGAGTAGCGCGGCAGCGGACCCGGCGGGCGGCGCAGGTGGGCGATCAGCCGATGCTGGATCTTGCCGAATCGTCGTCGGTCCCGGAGCTCGATGATGTGCCGGTCACGGTGAGTGTGACCTTTACATCCGAACAGTACGCCCGCTATGAGGTCCTGCTCGAGACGATCCGCAAGCGAGCCGATCGCCGCGGTTCGACGGTGCGGGGAATGAACCGCGCCGAATTATTGCTAGCCGCACTGTATGATCTGGCGGAGGACCAAGGTTCAGAAACCAAAGTCGTCTCCAGCCACCCCTACCAAGTCGTAGTTTACACGTGTAAAAAGTGCGGCGCGGCAGAAGTGCAGACGGATCGCGGCCCGATGCCCGTGTCGGCCGAGGTTGTGCAATGCGATGCCCGCATACAAGAACCTGGCCGGCCCAACCACTCGACCATCCCACCCAAAGCCCGCCAAGCCGCCCTGATCCGCGCCGGTCATCGATGCGAAACGCCGGGCTGCGGGCGGACGCGCTTTCTTGAGATCCACCACCGGCGTCCACGATCGCAGGGCGGCGGCAACGAGGCGACCAACCTTCAGGTGCTATGTTCAGCGTGTCACCAACTGGTCCATCGGCAGGAGCGTTCGCAGCCGGCACAGCACAGACATGAGGGAACGGGGTAACCGCACCGGGGATATCTCACTTTTCCATGTCTGGTGGTCGGGAACAACTCCCTGACAAGGTGAAACACCCCCCGAGAAACCTGGCAGACATCACCGAGCCCCGCTGCTAGACTCGCCTCAACCGGGAGGTCCCATGCTCAACAAGATCTGGGCCGGCTTCTTCTTCGCCGCCCTGGTGGCTGCAATCGTGCAGGCCGTCTTCCTCGACAATCCGGGCGTCTTCGCCGACATGGTCGGCGCCACCTTCGCGACGGCCCGGACCGCCTTTGAGATCGCTCTGGGACTAACCGGCGTCATGTGCCTCTGGCTCGGCTTCATGCGCCTGGGCGAGCAGGGCGGCGCGGTCGCGCTGCTCAACCGCGCCTTTGGGCCGCTCTTTCGACGCCTCTTCCCGTCGGTACCGGCGGGACACGCGGCCGAAGGCGCCATCACCATGAACATGGCCGCCAACATGCTCGGCCTGGACAATGCCGCCACGCCGCTCGGCCTCAAGGCCATGCGCGAGCTGCAGACCCTCAACACGAGCGACGACACCGCCAGCGACGATCAGATCCTCTTCCTGGTGGTCAACACCTCGGCCGTGACGATCCTGCCCGTGACCATCTTCACCTACCGCGCGCAGATGGGCGCCGCCGACCCTACCGACGTCTTTCTGCCGATCCTCATCGCCACCTTCTGCAGCACCCTCGCCGGTCTGCTGGTGACCGGACTGGTGCAGCGCCGGCGCCTGCACGACCCGGTGATCCTGGGTTACCTGGGCGGCATGACGGCGCTAGTGGCCGGGCTGGTGGCCTACTTCGCCAACCTCGAGCGCGACCTGGTGCAGACCCAATCGGCGTTGCTCGCGAACACACTGATCTTCCTGGTGATCGTGGGCTTCGTGTGGGCGGCCGTCCGGCGCAAGGTGCCGGTCTACGAGACCTTCGTCGACGGCGCCAAGGAGGGGTTCGGCGTGGCCGTCGGCATCATCCCCTACCTGGTGGCCATGCTGGTGGCCATCGGCGTATTCCGCGCCAGCGGCGCCCTGGATCTGCTGCTCGACGGTGTCAGGGGCGCGGCCGGCGGCCTGGGTCTGGACACGCGCTGGGTCGACGGGCTGCCCACCGCCCTGATGAAGCCCCTGTCCGGCAGCGGCGCGCGCGGCATGCTGATCGAGACCATGCAGACCCACGGTGCGGATTCGTTTGCGGGCCGCGTAGCTAGCGTTGTACAGGGCAGCACCGAGACCACCTTCTACGTGCTGGCGGTGTACTTCGGCAGTGTCG
>CAZTWK010000095.1:0-6589 GCA_964617805.1 uncultured Fibrobacteraceae bacterium | reverse complement strand
TTTTCCTGCGGGCGGTGGAGACGACGGTTCGGCAGCGTAGTCCCGGCGCCCCGCCGGGCGCCCGCTTCGGCGCCGTGGCCTTCGTCCACCGCTTCGGCGGCTTTCTCAATAGTCATGTCCATTACCATGTGTTGGTGACCGACGGCGTGTTCAGTGCCGATGAGGACGACGGGGTCGTCTTCCATCCTGCTCTCGATCTCGACTGCCCCGACTTTCAGGCGGTCCAGACGAAGATCCGACAGCGCGGCCTGCGCTGGCTGCAGCGGCATGGCCACCTGGACAGCGCGGCGGTCCACACCCTGGATGCTGCTGGCATCTCGTCCGGCCATGCCGGCGGCTGGTCGGTCGACGCCTCGGTCACGATCGCGCAGTGGGACCGCCACGGTCTGGAGCGACTGGTGCGATACTGTGCCCGACCGCCGTTGAGCCAGGAGCGACTCGGCCGGCTCAACGATGACACACTCGTCTACAGCCTGCGCAAGCCGACCCTCGACGGCCGCACCGAGCTGATCCTGACCCCGCTGGAGTTGCTGGACCGGCTCGCTCATCTGGTCACGCCGCCGCGCATCCACAAGCACCGGTACTGCGGCGTGCTGGCCCCGAACGCCAAGCTGCGCCGGGCGGTCATCGAGTCGGCCGGCCCGCCTGGGGCGACGTTGCAGCAGGACCTGACACTCCGTCGTTCATACTCGCCCTGTCTCCCGGAGGGTAACCCATGGGGAGAGCTCATAGGAGCATATGGCGCGGGCTGCGGCATTACTCCCGTTGAGGACTCGTTCTATGCGGTGGCTCTCGGCGACGAGGAAATCCAGCTTCGCTGGTCGTTCGAATCGGCGGCAGATATGAACGGGATTGTCATTATGCGTTCCCTTTCGCCAGAGGGGCCTTTTGTTGAGGTCGGCGATGAGCTGCTACCGCCTGTTTCACCCGGCGAGTATGTGGATGATACTGTTTGGCCTGAGACCACCTTCTGGTACAGGTTGCAGGCTGTTCTGTCCGATGGTTCCCAGCAACTTCTCAGTTCAGCAACACCGCAGGCGACAACAGGCGGGCATCTTCAGGCAGTTCTCTACTCGCCCTCGCCGAACCCGCTTTCGAGCACGACACGGATACAGTTCGAAGTTCCCGATGGGACATTCCGGGTTAGACTCGCCGTGTATAATCTGGCGGGCCAGCTAGTTCGGAACCTCGCTAGTGAGTTCCTCCAAGGTGGCCGATACGATGTCGTGTGGGACTGCCGTGATGAGTCGCGGCGTTCTGTGACAGCCGGCGTCTACTTCGTGCGGTTCGAAGTCGACCGCGAAATTCTGAGTCGGAAGCTGATCCTTGTACGGTAGGAACTCTGCCGTTCATGGACCCGTTGCGATGTGGCAAGACATTGTCTGACCACACATAAGCCATTCGCTCATAGAACCTCCGATTACATTATTGTATAATGATATCAAGAGAATATTTGCTCGATACGCGCGTGGCGTGGTAACGAAGGAGGGATGCATGCGTCGATGCACAGCCGTGATGCTTGTGCTTACTGCGGTCATTGTGCTGCGGGGTATAGCAATCGCCGGCTACTCGATCTCGCAGAGCGTTGTGGGAACTGGCGGTGGTGGGGGAAGCGGACATAGCTACACTGTTCTAGGTACGGTTGGGCAGGCGGCGTTCGGAGTGGCTGACGCCGGTTCCTTCATCAACGAGGTTGGATTCTGGTACCAGCCTGGATGGATCCTGACAGGTGTGGAGGACGGCCCGCCGCTCACGTTTGAGTTCGGACAGAATCACCCGAATCCATTCAATCCAGTGACAACGATGAGCTTCTCGGTACCCCAGCCCGCTGACGTAGAGATTGTTCTCTACAATGTGACCGGGCGGGAAGTGAGAATGCTCGTGGACGAGCGTCTTGAACCAGGGCGTCACGAGTTTGTTCTCGATGCATCCGGTATGCCGAGCGGCATCTACTTCGCCCGCATGGTTGCGGGCAGATTCGTGGAGACTCGGAAGCTCGTACTGCTGAAATAAAGCTACGGTCGCCAGTCTCCCTCCCCTTGTTATCAGCGGTTCAGGGGTGGTTGGGATTCGGCGATTCAACCATGTAGATAACGCAGGAATGAACATATCACTCTGAATGAGGAGGAATGAGAATGAAGCGGTCACTGATTCTCACAATGGCAGTGCTCATGGTCTTCGTGGCTGTCGCCGCGGCGGCGATGCCCCAGACAATGAGTTACCAGGGCGTTCTCAGAGGCGACGATGGGAGCGTGGTCGTGGACGGTGATTACGAACTCGAGTTCGTAATATGCACTGACCCGATAGGTGCTGTTCCGCTGTGGGAGGAGACCCAGACGGTGCCCGTCGCTGACGGGATATTCAACGTTGTCCTCGGCAGCGTGACACCGATAGACCTCGACTTCGATGTTCCGTACTGGCTTGGTATCTCGGTCGAGGGAGAAGAGCTCAGCCCGCGCGTCGAGCTGACCTCAGCACCGTACGCGTTCCGTGCGGCCTATGCGGAATCCGCACCGGGAATCGGTGGTCTGACGCTACCGTATGGTGGGAATGTAGAGAGTAACGATACGCCAGCCTTCCAAGTTCGCAACGATGGGACGAACGGTGCTGGCTTCTTTTATGTCAACAATCCTGCGAGTCCCTCGAGTGCGCTGGCCGCCCGGACGACTGGCACGGGTTCCGCTGTGTTCGGTGGTGTGTGGAGCGGTACTGGCACGCCTGGTAGCTTCTGGAATTACGATGCGGACAACAACTCCTCGGCTCTGATCGCCGGAACCTATGGCGACGGTCCGGCCATCAACGCGTTCGCCAATGGGAACGGTCTCGCTGGTCAGTTCAACGGGACCATCTATGTCAGCGAACAGGTGGAGACTAACTCGATTCAGTTGCTGGATTCGCCGACGGCCGGCTATGTCCTGACGTCCGATGCTAACGGCGTCGGCACGTGGCAAGAGGTTGGCGGTGGATTCACGCTACCGTACAGCGGCATGGCTTCGTCCACCGGTCCGGCGTTCGCTGTCGGGAACTCGGGTGGCGGATCGGCCGCTCACTTCTCCGGCGATGTTGGCATCGGTGAGGACTACCCGCTAGCGAAACTCCATGTTGAAGAGATCGGTGACGATGATCCTCTAAGGGTGCGTGTCAGTGGCACCACGAGGCTTATGGTCAAGAATGACGGTAACGTGGGAATCGGTATCATCACGCCACAGAACAAGCTCGACGTCGAGGGCGGCGCCGTCATCGGCTCAATCTACTCTGGTTCGCACGTCGCACCGATTGACGGTCTTCTCGTCTACGGTGATGTTGGCATCGGCACGGCATCACCTTCCTCGAAGCTCTCTGTGAGTGGCGGCTCCGGTTCGGTCGATCTGCTCATAGAAGCCGACACGGACAACATTGGAGAGGACGACCACCCGTCGTTGACGCTGTCGCAGGACGGCGGCACGGTCACAGGCCAGGTCGGATTCTTCAACGACTTCGACTCTGCGACGAATGACTTGGCACTTGTTAATCGTTTTGCTGACGGTGAGGTAATCCTAGCGGCTGGCAACGCGGAAGCTATCCGCATCAAGACCGACGGCGATGTGGGTATCGGCGTTACGAATCCGGGGTCGCACAGACTATACGTCGATTCGGACGCGAGTGGTGCGAGCGGCTCGACGGTCTACATTAAGAACGACCACGCGAGCGGTCTAGGTCTCGTCGTCGACGTTACGTCAGACGATCTAGCCATGCTCTGTTCCCAGCACGGTGATGGCGACATCCTCCGCTGCGACAGCTACACAGGTGGGTGGCATTCGGTTTTCAAGGTGGAGAACGACGGGCGAGTCGTGTGTTCCGTTGTCGAGATCACGGGTGGTAGCGACCTAGCGGAGCCGTTCGAGGTCGCCGGAGGCACGGACATTGCGCCGGGAACCGTTGTGTGTATCGATCCCGCAAATCCAGGCCAGCTCAAGCGCTCGACGAAGCCGTATGATAGAACGGTCGCCGGCATCGTGAGCGGTGGCAACGGCGTCAACACTGGTATAATGATGAGCCAGACAGGTAGCAAGGCGGATGGTTCACATCCGGTTGCTCTTACGGGGCGCGTGTACTGTTACGTGGATGCATCGTACGGAGCCATCGAGCCAGGCGACCTTCTCACTACGTCGCGCACTGCTGGACACGCGATGAAGGCGTCCGACTCCTCGAGGTCGCACGGGGCAATCATCGGTAAGGCTATGACAGCACTCTCGAGCGGCCGCGGACTCATCCTCGTTCTCGTAACGCTGCAGTAGGGGTGTTACTTAACTTCGAGAACGAGGAGGTCTGTGATGGTATCGCTAGGACGGAAGAGGTCTTCAGTACGGAAACCGAATGCGTGGCACACGCATATTCCCTTGTCTGTGCTGTGCAGTGCGATCGTTTGCATTGCCGTGTTCGTTGCACCGACGGCCGTTGGAGCCATCGAGCGAGCCGATATCCCCGTCTATCTGTGGGATCCGGACTCGCCCGTGGACATTCTAGTGCACAATCCGGAGGGCAGGGACCTTAAGCTGCCGGAGCCGTATCTTCCTCCCATGCTTGAGGAACTGCTCGGACATGGGGCTACCGAGGCCGATATCGCCACGCGCGTGCGCGTCGGCGACAATGTCACATTCGGCGTGGTCTACGGCGACGACGCGAACGAAGGGTTCAACGATCCCGTCCTCGGCGCTGACAGGCGCGCTGCGTTCGAGTTTGCGATGGAAATCTGGGCGGCACGTCTTCAGGGTCCGGGCTTCGTCTCCTGTAGTGCGACGATGACACCGAGGGGTGGGGATGCGTGGGGCTGTGTGCTCGCTTCGTGTGGACCCGCCGGTTGGTACAGGGATTTTTCCCACGCTCCACATGACGATACTTGGTATCCGGAGTGTCTGGTCGAGGTCATCTCTGGAACGGATCCCGACACGGGTCAACTCGATATCAGTGTCGATTTCAACAGCGACGTTGATAACGCCATCGTGCTGGGTCCGACCGACTGGTACTACGGCACCGATGGGAATCCCGGGATACACATAGATTTCGTCTCCACGACGATTCACGAGCTTTGTCACGGCATAGGTTTCGTCTCCTCGTTCGTGAGTGACGGGAGCTACGGCGGGGGCACGGCTGACCCGTTCGTTTTCGACCTGTATCTCGTCAATGCTGCCGGTAATCAACTCATCTCGCTTGCGACATCACCGAATAACGTCGTGAACCCCGTGCGCTGGGCCGGGCAGTTCGGGCGCTACGCGTACAACAACGACTTCGGCGCTGCAGGCAACGTGCCGATGTTCGCACCGAACCCATGGGAGGGTGGTTCGAGCATCTCGCATCTCGATGAGGCGACCTTCACCGGTATCTGGGAGATGCAGACGCCGTACGCTGACGGTGTCTGCCATGTCCCTGACTCGATTGTGATGGGCATACTCCAGGACATCGGATACAGCCTGCCTGTGTCGAGATACGTTCATGGCGCGGCGACCGGTTTCGAGGACGGGAGTAGTCAGAATCCGTTCGACACACTGGCCGAAGGTGTCGCAGACGCGCCCGCTGGTGGTGTGGTCAGAATGTTCCCCGGCTCGTACGATGAGCCCATGACCATTACAAAAGAGGTCGAACTCCACAGTGCGTGTGGGACGGCCGTTATAGGGGAGTGATAGCGAACGGGCGCATTGTGCGGGGATTGTGACTGCGCTGGCGTTGAAGGGGAAGGTAGAGATATGAAAGCGAGAGACAGCCTTGTGCGGTACGTGGCGGTCGGTCTTGCAGGCGCCGTGCTGTGTCTGTGTCCGCACGTGGGACGGGCGACAGAACCGTCGCTCAATGTCCGACTGATCGGTGGGCAGGGTGGGAGCTATCCGCTGGCCGACATCGAGAATCTCGCCTTTGGGAGCGAGACGCTCCAGATAGTCGCTCTGAGTGGCACCGACAGCTACGTACTCGAGGAAATCGTCCGCATCGACTTTGACCTCGATGTATGGACGGGCGTCGAGGGCCCAGAAGGCGAGACTGATGTGCTCAAGATTCTACATCTATTTCAGAATCAACCCAACCCATTCAATCCGGACACGCAGATAGCGTTCGAGCTTCCGCAGACCGGCCTGGCCGAGCTTCGGATCTTCGCGGTCAACGGCCGGCTGGTTCGTACGCTGTTGGACGAACCGCGTGGCGCGGGTCCACACAGCGTTCATTGGGACGGTCGGGATGATGCCGGGCAGCCGGTGGCGAGCGGTGTGTATTTCTATACGCTGGGCGCGCTTGGAGTGGACGAGAGCCGGAAGATGATACTGCTGCGCTAGGGCGAGCATCGGGCAAGTTGTGAGAGTGCGACCATTAGCCGCTGCGGGAGGGACAGAAATGAAACGTCTGATCACGATTACCATGACACTGGCCGTGCTCCTTGCTATGTCCGTGAGTCACGGCGGATGGGTAATGCGTGTCCACGACGGAGCGCTCGTGACGGAGTATCCGGTCGCCGATGTCGACAGCGTGACGTTCTACGATTCAGGCCCGCCGCCGATGGTCGTCGTTCCCGCCGGCACCTTCGAGATGGGCAGCCCGACCGATGAACCCGGTCGGTTTTCGA
>CAZTWK010000094.1:0-6682 GCA_964617805.1 uncultured Fibrobacteraceae bacterium | reverse complement strand
AGTACTTCTGGGGCTACGAGCAGATGACCACGACGAAGGGCCTCTTCGCCGCGGGCGACGCTTCCGGTGCCTCTTCCCACAAGTTCTCCTCCGGCTCCCATGCCGAGGGCCGAATCGCCGGCAAGGCCGCCGTGCGCTTCTGCGTCAAGGAGAACCACGACGTGAACTACGACGAGTCCAAGATCGCGGAGCTGAAGGAGCGCGTCCTGCGCCCCCTGAAGATCTACGAGGAGAACCAGGACAAGTCGACCCAGGCTGACGTGAACCCGGCCTACATCCTGCCCCGCTCGTTCATGCAGCGGCTGCAGAAGATGATGGACGAGTACGCGGGCGGCGTGAGCGCCCAGTTCACGACCAACAAGCCCATGCTCGAGAAGGGACTCGAGCTGCTCGGGATGCTTCACGAGGATTCGGAGTTCCTGGCCGCCCCCGACCTGCATGAGCTCATGCGGTGCTGGGAGAACATCCACCGCAGCTACCAGGCTGAGGCGCACGTTCGGGCCATGCTGTTCCGCGAGGAGACCCGCTGGCCGGGTTATTACTTCCGGAGCGACACTCCGAAGATGGACCCGGATTGGGAAGTCTTCGTCAACGGAAGCTACGACGCTGCCTCCGGCGACTGGACCTTCAAGAAGGTGCCCATCACGAAGATCTTCTAGGAAGTTGAAGGGTCCCCGGCCCCGCCGGGGACCCACACGCAGATACTGCACGGCGGTTAATGCGGTGAGGGAGGCCCCAGGTGCAAGTCCGCCTGGGGCCTCTTGCTCATCCGGACCGCGAGGGACCGGCCGACGGTCGAACAGCGACGAACACGGAAGCGGAGCAGGCCATGACGAACGAAAGCAAGGGTTTCCCCGATCCCGCGGGCGGGAACGCGTCCGAGATGCCGGACATGTTGAAGGACCGCCGGCGGCTCGAGCCGGGCGAGAATTTCAATTTCGGCTGCCACAAGGGACTCAAGTGCTTCACCGACTGCTGCGGTGACATCAACATCCTGCTGACGCCCGTGGACGTGCTGCGCCTGGCGCGCAGGCTGGAGATGTCCACCGACGAGTTCCTGCAGGCGCACACCCAGATGCCGGTCACCAAGGACCTGCACCTGCCGGTGATCATGCTCAAGCTGGGCGAGGATCCCGCGCGCCGCTGCCACTTCGTCGGCGAGGACGGCTGCGGCGTCTACGAGGACCGGCCCTGGTCCTGCCGCATGTACCCGGTCGGCATGGCGATCCCGCCGGCCCGGGCGGGGGAGGAGCCCGAACCGGTCCACTTCCTCTTCGAGGACGACTTCTGCCACGGCCACGGCGAGGCCCAGCAGTGGACCATCGAGAGCTGGAAGGCCGACCAGGGACTCGAGGCCCAGGAGGAGCTCGAGACCGGGTTCCGCGAGATCGTCTCCCACCCCTGGTTCATCGGCGGCACGCGCCAGCTCGACCCCAAGCGCATGGAGATGTTCTACACGGCCTGCTACGACCTGGACACCTTCCGCCGCTTCGTCACCGAATCGACCCTCGCCGAACGCTTCGAGCTCGAGGACGGCCTGGTCGACAAGCTCGAGACCGACGACGAGGCCCTGCTGCGCTTCGCCTTCCGCTGGCTCCGCTATGCGCTGTTCGCGGAACCCACCATGACGCCCACGGACGCCGCGACCAAGAAGGCCACCGGCGCCACAATTGAAAGGGAATCATGAACGCATCGACTTCACCCATCCTGGTCGTGGGAGCGGGCATCGCCGGCCTGACCACCGCCCTGGAGGCGGCGGAGGCCGGCCGCGAGGTCATCCTCGTCGAACGCGAGGCGACCATCGGCGGGCGCGTGCTGCGCAGTCACAACTATTTCCCCAAGCTCTGTCCGCCGAGCTGCGGCATGGAGCTCAACACGCGCCGCGTGGAGCGCAACCCGCGCGTCCGCGTGCTGACCGGCACCACGGTGAACGCGGCCCGGCGCGAGGGCGACGACTGGACGGTGACGCTGGCGTCGGCGCCGGCCTACGTCAACGACCGCTGCACCGTGTGCGACGACTGCGCCAAGGCCTGCCCGGCGAAGGTGTCCGACCCCTTCAACCTGGGCACCATGGAGGTACCGGCGATCCGCATGCCGCACCTGGACGCCTGGCCGGCCCGCTACGTGCTCGACCGCGACGCCTGCCCGGACGGCTGCCGGGCCTGCGTCGAGGCCTGCAAGTTCGATGCGATCGACCTGGACGCGACCGGGACCGAGGAGACGGTCACCGTGGGCGCGGTCGTGCTGGCCACCGGCTGGCATCCCTACCCGATCGAGAAGCTGGACGATCTCGGCGGCGGCGTGCTCCCCGACGTCATCGCCAACGTCACCCTGGAGCGCCTGGCGGCGCCCGCCGGTCCCACCGGCGGCAGGATCCTGCGGCCCTCGGACGGCCAGGCGCCGAAGAAGGTGGCCTTCGTCCAGTGCGCCGGCTCGCGCGACGTCAACCACCAGGCCTGGTGTTCGGGCATCTGCTGCCTGGCGTCGATGAAGCAGGCCATGTACGTCAACGAGCAGCTGCCCGAGACCGAGGTGACGATCTACTACATCGACCGCCGCACCCCGGGCCGCAACGAGGAGATGCTCAACCGCGCGGACGAGCTCGAGGGCGTCAAGATGGTCAAGGGCAAGGTCGGCAAGGTGACCGCCGGCGAGGGCGGCGCCATGACCCTGCGGGTCGAGGACGTCGAGTCCGGCCGGCTGCTCGAGGACACGGCCGACCTGGTGGTCCTGGCCACGGGCATGACCCCGAACCTCGGCGAGTCGAACCTGCCCTTCGACGTGCTGACCGACGACGACGGATTCGGACTGGACAACCCCGCGGCGAAGGTCTTCATGGCGGGCGTCGCCCGCCGGCCCGAGGACGTCGCCGCGTCCGTGCGTGACGCCACCGGTTCGGCGGCCAAGGCCGTCGTTGCAACCACAGGGGGTGCGAAGTGAACAAGGTCGGCGTATTCGTCTGCACCGGTTGCGACATCGGCGCGAACGTGGAGATGGAGAACTTCGAGGGCATCGCGTCCGAGTTCGGGGCCGCCAGCTACATGACCCACGAGTGCCTCTGCGCGCCCGAGGGCGTGGCCGCCATACACAGCGCCGTGGACGACGGCGTCGACGGCGTGGTCGTCGCCGCCTGCTCCCACCGCGCCAAGATCGAGGAGTTCAGCTTCGACCCCACCAAGGTCTTCGTGGAGCGGGTCTGTCTGCGCGAGCAGGTGGCCTGGTCCATGGACGGTGAGGCGGAGGACACCCGGATGCTGGCCGAGGACCTGCTGCGCATGGGCATCAAGCGCACCGCGGTGGTCCACGCGCCCCAGCCGCTGGTGAAGGAGATCGACCCCACCGTGCTGGTGGTGGGCGGCGGTCTCGCCGGCCTGCACGCCGCGCAGGCGACCGCGGGCATGGGCAATCCCGTGCTGCTGGTCGAAGCGGCCGACGACCTCGGCGGCCACGTGGCCGGCATGAAGGACGTCGTGCCCGAGGTGCCGCCCTACGACACCGTCCACGCCAACGACATCGCCGGCCTCATCGCGGCGGTCGAGGGCGACGCGAACATCGACGTCCGCAAGTCCACCCGCACCGAGCGGATCGACGGCATGCCCGGCCAGTTCGAGGTCCGGCTCTCCGGTCCCGCCGGCATCGAAACCCGCACCGTGGGCGCCATCGTGCAGGCCACCGGCGCCAGGCCCTACGACGCGGCCAAGCTGCCGCACCTGGGCTACGGAGTCTCGGCCGACGTGGTGACGACCAACGACCTGGAGACGATGCTCGTCGAGTCGAAGCTCGCGCGTCCCTCGGACGGCAAGCTCCCCGGCCGGATCGTCTTCGTGCAGTGCGCGGGATCGCGTGATCCCGAGCACCTGCCCTACTGCTCGAGCGAGTGCTGCGCCGCCTCGCTGAAGCAGGTGGCCGCGATCCACCGCGACTTCCCCGACGTGGAGACCGCCGTGGTCTACCGCGACATGCGCGCGCCCGCCCAGCTCGAGCACTTCTACCAGGGCGTGCAGGAGCTGCCCGGCAGCCTCTTCGCGCGCGGCGAGGTGGACAAGGTGGAGCCGGCCGGAGACGGCCTGCGCATCGATATCCACGACAGCCTGCTGGGCGACGCGGTGAGCATCGACGCCGACCTGGTCGTGCTCGCCACGGGCCTGGTGCCCAATTCGGCGGACGGCGAGTCGATCCGCCTGCTGCAGGACGCCCACGGCGTCATCGCCAAGAACGAGTCGGAAACGCAGATGGCGGTGGCCAAGGAGAAGCTGGAGACGTTGGCCGAGCACGAGGGCACCGAGATCCTGAACCTGAACTACCGTCAGGGCCCGGACCTGCCCGTGCTGGGCTACGGATTCAACGACTCCCACTTCATCTGCTTCCCCTACGAGACGCGACGGACCGGCATCTTCGCGGCGGGCTCCGTGCGCGCGCCGATGGATCCGGCCCAGGCCGTCGAGGACGGGCTCGGCGCCGCCATGAAGGCGGTGCAGTGCCTCGAGATGGCTGCCCGCGGCGAGGCGGTCCACCCGCGCGCCGGCGACATCTCGGTGCCCGAGTTCTCCCTGCAGCGCTGCACCCAGTGCAAGCGCTGCACCGAGGAGTGCCCCTTCGGCGCCCTCAACGAGGACGTGAAGGGGACGCCCGAGTACAACGAGCTGCGCTGCCGCCGCTGCGGCACCTGCCTCGGCTCGTGCCCGGAGCGCATCATCAACTTCCCCGACTATACGGTCCTCTCGGTCGCCGACATGATCAAGTCCATGGAGGTGCCCGACGAGGAGGAGGAAAAGCCCCGCGTCATCGCCTTCCTCTGCGAGAACGACGCCATCCCGGCGCTGGACGAGGCCGCCAAGCGCGGGCTCAAGTGGAATCCCTGGGTCCGCATCATCCCGGTGCGCTGCCTCGGCGCGGTCAACGTGGTCTGGATCGCCGACTCGCTGTCCAACGGCATCGACGGCATCCTGCTCATGGGCTGCAAGAAGGGCGACGATTACCAGTGCCACTACGTCCGCGGCTCCGAGCTGGCCGAGTACCGCATGGAGAACGTGCAGGAGACCCTCGACCGCCTGACCCTCGAGTCGGACCGCGTCCGGATCGTCGACATCGCGCGCAACGAGTACGAGAAGGTCCCCGAAGTCTTCACGGACTTCCTGGAGAAGCTCGACGAGGTCGGCCCCAACCCCTACAAGGGCTTCTAGGAGGAGGAGATCGCTGTGCAGAAGCAAATCATACCTTCGGCCGATTTCCGCAAGCGGCTGCGCGAGCGCGGCGGCGAGAGCGCGGCGCGCTGCTACCAGTGCGCCACCTGCACCAGCGTGTGCGACCTCACCACCGAGGGCTCGCTCTTCCCGCGCACGCAGATGCTGAAGAGCCAGTGGGGGCTGGCGGACGACCTGGCCGGCGACCCCGGCGTCTGGCTCTGCCACCAGTGCAACGACTGCACCGCCCGCTGCCCGCGCGACGCCAAGCCCGGCGACGTGCTGCAGACGGTCCGCTCGCTGGCCATCGAGGAGCTCTCGGTGCCGCGGGCGGTGGGCCGCCTCGTCGGCAACGCGGGCCGGACCTGGCCGCTGCTCGTGGGGCTGCCGATCCTGCTCTGGATCGCGATCATCTTCATGGACAACGGCTTCGCGGTGCCCGAGCGCACCAACATGAAGATCATCCACGCGGGCGCCGACCTTTCGCTGGTGGACACGGCCTACGCCCAGGACGAGCACGCCGCCGACGCCCATCACGGCGTGCAGCACGTGGAGGGGAACGAGACGCGCCTGGTGTACGAGGAGCTGGTGCCCCACAAGTACATCTACGTCGTGTTCTCGACGGCCTTCTTCCTGGCGCTCTTCGCCGTGCTGGCCAGCGGCGCCAGGTTCTGGAAGCTGATCGGGCGCAGCGGCGATCGCAAGGGCTCGTTCCTCGGCGCTTTCGTGCCGGTGTTCGGCGAGATCGCCACGCACAAGCGCTTCGGCAGCTGCGAGACGTCCTCGTCCCGCAAGTGGGCCCACTTCTGCGTGCTGTGGGGCTTCCTGGGAGCCGCCTTCGCCTCGGGCCTGCTGGTGATCTCGCTGTACGTCACCAAGGATCCGCTGCCCCTGGAGCAGACGCATCCCTACAAGATCATCGGCAACATCTCCATGGTGCTGTTGATCGTCGGCGGGCTGTGGCTGTTCTTCAACCGCCTGGGCGATTCGACCAAGACGGGCGAATCCAAGGCCTACGACACCTTCTTCCTGTCCATCGTGCTGGCGGTGATCCTGACCGGCGCGCTGACCCAGCTCGGCGCGTTCGTCTTTCCGCCGGTGGTGGCGTCGATCATCTACGTCGTGCACCTGGGCACGATCCTGACCATGTTCCTGACGGTTCCGTTCTCCAAGTTCGCCCACATGGTCTACCGCACGCTCGCGATGGTTCACGAGCGCATGGTGGAGGCCTGAGCGGACGGGGACGACGGTTCGATTCGGATAGATTGAATGTTCCCGGCGTCGCGCGGCAAGCGCACGGCGGCCGGGGCGAAAACGGCAGAACAATTCTCCGGAGGTAGAGAAGAATGATCAAGCCGCACGGTTCCGATACACTGAATCCCCTCTACGTCGCGGACGACGCCAAGCGCGCCGAGCTGCTCAAGGAAGCCGAGGGCCTGCCCAAGCTGCTGGTCTGCTCCCAGGCGGCGGCCAACGCCGTGATGATGGGCAGCGGCTAC
>CAZTWK010000093.1:0-6802 GCA_964617805.1 uncultured Fibrobacteraceae bacterium | reverse complement strand
TCTACAGAGCTGCCTCGACAGCAAGGTCTACGCCGACTGGGTCGTGCGCGACTCTCCGCACTTCGAATTCCGCTTCTCCCCCGCCATCTCGGATCTAGACTACGACGCCTACGCGGCGGCCCATGAAACGGCCTACGCCTTCATCGCGGCGTGGTGCGGGGCCGACGAGGTTCGTCCCATCCGGTATTTCGTGTGGGACTCCCGCGAAGACGCGAAGGAGGCGAGCAGAGACAGGCATACCTGCATCCCGACGCCCGGCTTCAATCGCGCCACCGTCTCTCTTGTGCACGTGCGCCGGGATCAGACCGTCGGCCACGAGACGGCCCACATCCTCTCGCTGCGCACGCTCAAGCCGGTTCGCATCAACGGACTGGTCTCCGAGGGTCTCGCCGTGTTCCTCGACATGACCAAGCGCGACCGCATGGTCACGGCCCGCGCCGCGTTGCGCAGCCACGACGAGCCGATTACCGTCGACGCGCTGTGGCGCGATTGGAGTGCCTTCCCCGACACGGTCTCCTACCCCGTGGCCGGCGCCTTCGTGCAGATGCTCGTGGAGAAGGGCGGGCGCGACAGTTTCCTCGAGCTCTTCCGCGACCAGACCCCCGTGCGGGCCCGGGCGATCTATGGTGAGGACCTCGGCGCCTGGCTCGACGCCTTCGAGGACGATCTCAACCGCTGATCTCGTCCTGCCAGAGCTCCCACCGGGCGAGCTCGGCCTCCAGCTCGGACTCCACCTCGGTGAAGCGGCGCGAGGTCTCCAGGCGTTCGTCCGGCGACAGGTCCGGCGCCGACAGCTTCTCCAGCAGCGCCGCCTTCTCCCCCTCCAGCGACTCGATCTCCCGCTCGGCCGCGGCGATGAGTTCCCGGCGGCGGCGGATCTCGTTCTTGCTCAGGCCCGCGGGCTTCGCGCGCGCGGGGCGCGGCGTGCGTGTGCGCGGCGGCGCGGCGGCGGCGTCCGCAGCCGGAGCCGCGGCGCGACGCGCCATGAGCTCCGAGTAGTTGCCCGGGAACACCCGGGCGACGAGGCGCCCGTCGTCGCCGGGCTCGAAGACGATGAGCCGGTTCACGAGCCGGTCCAGGAAGCGTCGGTCGTGGGACACCACGACCAGGGTGCCGTCGAAATCCAGCAGCGCCTCTTCCAGCGACTCGCGCCCCTGCATGTCCAGGTGGTTGGTGGGCTCGTCCAGCAGCAGCGTGTTGTGGCCCTCGCAGATCAGGCGCATGAGCGACAGCCGTCCGCGCTCGCCGCCCGAGAGGCGGCCCACGCCGCGGTCGATCATGTCGGCGCCGAAGCCGAAGGCGCCGGCGAAGGAGCGCAGCTCGCCGAGGGTGTCGCCGGGGCGCACAGAGGCGAGCTCCTCCAGCACGGTGTTGCTGTCGGTGACGTTGAGCAGCTGCTGGTCGAAGTAGCCCAGGTCCACGTTGTGTCCCGGCGACACGTGGCCGCCGTCGGGCAGGGTGCGTCCCGCGAGGACCGCGAGCAGCGTGCTCTTGCCGCAGCCGTTGGGCCCGACGATGCCGATGCGGTCGCCCCGCGCCACGTTCAGCGACACGTCCCGGAACAGCGGCTCGCCGCCGAAGCCCTTGGCCAGCCCGTGGGCCTCGAGCACCATGGCGCCGCTCGCGCGCTCCGGCTCGAGCCGGAAGGTGAAGCGCCGCCGCTCGCTCTCGGGCCGCTCCAGGCGCTCTTCCCGCGCGAGTTGCCGGCGCCGCGACTGGGCCTGCTTGGTCTTCTGACCCGCGAGGTTGCGCTGGATGAAGTCCTCGGTACGGGCGATGCGTTCCTTCTGGCGGCGCCAGGCGTTCTCCTCGCGCAGCCGCGTCTCGGCCGAGGCCCGCAGGTAGAAGCTGTAGTTGCCGGACCAGGACGTGAGCCGCCCGCGCGAGAGGTGCAACGTGCGCTCGGTGACCCGGTCCAGGAAAAGGCGGTCGTGGGAGACGATGATCTGGGCGGCGGGCAGGCGCGGCAGGCGCTCCTCCAGCCACTCGCGCGCGTCGAGGTCGAGGTGGTTGGTGGGCTCGTCCAGCAGCAGCACATCGCCGCCGGCGAGCAGCGTCGACGCCAGGGCCGCGCGCCGGCGCTCGCCGCCCGACAGCGCGCCCGGGGACAGCGTCCACAGTTCCTGCGCGAGCCCCAGACCGGCCAGCACTTGCTCGAGGCGTGCGCGCCAGGCGTAGCCCTCGCGCCGCTCGTAGGCGGACTGCAGCTCGCCCTGCTCGCGCACCAGGGCCTCGGCCTCCCCCGCGGGCGCCCCGGCGATGGCGGCCGCCACGCGGGCGAGCTCGGACTCGAGGCGCAGCTCCTCGGCGAAGGCCTCGGCCGCCACGGCGTCGTAGAGGGTCGAGGTGGAGGCCACCTCGCAGGCGCGCTCCTGTCGCAGGTAGACCACGCGCGTCCCGCTCGTGCGCTGCACCGTGCCGGCGATGGGTTCCAGTTCCCCCGCCAGCAGGCCGAGCAGCGTCGACTTGCCCGTGCCGTTGGCGCCGACCAGGGAGCAGCGCTCGCCGGGCAGCAGGCTCAACGAGGCGTCGCGCAGGATCGTCTCGCGACCGAAATCGAAGGCGGCATTCTGAAGGGAGATCAACGACATCTCGGCATCGGGTCCGGGGCGGACGCACGCCGGGACCCCCCAGGGACTGAGGGGCCCCGTGCGTCTTTCATATCCGCGGCGTCGACGCCCGTCAAGCGACGGGGTTCGGCGTCTTGCGGTATTTCAGCGGCGGCATGCCGCAGCGATCCTTGAAGGTCCGCGAGAAGTGCGCGAGGCTGTTGAATCCGCACTCCTTCGAGACCTCCTCGACCGAGAGGTCGAAGCGGCGCAGGAGCTTCTTCGCGTTGTCGATCCTCACCTGGATGAGGTAGTCGCTGAAGCTCATGCCGATCTCCACCCGGAACAGGTTCGAGAAATATCCCGGGGAGAGATGGACCATCTCGGCCATCTTGTCGCGGTTGATGGCTTGCTTGAAGTTCTTCAGGACGTAGCGGCAGGCGTACTCCGCCCGGTAGTCCTGGATGTCGGTGGTAGCCACCACCCTCTCGCCGCCCGCGCCATTCGCGTCGAGCGTGACCTCGGGCAGCGGATCGGACCACAGCCCGACGTCGCTCGGCAGGGGCGCCAGCCCCTGGTCGAGGTGCGCGGGACGCGCCGCCGACAGCTCGTCGCCGTCGTGGGCGGTCTCGTCGCCACGAGCGCCCTGCAGGAACTCGAGGACGTGCTGGGCGGACTTCTGCACGTTGGCCCTCTGCGACACGAGGACCGGTGCGTTGAAACGCTCCTGGAAATGATCCAGGGAGGCCTTCAGATTGCCTGGGATCTCCGCGGCATACACGAAGATCAGGCTTGCTCCATCGACGATGCTTCCATCTTCGTCGGCCCTGAGCTGATGCAGCAGGATCTGGGGCCCGAAGAATGCGAAACACAGTTCGGCGGGGTTTTTTTCGGCCGCCGAACAAAGGAACAGGATCTTCTGATACTCTTCCCGCCCCGAGCTCATAAGCTTTGGGTATGAAGGGAATTCGACTATGAAACTGTTCCAAGCTCCTTCAATCGGTTCCAGTCTCTCTCTCACGACTGTCCCCCTCGGACAAAAGACGCTCCTTCGTATGCAGATCCACAGATGTCTGTGCAACGACTTGAACTATTATCAGACGAGTATAGAGGAACATCTTCACTTGAACAAGAAAATAATCATCTTCGCAAACACACATGCATCGCGGAAGTTATCCGGCGGCTTGGTAAATACTGTAGATGAACCCAGGCAATCAGATAAACCCGGTGAAAATCAACGGAGTAGCGCAACCCGTTTCGTCACCGACCAGTTCTCAATCTGCAACTTGCAGAAGTAGGTGCCGACGGCCACCGGACGCCCGTCCCGGTCGTTCCCGTCCCAGGCCGTTTCATAAGTTCCTATGGCACATATTCCATCAAAAAGTGTCACAACCTCGTGTCCGGCAACCGTATAAATCTTCAAGGATACCGAAGGCGTTCCGCTTTGATACGGGATGGGATCGCTGTCCTTGAGGGTGGGCTCCCGGTCCTCCTCCCAGACGAAACCCTCACCCACGGTGGCGGGGATCGTGTATCTCAGACGGGTCTGGTCGGGGAAAGGATTGGGATAGTTGTCGAGCAGTTCGGGCGAGAGGGTTGGGGGATGCGGATCGTCGGCGAAGACGTCCTCGCCGGGGTCGTCGCCGGACGCGACCTCCCGCGTCTCCCTCGCGGGAAAGTTCATGGCGGAGCGCGGTCCGCCCGCGCGCTCGACGGCCACGGAGACCTCCTGTCCGCAGAGCGAGCGGCAGGTCAGGACGGTCTCGTCGTCCAGGAGCGTGGCCCCCGCGTAGCGGAAGGTCAGGGTGCCGCCGGCGCGAGAGAGGAGGTCGGCCAGGTGGGCGCGGTAGGGGTGGGGCGACGCGTCGACGCGCCACAGCTCGCCGTGGTCGGCCGAGGGCCAGCCCTCCACCCAGCCGGAGATGACGCCGGTCTCGGGATCGCGGCCGCGCCAGCTGACGTGCGTCGGCACGCCCGGCCGCGCCGTGCCGGAAACCAGGGTCTCGGGATCGATGAGCGTCGCGAAGCCCGCGGGGATGTCCAGCGACAGGCGCCAGGTGTCGCGCTCGTTGCGCCAGGTGGCGGCCAACTCCAGGTCGTCGTCGACCTGGGACAGGGGCGGCACGATCCAGGGCACGGCCGGCTGGCCGGGCACCGCCGGGGCGCCCGCGAAGACCGCGTGGGCGGTGGCCTGCCGGTGCCGCAGCTGGGAGAGGGTCGTGGTCACGCTGACCGCGCAGACCAGGCCCTCGCCACAGGGCAGCTCCAGGCGGCGGCCCTCGACGCGGGGCGGGTCGTCGCCCGCGCCGTCGCGGGACAGCACCGTGACGCCGATCCACCAGCGCCCGCCGTCGCGCGGCAGGGTGGCGACCATCATCATCTCGCCGGCCGTGGCGCGCGGGGCGTCCCAGCCCACGGTGATCTCCTGCCAGAGGCCGTAGGGCAGCTCCAGGGTCACGCGGTCGCGCTGGGGCTCGCCGTCGCGCCCCTCGCGGCGCCAGGAGGTGACCAGGGTCTCGCGCAGGTGGGGATAGTCCCAGTGGTAGGTCTCGAGGAAAAGGGCCCGGCCGCCGCGCAGGGTGCCGACGGCGGTCATGGCGTCGCCGATGGCGGCGTAGTCCTCGTCGATGCGGCCGTCGCCGTCGTTGTCGCGGCCGTCGAGGCGGTCCTCGTCGACGCGGCCGTCCTCGTCGTCGTCGGAGCGGGCGGAGAAGCCGCGTCGCCCGCCCTCGTCGCCCTCGCGGCGCAGGGCCGTGAACACCCAGTCCTCGGCGCGGCGCACGGTACGCGAGGCGCGCAGGTCGGTGGATATCTTCAGGAGGATCTCGTCGCTGGCGCCCTCGGGGGAGCGCACCCACACCACGCCGTCGCCGTCGACCTCGGCCCGGGCGCCCGCCGCCAGCTCGTGGCTGCGGACGGGGCCGGCGTCCGCCGCGGGCGCAAACGCCGCGAGGACCGGCAGGAGGGTGAGGAGAACCAGCGCGCCGCGCCCGACGCGCGGCCGCCCCGAACGGGCGATTCCGGGGTTGGTCATGGTCTCAGTCTCCGGTTTCGACTTCTTCTTCGTCGTTCTCGATGCGAGCCACGCCGATGACCTTGTCGTCTTCCTTGAGGCTGATGATGTTCACACCCTGGGTATTCCGTCCCATGGTCGACACGTCGGCGACCGCCATGCGGATGATGATGCCACTTCGGGAGATCACCATCAACTCCTCGTTGTCGGCCACTTCCTTGATCTCCACCACTTTCCCGTTGCGATCATTGCACTTGATGGTGATCAGGCCCCGTCCGCCGCGCCGCTGCGTACGGTACTCCGAGGTCGGCGTGCGCTTGCCGTAGCCGTTCTCGGTGATCGTGAACAGGGTCTCGCCCCCGCGCAGCACCACCGCGCCGATCACGTGCTCGCCCCTGTTCAGGGCGATGCCCTTGACGCCGCGGGCGGTCCGGCCCATGGGCCGGATGTCGCCCTCGTGGAAGCGGATGGCCATGCCGTCGCTGCTGGCCAGCAGCACGTCCTGGTCGCCGTCGGTGATCTTCACCGCCACCAGCCGCTCGTCGTCCTGCAGGTTGATGGCGCGGATGCCGGCGCGGCGCGGCCGGCTGAAGTCGGTCAGGGGCGTCTTCTTGACCACGCCCTTGTCGGTGGACATGAGCAGGAAGTGGTCCTCGGTGAACTCGCGCACCGGCACCACGGCGTGGATCTTGTCGTCCTGCGCCAGATCGACCATGTTGACGATGGGCCGCCCCTTGGCGGCGCGGTTGGCGTTGGGCACCTGGTAGGTCTTGAGCCAGTAGCACTGGCCGCGCTCGGTGAGCACCAGCAGGCTCTGGTGGGTACTGGCCACGAAGAGGTGCTCGACCCAGTCCTCCTCCTTGGTGCCCATGGCGGTGATGCCCTTGCCGCCGCGTCCCTGGGTGCGGTAGGTGTCCAGGGGGATGCGCTTGACGTAGCCGGAATGGGAGATGGTGACCACCACCTCCTCGTCGGCGATGAGGTCCTCGAGATCCAGGTCGCCCTCGTCGATCTCGATGGTCGTGCGGCGCTCGTCGCCGTAGCGGTCGCGCACCTCGATCAACTCGTCGCGGATGATGACGAGCTGGCGGTCGCGGTTGCCCAGGATCTCCTTGAGCTCCGCGATGAGCCGGATCAGGTCGGCGTACTCGTCCTCGATCTTCTGGCGCTCCAGCCCGGTCAGCCGCGCCAGGCGCAGGTCGAGGATGGCCTGGGCCTGCTTCTCGCTCAGGGCGAAGCG
>CAZTWK010000092.1:0-7162 GCA_964617805.1 uncultured Fibrobacteraceae bacterium | reverse complement strand
GCACTCAGCGTGCTGGGGAGGTGTGTCTTGACAGCCTGCCCCATAGAAGGAATTCAAGCAGGTCCGGTCATCAGGCCCCATCACGCGAGAATCGACTTGGCGAAGGTACGGGATTCATCCCCTCACACCGCAAAATATCCCGCCTCCGGATGATGCACCACCAGCGCGCTCACGCTCTGCTCGGGATCGAGCTGGCATTCCTCGGTGAGCGCGATGCCGATCCGCTCCCAGTCCAGCATCTCGGCCAGGGCGCGCTGGTCGTCCAGTTCGGGACAGGCCGGGTAGCCGAAGCTGTAGCGGCAGCCGCGGTAGCGGCCCTTGATCAGCGCGGTGGGGTCGGGAGCGTCGTCGCCGGCGAGGCCGAGCTCGGCGCGCATGCGCGCGTGGACCAGCTCGGCCAGGGCCTCGGCGCTCTCCACCGCGAAACCGTGGGTCAGCAGGTAGGCGCGGTAGTCGTCGCCCTCGAAGAGCGTGCGGCATCGGGCGGTGGCCTCGGCGCCCATGGTGACGGCCATCACGCCGAGCACGTCGCGGCCCACGACGGCGGGACGGAAGTAGTCGGTCAGGCAGCGGCCGGGCGACCGGGCCTGGCGCGGGAAGTCCAGGCGCCAGCGCGGGTCGGCGGCGTCGGGGTCGTCCCAGACCAGCAGCGTGTCCCCGTCGGCGGCCGCGGCGAACCAGCCGTGCACCGCGGCGGGACGCAGCCAGCCGTCGACGCGGGCCCCGTCCTTGAGGTCCTCGAAGGCGGGTTCGATCTCCTCGCGGGTCAGGCGCTCGTAGTCGGCGCGCGGCAGGCCGGCGCGGGTGTAGCCCCAGCGGCCCTTGACCAGGGCGGCGCGGTTGAGCAGTCCCCACACCTCGTCCAGGTCGAAGTCGGTGCCGACGCGGGTGCCCCAGAAGGGCGGGGCCGGCACGTCGGTGGGACAGATTTCCGAGGTAGTTGACTCGTCAATAGTTGACATGTCAACTATCTCGTTTTTTCGCCTCGCATCGTCCGTCTCCCGGACCTCCGCCGGCGGCGCCTCCCCCCGGCTCACCGCGTCGGCCAGGGCGAGGCCGTCGAAGGCGTCGCGCGCGTAGTACACCGGGCCGTCGTAGACGCGGCGCAGGTCGCTCTCGACGTACTTGCGCGTGAGGGCCGCGCCACCCAGCACGACCGGCACGCCGATACCCGCGGCGTTGAAGGCCTCCAGGTTGTCGCGCATGACCAGGGTCGACTTGACCAGCAGGCCGCTCAGGCCCACCACGTCCGGTTCATCCTTCTTGATCGTCTCGATGAGCTGGTCCACCGGCACCTTGATGCCCAGATTGTCCACGCTGAAGCCGTTGTTGGTCAGGATGATGTCCACGAGGTTCTTGCCGATGTCGTGCACGTCGCCGCGGACCGTCGCGATCACGAAGCGGCCGCGCGCGGCGTCGTCGCTGCGCTCCATGTGCGGTTCGAGGTGGCGCACGGCCGCCTTCATGGTCTCGGCGCTCTTCAGCACGAAGGGGAGCTGCAGACGGCCGGCGCCGAAGAGCTCGCCCACGGTCTTCATGCCCGCCAGCAGGACGTCGTTGATGATCGACAGGGGCTCACGCTCGGTCAGCGCCTCGTCCAGGTCGGACTCCAGGCCCGAGGCGTCGCCGGCCACGATGCGCTGCTCGAGCCGTTCGTCCACCGGCAGGTCGGCGGCGACGGCCTGCGCCAGCGCCACGCCCCTGGACTCCAGCAGCACCGTCAGGGCGGCCGGGTCGCCGTCGATCAGGCGGCCGCAGGCCTCGTGCAGCTCGGCGGGCACGTCGCCCGCGCCGACCACGCGGCCGGCGTGCATGATGGCCGCGTCCAGGCCCGCATCCAGCGTCCTCTGCAGGAACACGCTGTTGAGCACGCGCCGCACGCGGGCCTTCAGCCCGAAACTCACGTTGCTCACGCCCAGCAGGGTGCGCGCGCCGGGGATCTCGCGCTTGATCAGGCGCAGCCCCTCGAGGGTGGCCAGGGCGCTCTCGGCGTACTCCGGATCGCCGCTGGCAAGGGTGAAGGTCAGGGGATCGAAGAGCATGTCCGACGGCGCGAGATCGAACTCGGCGGCCAGGTCGACCAGGCGCCGCGCCACCGCCAGCTTGCGCTCGGGCGTGCGGGCCATGCCCTCCTCGTCGATGCACAGCGCGACCACCGCCGCGCCGTGGTCGCGGCAGAGCTCCAGCACGCGGCGCGCCTTGTCGGGCCCGTCCTCGAGGTTGACCGAGTTGACGATGCTGCGGCCGGCCAGGCGCTCGAGGGCCGTCGCGACCGCCGCCGGTTCGGTGGAATCGATCATCAGCGGGAGCTGCACCTCGGTGTTGAGGCGCGAGGTCAGGGCCGCCATGTCCGCCGCCTCGTCGCGGCCCACGTAGGCCACGCAGACGTCCAGGGCGTGGGCCCCCTCGAGCTGCTGGTCGAGGGCCATGCCGACGAGGCCCTCGAGGTCGTCGGCGGCCTGCAGCTCGCGGAATTTCTTCGAGCCGTTGGCGTTGGTGCGCTCGCCCACGATCAGCGGGCGGGGTCGCTGGTCCAGCGCCACCGACTGGTAGAGGCTCGACAGGGCGTCGACGGGCTCGGCCTCGCGCGCGGGCGCCGGACGTTCGCCGAGCGTTTCGACGAGCGCGCGCAGGTGACGCGGCTCGGTGCCGCAGCAGCCGCCGACCATGTTCACGCCGAAGCTGTCGACGAAGTCGACCATGGCGGCGGCGAAGTCCTCGGGCGTGAGGTCGTAGACCATCTTCCCGTCGTCGTTGCGCGGCAGGCCGGCGTTGGGCATCACGCTGACGGGCAGCGGGCTGCGGCGGCAGAGGGTGCGCAGGTGATCGCGCATCATGTCGGGGCCGGTGGCGCAGTTCAGGCCGACGAAATCCGGGCGCAGGGGCAGCACGGCGGCCAGCGCGGCCGAAGGCTCGGTGCCCAGCAGCATGGCGCCGTTGGTCTCGACGGTGATCTGCAGGCCGACGGGCACGCGGCGGCCCAGGCGGGCGAAGACGCGGCGCGTACCGGCCAGCGCGGAGCGGAGCTGCAGCAGGTCCTGGCAGGTCTCGATGATCAGCAGGTCGCAGCCGCCGGCGAGCAGCCCCTCGGCCAGGGGCTCGTAGGCGGCGGCCAGGTCGGCATGGGATATATGGCCCAGGCTGGGCAGCTTGGTGCCGGGGCCCACCGAGCCGGCCACGAAGCGGGGGCGGCCGTCGGCGGCGTGGTCGTCGGCCACGCGGCGGGCGATGGTCGCCGCCGCCTCGGCCAGGCGCAAGGCCTCGCCGCCCCGGCCGAACTCGTCGAGCACCACGGGGAAGCCGCCGAAGCTGTTGGTCTCGACCAGGTCGCAGCCGGCGGCGAAGAACGCGTCGTGGATGTCGGCGATCAGGTCGGGCCGGGTGAGGTTCAGCCACTCGTTCAGGCCCTCGTGACCCTCGAAGTCGTCGAGCGCGGGCGCGCGGAACTGGATGCTGGTGCCCATGGCACCGTCGCAGACCAGCACGCGTTCGCGGAGGGCTTCGAGAAAGGCCGTCATCCCACAACTCCCTTCGACGTGTGAACCGACATCGTAACCCCATTTGCGGATGTTTCCAACCGGGCGGGCGTGGTACTGTGGCGAGACCATGCGGGGGTCGTGGCGCCCGTCGTGAATTCCAGGGACCGGACCGTGCCGTCACGCCCCGCCGACTCCGCCGGGAGGACCCACCATGTCGCGCGCGTTCCGACTCGTCCTGCTGCTCACGCTCCTCGCCACCGTCGCCCACGCCCAGAACGGTCGCTGGGTGGCCCACGACCGGGACATGGCCGGCCTCGGCGTCCCGCTCTACGCCGTCGGCGAGACCACCATCGCCGTCACCCGCGAGGAGTCGGGCGATCTGCGCTTCTTCGATGTGCTCGGCGGCGCGTGGGTGGAGGCGAGCGTACCTCCCTGGGAGGAATGGATCGACGTGGTGGCCGAGGGCCACCTGGCCCTCGCGATCTCGGCCGACCACGCCGTGGCCTACAGCGCCATGAGCTCCACGGCCCACGTCCTGGCCTACGACGGCGAGCTGCTGCTGAACTACCAGCTCACCCCACGCTACGGCTGCGGCCGCTGGCTGGCCTACCTGGTGACCGACACCACCTTCTACGTCTTCGACGCCGACCTGGACGACTGGCAGGCCCAGCCCATCACCCTGCCCGGCGACTACCAGCACTGCCGGTCCATCGTGATGGACGACTACGCGGGCGTCTCCCTGGTCGTCACCTACGGCGAGATGACGCCGAACTACGTCTACAGCCTGCCCCACCACGCCTTCGCCCAGACCGCCCACGGCGCGCCCTACGGCCCGGACGCCGGGGCCCTCGACCACGGCTACGCCGAGACCGACAACATCACGGGCGACCTGGGCTACGTGGGCTACAGCGCGATCACCAACACCTTCGCCCGCGTCTCGCTGCCCGCGAGCTGGTCCCTCGTCGACGCCCGCGCGGGAGAGCCGGCCGGCAAGAGCGAGCGCACCGTCTACGCCGTGGGCTGCGGCGTGACCACCGCCACACCCGCCGAGCATCATTTCTACGGGTACGACACCGTCCGCGGCACGTGGTCCCAGGACACCGACTTCTATACCTACAGCGACTACGGCTACGCGACCGGCATCCAGGTCGGCGGCCACTACGCCGTGAGCGGCTACATCAACAACGACACCGAAGCCCGCAGCTACCGCGTCTATTCGGGCCTGGACGGGACGATCACGACCTATACGCCGGGCATCACCGGCTGGAGCAGCATCAACGTGACCGGGGGCACGGTCTACGTCGAGGCCCAGGACGGCAACCTGGCCTGGGGCCTGGACCTGGTCACCGGCAACTCTGCCGTCCTGCCCCTGCCCGGCGACGAGACCTACGGCCTGATCACCGCGGCCGAGAACTTCGCCGTCTTCTCGCGGTACGTGTACGGCGCCGAGACCGCGCGCATCCACGCCTACCACGGCCCGACCAACGCCTGGTCCCACATCGACGTGCAGGAGAACACCATCGACTACACGTCGGGCACCCACTGCTACGCCTACGTGTGGCAGATCGACGTGGTGGACGCCGCCTACTTCACGGGCCACCACGGCGCCTGGGTCCAGACGACCTTCCCCTGGAGCCTGACGCGCCCCTGGTGGCGCTCGAACCACCTCGCCGCCCTGTGGACCGAGACCGGCGGTTGCCTCTACGACGCACGACGTCACCAGCTCCACATGATGGACTACGAGTTCGATCCCAACACCTGCATCGGCGAGGCGGTGTTCGTGGGCGCCGACGACGCCACCCAGACGGCCTGGGGCTACAGCGAGATCACCGGCGCCTGGAGCTCGGCCCCCATCGGGGATACCCCCCGCGTGGGCGCGGCGAAAAACCACGTAGGCTGGGTGGGCGACCAGTGGCCCACGTCGAACCTGATGGCCTTCAACGGCTTCTACGGCAACTGGGTACCCCAGGCCATCGGTGCCTCCACCTCGCAGCGCATCGAGGCCGGCGGCCGCACGATCCTGGCCTACGACAACATCACGTTGTACGCCTTCGACCCCCAGGCCCCGGCCCTGCCGCTGGACGATCCCGGCCCCGGCGAACCCGCGCCCGAGCGACCGGCGAAGCTGGCCCTGCACCCGGTCCACCCCAACCCCTTCAACCCCTCGGCGCAGTTCACCTTCGACCTGCCGCGCCCCGGCCCCTTCACCCTGCGCGTGCACGACCTGCGCGGGCGCGTGGTGCGCACCGTGGCCGAGGGAACGATCCCCGCCGGCACCCACACCGCCACCTGGAACGGGCGCGACGACGACGGGCGCGCGCTGCCGAGCGGGACCTACGTGATCAGGCTGGAGGCCGACGGGCGCACGACGACGCAACGGGCGACCCTGCTCAAATAATCGCGCCTCACGGGTGCGTTTCGCGGCGACCGCTGCTATCATCGGCGACAACCTTCACTCCGACCGGGACGGACCGCCTTGAAAATCGGCGAGACGCTGGCCCAGCGCCGCGACCCCTTCTTCAGCTTCGAGCTCACGCCTCCCGAGCGCGGCATGAGCATCAGCGACGTGACCGAGATCGTGGATCTGCTGATCCCCTTCCGGCCGCTGTTCATCGACGTGACCAACCACGCCGCCGACTCCTGGTTCGAGGAGGTCGACGAGGAGTCGTACCAGCGCCACATCACGCGTAAGCGCCCCGGCACTCTCGGGCTGTGCGCCGCCCTGAAATACAGGTACGACGTGGAGACCGTGCCGCATCTGCTGTGCCACGGCTTCACCCAGGAGGAGACCGAGGACGCGCTGATCGAGCTGTCGTTCCTGGACATCCACAACGTGCTGGCGGTGCGCGGCGACACGACCGACTGGAAGGAGGTCCGCCGCGGCGCGCGCAACAAGTACGCGGCGGACATCGTGCGCCAGATCATGGACATGAACCAGGGTAGCTACCTGCACCGCCTGACCGAGGCCCAGCGCACCGACTTCTGCGTGGGCGTGGCCGGCTACCCCGAGAAGCACTTCGAGGCGCCCAGCCTCGCCTACGACATCCAGAACCTGAAGGCCAAGGTGGACGCGGGCGCCGAGTACATCGTCACCCAGATGTTCTTCGACAACGCGCCCTACTTCTCCTTCGTCGAGCGCTGCCGCGCCGAGGGCATCGAGGTGCCCATCATCCCGGGCCTGAAGGTGGTCGGCCGCAAGAGCCTGCTGACCAACATCCCGCGCAACTTCCACGTGGACCTGCCCGACGACCTGGTGGACGCCATCGCCGGCGCCAAGGACAAGGAGGCGGCCTCGGCCATCGGCGTCGAGCACGCCCTCGCCCAGGCGCAGGGCCTGCTCGACGGCGGCGCGCCCGGCGTGCACTTCTTCGTCTACAACGACGCTCACCTCACGGCCGAGGTCCTCAAGCGCCTGAACCCATGAACGACCAGCCCAAGGCGACGCTCTTCGCCCTGGCCGCGGTGCTCATGTGGTCCACGGTGGCGACCGCCTTCAAGCTGACCCTCCGTCATATCGGCCCCGTGCAACTGCTCGCCTACGCGAGCCTGATGTCGACGCTGGTGCTGGCGGGGCTCGTCACGGCGCAGGGCAAGTGCGAGTTGCGCGCGCGGCGCCGGCCTGGGGGTTCTCAACCCGCTGCTCTACTACCTGGTGCTCTTCGAGGCCTACGACCGGCTGCCCG
>CAZTWK010000091.1:0-7223 GCA_964617805.1 uncultured Fibrobacteraceae bacterium | reverse complement strand
CCGCCATGTCCATGGGCAGCGAGACCGGCGAGCCCTGGAAGTTGGCGCCGGTCAGGGTGAGCCGCTCCTCGGGCAGGAAGATGGGGTTGTCGCCGACGCCGTTCAGCTCGGTCTCGACCTGCGCGCGGGCCCAGCGCACCGCGTCGTGGGCCGCGCCGATGACCTGGGGCGAGGAGCGCATGGAGTAGGCGTCCTGCACCTTGGTGGGCATCTTGCCGGTCTGCAGGTCGCTGCCCTCGATGCACTTGCGGATGGCCTCGGCGCTGCGCACCGCGCCGCTGAAGCCGCGCAGCTCGTGGATCTTCGAGGTGTAGGGCTTGAGGTTGGCCAGCAGGGCTTCGAGGGTCATCGAACAGGCGATCTCGGCCTGCTTGAGCAGGCGGTTCATGTCGCACAGGTGCAGGGCGCTCATGGCTGTCAGCAGGTTGCTGCCGTTGATGACCGCCAGGCCGTCGCGGGCCTGCAGCCCGGGGACGGGGATGCCCGCGCGATCGAGGGCCTCCTTGCCGGGCAGCAGCTCGCCGCGATAGTAGGCCTTGCCCTCGCCCATCATCAGCAGGGCCACCTGGCTCATGGGGGCCAGGTCGCCGCAGGCGCCGACCGATCCCTTCTGGCAGACGAAGGGCGTGACGCCCTCGTTGAGCATGGCGATCAGGGTCCGCGTGATCTCGGGACGGCAGCCGGAATGGCCGTGGGCGTGCACGTTGACGCGGCCGGTCATGGCCCCGCGCACGTACTCCAGGGGCGCGGGATCGCCGATGCCGGCGGCGTGGTTGTAGATGAGGTACTTCTGGAAGTCCTCGACCTGGTCGTCGTCCAGGATGACCTCGCAGAGCTCGCCGATGCCCGTGTTGACGCCGTACATGGTCTCGCGCGCGGCGATCTTCTCCTCGAGCATGGCGCGGCAGGTCTCGATGCGCGCCAGGGCGTCGGCGTGGAGCTCGACCTTCTCCCCGTGCCGGGCGACGCGTTCCAGCTTGTCGATGGTGAGGCCGGAGCCGTTGAGGACGACCGTCATCTCGTTCCCTTTCTACAGGATTCCCCGCGCGGAAGTGTCGACGTCGGTGACGCCGGTCCGCGCCGCTAAAACCTGACCCATGGGTCGGTGGGAGTCAAGCCGGAGGGGGGCGGTGGTCCGGTCGCCGGGCGTCTACCTTCCCTGCAAGTCCATGGTCCGCCGCGCCTGGTCGATCTTCCAGTCCAGCCGCTGCACGATCAACTCGCTGTCGACGAGACTCCGCAGTTCCTCCAGCGCGGCGACGTAGCGCGGCGTGGGCCGGTCCCACCAGGGCAGGGGGTCGAGGGCCCAGAAGGCGCGGTGGCGTGGGTCGAGGTCGCCGTCGGCGACCAGGGCGGCGACCCCGTCCCAAGCGTGGGCGACGAGGTAGTCGGTCAGGATCTTGAAGCGGTAGCGCAGGTCGAGGGGGGCGGCGTCCGGCCAGTCGTAGGGCGGCGGGGCCACTCGGTCCAGCACGTGTGCGAGGCTCGGCATGGCGGCGTTGCGGTTCCAGACGGAGCGCACGTACTCGAGCACGACGGGCACGCCGGCCGGGTCGTCGGTCAGGGCGAGGGACAGGGCCAGCTCGCCCTTCAGGTCCTGGTCCTTCCAGTCCACCTCGCGCCAGCAGTCGAGCAGCTCGGCGGTACGCCCGTGCAGGCCCATGGCGTAGGCCGCCGCCACGGCGTCCACGTTGTAGGTGACGGTGTCGCTCGTGGCGTGCGCGCCCCGGAAACGGGTCCGCATGCGCCGGGGCTGTATCATGGCCTGGGTCCAGACGTCGCCCAGGAGCTCGGCGTCCGCGGCGTCCAGCTCCGACAGCTTGGCGAGCAGGACGGCCCGCACGCCGTTGGCCGGGGTGGCGAGGCCGTGCTCGTGGGCGATGCCCCGGAAGAGGTCGGTCAGCACCTCGGGCCGGTCGGCGAGGTGGTCCTCCAGGGCGATCATGGGCTTGCCCTGGGGGCCGTAACGGTCGCGCAGGATCGCGGCGCCCATGGCGACGGCCGCCGGGTAGTTGCCGACCATGCCCGGGCGGCCGGGCCCGTTGAGCTCCATCACCGCCTGGCGGACGAGGTCCTTCACGATGTCCTGCGCGTTCTCGAGGCCGACGGCCGTGCCGCAGAGCAGGGCGAAGAGGGCGCGGTCCACCGTGCGCAGGTTGTAGTCGATCCAGACCCGCGGCGTGTAGCGGCGGTCCACGATGTCCCCGAGGCGCGCGTGGCTCTCGGGGCCGCCGTTGGCGATCAGCCAGTCCTTGGCCCAGACGACGATCGCGTCCTCCTCCTTGGCGTACTTGTTGTCGGCGCGTTCGCCTTCGAGGACGTCCAGGGCGGCCACGGTGGCCGCCGCGGGATCGAGCACACCCAGGGTGTTCAACGCCTCCAGGGCACAGCGGGGATTCGCGCACCGGGCCCAGCGCGCCACCTCCTCGACCGCCTCGGGCGCGCCGATGCGGCCCAGGGCCCACAGGGCCGAGACCACGTCCTGGTCCGGGAAGTAGCCGTTGTCCCGCTGGAACAGCATGGCGTCGTCCTGGTCGATGAAATCGGCGTCGGAGCGCCACATCATCTCCATCAACGGCACCACGGCCTCGCGGGACGGGCGCGAGCCCAGGTAGGTGGCGGCCTGGAAGCGGCGGTCCAGGTCCTCCGCGGCCAGTTCATCGAGCATGGAGACGGGCGCGAAGGCGAGGTCGGCCATCTGGCCGGGGGCGACGCGGGCCTCGAGCTTCGTGAGCACGGCGCCGTTGTCGGCGGCGAAGCGCCGGGTCCCGGTGTCGGTGATGTAGAAGAGGGTGTCGAGCGGGACGCTCGTGCCCGGATGGTGCGCCAGGTGGTCGGGGAGCGCGAAGGCCTCGGCCCCGATCCGCCCGTAGACATCGAGTTTCCAGTCGATGTCGCCGCCGTCCGCGCAGGACATGGGCTCGTCGGCGACGACGAAGATCTGGACATCGCTCCGACACCCGGAAACGGCGCCGATCCCCAGGGGGTAGACGGGCGTCTCGCTGGCGAAGCTGAAGAGCAGGGGCCCCACGGTGGCGTCGGTCAGGGTCTCCACCAGGGCCTCGCCCTCGGCGGCGGGCGCCGTGGCGACGCGCACGACGGTGAAGATCCAGCCCCGGGCGAGGTAGTCGTCGATGACCGGGGTCGCGCTCTGCGGCAGGACGAAGCCCTGTTCGCGCAGCCAGTCGACGAGCCCGCCGCCGGCGCCGCCCGCGAGAACCACGATCTCGGCGGCGCCCACGATCCGGCGGTCCAGCAGGGCGACCCCCGCGGACACGTTCCCCTGCGTGGAGTAGCCGATGCGGCTGGAACGGCCCTTGTCCGCCTGACGCGTCGCCGCGCCGAGCATCTCGAAGGTTTCACGCTCCACCACCCGGACCTCGGGCCGTCCCGGCAGGGGGATCAACCAGGCGAAGCCCTCGTGGGCGTCCTCGTAATCCAGTTCCAGGACGAGTTCCTGGGCGCCCGCCCCGTGGACGATCAGCGCCCTCTGGCGGGGCGCCTGGGCCTGCGAGGGTCCGCCGAGGCCGACGAAGCCGCCGGTGGCGCCGGCCGAGGTGGCGAGCAGGAGCAGTGATATGCAGAACGTGAAACGGCGCATGGCGCATCCTCCGGTAACCGCGTAAGTGAACGCCAATGATACGGTTGTTCATCGTGCGACACAACTCGTTTGCCGCAGACGAACGGGCTCCCGCATGGGAGCCCGCTAAACGCCGCCGATCGACAAAGGGTTCCGCTCAGGCCTCGCCGCGCACCGCCAGCAGATTGGCATCCTCGCGTGTCTCGCGTCCGGTGAGGCTGAGACGGGCGTAGACCCAGCCCAGCGCGGCTCCGAAGATCACGCCGCCGGCCAGTCCGCCGATCACGCCGTATTTGAGGTTCGTCGTATTCATGGGTCTCTCCTCTGGCTCATCTCCACTTTTCACGCTCGGCTTTGTCGTGTATCGTCACGCGATCGCGGCGACCCGTCGACGAGACTGTGTGCGGCGGCGGCGCGATTCGTTACGAACGACTTTCCGCAGGAGAGCCATGGCCCGTCCTCCCGGACCCGACGCCTTCAACGATCCCGGCTTCGTCGCGCTGATCCGCGCGCGCGACGGCGAGGCGATCCGGGCCGTGGTGCACGCCTACCTGCCGCACATCCTGCGCGCCGGCCGTGGCGCGGGCCTGAACCCCGAACGGGCCGAGGACGTGGCGCAGGAGACCTTCAAGACCTTCATCGAGACCGCGGAGCGCTTCGAGGGCCGCTCCCACGTGCGGACGTGGGTGTTCGGCATCTTCTACCGCAAGGTGTCGGAGATGCGGCGCGAGGCGCAGAAGGAGGAGCGGGGCCAGGACATCGACGAGGTCGTCGAGAGCCGCTTCGACACGCGGGGCATGTGGGCCCGCCCGCCGCGGCACGCGGACCGCGGCGTGCACGACGCGGAGATCGCCCTCCACATCGAGGGCTGCATGGAGCCCCTGCCGGACAACCAGCGCCTGGCCTTCGTCCTGAAGGAGGTCGAAGGCCTGACCAGCGAAGAAATCTGTAACAGCCTGGACGTCACGCGCACCAACCTGGGAGTGCTGCTCTTCCGGGCGCGCAACGCGTTGCGGGAGTGCCTCGAAAAGATCATGGGCAGGTGACCGAGAATGCTGAAGTGCAGGGAAGTGACACGCATCGTCGCCACGGGTGAGATCGAGGAGCTCACCTGGATGAGGCGCATCGAGATGCGCCTGCACCTGATGATGTGCACCCACTGCCGGGAATACCTGGCCCAGATCTTCGCCCTGGGCCGCGGCGTGCGGCGCCTGTTCGGCCTGGAGGAAGACCCCGAGACCCTCGAGCGCCTCGAACGCGAGATCATGGCCGACAGCGGCTGCGACCACGGGGATCACACTTGAAGATCGTGATCCTGATCATGACGACCTCGATTCTCCTCGTCCCCGCCACGGTTCCGGCCGAGCACCCCGAACCCGAAGTCCACGGCACCTTCGACGGCGACCCCATGTACACGGTGCTGCCGCCGGACGCCATTCCCGCCATTCGCGATCCCGAGTTCGTGAGCGGCGAGGCGGCGGCCGCGCAGATGTCGCCGGACGAGCACGTGATGGGCCTGGCCCGCGACGGCGACGCGGTCTGCTGGTCCACGGCGTCGTGGACGGCATGGACGCCCTCGCGGTGACCGACGCGGCGCTGCCCCCCGGCGCCGACCGCACCGTCACCGTCGGCGGGACCGAAGTGCGGATGCGCCGCGACGACGACGGCGGCGTCACCGCCTTCGGAAAGAAAGACGGTGCGGAACTCGTCGTCCGCACCGCCTTCTGGTTCGCCTGGAGCGGATTCTATCCCCGCACCTCCGTCATCGACTGATCCGCCGACGTCACTTCGAACGTATGCGGATGCTCCCGCTGCCCGCGTCGAGGATCACGCGCGCGTCGCCGTCGCCCACGGTGAAGCGCAGCTCGTCGCGGTCCTTGCGGGTGATGTCCACGCCGGTCATGTCCAGCTTGATGCTGCCGCTGCCCGTGTCGGCCGACACCCGGGCCGAGGCGTCCTCGGGCATGACCAGGGTGATGCCGCCGCTGCCCGTGTCCACGATGTACTTGCCGTCGCCCATGCGCAGCAGCTCCAGCTTGACGCTGCCGCTGCCCGTGTCGATGTGGGCCGCGTCGCTCTTGACGCGCATGGCCGTGACGGCGCCGCTGCCCGTGTCCACATGCAGCTTGGTGCATTCGGCGTCTTCCACGTGGACCGAGCCACTGCCCGTGTCGGCGACGATGCGTTCGCCCTGGCAGCGGGCGATGGTCACCTCGCCGCTGCCCGTATCGGCGTTCACGTCGCCCTCGATGTCCGCGAAGTTGACGCTGCCGCTGCCCGTGTCGCCGACCAGCGAGCCGCGGCAACGGCGGGCGGAGACCGGGCCGCTGTTGATGTCCAGCGTCAGGTCGCCGTCGACGCCCTCGGCGGCGATCTCGCCGACGCCCAGGCGCACGTTCGCCGTGCGGCCGCGCGGCACGCGCACCGTCACGTCGGCCCACAGCTCGAGGCCCTTGCCGCGCCCGGACACGGTGATCTTGTTCCCCTTGAGGCCCTTGATGACCCGGCCGAACCAGCTGCCCGGGCCGGCCTCGCCGTCCTCGAAGGTGAGGGTGGATTTGCTGCGCCCTAACTCCGGATAGACGTAGCGGCGTTCCTCGTCCAGGGGAAAGACCACGCGCAGCTTCGCGTTGCTCCCCTGGTCGACCTCGAAATCGATGCGGTCGCGCGAGGCGTCCTCGCCCCGCACCCGCACCTGGACCTCGAATTCGTCCCCGTCGGCGGGTTCGACCACCACCTCGCCGATCAGGTTGATCACCTTCAGCTCGTCGGCGTCCAGATCGAAGGTCTCGGTGAATTCGCCCGCGGCCGCGGCGGCCGACAGCAGGGTCAGAGCCGACAGGAGGACCAGTGCGCGTCCCGTATAGCGGTTCATGGTCTCGCCTCTCTTGGTGATGGACCGGTGGAAATCGGGTGGAGCATGATGGATACGCAGTCCGGCGCCCTGGGTTGCGCGCGCTGTGCGATTGACATCTCGGCGCCCGGAGGCAACCATCGCTTCGGAGCAGCGTACTACGGATTCGCCACCTTTCCCATACAAGGAGACGAGCATGAGCAAGCGAACGACCCTGCTGGTCGCGTTCCTGTGCGCCCTCGCCGCCACGGCGGCGGTCGCGGCCGAGGAGGTCGTGATCGACGGCGTGACCCACGTCCGCAACGGCGCCGAGCCCCGCGACGGCGTGCAGACCCTCGATCTGGAGGAGCTCTGGCGCGTGGGCGGTTTCGACGACGAGGAGAACATCTTCGGCCTGATCACACGCGTCATCGCCGACGAGGAGGGCAACGTCTACCTGCTGGACACGCAGCTCTCCCAGGTCAGCGTCTTCACGCCGGACGGCGAGTTCTCCCACACCCTGAGCCGCGAGGGCGAGGGCCCCGGCGAGTGCCGTATCCCCATCGACATGCTCATGATGCCGGACGGAACCGTGGGCCTGGTGCAAGCCTTCCCCGGGAAGATCATCTGCGTCGACCGTGACGACAATCCGACCGACTCCTTCGTGCCCGGCGGAGATCCCACCCAGGGCGGCTTCCTGTCCTTGTCCGACGTGCAGAGCGCCAGCGGCCACCTAGTCCTGTGCGGCGTGCACATCACGACCAACCAGGAGGAAGGCTACCAGATCCGCGACCACTTCATCCGTAGCTA
>CAZTWK010000090.1:0-7420 GCA_964617805.1 uncultured Fibrobacteraceae bacterium | reverse complement strand
CCGGGTGGTGTGGGAGGGGAAGCCGAGCTAGCGCCCGGCTCCCCTATCCCGATTCCCGGCCAGTCGTGGCGGGGGTTACCAGGGCGGCGCGAAGTGCTCGCGATGCCAGTCCACCAGCTTGGCGAGCCCCTGCTCGAGGCCCACCGCCGGCTTGTAGTCCAGCTCGGTCTCGATGCGGGAGGTGTCGGCGACGTCCTGCGAAACTTGCCAGATGTTCGCAGCCTGGGTTATAATCCCAGATCGATCTCGATCTCCACGGTCCGGTGTCGAGATGCGGACGTCCCGGGATTCGCGAATCCCGGGAAACCCGTGTCCGCCGGGCGGTTCTGCGGGACGATCGCGCCACTCATGGTCAGAAAGGTCAGGGAAGATGGCAGAGAACAGCCCACGTCGCGCGCTGGTCACCGGAATCACCGGCCAGGACGGCTCCTATCTCGCCGAGCTGCTGCTCGCCGAGGGCTACGAGGTCTACGGCCTGCTCCGACGGACCAGCACCGAGACCCTCGAGCGGGTCGAGCACATCAAGGACAGGCTGAACTTCGTGACGGCCGACCTCACCGACCAGACCTCGGTGATCAATGCCGTGAACGAGGTGCGCCCGCGGGAGATCTACAACCTCGCCGCGCAGTCCTTCGTGCCCACGTCCTGGAAGCAGCCCATCTTCACCGGCGACGTCACGGCCCTGGGCGTGACCCGCGTGCTGGAGGCGATCCGCATGGTGGACAAGTCCATCCGGTTCTACCAGGCCTCGTCCAGCGAGATGTTCGGCAAGGTACGCGAGACGCCCCAGACCGAGCTGACGCCCCTCTATCCGCGCAGTCCCTACGGCGTGGCCAAGTGCTACGGCCACTACATCACCATCAACTACCGCGAGAGCTACGACATGTTCGCCGTGTCGGGCATCCTCTTCAACCACGAGTCCCCGCGCCGCGGCCTGGAGTTCGTGACCCGCAAGATCACCGACGGCGTGGCGCGCATCAAGCTGGGCCTGCAGGACAAGCTCTACCTGGGCAACCTCGAGGCCAAGCGCGACTGGGGCTACGCCGAGGACTACGTCCGCGCCATGTGGCTGATGCTGCAGCAGGACGAGCCCGAGGACTACGTCATCTCCAGCGGCGAGACCCACTCCGTGCGCGAGTTCTGCGAGATCGCCTTCTCGCACGTGGGGCTGGACTGGGAGTCGAACGTGGAGGTCGATCCGCGCTTCTACCGCCCGGCCGAGGTCAACGTCCTGCTGGGCGACTGCAGCAAGGCGCGCGAGAAGCTGGGCTGGGTGCCCCAGACGAGCTTCGCCGGCCTGGTGCAGCTGATGGTGGACGCCGACATGGCGAGACTCCAGGTCGAGGTGACCAGCAACAAGCAGACCTGATCATCCGCCACCGCCCGTCTGCACCCTGCCCCTGTGGGCCGCCCCGGGCTCCGCGGCAGGGCGGCGGATCCGCCTCAACCCCGCTCCGGCGCCTCGAAGGTGAAGGTCTTCTCCGTCAGCAACTCCCGGTTCCAGTAGACCCGCAAAGCGTACTCGCCCGGCTCGCGCGTCTTCTCGGGCGACACGTTGAGCCGCGTGTGCAGGCTGAAGCCGGGGGTTTCGGAGATCCGCGGGTCGTCGGCCCTGGCGTAGTGGAGATCCTCCGCCTTGAGCCAGGTGATCTCCGTGCTGTACCCCTCCGGCGCGGGCGCCACGGCGACCTCGGCGAACTTGCGGAACATCTCCTTGCCGCCCGGCTTGATCCAGACCAGGTGCACCTGGTGGATGCCGGCCGGCGCGCCGGCGACGTCGACGAAGCCGTGGATGTAGCGGTTCTTCTTCTCGGGAAGCTCGGCGAAGTCGTCGCCGACGGCGATGCGTTTGCCCGTCTTGCTGCCCACGCGGCGGCAGAGCACGATCTCCGCCTCGAGGACGGGGACGGCCGCGGAGTCCGCGGCGGCGAGGGTCTCGCCGTGGCGGACCCGGGCCACGTCTTGCTGGCCGCAGCCGGCCAGGCAGGCGAGCACACCGATACACAGGGCAAGTCTGGTCATGGTCGTCTCGATCGTTGAATTGGCCCGGCCGGAACGGCGGCGGGGCGTGGTCTCGTCGTAGAGAACCACGCCCCGCCCGATCTGTCTACTTCAGGAGCATCATCTTGCGGGTCTGCGATCCGTCGTCGGCGACCAGCTTGTAGAAGTACAGGCCGGAGGCCACGCGCGAGCCGCTGTCGTCCTCGCCGCGCCACATCACCGTGTGCGGGCCGGCGTCGTGGGAGCCGACGGCCAGGGTGGCCACCTCGCGTCCCGCGATGTCGTAGACCTTCAGGGTGATCTCCTGCTTGGCCGGCAGGGAGAAGCTGATCTCCGTGGCCGGGTTGAAGGGATTGGGGTGGTTCTGGGCCAGCGCGGTCCGCGCGGGCGCGTTCCCGTCCCCGATGCCCGTGGTCAGGTCGATGGCGAAGGTGCCGTCCATGTCGTCGGCGCCCAGGTTGAGCACCGCGTCGAAGACGACGATCCTCAGCAGGGCCTCGTCGCTCGAGGGCACCGACCCCCAGTCGCCGCCGGCCGGCGAGACGATCGCGCCGCCCGTCAGCAGGTAGGGCCACGTGGCTCCGCCGTCGGTCGAGTAGTAGACGTAGGCTGAGGTCACGCCCACGTTGTCCGACGACGTCCACTCGATGGTGGGCTCGATGTCGCCGTAGTAGGTCTCGCCCGGCAGGGGCCCGGTCACCGTGACCGTCGGGTCCTCCTCGTCCACGGTGCCCAGATCGTTGTAGAGCATGAAGTCGTCCACGGCGGCCTCGACCACCGAACCGCCGCCGATCTCGTCCGCGGCGATGAAGCGGAACTGCACCGTCGACGTGGGCGTCACGTAGTCGGTGAGCGGGTGCGAGATCTCGATCCAGCTGCGGTTGCTGGCCGTGGTGCGCTCGATGTCGACCCAGGCCCCGCCGTTGGTCACCTGCACCACCCACTGGTCCTCGCCGGGGTTGTTGCCGGTGTCGTTGGTGTACCAGCGCCAGTAGCTGAAGGTCAGGTCGCTGTAGCCGTTGACGTCGAAGACGGGGCTCAGCAGCGTGGTGTGGCCGCCGTCCACGTCGTCGACGCCCTGCTGGCCGTTCTCGTTGTTGCCGGTGACCCAGCAGATGGTGCCCGCTGGCGTGTGGTCGTTCTCGGGCTGGATCTCGGTCGTGCTCTCCCACACCCCGATGGGATCCTCGCGGGTCCAGATGCCGGCGTAGGCGTCGTCGCCCGCGGCGCCGGCGGACCAGCCGTTGGCGGTCTCCATGTTGGCGGTGTGGTTGAAGGAATCGTCCACCCAGAAGGCGTAGGAATCCTGCAGCCCGCCCGCCGGATCGGTCGTGAACTGGTCGAGCACGTCCATGGCCGTGAAGTAGTACCTGACGCGGGTGTCCATGGGCTGGCCCGGGATCTGGGCCTGGTACACCCCGCCGCCCTGGTCGGTCGGCACGACCTCGGTCAGGCCGCCGCCCGCCGAGCTCAGGTAGTAGAAACGGACGTCGGCGAGACCCGTGTAGTCGACCACGGTGGACTCGACGACGTACGGGCCGACGGTGTCGGCGGTGTTGCCCAGGACCGTGGTGTTCGTGAATTCGGGGCCCGCGACGTCGACCAGTGAGAAGTCGACGACCGTGGTGGCGCCCTCGACGATCACGACGTCCTCGACGGTGTCCGGCGCGAAGCTCGGGTGGCTCGCCGTGACGTCGTAGGTGCCGGGGGGCACGTTGCCGGCGTAGGTGCCGTCCACGGCCGAGAGGAAGGAGCGCCCGGAGCCCACGACCGTGATCGTCGCGTCCTTGACCGGCGTGCCGCCGGCCGAGGCGTTGGCGATGTCGCCCTCGAGACGCCCGGTGGGCACGGACGCGAAGGCCTGGAAACGGATGGCGCGGCCGCTGGTCAGCGCCGCCGCCGTGGCGGGGTACTGGTTCCAGTACGTGTAGAGCAGGCCCTCGCTGCGGTCGAGGTTCTGCAGGCCCACGGTGGAGTAGCCGTTGGTGTTGTCGACCTGGGAGACCGCGTTGTACATCATCTCGATGATGCCGTCGCCCGTGTCGGTCTCGTGGACGGCGGGATCGTAGAGGATGATCTGGAAGGTCTCGTTGCCGCCGCCCTGGTCGTTGCGCATGCGGCTCCACTCGACGATCAGCCGGTCGCCGGCCGCGTCGTACCACCAGAAGACGCCGCCGGTGCCGCTCTGCTCGTAGAGGTTGTCCCAGAAGCCGCAGATCATGGCGTCGGGCGACCCCGGACAGGGCAGGGACCAGTTGCGGTAGTTCTTCAGGGTGGTGACGCCCATGGCCAGCCAGCCGTTGGAGCAGATCGAGATGCGGTCGAAGGTCTGGCCGTAGTAGACGAAGTCGAAGGGCAGCACGAGGGTCTCCGTGTCGTCGCCCTCCCAGCCGGTGTCGGTCAGCCCCAGGTCCGTGCCCGAGCCGCCGATGGTCGGGTCGATCTCGACCCAGGCGTAGGTCGGGGCCTGGGGGTAGCTCGTGTCGGTGTTGTCGAAGGCCAGGTAGCCGTAGCTGTCCGGGCCCAGGGGGTCGGTCGACGAGGCGGATCCCGCCTGCATCTGGAACTCCTTGACCACGACGCCGCCGGCGTCGGTGGTCAAGGTGAGCGTGAAGTTCACGAGGATGCCCTCGGGACAGTCCGAGGCGATCGAGATCTGGAAGGGATCGCCCGTGTTCTCGTCGGAGCCGTTGATCCCCATGGCGCCGAAGGTGCCGGCGCCGTCCACGATCGTGACCCAGGGGTTGCCGGTGGCCAGGGTGGCCGTGGCGCCCCCGATGGCGGCGTTGCCCGTGTTGCGCAGGTTGGTGGTGAGGCTGCCGGACTCGCCGGGATCAAGGTCGCCGCCGGGCCCGCCGAAGCTCTCGCTGAGCACCGTGAAGGCGCCGCCGGTGATCTCGATCTCCAGCAGGGAGTACCAGGTGTCGCCGCCGCTCTGCACGGCCAGGTCGACCTGGACGTCGTACTGGGCCGGGGCGTTCGGCGTCAGCGAGATCTCGAACATGGTGTCGCCCCAGTCGAGGGCGCCCGGTCCGATGTCGCCGTAGTTCGCGCCGGCCGTTTCGACGGTGACGTAGGGGTCGCTGCTGCTGATCGTCGCCGTGACGCCGGTCGCGGTGACCGTGCCGTGGTTCTGCAGCTGCACGCCGACCGCCAGGTGCTCGCCCGGGTTGAGCAGGCCGTTGTTGTCGCCCAGGGTGGCGTCGTCGAGGATGAAGGCGTCCAGGGCGACGAGGTCGGTCGGCGAGCCGATCACGATCGTGCCCCGGTGGGGGATGAAGTTGTGCTTGGTGACGGTGATCCACAGGTCGCCGGCCGTGTAGTCGCTGATGGGCAGGTTCACCCGGCCCTGCGCGTCGGTCATCGCGGAGACGAGGATCTGGCCGCCCTTGTAGAGGCTGACCCACGCGTCGGCGAGGGGCAGGCCGTCACGATTGTCGGTCACTTCGGCGAAGACCGAGTTGGCGCCGATGTCCAGGCTCGCGTCGTAGCTCACGTCGAGGAGTTCCGGGAAGCCCGTCCAGATCTCCGTCGCGGCGTCGCCGATCAGGTTGTTCCAGATCATCCAGATCTGGGTCGTGGTGGGCTCGGCCAGGTAGTAGTGGTTGTACATGGCCACCTTGCCGCTGGACAGGGCGGGCCCGACCCGGAAATCGCCGGAGTTGTACACGCCGTCGATCACGCCGGTGAACATGCAGTTGTTGTAGCGGGTGTGGGTGCCGATGGTGGCCGTGCCGATGCTGGCCACGCCGCCGCCGGTGTCGTTGCGGACGAAGGCCTCCGAGCGGCACATGTCGTCCTCGATGGATCCGGTGTCGCAGGTCATGACCACGGCGAAGCTCAGCTCGCCCGCGTTGGTCAGGTTGTCGATGTAGCTGGCCGACAGGCCGCTCATGCCCAGCCAGCCGCGGTAGGTCATGAGCGTGGCGCCCTTGTTGTAGTTGGTCCGCATGTCGGACCAGTTAGGATCCCACAGGGAGTCGATCTCGGTGTAGCTGTGGGCCAGGAGCTGGTCGCGCACCCACTGGTTGACGAAGATGCAGGTGATGCCCGACTCGTCGGGATCGCCGACCAGGCTGCCGCGCGTGAACCAGTCGGGATCCGCGCCCATGGGCGGCGCCGTCTCGTAGTTCACGATCTTGTTCACGACGTTCTGCAGGTTGGTCAGGTTGTCGTCGTGGAAGGAGAGGCGCGCCAGATGGATGTCGGGGAGGATGTCGCCGCCAGCGAGCATCGTGTACTCGTGGTCGCCGCGGCCGCCGTAGCCGGACATGCCCTCGGAGTAGGTGGGGATGCCCCAGCTGCCGCCGATGTCGCCGACCAGGGTCACGAACTCCAGCGTCGGCTTGGCCGTGTCGTACACGTCCTGGATGAAGTTCTTGATGGACGTGTTGGTCGTGCCCGTCTCGGCGGTGGTGGCCAGCTGGACGTTGTAGCCCTGGCGCCGGCGCCAGTCGAGCAGGGGCTGCACGTGGGAGAGCAGCGTGACGTCGTTGCGGCAGATCATCAGGTAGGTGCCCCGCTCGACGGGGATGCTCTTGTCGGCGTTCGCGTAGTTGAGGACGTTGGCCTGGTAGAACTGCGCGAAGGACTCGGTGCGCGCGGCTGAGGCCTTGGGGGCCGGCGTGTCCGCGCCCTCGCCGTCGGGCGTGAAGGAGACCTCGACCACCATGCGGGTGGCGACGGTCAGCCGTCCGGCGGCCGGATCGTACTGCACCGGGCGGAACAGGATCGACGAGACGCGCAGGTCGCGCATGATGCCCGGGGCGCCGATCTCGGCGCTCGGCGCCAGGTCGGGGAGGCTCTTGGCGTAGGCGGCCTCGTCCACGCGCACGGTCTCGCCGTCGCGGGGAGGCACCGGCGCGAGAGGGGCGGTGTCGAAGGTCCGCGTGTCCATCTCCAGGATGCGCAGGGAGACGCCCAGCCCGGCGGGCACCTGCAGCAGGCGGCCGAAGGCGGGCAGGGCCGGTTGCCCCGTCGCGCCGTGGTCGGAGGCGCCGGCGATGGCCAGGCGGCTGTACTCGCGGCCGTCGATCTTCACGCGATCGGCGGCGAGCCGGTTCAGGTCCATGCCCAGCACGACGCCGTCCTGATCCTGGCGGAGTATCTCGACCTCGATGTCGGACGCCGCGCCCGGCAGATCGAGGAAGGTCTCGCGGGCGGGCGCTTCGCCCAGGGCCGCGGTGGTGACGAGCAGGAGGAGCGTAATAGTGATTCCCAGGCGCAGTCGCATCATGGCCTCCAGGGCGACGATTGTGATGGGGCGGGGGATCCATCAATTCGAGATGATTGTGTGGCGCCGTGCGGATGGGCGACCGGCAACCAGATACAATTATACATCATTTATCTTGTGGATGGAACCTCAAGCCTCTTCCAATATGAAATGAGCCTGAACAGAGGCGTGTTTCCAGCATGAAAT
>CAZTWK010000089.1:0-7501 GCA_964617805.1 uncultured Fibrobacteraceae bacterium | reverse complement strand
TCAATCCCAGCGACGACACCGCCAGCGACGACCAGATCCTCTTCCTGGTGATCAACACCTCGGCGGTGACGATACTGCCGGTGACGATCTTCACCTACCGCGCCCAGCTCGGCGCCGCCGATCCCACCGACGTGTTCCTGCCCCTGCTCATCGCCACCTTCTGCAGCACCCTGGCCGGCCTGGTGGTGACCGGGCTGGTGCAGCGCCGCCGGCTGCACGACCCGGTGATCCTGGCCTACCTGGGCGGCATGACCGCCGTGGTGGCCGGGCTGGTGGCCTACTTCGCGGGGCTCGACCGTGAGGCGGTGCAGCAGCAGTCGGCCCTGCTGGCCAACACGCTGATCTTCCTGGTGATCGTGGGCTTCGTGTGGGCGGCGGCGCGGCGGCGCGTGCCCGTCTACGAGACCTTCGTCGAGGGGGCCAAGGAGGGCTTCGGGGTGGCGGTGGGGATCATCCCCTACCTGGTGGCCATGCTGGTGGCCATCGGCGTGTTCCGCGCCAGCGGGGCCCTGGATCTGCTGCTGGACGGCGTGCGCGCCGGGGCCGGCGCCGTGGGGCTGGACGCGCGCTGGGTCGACGGACTGCCCACCGCCCTGATGAAACCCCTCTCGGGCAGCGGGGCGCGGGGCATGCTGATCGAGACCATGCAGACCCACGGCGCGGACAGCTTCGCCGGGCGTCTGGCCAGCGTGGTGCAAGGAAGCACTGAAACAACCTTCTATGTGTTGGCCGTATACTTCGGTAGCGTCGGCATCCGGCGCACCCGCCACGCGGTGGCCTGCGGGCTGGCCGCGGACGCGGCGGGCATCCTGGCGGCGATCCTCGTCGCCTACCTGTTCTTCGGGTGATCACAGGGGGAAGACATGACGAAGATCCATATCCGCGGACCGGTATCCGGCGTCCTGATCGCGCTCCTCGCGCTCGCGCTCGGCTGCGGGGGCGGCGTCGAGCCTATCGACTCGCTGGTGTCGACCGAATGGCTGGCCGCGCACCTCGACGACCCCGACCTGGTGGTGCTCGACTGCTCCGTCCACGTCGTGATGACCGAGACCGGCATGGGCAAGGAGAGCGGCCGGGCCGACTACGAGACGGGCCACATCCCCGGCGCCGGCTTCGCCGACCTGCTGGGCGACCTCCAGGACACCGACAGCCCGCTGGAGTTCGGCCTGCCCACCCCCGAGCGCTGCTGCGAGGTCATGGGCGCCCTGGGCGTCGGCGACGACACCCGGGTGGTGCTCTACGACGACTACAACTCGGTGTGGGCCGCCCGGGTGTGGTGGATGCTGCGCTGGGTCGGCTTCGACAACGCGGCGGTGCTCGACGGCGGCAAGGCGGCCTGGGTCGCCGAGGAGCGACCCCTGGCGACCGGCTCGTCCGCCCATGCGGCGCGCACGCTCACGCCCGCGCCGCGTCCGCGGCTGTTCGTCGACAAGGACGAGGTGCGCGCCGCCCTCGACGACGACGCCGTCGCCCTCGTCGATGTGATGCCCGAGGCCCACTACCGGGGACACATGGCCATGTACGCCCGCCCCGGCCACATCCCCGGCGCCGTGAACGTGCCCTTCACCTCGCTCCTCGACGAGGCGGGCCTCTACCGGACCCAAGACGAGCTCGCCGCGCTCTGCGGCGGCGACCCGCAAGCCCGCGTCATCACCTACTGCGGCGGCGGCATCGCGGCCACGGCCAACGCGATGGTCCTGGTGCGGCTGGGCTTCACCGACGTGGGGGTCTACAACGGCTCGCTCGGGGAATGGGCCGCCGATCCCGACCTGCCGATGGTGGCGGAGGAGACCCCATGACCCGCATCCCGCGCCCCGCCCCCGAGGGCTACGCCCCCTACTTCGCCCGCTACATCGACCTCGTGCCCGACGGCGACATCCTCGACATGCTCACGAGGAACGTGGAGGACACCTGCGCCCTGGTGGCCGGCTTCGGCGAGGAGGGCGCCCGCCACCGCTACGAGCCGGGCAAGTGGAGCGTCAAGGAGGTGGTCGGTCACATGACCGACACCGAGCGGCTGTTCGTGTACCGCGCCCTGAGCTTCGCGCGCAACGACGACACCCCCTTGCCGGGCATGAACGAGGACGCCTGGGCCACCTTCTCCAACGCGGACGCCGTACCCCTGCCCGACCTGCTGGACGAGCTGCTCGCGGTGCGCCGCGCCACCGTCGCCTTCTTCGCCAACCTGGACGACGCGGCCCTGGTGCAGCGCGGCCTGGCCAGCGACAACATCTTCGTCGTGGCCTGCGTGCCCTGGCTCGTCGCGGGGCACGAGATCCACCACGCGGGCGTGATCCGCGAGCGCTACGTCCAGGCATAGGAAAGGCCCCGCCTCCCGGGAGACGGGGCCTCGTTGCGTCCGGCGCGCGCTAGTCTTCGGGAAAGACCGGAAACTCCACCTGCACCGCGTCGCCGTCGAAGGTCACCAGGTTCATCAGCAGGAGGCCCGGGCCGTAGGAGGAGAGGAAATCCTCCCACAGCGGGCCCAGGTCGAAGACCAGCTCGGCCTCGAACCAGGCGTCGCAGTCCTCCTCGATCTCGTGCACGAGCACCACGTTGATCTGCGGCGGCAGCGACTCCATGTAGCCGCCGCTGGCGTAGAGCGTGAAGGGGTGGTCGGGCTGGCAGCCCGAGAAGCCCACGTGCATGCGCAGGAAGTGCTCCCCGAAGACCTCGGCCGCGATCAGCGTCCAGTGGCCGAAGTGCAGGTCCGGGGCCGGCACGTCGGTGAAGACGATGGGGGGCGGCACGTTCGGGACTTCCCAGCAGAAGCCGAAGTGGGCGTCGAGGAAGCTGTTGGGCGTACCGTCGGGCGCCGGCGTGATCAGGACCTCGAGCGGATAGGGCGTGGTCCAGCAGGGCAGGTAGGGCATCCCCCACATCAGGTCGCAGCGCATCTCGTAGAGGCCCACGTCCTGGATGGGGAAGCTGTAGTAGCCCTCCGGGTCCGGCATGATGTCCACGCGGTCGCCGTTGGGCAGGGTGGCGATCACCCAGGAGCCGCCCAGGCCCTGCTCCCAGGGCTCGGGCCAGCCGTTGCCGTTCTCGTCGAAGAAGCAGCGGCCGGCGATGCGCGGCAGGTCGGGCGCCAGGCCGAACTCGGCCCAGCCGCCGAAGGAGAAGGAGACCTGGCCGGGATCGTGGAAGATCCAGGTCTTGGCCTCGGAGGTCTCCTCGGGATCGAGGACGCCGTCGCCCAGCAGCTCGGAATAATCGAAGCCGTAGCGCTCGAAGTAGGCGAAGGTGTCCTGCTTGGCGTCGGTCGAGGGCGGGGACAGCACGTAGTCGGCGTTGGTGACGGACACGCCCGGCGGCGTGAAGTCCTCCACCCAGACCACGGCCGGCGCGTAGAGCGGCTCCGGATGCAGGCTCCGGATGGCCACGTCCAGGGACACCTGGGTGCCCGAGTTGTCGATGGCCAGGTTCGAGCCGATGAGCTGGATCTGGACGGGTTGACCCTCGAAGGGCGGCGGAACCTGGAGCGTCTTGAGCACGAAGGTGCCGGCGTCGGGATCGTAGGTGCCCTCGGTGCCGATGCGGCCGAGCCCCGAATCGCCGCCCTCGGGGGCGGTGGTGTCGGAGCACCCGCCGAGCGCCACGGCGAGGGCCAGCATCGTTCCCAGCAGGCACAGGGTGCGTTTTGACCGCAGCATGACACGGCCTCCTGTGGAGATGTGGGGTACATATGGGCGGGGTGGCGGCGGCCGTCCCGGTCGAGAGAGATCCGGATACGACACCTGGAGCTTAGCATATCGGCGGGCGTCACGCCAGCGGGGGCCGGTTTCAGCGCACAGGGGACCAGAACTTCAGGGAGACGGAGAGGCTGTAGCGGTCCAGGCGCTGGGGCTCGGCGGGAAGGGTCGTCTTGAGGCCGGCGACCCCCTCGTGGGGCACGCTGGCGTAATCGGCGCGCAGGCCGAAGAAGGCGCCGGGCGGCACGTAGCTCAGGCCACCGCCGTAGGTGGTGCCGTTGATGGGGCTTCCTGCGCCGTATTCCACCCGGCCCACCCGGCCCGACACCAGGCCCAGCAGGGTGAGCTCGGCGCCGTAGCGCATGAGCGTGTCGTCCTTCCAGCCGTCGCCGCCCTTGGTCTTGCGGGCGTCGGCCGTGAGCAGCCAGCGCAGGGCGTGCCCGAGGTCGTGGCGCCAGCCGTGGCGGCCCTCCAGCGCCAGGCCCACCCGGCCGCGCTGCAGCAGTCGCAGTGATGAGCTGTCGTCCTCGCCGGGGAATTCGATCCAGGCGCGGTCGGTGTTGACCAGCGCAGCGCCCAGCCGCCAGGACACCCAGCCCCGGTGGACGTCGTCGCTGTCGCCCAGGAAGCGCCGCGTGCCCACGATGATGCCCAGGTCGCGGTCGTTGGCCTTGGCCTGGACGGCGTCGTCCCACTTCATCTCGGAGGACTTGAAATTGATGCCGGCGCTGGCGAAGATCCCCGTCTCCACGCCGAAGATGAGGCGTCCTAGGTCGATGGCGATGCCGCCGGCGCGCGTGCGCGACTTGACGTTGGAGACGTGGAAGGGATCGTCGATCGCGCCCGGGAGGTCGGACTCGAACATGCTCTGGTAGGCGCCCAGGCGCAGGTAGCCCATCTCGAAGGCGGCCGACATTGCGGTGAAGTCGTTGGAGTCCAGGACCTGGACGGCCGAGTGCCAGCCCACCTGCACGTTGCGCAGCTCGAGCTGGGCGGCCGGATTCCACCACAGGCCCGCCGATCCCTCGGCCACGGCCGTGTAGGCCAGGCCCATGGCCTCGCTGCGGGCGTCGGGCGCGGTGAACTGCTCGGGGAAGGCGGCGGCCCCCACCTCCTCGAAGAGTTGCGCGGACGCGGGCGCCGCGAGCACCAGAGCGGCCAGCCATGCGATATGGGCTTTCATCAGGTCTCCTGACAACGTTGTGAACCGCCCCATCCTAATCATCGGGGGGCGATGGATCAAGGCGGGTGGAGCGATCGCCTCTTATTTTGGCTGTGTCAGGGGAGTTGTCGGCTGTATACTCAGGTCCTACAACAAGATTCCGGCTTCTGGACGAGATAACCCATCCCCAGCGAACGGCCCCGGATGAACGACGACGTCAAGCGCAAGGAAGCCGAGTTCTTCGACGAGTACACCGAGACCCTCGTCCGGGAACCCCTCTGGAAGTACTACGCCATAAGCCAGGGCAGCAAGGACGATTACCGCCGCGCGGAGTTCTCGCGCTGTCCGGGCGCCCGGGTGCTGGACTACGGCTGCGGGGCCGGGCACCACTCCCGGGAGCTGGCCGAGGCGGGCGCTGCCCAGGTGGTGGGCATCGACATCTCGCCCCGCTCGATCGAGGTGGCCCGCGCGGCCGCCGAGCGGGAAGGTCTGAAGAACCTCGAGTTCCACGCCATGGACGCCGAGCGGATGGACTTCCCCGACGACAGCTTCGACCTGGTGACCGGTCTGGCCATCCTGCACCACCTGGACCTGGACGCGGCCGGCCGCGAGCTGGCCCGCGTGCTCAAGCCGGGGGGCACGGCCGTCTTCTCCGAACCCCTGGGCCACAACCCGCTGCTCAACCTCTACCGCCGTCTCACCCCCCGCATGCGCACCGACGACGAGCACCCCCTGGTCCGCGGCGACGTGAAGGTGCTCGAGCGCTACTTCGCGGGCGTCGAGGTGCGCTGCTTCCACATGTGCTCGCTGCTGGCCATCCCGCTGGTGCGCTGGCCGGGCCTCTTCGATCCCTTCCTGCGCGCCATGGACGGGCTCGACCGGGGGCTCTTCAGGGTGATCCCGCCGCTGCGCTGGTGGGGCTGGTACGCGACTCTCGAGTTCACCGATCCGGTCGATTCTTGACCTGAGTTGTGCCTTCGAAATTGTGTCTCGCGCTATCCAGAAGATATCATCGTTGAAAACACTGGAGTTACGTAATCGAATCCAACCAGGAGATCTGGCATTAGGCACCAGACACAATTTCGAAGGCACAACTCTTGACCTGATGGCGGGCGCGCATATCTTTGCGCGATCCGTCACCCCATGCGTACCGCAACGGAAAGCACGTCATGAGCCTGAAGATCGTCCTGCGCGCGACCGTCGCCGTCTTCCTGCCGCTGGGCCTGGCCCTGGCCGCGGCCGCCCTGGCCCAGGTCTGATCCCCCGGTAAAAAACGAGGGAAGCTCCCGGAGGAGCTTCCCGTCGTCGCTCGACTGGATTCCGTCTAGCCGAAGTTCGCGGCCACGAAATCCCAGTTCACCAGGTTCCACCAGTTCTCCACGTACTTGGGACGCGCGTTGCGGGTATCCACGTAGTAGGCGTGCTCCCAGACGTCGACGACCAGCAGGGGCGTCTTGTCCGAGGTCAGGGCGGAGCCGGCGTTGCCGGTGTTGAGGATCTCCACGGTGCCGTCGTCGTTCTTGACCAGCCAGGTCCAGCCGGAGCCGAAGTTGCCGACGGCCGAGGCGGAGAACGTCTCCTTGAAGGCGTCGAAGGAGCCGAAGGCCGCGACGATGGCGTCGGCCAGGGCGCCCGAGGGCGCGCCGCCGGCGCCGGGGCCCATGCAGTTCCAGTAGAAGGTGTGGTTCCAGACCTGGGCGGCGTTGTTGAAGATGCCGCCGGCCGGGGCCGACTTGACGATCTCCTCGAGGGACTTGCCCTCGAACTCGGTTCCGGGCACCATCTTGTTGAGGTTCGCCACGTAGGCGGCGTGGTGCTTGTCGTGGTGGTAATCCAGCGTCTCGGCCGAGATGTGGGGCTCCAGAGCGTCCTTGGCGTAGGGCAGGTCGGGCAGCTCGAAAGTCATGGTTCACGTCCTTTATCTTGTGTCCGCGTCGTTTGAAAACGATTCCGCGACCCCAGGATATATGCGGTTCCGGGGGTTCGCCAGCCATTTCGGCTAGGTGCGGGACGGCTGAATGCCCGGTTCCCGCGATTCCGGGGATTCAGGGCCGATATTGATATTGCCGGATCAACTCCCTGCGCCCCAACCGTTTGTCCCGTGCCGGAACAGGCGCTGTCCGGGGTCCGACTTTGTTTCTGAAAATACAAATTGATAATCGTGTAAGATCTAGGTGCCGGTCAAACAGTGCATGTGTACCCGATGAACGCGAAACCAGCAAAACACTCGCACTACAGACGAAAGGCAGGTACTACAATGAAGAGGTCAATGAACTGGAAATGGCTGGCGCTTCTCAGTTGCGTGCTCTGCACGATGGCGACCACGGCGACCGCCCAGGAAGTGATGGTGGATCTCGAACTCACCGACGTTCAGGTGCTCGTTTTCCCGGAAAAGAGCTCCACGTTCCAGCTCCTCCCCTCCGTCAACCTCTGGAACCGCGGCAACCTGTTGTCCCACGCCATTGACGTGGCGCAGACCTACGGGCCGATCGGCATTCAGCTGGTCAACGACGCGATCGACTACTACCAGGAGAATCACAACTGCTGGTGGCAGCCGATTACCGACTGCGCCGGCGGCACCTGCTTCGATATCTAGAGCCTGTCCCATTATAGCCTAGCCCAATAATCCCAACAAGTTACCACAGAA
>CAZTWK010000088.1:0-7741 GCA_964617805.1 uncultured Fibrobacteraceae bacterium | reverse complement strand
CCATGGCCGAGCACCTCATGTGGCAGGGCAAGCACACGCTGGTGATCTACGACGACCTGTCTAAGCAGGCCAACGCCTACCGCCAGCTCTCCCTGTTATTACGCCGTCCCCCGGGACGCGAAGCCTTCCCCGGCGACGTGTTCTACCTGCATAGCCGCCTGCTCGAGCGCGCGGTGAAGCTGTCCGACGAGAACGGCGGCGGTTCGCTGACCGCGCTGCCCATCATCGAGACCCAGGCCTCGGACGTGTCGGCCTACATCCCGACCAACGTGATCTCCATCACCGACGGCCAGATCTTCCTGGAGAACGACCTGTTCTACCAGGGCGTGCGCCCCGCCATCAACGTGGGCATCTCGGTGTCCCGCGTGGGCGGCAACGCCCAGACCAAGGCAATGAAAAAAGTGGCCGGCTCGCTGCGCCTCGACCTCGCCCAGTACCGCGAGCTGCAGGCCTTCGCCCAGTTCGGCAGCGACCTGGACAAGGCCACCCAGAACCAGCTCACCCGCGGCGAGCGCATGGTCGAGATCCTCAAGCAGGGCCAGTACGTGCCCCTGTCGATGGAGAAGCAGGTTGCCATCATCTTCGCGGGCACCCAGGGCTTCCTGGACGACCTCGAAGTGGACACGTTGGCCGAGTGGGAGAAGGACTTCTACGTCTTCCTCGACGAGAAGCACAGCCGCGTACTGGCCGACATCCGGACCAGCGGCAAGCTCGAGGACGACACGCGCGAAGCACTCAAGGCCGCCATCGAGGAATTCAAGGCCTCCCGATAGGGAGTCCAGGAGGTAGCCCATGGCAGGCGCCGGGATAAAGATCATCAACAAGCGGATCCGCTCGGTCAAGTCGACCCAGCAGATCACCAAGGCCATGAAGATGGTCTCGGCCGCGAAGCTGCGCCGCGCCCAGGACCGCCTGCTGTCCGGGCGGCCCTACTCGACCAAGCTGCGGCAGCTGCTGCAGCGCCTAGCCGAGTCCGGCGGCGACAGCCATCCGCTCTTCGAGCAGCGCGAGGTCAAGAGCCGCCTCTTCGTGGTGGTCACCTCGGACAAGGGTCTCTGCGGCGCCTACAACATGAACGTGATCCGCGCCGCGCTGACCGAGATCGACGCGTCGATCGAGGCCGGCGTCAAGACCAGCGTCTACGCGGTGGGCCGCCGTGCCCGCGACTTCTTCAGGAAGCGCGACTACGACGTGGTCGCCTACCACGACGACTTCGCCGGCGCGGCGAGCGACGACAAGGCGCGCCAGGTCACCAAGTTCGTCGTGACGGCCTTCAGCGAGGGCGTCGCCGACGAGGTCAGGGTGGCCTACGCCGAGTTCGTCAGCACCCTGACCCAGCGCCCGGGCGTGCACACCGTGCTGCCCATCTCGCCGCCCGAGAAGACCGACGAGGAGGAGGACGGCGTCGCGCTGGACTACATCTGGGAGCCCGGCCGCGCGGCCATCTACGCGGCGCTGCTGCCCCAGTACCTGCGGAACACCGTGTACATCATGCTCTGCGAGGCCTTCGCCAGCGAGCACGGCGCGCGCATGACCAGCATGAGCGCGGCGACCAAGAACGCCGGCGAGATGATCGACGCCCTGACGCTGCAGCGCAACCGCGAGCGCCAGGCCGCCATCACCCAGGAAATCAGCGAGATCGTGGGCGGCGCGATCGCCCTCTAGTGATCGACTGAGTGTTTGACTCAACAGGAGAAGAGAAGCCCATGGCCGAGAATACCGGAAGCGTCGTGCAGGTCATCGGTCCCACCGTGGACGTCGAGTTCGATTCGGACCACCTGCCCGCAATCCTCAACGCCATCAAGATCGTCGAGGCCGAACGCGAGATCGACCTCACCGTCGAGGTCGCGCAGCACATCGGCAACAACGTGGTGCGCTGCATCGCCATGGACTCGACCGACGGCCTGATCCGCGGCATGGAGGCCACCGACACCGGCGCGCCCATCAGCGTGCCTGTCGGCAAGCAGAGCCTCGGCCGTCTCTTCAACCTGCTGGGCGAGCCCATCGACGGCAAGGAGCCCCTGGCGGAGCCCGACAAGCGCGAGCCCATCCACCACGCGCCCCCCAGCCTGCAGGACCAGGGCGAGGCCAACGAGATCTTCGAGACGGGCATCAAGGTCGTCGACCTGCTCGCGCCCTACGTGAAGGGCGGCAAGATCGGCCTCTTCGGCGGCGCCGGCGTGGGCAAGACGGTCATCGTGATGGAGCTGATCCGCGCCATCGCCGCCGAGCACGGCGGCTACTCGGTGTTCTGCGGCGTGGGCGAGCGCACGCGCGAGGGCAACGACCTCTACCTGGAGATGAGCGAGTCGGGCGTGCTCAAGAACACGGCGCTGGTGTTCGGCCAGATGAACGAGCCCCCCGGAGCCCGCCTGCGCGTGGCCCTGAGCGGCCTGACCATGGCCGAGCACTTCCGCGAGGACATGAAGCAGGACGTGCTGCTGTTCATCGACAACATCTTCCGCTTCACCCAGGCCGGCTCCGAGGTCTCCGCGCTCCTGGGCCGCATGCCCAGCGCCGTGGGCTACCAGCCCACCCTGGCCACGGAGATGGGCGAGCTGCAGGAGCGGATCACCTCGACCCGCAACGGCTCGATCACCTCGGTGCAGGCCATCTACGTGCCCGCCGACGACCTGACCGACCCCGCGCCCGCCACGGCGTTTTCCCACCTCGACGCGAGCACCGTGCTCAGCCGCCAGATCGCCGAGCTGGGCATCTACCCCGCCGTGGACCCGCTGGACTCCACCAGCCGCATCCTGGATCCGCGCTACATCGGCCAGGAGCACTACGACGTGGCCCGCGAGGTGCAGGGCATCCTCCAGCGCTACAAGGACCTGCAGGACATCATCGCCATCCTCGGCATGGACGAGCTGAGCGACGACGACAAGCAGACCGTGCAGCGCGCGCGCAAGATCCAGAAGTTCCTGTCCCAGCCCTTCTTCGTGGCCGAGGCCTTCACCGGCGCGGCCGGCCGCTACGTGAAGCTCGAGGACACGATCAAGAGCTTCAAGGCCCTGGCCGCCGGCGAGTACGACCACATCCCCGAGCAGGCCTTCTACATGTGCGGCGGCATCGAAGAGGTGCTCGAGAAGCACGAGAAGATGCAGGCGGAGGTCTAGCCGATGGCCAAGTCGTTCAAGGTCACCATCACGACGGCCGAGCAGCAGCTGCTCGAGACCGAGTCGGTATCGCTGACGCTGCCCGGCATCGGCGGGTATCTCGGGATCTGGGCGAATCATGCGCCGCTGGTTACGGCGCTGGTGCCGGGGGTGATGACGCTGAAGGAAGAGGACGGGTCGCAGAGTGTGTTTGCCATCAGCAATGGGTTTGTCGAGGTGGCGAATAATGAGGTTTCGGTGATGGTGGATTCTTGTGAGCCGGCGTTTGAGATTGATGTTACGCGGGCGGAGGAGGCTTTGAAGCGGGCTAAGGAGCGGATGGTGGAGTTGGATAAGGTGGGGGTTGATTTGGAGCGGGCCAGGGCTAGTGTGGAGCGGGCTCGGGCTCGGTTGATGGCGGCGGACAAAGGGAACTGATCCCGGTTCACGGCTGGATGCGATTTGCGGGATTCCTGCTTGGGAGTCCCGCTTCTTTTTTCTAGAATGAACTTCTATGTGATCGGCAATGGTCCTTTCTTGGAGGAGCCGGGGGACCGGATGAAGTCACGGTATATGAATAGGAGTATCGACATGAATCACTCAAGAAGCACAGTCGCTTCGATATTTGCCGCCTTGGTCCTGTCGCTCACGCTCACTCCTGCATCCGATTTCACAGCAGTCGGCGATGCACATGCGCAACCGGATCCCGACAATGAGGCCGGGGCCCCCGGATTCGAGGGGGAATCAGGCTTCGACATCATCTTCCACCGGCACTATCCCGGCCTCGAGTGCAGGGACGCCCCGACGGTCCTGAACGGTTCAGGCATCACGGTCCGGTACGGAATCATCGAGTTTCCCTATGGCGACGACCGGACGTGGGAAATCAAGTATCGCCGCCTGCAGAACAGGCCGCGCGGTGAGATGATCAAGACGTTCCCCACCTTGGCCGACATGCGGTACCTGCTCAGCCTGTCCGATCTCGACATGAGCGAGATACTCAAGTATGACGAGTTGCTGGCCGCGGGGAATCACGCGGAACTTCTCGCGATCCTGACTCGACTCATAGATCCCAGGATGGACAAGTACAACAGGAAGGAACTGGAGGGCTTCGATCCCAACCTCTGTGTCAACGACGCCAGGAACTTCGTGTACAGCCTGAGGCTCGACGAATCCGTCCTCGACGACATACGGGACAAGAAGCGCCTGTTCCACAGGGGCGAGTACGAGAAGTACAGATCCGATTTGATGGATTACCTCGACGAGTATCCCAAGATGTCGGGCCTGCACGAGGGCATCGGCAATTCGTTCTTCGCCGAGGGGAACCTGGAGAAGGCCCGCGAGTGGTTCACGAAGGGATTGAGCGCCAACCCACTGAATCCCATGCTGGAATACTCGCTGGCGTTCTGTCATCTCATGGAGGGGGATGTCGGGAACGCGATCGAGTCCCTGATCGCATCGATATTCGCTTGCAGGAACAACATGCTCTCCTGGCTGGCTCTGGAGCACCTTCTGGCCGAACGGGGCCAGCGGATCGCCGATCGTAGGTTCAAGAACATGACCCTGGTCGATGCGGAGGGCGGCAACATCTGGATCAGCAAGAGCGTGTCGCCGGGTGTCATCGAACCGTGGCTGTACTACGGAGCGGCCGAGATCGCGACCGAGCACGAGCGTGGCCGGCGGTTCGGCAACTTCGGCAACTGGAAGGCCGAGGTCGTGGATTACTACAGGGTCGCCCACCTGCTCGGGAAATACATGCTCCTCAAGGGCGAGAACGGGAATACCTACGATCCTTACCTGGAGAGCCTGGAAAGCATCTACCGCTCGGGCCTCCTGAAGGAATACGTCCTGTTCGACAAGGTCGCACCGTATATGCAGTACTATCTCATCTCGATTTTGCCGGAAGACGACAGGCTCAGGCTGCGGGAGTATTTCGACAGGTACATCATCTCCGGCTGACTCGTCGCGTGATCTCGTCGGTTTATTGGGTGGATATGAGTAAGCAGGCCGCCACCGGAACAACGGGTCGCCCGCACGGGTACAATGAGATCTTGGGATCAATATGATATGGTCCATCCATCGACACGCCCGATCGAGGTGTCACATGCCAGCCCCTATGCGGCCCTTCCCTCGCATCGTATTGTCGCTGACCTGCGTCCTGCTGCTCCTCCCATCAGGATGCGCCTTTCAAACCCAGCAGCGCGACCTGCACGAGCCTGACGACCTGGCCACCCTTCATTGGCTGGACGGAAGATCCCCCTGGCTCAAGGCCCACCTGCCGGACGGCGACCTCTACCTGCTTTCCACCTGGCACGTCGATGAGGACCGGTACATGATCCACGGCCAGGGGACGCACCTGAACGCCCGTCGCGACACCCTGGCCGCGGGCGCGTTCAGCGTCCCTCTGGACTCGATCACCGTCTTCGAGTCGAACATCGTGCAGAGTTCGTCGCTGGTGGCGGGTCTCACGGTCCTGACGGTCGGCACGGTGGCCATGGCCGCGTTCTGCTTTGCCAATCCCAAGGCCTGCTTCGGATCGTGCCCGACCTTCTACGCCCCGGATGAGACCGGCCGGCCCGTCCTGCAGGCCGAGGGCTTCTCGGCCAGCGTCTCGCCCACGCTCGAGGGCCGGGATCTGGACGCCCTCTACCGCACGAGCGCCAAGGGCCGCACGTTCACCCTGCGCATGACGAACGAGGCCCTGGAGACCCACGTGGTCCGTCACGCCGACCTGCTCGTGGCGCCCAGGCCGCCCGGCGGCCGCGTCCTGGAAGCGGGCGACGGCACGTGGTGGCGGGCCGACGAGCTGCGCCCGGCCGCGCGTTGCACCGGCGCCGAGGGGGATTGCACGGCCCTGCTCGCCTACTTCGACGACTGCGAGCGCCACAGCCTCGCCGACTCCGTCTACCTGGGCGCCCGCGAGGTCCTGGAGCTGGAGTTCGACTCGCTCCCCGACGGCCCCCTGGGCCTGGTGATCGCCTCGCGCCACTCCCTGCTCAGCACCTACCTGTTCTACCAGGGGCTGGCCTATCTGGGCGAGAACGCCGTGCCGGCCCTGGTCCGCGCGGGGCATCCCTCCGGCACCCTGTCCGGCAGCAAATCCCTGGGCGACCTGCTGGGCCGGATCGAGATCCAGGTGCCGGATTCTTCGGATGCCGACGGATGGCGCACCGTGGCCACGGCCGGCGAGACGGGCCCCCTGGCCGTCAACGTCCACATGCGGCGCCTGCCGGAGCTGGACCCGGCCGACCCCCGTCTCCGCCTGAAGCTGACCAAGGGGAACTGGCGCCTCGACTACGTGGCCCTGGCGGCACTCGCCGGGGAGGTGACGCCCGTGCGCGTCGCGCCGACGTCGGTGCTGCGGGACGGCGCCGACGATCCCGAAGCCCTGGCCGACCTGACCGACGACGACCGCACCCTGATCTCCATGCCCGGCGACACCTTCGACCTCGTCTACCATCTGCCGGACGGCATCGACGACGGCGAGCTCTTCCTGGAGTGCGGCGGCTACTACCTGGAGTGGATGCGCACCGAGTGGCTGGCCGAGGAGGATCCCGCCATGGCCGCGTTGATGTTCCGCTACCCGCGGCAGGCGCTGCGCTACCTGGCGCCCGCGTTCAAGGCGCTCGAGCCGGACATGGAGGCCCAGTTCTGGGGGAGTCGCTATGCTCGTCACTAGACAGCGCGCGCGTTGCCTGCTGTTCCCACTGCTGCTGCTGGCGGTGGGCGGCTGCGCCAGTTCGGGCGCACCGAAGGGTTGGCTGCCCGTCCCGGGCGAGAGCGGGCCGGATCCCTACGGCGGCTGGATCACCATCGAGTACGGTGAGCCCCCCAATACGCTGGCCGGCGAATTCCTGTGCGTCGACTTCGACAGCCTCTACGTGCTCGTCGACCACGCTGGCGCGGACGCCGAGGTGGACTGCATCCCCACCGCCGACGTCGTCGAGGCCAGGATCGCCTACTTCGACGCGCAGGTGGGTCAAGCCGCGGCCGCCGTGGCCGGGGGCGCCCTCGCGAGCGTGTCTCACGGTTTCTATGTGCTCATATCGGCTCCTGTCTGGCTGGTCATCGGCGGGTCCATGGCCGGCGTCCATTCCTATGCGCCGTTGGCGGATTATCCTGATCACGACTGGGAAGTGTTGCGACGGTTCGCGCGTTTTCCGCAGGGGGTGCCGGTTGGATTGCGGGGGCTCGGGCTCAGGGGGCGGGAGGTAGAGCCGCCGATGGAGAAGCCTGTTCGGAATCCCCCCGAGTTTTGATGATCAATGGACCTGACATTGAAGTGATACCGAAGAGGTGAATTAATTACATGAATAGATGCAGGCGGAGGCCTATCCGAAGGCTAAGTCGTTCAAGGTCACCGTTACCACCGCCGAGCAGCAGCTGCTCGAGACCGAGTCGGTGTCGCTGGCGCTGCCCGGCATCGGCGGCTACCAGGGGATCTGGGCCAACCACGCGCCGCTGGTCGCCGCGCTGGTGCCCGGCGTGATGACGCTCAAGGAGGAAGACGACTCCCAGAGCATGTTCGCCATCAGCAACGGGTTCGTCGAGGTGGCGGACAACGAGGTATTTGTGATGGTGGATTCTTGTGAGCCGGCATTTGAGATCGATGTGACTCGGGCGGAAGAGGCGCTGAAGAGGGCTAA
>CAZTWK010000087.1:0-8364 GCA_964617805.1 uncultured Fibrobacteraceae bacterium | reverse complement strand
CGTAGTCGGCGGACGGTTACCAGGGGAAAGGGCCTTTGTTTTTACTATCCCCCAGGACCAGTGATCGTTCGGTACCACGCGAGAGGCCGTGTCCAGGCACTCGCCGATATCGGACGTGCCCTGCACGGCGTGGCTGAGATAGAACAGCAGCACCTGGTCGAGGATGGGATCGGACATCATGCCCAGCTCCTGCCAGGAGCGGGGCTCCTCGGCCTGCAGGGGCGTGGCCGCGAAAGCGAACATCGAGATCGCGACGATCAGCCGGGTAAGGGTGTTCATGACTTGGCTCCTAGAAGTTGTAACCGACTCCGCAGCTCGCGAAGAAGGCGGGTTTCAGATCGTAGCGAAGCTCCTCCAGCTCATCGTTTCCGTCGAAGATGCCCAGCATCTGGTAGGAGAAGCCGGCCATGGCGTTCAGCTCGCCCCAGCCACCCAGGCGTTGCTTGATCTCGGGACCGATCTTGGCCAGCATGTACTGCAGCTGCGGATTGCCGATGTCAGCCTCTTCCGGGTAGATCTTCGCGATGTGGTAGTGGCTGCCCTCCGCGTGCATGCGCAGACCCAGATCGTTGTGGGGCCCCAGACGGTAGTAGACCGACGCCTGGGCAGGTAGATGACCGGACGCATGCCAGCGCCCGCCGGCGTCGTACCGGAACGACAGAAGGGGGAAGGGGATGGACCGACCGAAGGTGGATGCGTAGGCGGCGCCGAATCCCCAGGACCAGTGCGGTCCGAAGGGGCGCTCGAAGACCACGGCGCCCTGCATCTTGAAGTCGCCTTTCCTCAGCGCCGTGTCCTCGAGGTTGGACTGGATCTGCCCGGCGGCGCTGACGACCACGGCCCAGGTATCGCCCAGCATGGTCCGCACCACCCCGCCGAGGTCGAATTCGTGCAGGCGGTCCAGATCGCGGCTGAAGCCGTCGGGCCAGCGCTGGTAATCGAAACGCCGTTGGCGATAGGCGCCGTTGAGGAAGACCAGGGTTCGGCCCTGATCGAAGATCAGCGGGTACTGGGCCTCCAACGCGAGATGCGTGGTCTGCACCCGGGATTCCTGCGTGACCAGCTCCGTTTCGGGCGGGTCATCGAATTCGGTGGCCTCGAAAGCGTCGGTCCTGATGTTGAGTGACGGCCGGGGCAAGTCCTGAGCCTCGGCATCGCGGTCATCCGTGACGACCCCGGTCACCAGCAGCACCAGCAGCACCACCAGCACCATGGCGCCTCTTCGGCGGCGGTCTCTTGTCGTTCTATTCATCACTCCTCCTGAAAGAGATCATGCTCGTTCCGAGCGAGACTCCGTGGATATCGACGCCGTTCGTGTCGCTTCAGCTCCGGAGAGCGGCTCGAATCAGATCGCGAAGCGAAAGCCCGCGCCCAGTCTAACGAATCCCATGTCCAGGTCCTTGCCCTCGGTGGTCTCGTCGTCGGTCCAGAAATCGTACGAAGCCTGCACCTCGATCTGGTTCCCGTTCGACCCCACGGGAATGTGCACACCCAGGCATGGGGAGAAGCCCAGAAAGGTCTTCTCGGCGGAAGACTCGACGCCGTTGTCGTTGGCGATGATCTTCTGCCGATAGGCGCCCGCCATGGCGCCGAGATAGAACCGCGCCCCTCGGGGACCGAAGTTCCAGAACAGACCGGCGCGGGCGGGGATCACCCGGGCCTTGCTCGAGAGGTCCTCGTCGTGATCGCGGCTGCTGAACTGCACCCAGGACACGTCGACCCGGGTCTGGAAAGCGTCCGAGAAGGCGAAATCCCAGAAGACGCCTCCGGACCCACCGCTGGTCGTCGCGTCTTCGAGGTCTCCGGTGGACAGGACGGCGCTTCCCTTGACGCCCAGCCAGTGCTGATGGGCCAGAGCCGGAGTTGCCGACAAGCAGATAAGCGCGGTGAGTAAAGCCAGGTTCTTCATCTTCTATTCCTCTCGTCGTGGGTTCGATCGGTCAGGCCCCGTGGGGCGTTCGTGGAGGGAATATCGGCCATTGGCGCCACGAACTCGCCCGACCCCACGGGGCCGGGCGCATTGAAGAGGAACCAGTGGTCCGAACCCACCGGCCCGGACGTAGACGTTCAGGCTCTTGGGTTCGTCTTGCGGTAGGCGGTTGGGGTCAACCCAGTGTGTTTTTTGAAGATAGAGTTAAATGTGGATTTGCTGGCGAATCCTGACTCCAGAGCCAACGCCAGAACGGTCAAATGGGACTGTTCCGGGGCCACGAGACGGCTCTGCACGTCCCGGACCCGGTAGCCGTTCACGAAATCGAAAAAATTCTGCCCGAGCCCCCGGTTGATGACCTCGGACAGGTTGTGGGGAGACAGGCCCACCTGGCCGGCCAGCTGATCGAGGGTCAGACCGCTGTCGGCCTGGGGGGATTCGGCCTCCATATGGGCCAGAAGCCGGGACTGGTAGGTTGCCAGGTCGACCCGGTTCAGTCCGGACTTCTCGTAACGCGCAGGGGATGATTCGTCGGTGCCGGCCCGGGTGTTCTCCGCAATGCTCAGGGTCTGCCGAAGGGCGTTGCCGCTCAGGACCTCGGAATTGAACAGCCCCAGATAGCCCATGGCGAAGGTGTACAGGGCCAGCAGGATCGAGCTGACTACGAAGTACTCCCCCTTGGCGTTCCCCATGAGCCAGAGAATGATCTCCAGACCGTATCCGACCAGGATGCACAACGCCAGCCAGGTGATGTTGCGCAACCAGGTGAGCTGCACCTTTTCCAGGGAGGAAAAGACGGTCTGTACCCGATGGCCGTGCTTCTGCAGGATGCGCAGAGTGATCAGGAGGTAGGTTGCGAACTGGATCAGTAAGGCCGGATGATAATAGCCAAAACGTTGCATCCAGGCGTCGTTGAGTTCAGGGCTTGTGCCGACCAGTGAAACGTCGGAGCTGGGCCAGAATAGAAAGATGATCAATCCCTGATACAGCAGAAAGGGCAGGCCGTGAAGAAGATCCCGTGGAACCAGCTTCACGCCGGGACGAGTCAGGTGGCGGGCGTACAAGAAGTGTAGCGGACCCATCAGAAGGGCGCCGCCGATGATGAACAGCAGCAGGCCGGGCCTGTTGCTGAAGAACCCCGAAGCCTGCAGCGACATCTGCAGCAGGAAAACCGCCTGCAGGAACAGCATGCTCGCCAGAAATCGGTTCGCCACGAGATCGCGGTACTTGTGGAGAATCAGGGTCCCCAGAAAGAAACCGTGGACCGAAGCCACCAAAGTCAAAAGGTCGATCAGATTCATGCTCTGGAAATTACCATCTTGTCTGCTCGTGATTCAACTCGAGTGTTTGTTTTCCAGGCCGGTGTACGACTTTCCGGTCGACATCGAACATCTCTATGTCGAGCGATTCGGCGAGGACGAGCGGTGACCGGGAAAGCGGGCTCGTCCGGCCGGGCAAGGGCGGCCAGCCCATACGGATCATCGCCTTCGTGCTGGATCCGCTGGTCATCAAGCGGATCCTGCCGCACATCGGCGGGCCGAGGCGGGCCCAGGGCCGCCATCGTTTACAGCCGGCTGGACGATCTGGTAGAATCCCGGCATGGTTCGGTTACCGGGAGGGCGGATTAGGCGGTTGAAATTTCTTCGCCCGAAGGTGACCAGGACGGACGGGAGGACGAGCCGTGCACCCGATCCTCTTCACCATCGGCTCCTTCGAGGTCCACGCCTATGGGGTGACCCTCTTCCTGGGCATCCTCACGGGTTACCTCATGGTGCGCGCCGAGCTGCTGCGGCGCGGCGAGACCGAGGACCACACGCGCCTGCTCATGATCGTGGCCGTCGCCGGCGGCTGGTTCGGCTCGAAGCTGTGGTACCTGGCCGAGCACCTCGACCGCTTCCGCGCCGACCCGGTGGGCGAGCTTTTCGCCGGCTACGGCCAGGTGTTCCTGGGCGCCCTGCTGGGTGGCATTTGCGCCCTGGCCGTCTTGCTGCGGCGAACCGGGCGCCCGCTGGTACCCGTGGCCGACATCGCCTTCCCGGCGACCATGGCCGCCGGCGGCATCGGCCGCCTGGGCTGCATGCTCTCGGGCGACGGCGACTACGGCGTGCCGTCGCGCCTGCCGTTCCCCTTGGCGGTGGACATGTCCGGCGGAATCGTCCCACCGCACCGCCATCCGGGCATCGACTTGCCCTTCGTCCTGCCCGAAACGCCCGTCCTCAACACGCCGCTCCTGGAGTTCCTGGCCCTGACCGGGGCGGCCTTCTGGCTCCACCGCCTGCACCGGACAAATCCGCCCGTGAGCCGTGTCGCCTCCCTGAGCCTCCTGGTCTGGGGCTGGGAGCGCTTCACGGTGGAGTTCTGGCGGCTGAACCCGGATGTGCTCGGGCCTTTCAGCACGCCCCAGTTGATCGGGCTGGCCATGGGACTGGCGGGCCTCGTGCTCGTCGGCCGCTGCCACCGTACGACTCGCGATCGGTCCGGCGGACACAGCCACCCGCCCAATTGACGCTATCATTCGATTATGGTAGGATTCGGTCCTCTTCTGGGGAGGGAGAGGGAGCCGGGGCACGGAGTCGCCGGCCATCGAAGGGATACCCATGCGAACCCGCTGGCAATGGATCCGTCTCCGCCAACACATCCTGAACGCCGTCCTGCTGGTGGTGCTCGCCGCCTTCTGCCTCGGCGCGCGCCCCGCTTGCCGGCCGCCGCCGAACCTGGAGTTGTGCAACGGTTGGGACACCGGCTACTTCGAGGTCCACATCCCCGAACCGGAGATGTGCGTGGACATCCGGAACCCCTGCAGCGCCGACGGCAGCTGGGCCGAGGTCGACCACTTCCGGCTCTATCAGGAACCGGACGGCTTCTTCATCCGTGGTCAAGGGGGTGCCGGCGGTACGGTCGAGCGCCAGATATGCGTGAGCGCGGACGTCGAGTACGAGGTCGACGTCCCCATCGAGATCAGCTACCTCTACACGAAGGTCAACAGGCGGAGGCGACCGGACTACGGCGAGGGCATCGTGAGCGTGACCATCGGCGAGGAGAACGCCCTCGAAGCAGTGGCTTCCGCCGTGCCGTCCCAGATCGACGAGCCCGGCCTGCCGGTCCAGCTGGATGTGGCCGTCACGGGGGGCGTTGCGCCCTACACCTGGCTGTGGATGAGCGATCCGCTCGGTCAGATCGCGCCGGAAGACGTCAGCGTTCGCAATCCCCTGGTGCATCCGACCGAAACCACGGTCTACACCTGCGCCGTGACCGACTCCCACGGCGACGTCGAGGCGGACGAGGTCACGGTGACAGTAGGCCTCTCCGTCGTCCCCACGGCGGTTCCGGATACCATCGACGTCGGTGGCTCCTCCCAGCTGCTGGCCACGGTCGTTGGTGGGGCTACGCCCTACACCTACGATTGGGTGCCGCTGGCGACTCTCGACGATGCGACGATACCGAATCCCCAGGCTTCGCCGGAATTTTCGCAGCTCTACCAGGTGACCGTGCGCGACCAGGCCTCCGGGGTCGGAGTGGAAACGGTCCGGGTCGGCGTTCGCCTCGTGCCGACGGTGACGGCCACGCCGGCCACGGTCTGCGACGAGCCCTCCCAGCTCGAGGTCACCCACGTGGGCGGAGCGCCGCCCTTCACCTACTCCTGGCAGCCGGCCACCGGGCTGAACGCCGCCGACATCGCGAACCCGGTTGCTACCCCTGCGGCGACGACCACCTACTACGTGACCGTCATCGATGCAGATCTCGTGACCGCGATCCGTCCCGTGACGGTCACCGTACCCACGATGCCGATCGTGACCGCGACGGCCGCCCAAGACACCGTCGACCAGTACGAACCGGTGCAGCTCGAAGCGTCCGCCACCTGCGGCGTCGAGCCCTTCACCTTCTACTGGCAGCCGACGAACGAACTGAGCGACCCCAACATCTGGAATCCGGTCTGCACGCCCATCGGCTCGGTACAGTACGAGGCGCACGCCCAGCCCGCCATGGGCGTCGACGGCTGGACCACCCTGCGGGTGCACGTGCGGATGGACCCGGATATCTCGGCGACCACCACGACGATCCCGCCGGGTGGCTCGACCAACCTCTGGGTCTCCGACCACCGGGGCGGACGCCCCCCATACACCTATAGCTGGTCCCCGACGACCGGGCTCTCCGCCCCCACGTCGGCGGTGACGAGCGCTTCGCCCACCGCGACCACCACCTACTACCTGACCATCACCGACGCCTGGGGCCAGGTCGCCGTGCGCGGTATCACCGTGGAGGTGTCGCCATGAGACGCGTCAGGCATACCGTTCCCGCCGGTCTGTTCGTGGGACTGGTCGCCCTGCTCACCCTCGGCGCCTGCAGCGGTGATGACGACGGCGGCAAACCGAACGTGTCGGTGCCCGTGCCCTTCGACGGCGAGTTGACCGTCCCGGACGACTGGCGCGGCATCTGGGAGATGACCTTCGACCTGCTGGACGAGACGAGCGGTCAGATGCACACCCAGACCGTGTGGTACGACACCCTTTGCACCGGTGACACCCTGAGCGTCACCTTCGGTCCGCTCATGGGCGCCTGCGACGGCTACGTCAAGGGCGACTCGCTGGTCTTCGCCGCCCAGGAGAGCTGGGACGAGGGACCTTGCACGGTCACCCTGGTGCTCGACCTGCACGCCCGCCGCCAGGGCGACACGGTCAGCGGCGCGGGGGAGTGGCGCATCGAGACCTCCGGTACCTGCGGGAGCGCCAGCAGCATCGTCGGTCGCGACCTGATCGAACTGGTTGGTGTGCGGACGGCGGTGGCCGCAGGCGACTGTCCCTGACGCCGCCGAGGCTGCTCAAGCACCGGTGCTGCGGCATGCTGGCGCCGAACGCGAAGCTGCGGCGGGCGCCACGCCGAGGAGTTCGGCGAGATGAGCAGACACTTGTCGCAAGGCCTGTTGGAGATTCAGGACGCTCATACAAGACTGAATCCAGAAAATGACGACCGCTTCAGGTCCATTTATTTAGTCAAGCCAAGCCCATGGTGACATAGATTTTACCGTACCCATATTTACTGATTTTCTACGCCGCACCGAGAGGGATTCGGGCCAGGTCCACCTTCCCGAACTCCCCTGACATTCCTTGGCTTTTCCACCCCGCGTTGACCATATTTCCGCGTAGCAACCCGGTTTTCACGTTCTCTTTCGACGGAGTTCGCGTCATGTCTCAGCAGTCGGCCGGCAATCGCTGGTTCGTCGTCTTCGGCGCCATCCTGGTGCAGCTCTGCCTGGGCGCCATCTACGCCTGGTCGGTATTCACCCCCAGCCTGATTTCTGCGGGCTGGACCAAGGTCGATACCCAGTGGATCTTCTCCGCGGGCCTGGCCTGCTTCGCCATCGCCACGGTCATCGCCGGGCGCCTGCTGCCTCGTTTCGGCCCGCGGGCCCTGACCATGGCCGGCGGCACAATCCTGGGCGCGGGCTATGTCGTGGCCGGTCTGACCGGCGGCGAGAGCTTCATGGCCGACCTGATGTTCATCGGCGTGGCCAGTGGTTTGGGCATCGGCCTGGCGTACGTCGTGCCCATCGCCGTGGGCATGCGCTGGTTCCCGGACAAGAAGGGTTTCATCACCGGCCTGGCCGTCGCGGGCTTCGGCTTCGGCGCGACACTGTGGGTCAAACTGGCCGGCGCGTGGGGCCACCTGATCGAGCACGTCGGTCTCGGGTCGACCTTCGTCATCTACGGTGTGTCCTTTGCGACCCTGGTCGTGGTCGGCGGCATCTGGATGGTCTATCCGCCCAAGGGCTGGCTGCCGAAGGGTTACACACCGCCGGTAGCCCATGCCGGCGAGTCGAGCACCGGTGTGGCGAATTTCGATTTCGACGCGGGCCAGATGCTGCGCACGCACCAGTACCTTTTGATCCTGGTGACCTTCGTCTTCTCCGCCGGCGCCGGCCTGATGAGCATCGGCCTGATGAAGCTCTTTCCCATGCAGGCGTTGATGAACGGCGGCATGGGCGAGGCCGCCGCCAGCGCGGTCGCGGGCACGGCTATGGCCGTCTGCTTTTCTTTGGCCAACGGCATCGGGCGCATCGCCTGGGGCGCGGTCAGCGACAAGCTGGGCGCCAAGCGTTCCATCGTCATCATGACCGCCTCGCAGGGTGTGCTGATCTACCTGTTCCAGTACATGGCCGGCACCCCGGGCCTGCTCTACCTGGGCGCGACCCTGGTCGGCTTCAACTTCGGCGGCAACTTCGCCCTGTTCCCGATGATCACCGCCGGTACCTTCGGCGCCAGGAACATCGGCCAGCTCTACGGCTTCGTGTTCCTGGCCTACGGCATCGGCGGCATCGCCGGCCCGATCATGGGCGGCAAGCTGGGCGACCTGGGCAATTTCCCCCTGGCGTTCACTATTTGCATAGTCCACTCCCATCAATTCCCAGCCCCCGCCTAAACTCGCCGAAATGCTGG
>CAZTWK010000086.1:0-8671 GCA_964617805.1 uncultured Fibrobacteraceae bacterium | reverse complement strand
CCGGGTGGTGTGGGAGGGGAAGCCGAGCTAGCGCCCGGCTCCCCTATCCCGATTCGGATTCCCCGTTCCGGAGCCGAGGTCGCCAGGTCGAATAGAGCTTGCATCATTCGCTATTCGCGAATAGCGTATCCAATATGGAACTCAAGTCCCAGGACATATATGTGGCGTTGAAATTGATTGCTATTGGCAAACAGCGATGGACGTACGGTCATTTGTCCGCCGATCTGTACATCAGTGCCTCTGAAACGAACTCGGCCGTCAAGAGGGCGATTGCAGCATGTCTGATCCGTGAACCGCTCGGGGGGGAGAGAAACCCGCAACCTATCGTGCCGGCGCTCGAAGAGTTCATCTTCCACGGAATACGGTATTCGTTTCCACCGGTCGTGGGTGCCTTGGTCAGGGGAGTGCCGACCGGATTCTCAGCCCCCTCTCAAAGCGGCGATCTCCTGGAAGACGGCCAACCCCCCCATGTCTGGCCATGGGAACATGGATCGACGCGTGGTCTGTCGTTTACGCCCCTGTATAAGACGGCGCCTCAGGCCGTCCAACTGGATACCGGTTTTTACGAGTTGCTCACCCTTGTCGACTGCATCCGTGAGTCCTCATCGCGCGGTCGCCAGGTTGCGGAGTTGAAACTCAGGGCGAAATTCGCTGCCTATGCCCGGCAATAATCCCACGAATATCGAGTTGGTGGAATGCGTCGCCGAGGCCATCGAGCCGCTTCTCGGCGAAATCGTGCTCGTCGGGGGATGTGCCGTTGATCTTCTGATCACCGACGCGGCCGCACCGAGGCCCAGAGCGACCCTGGATGTCGATGCGATCATCGACATCGTGACTCTGACGGAATACAACCGGATCGAAGGGCGATTGAAGGAATGTGGCTTCGTCAGGGATGCCGTGCTGGAAGGCCCGATCTGCAGATTCTACAAAGGAGACCTCATGCTCGATCTCATGACCTGCGACGCGTCGGTCCTGGGCTTCGGGAATCGATGGTACAGGCGCGCATTCGATGAGGGTGTCGCCAGGCGGTTGCCGAACGGGCTCTCTATCCGGCATGTGTCCGCTCCCTGTTTCCTGGCGACGAAGCTGGTCGCTTTCATGGACCGTGGCCGTGGCGATCTGTTCGGGAGCAAGGACTTCGAGGATATCGTGGCGGTCGTCGACGGGCGTGTCGAACTCCAGGCTGAATTCGAGGCCGCGGACGCCGCTTTACGGGGTTACGTGGCCGGGGAACTCGGCAGGATCGCGGCTCTGCCCGCATTCAGGGATTGCCTGCCGGGCATGATCCCGCAAACCGATGCGCGTGCGGGTCGACTCGACCTGCTCCTGCAACGGTTCGCGCACTTGGCGAACGGGTCGAGTGATACCTAGTCGGGCGCGACTCACGAATGCTCCGGCGGCTCGATCTTCGCCACCTCGCCCTTCTCCAGCTTCGCCAGGTACTCGGGGTAGGTCATCGAGGGCAGGTCCGTGTCCTGCCGGACCATCTCGATGCAACCCTCCACCGGGCACACCAGCGAGCAGAGGTTGCAGCCCACGCACTTGTCCTGGTCCACCTCGAAGAGGTTGACCTTGTCCTCGCCGGCGCCGGCGAAGACCCGGTAGCCGCCGCTGTGCATCAGGGTCGCTGGGCCGTCTTCGCCGTGGCGGGCCACGTACTCATCCTCGGGGATCGTGCTGTGCACGATGGACTGGTGGGCGCCGTCCTCGCAGGCGATGTAGCAGACGCCGCAGTGGATGCAGCGCTCCTGGTCGATCTGCGCCGCCACCTTGTAGCTCAGGTCGAGCTGGTTCCAGTCGCCGACCAGGGGCACGGTCTGGCCGATGAAGTCGTCGAGGCGCGCGAAGCCGTGGCCGGCCATCCAGTTCTCCAGGCCCGACCTGAACTGCTCCACGATGCGGAAGCCGTAGTGCATGGCGGCGGTGCAGACCTGCACGCCGCTGGCGCCCAGCAGCATGAACTCCACGGCGTCGCGCCAGGTCTGGATACCGCCGATGCCGGAGACGGGCAGGCCGATCTCCGGGTCGGCGGACACGCTGTGCACCATGTGCAGGGCGATGGGCTTGACCGCCGGCCCGCAGTAGCCGCCGTGGCTGCCGCGGCCCGCCACGTGGGGGACCGGGCGCATGGTGTCCAGGTCGACGCCGATGATGGAGTTGATGGTGTTGATCAGGGCCAGACCGTCGGCGCCGCCCTGGCGGGCCGCCCGGCCCACGAAGCGCACGTCGGTCACGTTGGGCGTGAGCTTGACCAGCACCGGGATCTCGGCCGCCTCCTTCGCCCAGGTCGTGATCTGTTCGGTGTACTCGGGCACCTGGCCCACCGCCGAGCCCATGCCCCGCTCGCTCATGCCGTGGGGGCAGCCGAAGTTCAGTTCGAGGCCGTCGCAGCCGGTGTCCTGGGTGCGCTTGACGATGTCGTGCCATACCTCGGGCTTCGACTCCACCATCAGCGAGACCACCACCGCGTGGTCGGGGAACTCGCGTTTGACCTGGCGGATCTCCTCGAGGTTGGTCTCCAGGGTGCGGTCGGTGATCAGCTCGATGTTGTTCAGACCGACGACCTTCTGGCCGTCGTAGTCCATGGCGCCGTAGCGCGAGGAGACGTTGACGATGGGCTCGGTGCCCAGGGTCTTCCACACCACGCCGCCCCAGCCGGCCTCGAAGGCGCGGCGCACCTGGTAGGCGGAGTTGGTGGGTGGGCCGCTGGCCAGCCAGAAGGGGTTGGGCGCGCGGATGCCGCCGACGTCGGTGCTGAGATCAGGCTTGGCCATGGTTTTCCTCCAGGTACCGGTCGATGCCGCGCGCGGCGACCTTGCCCTCCTGCACGGCGTGGACCAGCTCGGCGCCCTTGCTGATGCAGTCGCCGCCGGCGAAGAGCCCCGGCAGCGAGGTCGCGCCGGTCTCGGGGTCGATGATCACGCGGCCCTCGACGAACTCCAGCCCCTCGACGCCCGTCAGCAGCTTCGACAACGGGGACTGGCCCAGGGCCTTGATGGCCATGTCGCAGGGCACGTCGAACTCGCTGTCGGGGATCGGTTCGAGCTCGGCGTCGCGGCCCTCGCCGAGCAGCTTCAGGCGGCGGCAGCGCACCCCGCTCAGCTCGCCGTCGCGGGACAGGAACTCCAGCGGCTGCGTCAGCCACTCGAAGCGCACGCCGTCGGCGATGGCCAGGTCGTACTCGTAGCGGAAGGCGCTCATGATGTCGCTGGTGCGGCGGTAGAGCATGGTCGTCCGCTCGGCGCCGAGCCGCACCGCTCCGGTGGCTACGTCGACGGCCGTGTTGCCGCCGCCGATGACCGCCACCCGCGTGCCCACCTCGCAGTCGGTCAGCACGCCGAAGTGCATCTGGAAGATGAAGTCCAGGGCCTCCATCACACCGGGCAGGTCCTCGCCGGGGATGCCCAGCTCGTAGGTGCTGCCCAGGCCCACGCCCAGGAACACCGCGTCGTAGTCCTCCCGCAGGGCCGCGAGTCCGGCGGCGTCCACGGGCGACTCGAGACGGATCTCCACGCCCAGGCTCGCCACCGGCTCCACCTCGGTCAGGGCGAACTGCCGGGTGACCTTGTAGTTGGCCAGCCCCATGGTGTTCAGGCCGCCCGGCACGTCGCGGGACTCGAAGACGGTGGCCGCGTGGCCCAGCACCCGCAGCTCGTGGGCGCAGGCCAGGCCGGCCGGGCCGCCGCCGACGACGGCCACGCGGTGCCCGCTGTCCGGACCCGGCTCATGGAACCACAGGCCCTGGGCGGCGGCGTGGTCGGTGGCGAAGCGCTGCAGGCGCGCGATCTCCACCGGGCGGTCCGACAGGACCTGGTCCACGCACACGCCCTCGCACAGCACCTCGGTGGGGCAGGCCCGGGCGCAGGAGCCGCCCAGGATGTTCTCGCCGAAGATGGTCTCCGCGGCGCCCGTGGGGTCGCCGTGCAGGATCTGGCGGATGAAACCCGGCACGTCGATGCCCGTGGGGCAGGCCCGCGTGCAGGGGGCGTCCCAGCAGAAGAGGCAGCGCGCCGCTTCCACCAGGGCCTGGTTGCTGTCCAGGGGCGGGTGCAGGTCCGCGAAGTTGCGGGCCAGCTGGTCGGCTGTGAGTCTGGTCTTGGCCACGATATCCTCGCTCGGTTTTCCGATCAGTTCTCAGCTCATCCAGTTGGTCTGCTTCTGGGCCTGCCACTTGGTGGTGACCTTCTTCATGCGGGTCCAGAAGTCGATGGCGCCCGGCCCGGTGATGTCGCCCTCGCCGAAGCTGCTGTCGTGCCAGCCGCCGAAGGCGAAGGGTTCGCGCGGCACCGGCACGCCGATGTTCACGCCGATCATGCCCGCCGCGGCCCGGTGCGCGAACTCCTGGGCCACCAGGCCCGAGCTCGTGTAGACGGCCGCCGCGTTGCCGTAGGCGTTGCCGTTCTCGATGGCCAGGGCCTCGTCGAGGGTCTCGCAGCGGATGATCGTCAGGGTGGGCCCGAAGATCTCCTCGCAGGAGGCCTCGTGCTCGGGCGTGGCGTGGTCGATGACGCAGGGGCCGATCCAGTGGCCGCCCGCCGGCGCGTCGTCGGCCACCAGCTCGCGGCCGTCCACGACCAGCTTCGCGCCCCCGGTCTCGGCGCGCTCGCAGTAGCCGGAGATGCGCTCGAGCGCGTCCTGGCTGATCACCGGCCCGAAGTCGACGCCCGCCCGCAGCTTGGCGAAGCGGGCGATGATGTCGTCGACGATGTGGTCCACGTCGCCCACGGCCAGCAGGACGCTCGCGGCCATGCAGCGCTGGCCGCAGCAGCCGGTGACCGAGGCCACCACGTTGGTGGCGGTCATCTCGGGGTTGGCGTCCGGCACGACGATCAGGTGGTTCTTGGCGCCGCCCAGGGCGCGCACGCGCTTGCCGGCGGCGTTGGCGCGGGCGTGGACCGCCTTGGCCACCCTGGTCGAGCCCACGAAGCCCACGGCCGAGATGCCGGGATGGTCGCAGATGCCCTCGACCATCTCCCGGGCGCCGTGCACGACCGAGAAGATGCCGTCGGGCAGGCCCGCTTCCTTGAGGATCTTCGCCGTCTCCATGCCGCCCAGGGGCGTCTGCTCCGACGGCTTGAGGATGAAGGCGTTGCCGGTGCCCAGCGCCAGCGGCACCATCCACAGGGGCACCATGAAGGGGAAGTTGAAGGGGGTGATGCCGGCCACCACGCCCAGCGGGTAGCGCTGGGTGCGGCATTCCACGCCGGTGCCGACCATCAGCACGTTGTCGCAGGCGATCTGCGGCAGACTCGTGGCGTACTCGATGCACTCCACGCCGCGGATGATGCTGCCCAGGGCCTCCTCGCGGGTCTTGCCGTTCTCCAGGGTGACCAGCTCCGCCAGCCGGTCCTGGTCGCGCTCGATGATCTGCTTCATGCGGAACAGGACCTGCACGCGATCCTTCAACGGCGTCTCGGCCCAGGCGGCCTGGGCCTCCGCCGCGGCGGCGACGGCCGCGTCCAGTTCCGACGCGCCGCAGAGCGGCACCTCGGCGATGGTCTCGCCGGAGGCCGGGTCGGTGACCGGCAGGTACTCGTTCGTCCCGGCCTCGACCCACTGCCCGCCGATGTAGTTCTTCAGCTTGTCGGTCATCACTTGCCTCCTGCGGACTTGCGCGGCAGCCACTGTCCGCGTCCTTCGGTTCCGATCACCTTGTAGTCGTCCACCACGATCTCGCCGCGCGAGAGGGTGGTGCGCGCGAAGCCGGCCAGATCCCGGCCTTCGTAGGGGTTCCAGTCGCAGTTCGTCTCCATGGCGGCCGGGTCGACCTTCAGCCGGCTCTCCGGATGGAAGATGGCCAGGTCGGCGTCGGCGCCCACGGCGATGGCGCCCTTGCGCGGCGCCAGGCCCATGACCTCGGCCGGGTTGCCGGCCAGCTTCTCGGCCAGTTCGACCAGGGTGAGGCGGCCGCCCAGCACCCCGTCGGTGTAACAGATCGGGAGCAGGGTCTCCAGCCCGGGCATGCCCATGGGGATCTTGGTGAAGTCGCCCTCCCACATGGCCTTCTGCTCGCGGGTGAAGGTGCAGGTGTCGGTGGAGATGTTGCTCACCTCGCCGTCCTTGAGCCCCTGCCAGAGGCGCTCCCCGTCGGCCTTGCTCTTGATCTGGGGGCAGGTGGCGAAGAGGTGGCCGTCCTCGCGCTGAAAGACCGAGTCGTCCAGCGCCAGGTACTGGGCGCAGGTCTCGGCCAGCACCTTGATGCCGCGTTGCTGGGCGTTGCGGATCAGGTCGGCGCCCCGGCCCGTGGACATGTGCACCACGAAGAGCGGCCCGCCGGTGATCTCGCTCCAGGTGATGGCCCTCTGGATGGCCTCGTACTCGGTGTAGTCCGGCCGCGACAGGGTGTGCAGGTACGCGCCCTGGGCCTTCATCTGCTCGGGGGTGTGGTAGCGCGAGATCAGCTCGTCGAGCACCCGCGCGCTCTCGGCGTGCACCATCAGCATGCCGCCGAGGTCGCGCATGCGCTCCATCGTGTTGAACAGGGTGCGGTCGTCGGACATCCAGCCCTCGGACTCGTAGATCATGAACTCCTTGAAGGTGGGGATGCCCTCCTCGATCAACGGCGCCACTTCGACCTGCTGTTTTTCCCAGTCGTTGATGCAGACGTGGAAGGCGTAGTCGATCAGGGCCTTGCCCTCGGCCCGGGCGTGCCAGTTGTCCACGGCGTCGCGCAGGGTGTCGTCGCCGTAGGGGATGGCGAAGTCGATCAGCGTGGTCACGCCGCCGCGGGCGCCGGCGCGGGTGCCGCTGCGGTAGTCGTCCGAACTCACGGTGCCGCAGAACGGCAGCTCGAGGTGCACGTGCACGTCCAGCACGCCGGGAAACACGATGTGCCCGCTCGCGTCGATGACCTCGGCGCCCGCGGGTTCGGCCGCCAGGTCGGCTCCGAGCGCCGCTATCTTCTCGCCGGCGATGGCCACGTCCACGGCCTGCTCGCCGTCCGGCGTGACGACCGTGCCGCCGCTGATGATCTTGTCGTAGGCCATGACTCATACCCTCCCGAGTGCGTCGTCGAGGACTTCCAGGGCGAAGTCCACGTCCGCGCTGGTGATGCACATGGGCGGCTTGATGCGCAGCACGTTGCCGTAGAAGCCGCCCTTGCCCACCAGTAACCCCTGGTCCTTGGCGATCTCCAGCAGGGCGATCGCCTCGGTGTTGGCCGGCTCCTTGGTGACGCGATCCCGCACCAGCTCGACGCCGATCATCAGGCCCTTGCCGCGTATGTCGCCGATCAGGTCGTGCTTGTCCTGCAGCTTCGCCAGGCCGGCCCGGAAGTAGCTGCCGACCTCCCGGCAGTTCTTCTGCAGCTGGTCCTGCTCGATGACGTCCATCACCGCCGCGCCGGCGGCCATCGAGACCGGGTTGCCGCCGTAGGTGTTGAAGTGGATGCGCGAGGTAAAGGCCTTGGCGATCTCGGCGGTGGTCGTCACGGCGCCCAGGGGGAAGCCGTTGCCGATGCCCTTGGCCATCACCACCATGTCCGGCTTCACGCCATAGGACTCGAAGCCCCAGTAGTGGTCGCCGGTGCGCCCGAAGCCCGTCTGCACCTCGTCGGCGATGCAGATCCCGCCGTGCTCGCGGGCCACCGCGTAGGCCTCGGCGAGGTAGTTGTCGGCGCCGCAGGTCACGCCGCCCACGCCCTGGATGGGTTCGGCGATGAAGGCCGCCACCTGGCCGGGCGTCGAGAAGCGGATCAGCTCGCGGATGTCCTCGGCGCTCTGCGTCGCGATGTCCGCGGGCGTGCCCGCGAACTTGCTGCGGTAGGGATCGGGGCAGGCGGCGTGGTGGATGCGGCCGGGCGTGCGCAGGGGGAACTTCCAGGTGCTGTGGGAGGTGAGGCCCATGGCGGTGGCCGTGCCGCCGTGGTAGGCGTTGCGCACGCCGATCACGTCCTCGCGCCCGGTGTGCAGGCGCGCCATGGCCACGGCCAGCTCGTTGGCCTCGCTGCCGCTGTTGGTGAAGTAGGTCACGTCCAGGCCCTCGGGCATCTTCGCCGCCAGCTTGGCGGCCAGGCCGGGGAAGTTGGGGTGCAGGTACAATGTCGTGGCGTGCTGGAGCCGCTCCACCTGCTCGATCACCCGCCGGTTGACCAGCGGGTGGCTGTGCCCGCAGGACACCGTGACGATGCCCGCGAAGAGGTCCAGGTAGCGCCGGCCCCCGTCGTCGTAGAGGTACTGCATGGAGCCCTCGACGATCATCAGCGGCTCCTTGTAGAGCGTGAAGATGACCGGGTGGCAGTGGGCCGCCCGCTGGGCGAGCACCTCCGCGCGCGCGGGGCCGTCGTAGGGTCGGGGCGAGTGGTCGTGGGGCGGCAGCGTGCTCATGACGCGACCTCTTTCGTTGTCGGGGGGTACAGGAAACCGAGCGCCAGGTAGATCAGGCCGGACAGGGCCAGGCCGACGAACCAGGCGTAGGTGTAGAGTTCGGAGAAGAAGGCGGGCACGGCGATCGAGCCGCCCGAGGCCTGGGACAGGAAGCCGGGCGCGTTGAGCGCGATGCCCGCGGCGACGGCCACCAGCGCGCGCCAGTTGACGCCGCCGCGGTAGCTGTAGGCGCCGTCGACGGCGTAGAGGTCCTCGACCGCCAGGCGCCGGCGCCGCAGCACGAAGTAGTCGGCCAGCATCACGCCGGCGATCGAGCCCAGCAGGGCGCTGTAGCCGATCAGCCAGGT
>CAZTWK010000085.1:0-8900 GCA_964617805.1 uncultured Fibrobacteraceae bacterium | reverse complement strand
GTGTTTGTGGGCGATGTCGAGGTGGTGCTGGAGGCCGAGGCCGAGGCCGAGGCGGAGTCCGAGTCCGAGTCCGAGTCCGAGTCCGAGTTCCTCCTACGGCACCTTCACGTGGTTCAGCAGCGAGGCCACCACATCCCCCGTCGTCACGTCCTCGGCCTCTGCCTCGTAGCTCAGCAGGATCCGGTGGCGGAGGATGTCGGCGGCCACGGCCTTGATGTCCTCGGGCATCACGAAGGCGCGCCCCTGGATGAAGGCCATCGCCCGGGCGCCCTTCTGCAGGTAGATCGCGGCCCGGGGGCTGGCGCCGAACTGGATCATGCCCTTGAGCTCGTTCAGGCCGTGGCCCTCCGGATCGCGGGTGGCGTGGACCAGGTCGACGATGTACTCCAGCAGCCGGTCCTCCAGGTGGACCAGCTTGACCACGTTGCGGGCGTCGAGGATGTGCTCGGGGCCCACCACCGCCTGGACCTGCGGGAACCCCTGGCTGTGGCGGGCCATGATGCCCAGCTCGTCCTTCTTGGTCGGGTAGGAGATGTCCAGCTTGAGCATGAAGCGGTCGACCTGGGCCTCGGGCAGGCTGTAGGTGCCCTCCTGCTCGATGGGGTTCATGGTCGCCAGCACCAGGAACGGCTCGTCGAGCGGGTAGCTCTCCTCGCCGATGGTCACCTGGCGCTCCTCCATCGCCTCGAGCAGCGCCGACTGGACCTTGGCCGGGGCGCGGTTGATCTCGTCGGCGATCACCACCTGGGCGAAGACCGGGCCCTTCTTGGTCTCGAAGTTGCCGGTCTGGGGGCGGTAGATCTGGGTTCCGACCAGGTCCGCGGGCAGCAGGTCCGGCGTGAACTGGATCCGGTTGAACGAGCAACCGGCCGCCTGGGCGAGGGTCTTGACCGCCAGGGTCTTGGCCAGCCCTGGCACGCCCTCGACCAGCACGTGGCCGTCCGAGAGCATGCCCAGCACCAGCCGATCGAGCATGTAGCCCTGGCCGACGATGGTACGGCTCAGCTCCTGCTTGATCCGGGCGACGAACCCGAACCGGGCCTTCACCGCCTCCTCGATACCCGCGAGCTTGTCCTGCGTCATCGCTTCACTCCGTGGAACCCGAGTCTCTACCAGGATTCTCGGGGCGGTTCCAGAACCCCAGACCCTCGCCGATGAAGCGGTCCAGGTTGGCGGCGTACAGTCGGTTCGCCGCCTCGTTCGGGTGCCCGTCGCCCCAGGGGCAGGTCAGGTCCTCGCTGCTCTCCAACATGTTGGGGAGGTCCGAGATTCCCTCGGCCTCGAGGGTCGGCAGGAGCTGCTGGTAGAGCTCCTGCGGCAGCCCGAAGAAGTTCACCACCAGGGTGGCCCCGTGGGCCTTGCAGGTGGCGTTCAGCTCCGCCAGCAGCAGGCGCATCACCGGCAGCGCCTGGCCGCTCCGCCGATCCAGCCGGTCGAGGGTGACCCGCTCGACCAGGGCGACCAGGGCGCTGCGGCGCTCCAGGGGGCCGACCGTGCGGCGCAGGGGCGGGTGCTCGTGCAGCTGGCCGTCGTCGCCGACCGTGCAGTGGGGCACGGCCGCGTGGCCCCGGTACGAGGCCCACGCCAGCTGGTTGAGCCAGCTCTCGGCGGCCACGTTGCGGTAGATGTGGTGGTGCAGGAACGAGTAGACGACCAGCCCCGGCGGCGGCGTGCCGTCGGCGAGCACCTCGCGCAGCTTGAGCAGGGACTGGTAGGTCCCGTAGCCGCCGACGCCGTAGTTGCGGACGCGGACCTCGGGGTGGGCCTGCTGCAGCAGCCAGGGGAAGGTGTCGGCGTCGTCCAGGTAGTCCACGGCGGTGAACGACCCGCCGATGAACAGCACCCCGCCGCCGGCCGGAGGCGCCTGGCCCGCCGGGGCGCTGAGCCGCTCGCCGTCGTCGGCGTAGGTCACCACCACCCGCTGGCCGTCGGTGATCGCCGGGTCCCAGGTGTGGGCCCCGGGCACGGGCCGCCAGCCCAGCGCCGGGTCCTGGGCCAGCATCACCGGGCGCCCCACGTCCGGGGCGCCGTGCCACGGCGAGATGGCCCAGGCGCGGCAGATCCACTCCCCGGCCGCCAGGATCCCGCCGGCGCAGAGCACCACCAGCAGGGCGGTCATCCAGCGGAACGCGCGGGTACGTCGTCGCGAGGGTCCGTGCGACATGGGCGCAGGCTATCAGTTCTTGAGCTTGTCGATGATCGAGCGGAAGCCGCCCCGGTCCTTGCGTACCTGGTTGCCCTCGATCTCGGCGAACTCCTCGAGCAGCTCGCGCTGGCGCTCGTTGATCCGCGACGGGACCCGGATCAGGATCTGCATCACCTGGTCCCCGCGGCTGTTGCCCCGCAGCCGGGGGATGCCCTCGCCTCGGAAGCGCCGGATGTCCCCGTGCTGGCTGCCGGCCGGGATCTTGAGCATCTTGCTGCCCTCGAGGGTCGGCACCTCGACGTCGGCGCCGAGGGCCGCCTGGGCGATGCCCACCTCGACCTGGCACAGCACGTCGATTCCGTCCCGCTCGAACAGCTCGTGGGGCTGCACGTCGAGCACGATGAACAGGTCGCCCGGCGGGCCCCCCGCCTGGCCCGGATCGCCCTTGCCGGCGAAGCGGATCCGCATGCCCCGCTCCACCCCCGGGGGCACCTCGACCTTGACCGTCGACGTGTCCTGGACCTGGCCCGACCCGTGGCAGTCCATGCAGGGGTGCTTGATCTCGGAACCCTGCCCACGGCACGCGGGGCAGGCGGTGCGAATCTGCAGCAGCCCGCCCTGGCGGTGGATCACCTCGCCCATGCCGCCGCAGGTGGTGCAGGTGACCGGCTGGGTCCCCTTCTCGGCGCCGCTGCCGTCGCAGCCCGAGCAGATCACGGCGCGGGTGACCTCGGTCTCGTGGGTGCTGCCGAAGGCGGCCTCGTCGAAGGAGATCCGCAGCACCTGCTCCACGTGGCGCCCGCGCCGGGGACCGGCCCGCCGGCCGCCGCCGCCGAAGCCGAAGCCGCCGAAGCCGCCCATGCCGAACAGGTCCGAGAAGATGTCGCCGAAGCTGGCGAAGATGTCCTCGACGCCGGCGTTGGAGAACCCCTGGTAGCCCGCGTTGGACAGCCCCGCGTGGCCGTACTGGTCGTACATCTGGCGCTTGCGGGTGTCGGACAGCACCTCGTAGGCCTCGGAGGCCTCCTTGAACTGCCGCTCGGCGTCCGGGTTGTCGGGGTTGCGGTCCGGGTGGAACTTGAGCGCGGCCTTGCGGTAGGCCTTCTTGATCTCGCCCTCCGAGGCGCTCTTCTCGAGCCCGAGCACCTCGTAGTAGTCGCGCTTGTCGGCCATCGCCGGGGCCTACCCTTCTTCCCCCAGACAAGACGACCGGGGGCCGTCTCCGACCCCCGGTCGCGTATCTGAACCGGACGCTGGGTCCGGGAAGCCCTCCCGCGAATTGCGGCGGGGGGGGATCGTTACCCTACGCTTCCTCGTACTCGGCGTCGATCACGTCGTCGCCGCCCGCGCCGTTGTCGCCCTCGGCGCCCGCCGCGGCGGCCTGCTCGGCGCCCATGCCCATCCCGGCCCCGTCGGCGCCCGGCGCGCCGCCCGTGGACTGGTACATGGCCGCGGCCAGCTCGTGCAGCGTCTTCTCCAGCTTCTCGGCGGCCGCCTTGAGCTTCTCGGCGTCCTCGGAGTCCAGGACCTCCTTGGCCTCCTTGATCGCCTCGTCGGCGCGCTCCTTCATGTCGGCCGGGATCTTGTCGGCGTGCTCGCCGAGCTGCTTCTCGGCGCCGTACACCATGTTGTCCAGGTGGTTGCGCGCCTCGATCTGCTCCTGGTGCGCGCGGTCCTCCTCCTCGTGGTCGGCGGCCTCGTTCACCATCCGCTCCACGTCGCTCTTGTCGAGCCCGGAGCTGGCCGTGATGGTGATCTTCTGCTCCTTGCCCGTGGCCTTGTCGGTCGCGGCCACGTTCACGATGCCGTTGGCGTCGATCTCGAACTTGACCTCGATCTGGGGCACGCCGCGGGGCGCGGCCGGGATGCCGACCAGCTGGAAGCGGCCCAGGGTCATGTTGTCCTTGGCCATCGGCCGCTCGCCCTGCAGCACGTGGATGTCCACGGCGGTCTGGCTGTCGCTGGCCGTGCTGAAGATCTCCGACTTCTCGACCGGGATCGTGGTGTTGCGCTCGACCAGCTTGGTCAGCACCCCGCCCAGGGTCTCGATGCCCAGGCTCAGCGGGGTGACGTCCAGCAGCAGCACGTCGCGCACGTCGCCCGACAGCACGCCGCCCTGGATCGCCGCTCCCATGGCCACCACCTCGTCGGGGTTGACCGAGCGGTTGGGCTCGCGGCCGAAGAACTCCTTGACCACCGCCTGCACCTTGGGGATGCGGGTCGAGCCGCCGACCAGCAGGACTTCCTTGATCTCGCTGGCCTTCTTGGCGCCGTCCTTGAGCGCCCGCTTGCAGGGGCCGATGGTGCGGGCGACGATGTCGTCGACCATCTGCTCGAACTTGGCCCGCGTCAGCTTGATCTGCAGGTGCTTGGGACCCGAAGCGTCTGCGGTCAGGAAGGGCAGGTTGATCTCGGTCTCCTGGGCGGAGCTCAGCTCGATCTTGGCCTTCTCGGCGGCCTCCTTGAGGCGCTGCAGGACCATCCGATCGGCGCTGACGTCGATGCCGCTGTCCTTCTTGAACTCCTCGATCAGCCACTCGATGAGCCGCTGGTCGATGTCGTCGCCACCCAGGTGGGTGTCGCCGGAGGTGGAGATCACCTCCACCACGTTGTCGCCCACCTCGAGGATCGAGATGTCGAACGTGCCGCCGCCGAAGTCGTACACGGCGATCAGCTCGTTCTCCTTCTTGTCCGCGCCGTAGGCCAGGGCCGCCGCGGTGGGCTCGTTGATGATCCGCTTGACCTCGAGCCCGGCGATGGCGCCGGCGTCCTTGGTGGCCTGGCGCTGGGCGTCGTTGAAGTACGCGGGCACCGTGATCACGGCGGCGTCCACCTTGGAGCCCAGGTAGGCCTCGGCGGCCCGCTTGAGCTTCTGGAGGATCATCGCGGAGATCTCGGGGGGGCTGAACTTCTTGCCGTCGATGTCGACCACGGCGTCGCCGCCGCTCCCCTTGACGACCGAGTAGGGCACCCGCTCGACCTCCTTGGGGATCTCGTTCAGCGCCTGGCCCATGAACCGCTTGATGGACGAGACGGTGTTGTCGTGGTTGGTGACGGCCTGGCGTCGGGCCGCCTGGCCCACCAGCCGCTCGCCGTCCTTGGTGAAGGCCACCACCGATGGCGTCGTGCGACTGCCCTCCTCGTTGGTCAGGATCTTGGGCTCGTTGCCCTCCATCACCGCCACCACGGAGTTGGTGGTACCCAGGTCGATTCCGATGATCTTGCTCATCGCGTGGTCTCCTCAAAGGCCGGAGAAATCAAAAACTCGTAGAGATCTCCGGAACTTGCGCTGAAGATTCGCGTCGCTGCGGCCTCAACCTAATCACCCGCCCCCCCCTGTCAAGCGAGGTGCGCAGGCGGCCCGTCGGGCGTTTGGGCGCGGGGGGGGAGGAGACAGACCCGCGGGCGTGCGCGCGAACTGCGGGGTTCATCCCTTGACACCTGTTTTGCGGTGATTATTGGCTCCCTCTGCAAGCGCGTCAGCGAGCGTCTCGGCGTAGGTGTCGAGCGCCCGAACGTGAACTTGGTCAGCGGAGGTAAGCGAATGAATTTCCGACCGATCGGTGACCGCCTCCTGGTCAAGCGCGTCGAGAGCGAGACCACTTCCAAGGGCGGAATCATCATCCCCGAGACGGCGAAGGAGAAGCCCCAGGAGGCCGAGATTGTGGCCATCGGCGACGGCCGGCTCCTGGACAACGGCGAGCGCGTCAGGCCCCCGGTCAGCGTGGGCGACAAGGTGCTGTTCGCCAAGTACGCCGGCGACGAGGTCAAGCTCGACGGCGTGGATCACCTGATCGTCCGCAGCGACGAGATCCTCGCGATCATCGAACACTAATCAACGGAAGCATCCGTTCAGAGGAGAGAAGGCGATGGCAGCCAAGGACATCCATTTCCACGAGCAGGCGCGCCGCGAGATCCTCAAGGGCGTCAACATCCTCGCCGACGCCGTGAAGGTCACCATGGGCCCCAAGGGCCGCAACGCGGTCCTGGAGAAGAGCTGGGGTTCCCCGACCGTGACCAAGGACGGCGTCACGGTGGCCAAGGAAGTCGAGCTCGAGGACAAGTTCGAGAACATGGGCGCCCAGATGGTCAAGGAGGTCGCCTCCAAGACCTCGGACGTGGCCGGTGACGGCACCACCACGGCGACCGTGCTGGCCCAGGCGATCTACCGCGAGGGCGTCAAGCTGGTCGCGGCCGGCGTCAACCCGATGGACCTCAAGCGCGGCATCGACCAGGCCGTCGCGACCGTGGTGACCGAGCTCGAGAAGCAGAGCAACGACACCAAGGACCACACCGAGATCGCCCAGGTGGGCACCATCTCGGCCAACGGCGACGCCACCATCGGCGAGATCATCGCCGAGGCGATGGACCGGGTCGGCAAGGCCGGCGTCATCACGGTCGAGGAGGCCAAGGGCCTGGCGACCGAGCTCGACATCGTCGAGGGCATGCAGTTCGACCGGGGCTACCTGAGCCCCTACTTCGTGACCGACGCCGAGCGCATGGAGGTCATCCTCGAGGATCCCTTCATCCTGATCCACGAGAAGAAGATCTCGAACATGAAGGACCTGCTCCCCGTGCTGGAGCAGATCGCCAAGACCGGCAAGCCCCTGCTGATCATCGCCGAGGACATCGAGGGCGAGGCCCTGGCGACCCTGGTCGTCAACAAGATCCGCGGCACCCTGCAGGTGGCGGCGGTCAAGGCGCCGGGCTTCGGCGACCGTCGCAAGGCCATGCTCGAGGACATCGCGATCCTCACCGGCGGCAAGGCCATCATGGAGGACCTGGGGATCAAGCTCGAGCACGTGACCCTGGACGACCTTGGCACCGCCAAGCGCGTCAACATCGACAAGGACAACACGACCATCGTCGACGGCGCCGGTGCCGCGGCCGACATCAAGGCCCGCGTGCGGCAGATCGAGGTCCGCATCGACGAGACTACCAGTGACTACGACCGCGAGAAGCTGCAGGAGCGGCTGGCCAAGCTGGTCGGCGGCGTCGCGGTGATCTACGTGGGCGCGGCCACCGAGACCGAGATGAAGGAGAAGAAGGCCCGGGTCGAGGACGCCTTGAACGCGACCCGCGCGGCCGTCGAGGAGGGCATCGTGCCCGGCGGCGGCGTGGCCTTCCTGCGCTGCCTCGAGGCCATCGACGCCATGGAGGAGCCCAGCGACCAGCGGTTCGGCATCCAGATCGTGCGCCGCGCGATCGAGGAGCCGATCCGGGTCATCGCGGGCAACGCCGGCAAGGACGGCTCGATCATCGCCGACAAGGTGATGAACGCCGAGGGGTCCCACGGCTACAACGCCCAGGCCGATGAGTACGGCGACATGTTCGCCATGGGCATCATCGACCCGACCAAGGTCGCCCGGTCGGCCCTGCAGAACGCCGCGTCGGTGGCGGGCCTGCTGCTGACCACCGAGGCGATGGTCGCCGAGAAGCCGCAGAAGGAAGCCCCGCCGATGCCTGGCGGCGGCGACATGGGCGGCATGGGCGGCATGGGTGGCATGGGCGGCATGGGCGGCATGTACTAGCGCCCCGCATCGTTCGAACCGGAGCCCCGGCGCGCCAGCAGGCACGCCGGGGCTCCTTGCGTACGGGCATGCTGGTTATGCGCCCTGCGATTCGGTATGCTCGCGAGACGTAGAGGAGGGGTCTCGTCAGCCATGCCGCAGCGCACCTGCCCCAAGTGCGGCTATTCGCAGCCGGACACGGTCGAGGAGTGCTCCCAGTGCGGGGTGGTCTTCGCCAAGTACCACGCGGCCCGGGACGCGATGCTGGACCGCACCTCCGCGCGCATCGGCGAGCCGCCGCCGACGCCCAAGCGCATCCGCCCGCTCACCTATCTGCTGCTGTTTGCATACCTCGCCCTGGGCTGGTACGCGATCCGCAACCTGGACATCTGGGAGAACCCCGAGGCCTACCTCCCGGCCGAGGACGGGATCTCCGCCGGGGGCGACCAGTTCGTGCGCAAGCGGGGGCGGGTGCAGGTGAACAAGCCGGTCGAGGAGGTGCCCTGGGAGGGGGAGACCTGCTTCGGGATCCGGGTCCTGCCCGGCGCGGAACCGCACGTGCACGGCGACGGGACCACGGTGGTCAACCACGCGGGTGAGCCCACCGAGTTCGTCAGCCGGCAGCCCTACGAGGAGGTCACCGAGTTCTACCGGGAGATCTTCGGCCCGACGCGGGTGTTCTTCGAGCACGTCGAACCGCCGGAGAGCCATCCGAACCGGGACTCGATGTCCACCATCGATGGACGGCGGGCCAAGTGGTACGCCCTGTCCGAGACCGCCGACGGGATGTCCTTGCACGTGGACATCCAGGTCCGTAGCCCGTTCTTCGACGACGACGGCACCCTCCACGTCGACGCCACCCAGATCGTGTTCTCGCTGATGCGCTGACGGCTTTTCTCGCAATCGACCGTTCGGTCGATAAGTACGGATTTTCCCGGTCGAATTGGAGATTCCAGCCATCCGGAGGCGTCCGTTTGCCCTTGCAACCTGGACCGGAGGCGGTTTAAATGCGCGCCGGAACACGGAGGAGTGTTCGGGGTGGGGGAACCATGGCTTCGATTCAAAGGAGGGTGACCATGTCCCGCTGGTCCCTGATGAGCTTTCTCGCGCTGGCGCTGATCGCCTTTGGCTGCGCGCCTTCGTACACCACCGACGACGACGACGACACCACCTGGGAAGGTGATGACGACGACGACGACACGGGCGACGACGACACCGGCGACGACGACACGGGCGACGACGAC
>CAZTWK010000084.1:0-9444 GCA_964617805.1 uncultured Fibrobacteraceae bacterium | reverse complement strand
TGCCGCGCTCGCGCTCCTCGGGAGCCTTGTCGATCTCGTCGAAAGGCACGTAGTCCGCCAGGCCCTTCTTGGCCAGGACTTCCGTAATCGCCGCCGTCAATGTCGTCTTGCCGTGGTCCACGTGACCGATCGTGCCGACGTTGACGTGCTCCTTGGTCCTCTCAAACTTCTCGCGAGCCATGGCAGGCTACCTCCTTCTTGGCGTCCTCAGGGTCGGTTCCATACGCCCATGTAACGCTGAGTGATCTCCGTCGCGATCTTTTCCGGCACCCGCTCGTAGCGGGAAAATTGCATCGTGTGCGTGGCCCGGCCCTGTGTCAGCGACCTCAGCTGCGTCGCGTAGCCAAACATTTCGCTCAGGGGCACCTCCGACTGCACCACCTGGACATCGTCGCGGGGCACCATGCTGCTGATCCGGCCCCGCTTCGAGTTGAGGTGTCCGGTCACGTCCCCCAGGTAGTCCGCGGGAACCACGACCTCCACGCTCATCACCGGTTCCAGCAGCACCGGTCCGGCCTTCTGAACCGCCTCGCGCAGGGCTTCGGCGCCCGCCGCGCGGAAGGCCGCGTCGCTGGACAGCTCCTCGTCGAAGGAGCCGCCTTCCAGCCGGATCCGCAGGTCGACCAGCGGATACCCGGCCAGGATCCCGCTGCCGCAGGCCTGCAGGCTCGCGTGCTCCACGGCCGCGACGTACTCCGCGGGCAGCGTATCCTCGTCCACGTCGCTGGCGAAGCTGTGTCCCTCGCCGTACTCCGCCGGCGCCACGGCCAGCTTCACGTGGGCGAACTGGGCCTTGCCGGCTCCCTGGCGCTCGAGGCGGAAATCCTCGACCGCCCCCCGGCTGATCGTCTCGCGGTAGGCGACCTGGGGCTTGCCGACGTTGGCCTTGACCCCGAACTCGCGCTGCATCCGATCGGTGATGATCTCCAGGTGCAGCTCGCCCATCCCGCTGATGATCGTCTGGCCCGTCTCCGGATCCTCCTCCACGCGGAAGGTGGGATCCTCGTCGGCGAGTCCGGCCAACGCGTCGGCCATCTTCACCTGGTCGGCCTTCGTCTTGGGCTCGATGGCCACGAAGATGACCGGTTCGGGGAAGCGCATCTCCTCCAGGAGGATCGGCTTGCCCAGGGCGCACAGCGTGTCGCCCGTGCGGAGCTTCTTGAAGCCGACCACGGCGACGATCTCGCCGGTGGTCGCCTCCTCCATCTGCTCGCGCTTGTTGGCGTGCATCAGGAGGATCTTCTGGATCCGCTCCTTCTTGCCCGTGTTGGCGTTCAGAGCAACTCCGCCAGCCTTGAGTCCGCCGCTGTAGATCCTCAGGTAGGCCAGCCGGCCCACGAAGGAATCCGTGACGATCTTGAAGGCGATGGCGCTGAAGGGTTCGCCCTCGGCCACCGACCTCTGCTCCGGCGCCATATCCTTGGGGCGCCACCCCTCGACCGGGGGCAAGTCCGGCGGAGAGGGCAGGAAATCCACTATGGCGTCGAGCAGTCTCTGCACGCCGTTGTTCTTGAAGGCCGCCCCGCAGAACACCGGCACCAGTTCGGCGCTCAGGGTCGCTCGGCGAAGTCCCGCCAGGAGTTGGTCGAGGTCGGGCTCCCTCTCCTCGAGGTAGAGCTCCATGATCTCCTCGTCCACCTCGGCCAGCCGCTCCAGCAGGTCGGCGCGCGCCTGGGCGGCCGCGTCCTGCAACTCCGCCGGTATGGCGGTGTCTTCGAAACTGGCGCCGAGGTCCTCGGCGTTCGGGAACCGGGCGGTCATGGTCAGCAGATCGACCACGCCCGAGAACTCGTCCCCGCTGCCCACCGGCAACTGGATAGGTGCCGGGTTCGCGCCCAACCGCTCGTGTATCATCGAGGTCGCCCGTCCGAAGTCGGCGCCCGCGCGGTCCATCTTGTTGATGAACGCCAGGCGTGGAACCCGGTACTTATCGGCCTGTCTCCAGACGGTTTCGGACTGGGGCTCCACCCCGCCCACGGCGCAGAAGACCGCAACCGCTCCGTCCAGAACCCTTAGGCTGCGCTCCACCTCTACAGTGAAGTCGACGTGCCCCGGGGTATCGATGATGTTCACGCGATGGTCGCGCCAGAAGCAGGTCGTGGCGGCGGCGGTGATCGTGATGCCGCGCTCTCGCTCCTGTTCCATGAAGTCCATCTGGGCCGAGCCCTCGTGGACCTCGCCTGGAGTGTGCACCCGTCCCGTGTAGTAGAGGATCCGCTCGGTCGTCGTCGTCTTACCGGCATCGATGTGGGCCATGATGCCGATGTTGCGGATCTTCTCCAGTTCTACGCGGCGTGCCACTTTCACTCCGTCGCCGCCCGGATCACAGGCTTCCGACGCGCACAGTCGTCCGGTTCGGACCTGTCCGTCGCCTTTGCCTTTGCCCCGCTGTCCGCGGAGCGTCACAGGCTATGCGAATGTTGCCATCTTCCTTTTCTTCAGCGCTCTGCGTACTCGAACGAGAGGGACCTTTACCAACGGCAGTGGGCGAACGCCTTGTTCGCATCAGCCATACGGTGTGTGTCTTCGCGCTTCTTGATAGACGGTCCTTCGTTCTTGCTGGCCAGAACCAGCTCGGCTGCGAGCCTCTCGGCGAACGTATGCTCCGGACGCTGCCGGGCAAAACCGATGACCCAGTGCATGGCGAGCATCTGGCGGCGCTCCGGACGCACCTCGACGGGCACCTGGTAGGTGGCGCCACCGATGCGGCGGGACTTCACTTCCAGACTCGGCTTGACGTTGTTCAAGGCGGTGCGGAAGACGTCGATGCCGTCCTGCCCCGTCTTGTCCTTGATGATGTCGAACGCACCGTAGACCATCCGCTCCGACACGCTGCGCTTGCCGCCCTGCATGACGTAGTTGATGAACTTGGTCACCACGTGATCGCCGTAACGGTGATCGGGGGTGATCGGTCGCCTTTCGGGTCGTCTCCGCCTGGCCATGCTCTATCTCTCCTTGCGGGGCGCTTCCCACCCCACTCCGTGAAACCTGATCTGTTCGCTACCGCGGGCGCTTGGCGCCGTACTTGGAACGGCTCTGGCGACGGGACTCCACGCTCGAAGCGTCCTGCGTACCGCGCACGATGTGATACCGCACGCCGGGGAGATCCTTTACGCGTCCGCCGCGTACCAGCACGATGCTGTGCTCCTGCAGGTTATGTCCCTCACCGCCGATATAGGCCGTGACTTCTATCCCGTTGGTCAGACGCACGCGAGCGATCTTGCGCAGCGCCGAGTTGGGCTTCTTGGGCGTCTGGGTGTAGACGCGCGTGCAAACACCCTTGCGCTGCGGGCATCCCTGCAGAGCCGGGCTCTTGCTCTTGGGCTTGATCTCCTTGCGGCCTTTGCGCACAAGCTGATTCAGAGTGGGCAATTTCGTCTCTCCTGATCTGACCTGCCCGGCGAAAAAACCGGGTTAAAAACAGCACCGGCGGGCACACTACGGCATCCGGCACAGAAGCGAAAGAGTATATCCCGGACGGGCGAATGTCAAGTCACTACGTGACTTTTTCCAGTCCGGGCCGGGCTATCAGCCCGACGCAACCTCGGAAACCTCTCCCTCGGCCGCCGCTCCTTCCAGTTCAGCCTGCTGCGCCGCCAGTTCCAGCGCGGCATAGGCTTCCTGGATGCGAATATCTTCACCGTCGAGCTCCGGATCCTCCACGGCGAGGGACTTGTACTTGTTCAGTCCGGTACCGGCGGAGATCAGGTGACCCATGATGACGTTTTCCTTGAGACTGCGCAGCTCGTCACGCTTGCTGCGCGTGGCGGCGTCGGTGAGCACCCGGGTGGTCTCCTGGAAGCTCGCCGCGCTGATGAAGCTGTCGGTGCTCAGGCTGGCCTTGGTGATGCCCAGCAGCAGCGGCTCGAAGGTGGCCGGCTCCAGCAGGGGCTCGCCCTTCTTGCGCAGCTCCTGGTTGCGGCGGACGATGTCCGCGTTGGCGTCCTCCACCTCCTGGCGGGGCACCTGCATGTCCTCGAGGTACTCCGTGTCACCGGAGTTCTTGATCAGCACCTTCTGCAGCATGCGCGAGACCACGACCTCGATGTGCTTGTCGTTGATCTTCACGCCCTGCAGCCGGTAGACCTCCTGGATGGCGTTCACGAGGTACGACTGCACCTCCTTGACGCCCTTGACCGTCAGGATGTCCATGGGATTGATGGGACCCTCGGTCAGGCGGTCGCCGGCGATCACGCGCTCGCCCTCGTAGGTGCGCACGTGCTTGCCGTGGGGGATCAGGTACTCCTTCTCCACCTCGTGCTCGTCGATGACCACGAGACGCCTCAGGCCGCGGGTGGTGCCCTTGAACTGCACCACGCCGTCGATCTCGGTCACGACGGCCGCGTCGCGGGGCTTGCGGGCCTCGAAGAGCTCGGCCACGCGCGGCAGGCCGCCCGTGATGTCGCCGGTCTGCGCGACTTCGCGGGGAATCTTGGCCAGCTTGTCACCGACGCGCACCTGGTTGCCGTCTTCGGTCAACAGGAAGGCGCCGGTGGGCAGGATGTACTCCGTCAGCTTGCGGCCGGTCTTGGCCGAGACGATGCGGATCGCCGGATGGAGCGTCTTGTCCGTGGACTCCTTGACCACCGGCTGCTTCATCTTGGTCTTCTCGTCGAGTTCCACCGACAGCGAGACGCCGTCGATGATGTCCACGTACTGCACCAGGCCGACCTTCTCGGAGAGAATGTAGTCGGAGTAGGGATCCCACTCGAAGAGGGGATCGCCCTGCTTGACCTTCTGGTTGTCCTTGATCAGCACCCGGGCGCCGTAGGGCAGGTTCATGTGACTGCGCGTGATGCCCGATTCGAGCACCAGGTTGATCTCGCCCTTGCGGCTGATCGCCACGCGGCCGCCCTCGTTGTCGGTGACCAGTTCACAGTTGTTGAAGACCACCTTGCCGTTGGCAGCCGCCGACTTGACGTTCTGTTCGGCGATGCGGCTCGCCGTACCGCCGATATGGAACGTCCGCAGCGTAAGCTGGGTGCCCGGCTCGCCGATGGACTGGGCGGCCATGACACCGACGGGCTCGCCGATGTCCACGAGCTGGTCCTCGGCCAGGTTGTAGCCGTAGCAGAGGGCGCAGACACCGCGCTTTGAACGACAGGTGAGGATCGAACGGATCTTCAGCGACTCGACACCGGCCTCCTCGATCTTCACGGCCAGTTCGCCGTTGATGATCTCACCCGACTCGCAGATGAAATCCCCCTTCTCGTCGCTGATGTCCTCCGCGGCCGTGCGGCCGGTGATGCGATCGCGCAGGGGCTCGATGGTCTTCTCGCCCTCCTTCAGGGCGGAGATCTCGAGGCCCATCAGGGTGCCGCAGTCGTGTTCCGTGACCACGATGTCCTGGGACACGTCGACCAGGCGGCGCGTCAGGTAACCGGCGTCCGCCGTCTTGAGGGCCGTATCCGCCAGACCCTTGCGCGCGCCGTGCGTCGAGATGAAGTACTCGAGCACGGACAGCCCCTCGCGGAAGTTGGAGAGGATCGGCTGTTCGATGATCTCGCCGAAACCACCGGTGATCTTCTTCTGGGGCTTGGCCATCAGGCCTCGCATGCCGGCCAGCTGCTTGATCTGGTCGGCTGAGCCCCGGGCGCCCGAGGCGTTCATCATGTACACCGGATTGAAGCCCTGGTCGTCGTGGGAGAGATTGTCGAACATGCTGTCGCGCACCTCGTCCGACACCTGGGTCCAGAGGTCGATCACCTTGTTGTAGCGCTCGCGGTTGGTGATGATGCCCTTGCGGTGCTGGGTGACGATCTCGTTCACCTTCTTCTGGGCCACGGCGATGATCTTCTCCTTCTCCTTCGGGATCAGGATGTCGTCGATGCCGATGGTGAGGCCGGCCTCGGTGGCGTGGTGGAAGCCCAGCTCCTTCAGGCGATCCAGGAACTGCATGCACACGGTGGTGCCGTTTTCGGCGTGCACCTCGCCCACCAGTTCGGCCAGGGATCGCTTGTTGAAGGACTGGTTAACGTAGGCCATGCCCGGGGGCATGATCTGATTGAAGAGCAGCCGGCCCACGGTGGTCTCGAGCAGTTCGTGCTCGCCGCTCTCGGTATCGGTGAAGCGCACCTTGATCTCGGCGTGCTTGTCCACCAGGCCGGCCCGGAAAGCGGCCTCGGCGTCGGCCGAATCGGAGAAGACCTTGCCCGCACCCTTGGCGTCGGGCCGTTCGAGGGTCAGGTAGTAGCAGCCCAGCACCATGTCCTGCGAGGGCGTGGCGATGGGAGTGCCGCTGGCGGGCGACAGGATGTTGTTGGGCGACAGCATGAGCAGCCGCGCCTCGAGCTGGGCCTCGTAGCCCAGGGGCACGTGCACGGCCATCTGGTCGCCGTCGAAGTCCGCGTTGAAGGCGGTGCAGACCAGGGGGTGGATGCGGATCGCCTTGCCCTCCACCAGCACCGGCTCGAAGGCCTGGATGCCCAGGCGGTGCAGGGTCGGGGCGCGGTTCAGCAGGACGGGGTGGTCCTTGATGATCTCTTCGAGGATGTCCCAGACCTCGGGCCGCTCCTGCTCCACGAGCTTCTTGGCGCTCTTGACGGTCTGGACGTACCCCTCCTCCTCCAGCTTGCGGATGATGAAGGGCTTGAACAGCTCCAGGGCCATGGTCTTGGGCAGACCGCACTGGTACAGCTTGAGTTCGGGGCCGACCACGATGACCGAACGGCCGGAGTAGTCGACGCGCTTACCCAGCAGGTTCTGGCGGAAGCGGCCCTTCTTGCCCTTGAGCATGTCGCTCAGGGACTTCAGGGGACGGTTGCCCTGGCCCTTGACGGCGCGCGAGCGGCGGCCGTTGTCGAAGAGGGCGTCCACGGCCTCCTGCAGCATCCGCTTCTCGTTGCGCAGGATAACGCCGGGGGCCTTGATCTCGATCAGCTTCTTCAACCGGTTGTTGCGGTTGATGACGCGGCGGTAGAGGTCGTTGAGGTCGCTGGTGGCGAAGCGGCCGCCGTCCAGCGGGACCAGGGGCCGCAGGTCGGGCGGCAGCACCGGCAGGCAGTCCAGGATCATCCACTCGGGATGGTTGTTGGACTGGCGGAAGGCCTCGACGATCTTCAGGCGCTTGAGCACCGACTTCTTGCGCTGGACCGAGGTCTCGGTCTTGGCCTGGGTGCGCAGTTCCTGGCTGAGCTCCTCGAGGCGCATGGCGCCGAGCAGGGTGCGGATCGCGTCGGCGCCCATCGCCTTCTCGGCCTCCCAGTCGGGATGCTCCTCCTGGAGGTCCCACCACTCCTCCTCGCTGACGATGTCGCCCTGCTGGAGGTCGGTGTTGCCGGGGTTCATGATCACGTAGGACTCGTAGTAGAGCACCCGCTCGAGGTCCTTGAGCTTCATGTTGAGCATGTGCCCGATGCGGCTCGGCAGGCCCTTGAAGAACCAGATGTGGGCGATGGGCACGGCCAGCTCGATGTGGCCGAGGCGCTCGCGCCGCACCTTGGACTGGGTCACCTCGACGCCGCACTTGTCGCAGACGATGCCGCGGAAGCGGATCCTCTTGTACTTGCCGCAGTTGCACTCCCAGTCCTTCACGGGACCGAAGATGCGCTCGCAGAAGAGGCCGTCCTTCTCGGGCTTGAAGGTGCGGTAGTTGATGGTCTCCGGCTTGGTGACCTCGCCGTAGCTCCAGTCGCGGATCTTATCGGGCGACGCCAGCTGGATCACGATCGAGTTGTGGTCGATCGCGCGCTCGCGCTCTTCGGTCGTCTTCATTCCCAGCATCTGTTTCCTCCTCGCCGTGGCGGCGGGGTCAGCGGCCCTGGCTCAACTGGGGAGCTTCTTCGAGATCCACGTCCAGACACAGGCTCTTGAGCTCCATCATCAACACGTTGAAGGACTCGGGGATGCCCGGCTCCGGGGGGTTCTCGCCCTTGACGATCGCCTCGTACACCTTGGAGCGTCCGGTGACGTCGTCGGACTTGACGGTCAGCATCTCCTGCAGGCAGTTGGCCGCGCCGTACGCCTCCAGGGCCCACACCTCCATCTCGCCGAAACGCTGGCCGCCGAACTGGGCCTTGCCGCCCAGGGGCTGCTGCGTCACCAGCGAGTAGGGGCCGATCGACCTGGCGTGGATCTTCTCCTCCACGAGGTGGTGGAGCTTCAGCATGTAGATGGTGCCGACGGTCACTTCCTTGTCGAAGGGCTCGCCGGTGCGGCCGTCGAAGAGCACGGCCTTGCCGCTGCCCGGCAGGGCCTGCTCGTCGAGGGCCTCCTTGATCTCGTCGATCGACGCGCCGTCGAAGACGGGCGTCTGCACCTTGTAGCCGCCGATCGAGGCGGCCCAGCCGAGGTGCGTCTCCAGGATCTGGCCGAGGTTCATACGGCTCGGCACGCCGAGCGGGTTGAGCACGATGTCGACGGGGGTGCCGTCGGCCAGGTGCGGCATGTCCTCGTCGGCCATGATCTTCGAGACCACGCCCTTGTTGCCGTGGCGGCCGGCCATCTTGTCGCCGACCGACAGCTTGCGCCGCCGGGCCACGTAGACCTTGACCAGCTTCACGACGCCGGGCGGCAGCTCGTCGCCGCGCTGCACGCGCTCGCACTGCTTCTCGTAGTCCACGTCGATGCGGTCCAGCTCGCGGTAGGCGGAGTCGAAGATCTCGCGGATGCGGGAGTCCTGCTTGTTGTCCTTGACCAGGGGCAAGCCCCAGTGGACGCAGGAGTAGTCCAGCTCCTCGACGACCTTCTTGGTGAACTTGCGGCCCGCCTTGAGCAGCACCTCGCCGGTGTTGGCGTCGATCACGTGGTGCGCCGTCTGGCCGGCGAAGAGCTCGCCGAGGCGCTCGGCGCGCAGGTACTCCACCAGCTCGCGCTTGCGGTCGCGGTCGCGCAGCAGGCCCTCGAGCTTGCGCTTCTCGGCCTTCTTGGAACGCTCGGCGCGGTCCTGGCGCGAAAAGACCTTGATGTCGACGACCACGCCGTCCATGCCGGGCGGCGACTTGAGCGAGGCGTCCTTCACGTCGCCGGCCTTCTCGCCGAAGATCGCGCGCAGGAGCTTCTCCTCCGGGGAGAGCTCGGTCTCGCCCTTGGGGGTCACCTTGCCGACGAGGATGTCGCCGGCCTTGACCTGGGCGCCGGTGTAGATGATGCCCTGGTCGTCCAGGTTCTTCAGCGCCTCGTCGCCCACGTTGGGGATCTCGCGGGTGACCTCCTCCACGCCGCGCTTGGTGTCGCGGACCTGCAGCTCGAACTCCTCGATGTGCAGGGAGGTGAAGACGTCGTCGCGCACCAGGCGCTGGGAGACCAGGATGGCGTCCTCGAAGTTGTACCCGCCCCAGGGCATGAAGGCCACCAGCAGGTTGCGACCCAGGGCCAGCTCGCCGTCCTCGGTGCTCGGCCCGTCGGCCATCACCTCTCCCCGCTTGACCTTCTGTCCCGGCACGACCAGGGGCTTCTGGTTGTAGCAGGTGTCCTGGTTGCTGCGGCGGAACTTCTTGAGCTTGT
>CAZTWK010000083.1:8387-9763 GCA_964617805.1 uncultured Fibrobacteraceae bacterium | reverse complement strand
ACCCTGGTCGCGCTGCCCGCCTACACGCAGGGCGACTCGACGACCGCCGTCTGGAGCGACGAATCGGCCAGCGGCGCCACCGCCTACGAGGTGGAGGTGGGCGACGACCCGGCCTTCACCAGCGTGCTGGAGAGCAGCGGCTGGATCGTCGAGACCTCCTTCACCTTCCACGGGCTGGCCGACGGCTTCACCGGCTACTACCGCGTCCGCGCCCGCGACGACGAGATGCTCGTCTCGCGCTGGTCCGGTCTTGTCGTGACGACCCAGGACGCCAGCCTGCCGGTCTCGTCGGTGCTGCCCGTCGACATCTTCTTCCAGGGCCTGCCCTTCGAGATCTCCTTTGCGGCGGAGGACACCCTCAGCGGCCTGGAGCGCGTCGACCTCTACTACGACTACGCCGAAAGCGGGACCTACGAACTGTTCGATTCCTCGGACGGGAGCCCCATCCTCTTCGATCTGCCCGAGGGGTACGGTACCTACCGCTTCTATTCCGTCGCCCGGGACTCCGTGGGCAACATGGAGGACCCGCCGGCGGGCTACGACCAGATGGTCGAGGTCACCACGCCGCCCTGGCAGCTCGTCTCGCCCGCCGACAGCACCGGCGTGGGAAACGGCGGCAACAGCCGCGGCGCCGCCTGGGGCGACTTCGACGACGACGGCGACCACGACCTGTACTTCAGCAACCGGACCTCGTACCACACGGGCGCGGATCCGACCAACCACCTCTTCCTCAACGACGGCCCATACCCGGGCGAGCACGACAACTGGCTCTTCCTGGACATCACGACGCCCCCGCTCGACGACGACGACTACGGCCAAGGCGTGGCCTGGGCCGACTTCGACGCCGACGGCGACCTGGACCTGTACGCGGTCAACATGCAGGTCAACCCCGACTACGACGCGCCCAACCGCCTCTTCCGCAACGACGGCGGCGGCAGCTTCACCGACGTCGGCGCCGTGACCGGCACCGACGATCCCGGCAGCGGCCGCAGCTGCTCCTGGCGCGACTTCGACCAGGACGGCGACGTCGACCTCTATCTCTGCAACAACGGCCCCAACCGCCTCTACCGGAACGACGGCGAGGATCCGCAGAGCCCCGGGGACTGGATCTTCACCGTGATGGCCCCCGACGACACCTTCACCATCAGCGAGAACCGCTACACCATGTCCTGCGCCTGGGGCGACTACGACGACGACGGCGATCCCGATCTCTACCTGTCGAACTTCGACGACACGCCGAACCGCCTGCTGCGCAACGACGGCGAGGACACCGAGAATCCCGGCGAGTGGCTGTGGACGGACGTGGCCCCCGCCCTGGGCCTCGACAACGCCTACAGCAGCACCGGCTGCCAGTGGGCCGACTTCGACAACGACGG
>CAZTWK010000083.1:0-8287 GCA_964617805.1 uncultured Fibrobacteraceae bacterium | reverse complement strand
CCACCGGCCAGAACATCAGCGACGACCACAGCACCAACGGCGTGGCCTGCGCCGACTACGACGACGACGGCGACCTGGACCTGTACCTGGTCACGATGTCCGGCATGCCCAACAAGCTGTTCCGCAACGACGTGGCCGATTCCACGGACAACCACTGGCTCCAGGTGGACCTGGCCGCGACGGACGACAACACCTATGCCATCGGCGCCACCCTGCGCTGCGTGGCCGGCGGCGTGAGCATGCTGCGCGAGGTGGACGGCGGCTCCGGCTTCCTGTCCCAGGGCTCGCTGACGTTGGAGTTCGGTCTCGGCGGCGCCGCCACGGCGGACACCCTCGAGATCTTCTGGCCCACCGGCCAGCTGCAGCGCGTGCTGTCGGTGGCCGGCGACCAGCGCCTGACGATCCAGCAGACCGCCACGTCCGTGGAGGACCCCGGCGCCGGCACGCCCCTGGCCTTCCGCACCTATCCCAACTACCCGAACCCCTTCAATCCCGCGACGACGATCCGCTTCGACCTGCCCGAGCGCGGCCGCGTGACCCTGTCGGTCTACGCCCTGGACGGCTCGCGCGTGGCCACGCTGGTCGACGGCGAACTGCCCGCGGGACGCCACGCCGCCGTCTGGACCGGGCGCGACGAGCGGGGGGCGCGGGTCGCCTCCGGGCTCTACTTCTATCGCGTCCAGACGCCTGGCCAGGCCGAGACGCGGCGCATGATGCTCATCAAGTGATCCATCGAGCGGGGGGCGGTGTTGACCGCCCCCCCTCTCTTGCACATCTTTGAGCCGACACCCCGAGACAACCATGGTGCGCCTCGATTCCGGAGGATCGGCATGTCAGCCAGAATGCAGAGCAAGGTCCTGGGTCATATCGGAACCTGGATCCGCAACCGCCTGCCCTTCTTCTACGCCAACTGGATCGCCACCCTGGGCAGCGTGATCAGCCTGGTCGCGGTGGCCCTGCTGGTCATGGCGCTCCTGATGAACGTCTACAACCATCTGCTGCACCGGCCGGTCAGCGCCTACGTGGGCATGGTGACCTTCATGCTGCTGCCGGCGCTGCTCGGGGCGGGCGTGGTGCTGATCGCCCTCGGCACGTGGGTCCACCGCCGGCGCGTCCGGCGGGGCGAGGCGGGGCCTTCGGCCGTGGAGATCGGCGGCGCCGAGTTCACCCGCAAGGCCGTCATGGTGGGGGTGCTGGCCGTGGTCGGCATGCTCGTCTTCACGAGCTTCGGCTACGAGGCCTACCACTACACCGACTCCACGGAATTCTGCATGAACGTGTGCCACCAGGTCATGGAGCCCGAGGCCGTGGCCTACAGCCGCTCGCCCCACGCCAACGTGGAGTGCGTCGAGTGCCACATCGGCCCGGGCGCCGAGTGGTTCGTGAAGGCCAAGATCTCCGGTCTGCGGCAGGTGGTGGCCGTCCTGCGCGACTCCTACAGCCGGCCGGTCCCGGCGCCGGTCCACGACCTGCGCCCCGCCCGCGAGACCTGCGAGGTCTGCCACTGGCCGACGAAGTTCCACGGTTCGAAGCTGGTGGTGCGCCGGCACACCGAGCCGGATCGCGAGAACAGCCGCAGCGTGTCGTCGCTGGTCATGAAGGTGGGTGGCCACCCCCAGCCCGGCGTGCGCGCCACCGGCGTGCACTGGCACGTGGATCCCGCCAACGAGGTCCGCTACCGCTCAGTGGACGACAAGCGCCTGGTCATCGCCGAGGTCGCCCAGAAGACGCCCGACGGCGAGATCCGCTACTTCCTCGAGGACGCCGAGTACGGCCCCGACGAGGGGGAGTGGCGCGTCATGGACTGCATCGACTGCCACAACCGGCCCACCCACATCTTCGAGACGCCCGTCCAGGCCCTCGACGACGCCTTCGCCGCCGGACTGCTGGACCGCGACATCCCCTGGCTGCGCAAGGCCGCCGAGCAGGCCCTCTGGGAGGTGCAGCCCGACGACGACACCGCCGCCGCCGTCGCGGCCCACCTCGCAGCGGTCTACGCCGACGAGCACCCCGAGGACCTGCCCGCGCTGCGGGCCGGCCTCGACGCCGCCGCCGAGGTGATCGCCGCCATCCTCGACCGCAACGTCTATCCCGAGATGGGCATCGAGTGGGGCACCTACGCGAGCAACCTGGGCCACATGGATCTCGACGGGGAATTCGCCGACAACGGCTGCTTCCGCTGCCACGACGAAATGCACGTGAGCGAAGACGGCCTGTACATCAGCCAGGACTGCGATGCCTGCCACACGCTGCTCAGCGAGCGCGAGACCGATCCGGACGCCCTGCCCGAGTACGTGGCCGACTACCTGTCGGCGGACGATTAGCGCCCGAGCCTTGACGGGCGCAACCGCGTGCCCGGCAAGGGCTTGCCGCCCCCGGCGCCCCGGCGCGCCCACTGGCCTTGACCGGCCGCTGTCTCCGCACCACATTTGTGCCTCGCCCGACCGAAGCCACCACCCCCGCAGAACCGCCCGAGGACGGAACGAGGAACACGCATGCTGGTGACAACCCTGTCCGCGAGCGACCGCACCTGGGTCCGCGAGCGCACCGAGCTCCTGTTCGGCGGCGACACGGTCGTCAGCCACGACATCGTGCACCAGCCTTCGGAACTGCCGGGCTTCATCGCCATGGAGGGCAGCGAGCGCGTGGGGCTGGCCACCTTCTGCATCGCCGACGGCGCCTGCGAGCTGGTGACCCTCGACGCCCTCTGCCAGTGGTGCGGCGTGGGCACGGCCCTGCTGGAGGCCGTGGAGAAGGCGGCGCGCGCCGACGGCTGCTCCAGGATCTGGCTGATCACCACCAACGACAACATCGACGGCCTGCGCTTCTTCCAGCGCCGGGGCTTCCGCATCACCGGCATCCGCGTCAACGGCATGGAGGCCATCCGCGAGCTCAAGCCTGGGGTTCCCGAGATCGGCAGCTACGACATCCCGGTCAACGACGAGATCGAGATGGAGAAGGTGCTGGGCGACGGAGAATGCTGGAAAGTCGTCTGACGATCCTGTAGGTTGCGCGCATGGCACGTCCCAAGCTCAAGATTCCCCACGTCTTCGTCCTGCTTGCGAGCGTGATCTTCGTCTGCTCGCTGCTGACCTACGTGGTGCCCTCGGGGCATTACGAGCGGCGCACGGCGGTGGTGGGTGATCAGGAACGCACGCTGCTCATCCCCGATACCTACCAGAAGCTGGACAAGCACTACGATGTCCAGAACCTGCTTTTCGGTGTCGAGACCGACGCTGACCAGGGCATGGCCACGCCCGTGGGCCTGCACGGCTTCCTGACCGCCATCCCGCGGGGCCTGGAGAAGCAGGCGGACATCATCTTCTTCATCTTCGTCGTGGGCGGGGTCTTCGGGATCCTGCAGGGCACGGGCGTGATCACGGCCGGGCTGTCGCAGCTGGTCAGGCGATTCGGCGGCTCCGGCCCGGCGCTGACCATCGTGCTGATGATCGTGCTCTCGATCGGCGGCTCCACCCTGGGCATGGGGGAGGAGTTCATCCCCCTGGTGCCGGTCTTCCTGCTGGTGAGCAAGCGCCTGGGCTACGACCGCATCTACGGGCTGGCGCTGGTGCTGGTGGCGGCCCAGGTGGGCTTCGCGGCCTCGACGACCAACCCCTTCACAGTCTGCGTGGCCCAGGGCATCGCCGAGTTGCCGCTGTACAGCGGACTAGAACTGCGGTTGGTGTTCTACGTCTGCGCCATCACCATCGCCCTGCTCTACACGCTGCGCTACGGCGCGCGCGTCAAGGCCGACCCGTCCGCCTCCCTGATGCCGGACGACGATTTCGAGATCGAGACGGGGGGTGCCGAAGAGGCCTTCACGGGACGGCACTGGGCCATCCTGATCGCCAGTACCTTGATCTTTGCCTTCATCCTGTTCGCCACCCGGCTATTCGGCTGGTGGATGGCCGACATGGCCGGCGGCTTCCTGCTGATGGGCATCGTGGCGGGTTTCCTGGCGCGGCTGCCCCTGGACGACGCGGTCAAGGCCTTCGTCGACGGCATGCGCGACATGGTGGTGGCAGCGCTGGTGGTGGGCTTCGCCCGCGGCATCGAGGTGGTGCTGTCGGACGGCCAGATCATGGACACCATCGTCCACGGCGCCGCGACGCTGCTGTTGCACGTGCCCCATTACATCGCGGCCGTGGGCATGCTCGCCTTCGAGGCCTCGCTGAACCTGCTGGTGCCCTCGGGCTCGGGCCAGGCCGCGGTGACGGTGCCCCTGATGGCGCCCCTGTCGGACATCATCGGGCTGACCCGCCAGACCGCCGTCCTGGCCTTCACCTGCGGCGACGGCTTCTCCAACCTGGTCATCCCCACCAGCGGCGTGCTGATGGCCATGCTGGCCCTGGCCAGGATCCCCTACGGCCGCTGGCTGCGCTTCATACTCCCGCTCTTCGGGCTGCTGATCGCCCTGTCGGCGGTGTTCCTGATGATCGCGGTGGCGATCGACTATTCCTGATCCACTGCGACGCTACTCCACCTCGAACTTCACCGGGATCTTGTAGGTCCAGGGAATGGCCTTGCCGTCCTCCATGAAGGGTTCGAACCGGCTCTCCTCCATGGCCTTCAGGGCGGCCTTCACCAGCCGCTTGTCGATCTCGCCCTTCTTCTTCCAGGCGATGTCCACCGGCACGCCCGTCTCGTCGATCTTGACGATCAGCAACACGGTGCCCTCGACGCCGGCCTGGCGCAGGTCCTCGGGGTAGCCGGGCTTCACGTACTTGGTGAAACCGGGCCGGTAGTGGAGTTCCTTCCCGGCGGTCTCGGCCTTGAGGGCCTTCTCCGGCTTTTCGGCCTTGGCGGGTTTCGCGGGCTTCTTGGCCTGTTCGGGCTTTTCGGGGGCCTCCACGGCCCGGGATTCGGGCGCCTCGGGCGGTTCGGGGACGTGGGACGGCGCGGCCAGCAGGACGCCGGCGCCGGCGGCGAGCAGGGCGATCGCGAGGATCAGTCGGTAGCGGGTCATGTGTCGGTACCTCCGTTCGTGGGTCATGCGGTCGATGCGTCGACCGAGGGACGCGCGGCCTCCGGCCAGGGAGGCGACGGGATGGAGCGAGGCGTCGTCGGCGTCGAGGGCGCGCCGCAGCGTGCGGGCGACGGCGGTGGCCAGTACCTCGCCGTCCGCGCGGCGCGGCGCCGCCGCCTCGTCGCAGGCGTACTCGGCGGTGGCTTCGAGCCGGCGCAGCAGCAGCCACACCGGCGGATAGAACCAGAGCACGGCGGCCGCGGCGCGGGCCGCCAGCATGCGCAGGGGATCGCGGCGGCGCCGGTGGGCGTCCTCGTGACGCAGCACCGAGCGCAATTCGTCCGTCGACAGGTCGTGCGCCAGTCCCTCCGGCAGCACGATGCGGGGCCGCAGCCAGCCCACCACCTGCGGCGTGCCGACGCGGCCGCTGACCCGCACCCGGTCGGGGGGCAGGCCCGCCGCGGCGGCGGCCGCGGCCAGGTCGGGATCCACGGGCCGCGAGAGGCGCCGCAGCGTGTGCGCCGCGCGGACCGCCAGGGCCAGCCGGGCGGCGAGGGCCAGCGCGACGGCCAGCCAGACGGTCGCGACGAAGAGGTGCAACGGCGAGGCGCCCGTTTCGGCCTCCACCAGGGCCGGCGACGCCAGCGCGGCGCTCACCGGTTCCAGCCCCACGACCACGGCGTCCGCCAGCGGCAGGTCGGCCAGCAGCCCGGACAGCCGGTTCAGCGGCAGCGCCAGGGCGGCCAGTCCCGTCAGCCACAGGCGGTGCTCGTAGCGGGCGGGCGCCTTGCGCAGCAACAGGGCCGCGGGCGCCAGCAGCAGCAGGACCAGGGTGGCGTGCCAGAGGTGGGACGTCGCCTGCGCGACCAGGGCGACGGGCAGCTCGGCCATCACGATTCCTCCTCCCGCGACTCGGCCAGACGCGCCTCGAGGGCCTTGAGGTCGTCGAGGCTCAGGGCGTCCATGTCGGCCAGGTGGGAGACGAGGGGCGCGGCGGCCCCGTCGAAGAGGGTCTCCAGCAGCGAGCCGATCTCCTTGCGCACCATGTCCGACTTGCCCACGGCCGAGGCGTAGCGCCAGGCCCGGTCCACGCGTTCGGTGCGCCGCACGGCGCCCTTCTCCTCCAGGCGCTCGAAGATCTTGCGGACGGTGGAGTAGCTCGGCGGGTCGGGCAAATCGCCGTGCACGTCCCGTACGGTGGCCTCGCCCCGCGCCCAGAGCAGGCGCAGGCACTGCAGCTCGAAGCGGGAGAGGTCGGGGAGCTTCTCGGTCATGGGGGCCTCCCGGGGGTGGGTGCGACAGATGTCGCACTTAATATGCGACAAATGTCGCAGGGTGTCAATAGGCTTGACTATGATCGTGGGGAGGGAGGGCTCCGGCTCAATTGTCGCCGCAGTTCAGGGTCCCGTGGTGGATCTCGCCCGGGACGACCTGGAAGATGTCGTCGTAGAGCGTGGCCGTGCATTCCTCCTGGCCGGTCATCTCGATCATCAGCTGGTAGGGCGTCAGGGCGTAGCGGGCGTATCCGTCCGGACAGCCCCCCTGCGCGCAGTCCACGCCGTCGCCGAGCGCGTCCCAGGTGACGGGCACGGTCAGGCGTCCCCGCCGCTCGGGTCCGCTGAAGTCGGCTTCGATCTCCATGATGCCGAACCCGGTCAGGGTCAGTTCGTCGGTATGCACGCCCTGGAATCGGAAGTCGTGGTCGTATTCGAAATCCACGCTCAGCTCGTACGCTCCCTCGGAGATCTCGGCGTGGGCGGATCCCGTGAGCCGGTAGCGAACCGCCTCGGCGGTCGGTATGTACCGCACCGGCGTGTCGGTGTCGTCCAGATACTGCACGCTCTGCCGCAGGGAGACGTCCGTGTAGCCGGCCCAGTGGTCGTAGGTCCTGATCCAGGCGACCTCGTCCGGATCCCAATCGTAGTCGAGGGAATTCACGTCGTAGGTGAGCGACCACATGCCGACGGCCAGCCCGGCCGCCTCGCCGACGGCGCCGCCGATGAACGCGGAGGCCAGATCCTTGTCGAAGCGGGTGATGGTCTCGAATTCGGGGGCCGTCGGATCGTCGCCGCAGGCGCACACGATGAGGGCGCACAGGCAGAGCGCGCTGAGCCGGGTCCTCGCCGGGGAATAGGGCTGTTTCCGGGAGCTCATATCGGTTCCTCTTCGGAACCCGAGCATAGCACGGCAGGGGGCGGGAAAAAAGGTGATCCGGTTTCCGTCACGGAGCGTGGACGCCGAAGAGCCGGGTCGTCCGGCTAGGAGAGGTCGATCGGCAGGGCGCGGTCCAATCTGATCTTCGTGGTCGAGACCTGTGCCCGGTAGCAGAGCGCCTCCACGCCGGCGGCCGCGGCCTCGCGCAGGGCGGCGCCGTAGGCCGGGTCGATGTCGTCGGCGGGGCCGAAACGCTCGGCGTCGGCGCGCTGCACCACGTAGAGCATGGCCGCGCGGTCGCCGCTCGCGACCATGGCCGACAGCTCGCGCAGGTGCTTGCGCCCGCGCTCGGTCACGGCGTCGGGGAAGAGGGCGGCGCCGTCGCGGGTCAGCGTGACGTTCTTGACCTCCACCCAGCAGCGCGCGTCGTCGTTCTCGAGCAGCAGGTCGACGCGCGATCCCTCGCCGTAGCGCACCTCGCGCCGCAGGCGGTCGTAGCCCTGCAGCTCGGCGACCGTGCCGTCCTCGACGCCCTCCTGCGCCAGCCGGTTGGGCACCGCGGTGTTGATGCCCACCAGCACGCCGTCGGCCTTGATCAGCTCGTAGGTCCATTTCAATTTGCGCTGGGGATTGTCGGCGGGGGAGAGCCACACGGGCGAGCCGGGCGTGTTGCAGCCCAGCATGGTGCCCGTGTTGTTGGTGTGGGCGATCACCTCGCGGCCGTCGTCGAGGCGGACGTGGACGAGGAAGCGCTTCTCGCGCTTGATCAGGGTGCCGTGGACCAGGGGCTGCCGGAACCTCATGCCTCTTGGACCGGATGCGCCTTGATCCACCGGTCATACACCACCAGCCCCACCGCCGTCGTGGCGGCCAGGATGGCGAAGACGATCCACATCACGTCGGGCTTGTCGATGCCGCCGCGCTCGACGGGGCCGAAGTAGCCGTACATGACGCCCGAGAGCAGTCCGCCGAAGAGGTGGCCCAGGGCGGTGCACCAGTAGAAGTAGCCCATGTACATGCCGACCTTGCCCGGCGGCGCCACGCGGCCCGCGTATTCCTTCGACTTGGGACTGGCCATCATCTCGCCGATGGAGAAGACCAGGATCGCGGCGACGATGATCCAGCCGCTCATGCCGATGATGAAGACCAGGAAGCTGATCACCGTCA
>CAZTWK010000082.1:0-9941 GCA_964617805.1 uncultured Fibrobacteraceae bacterium | reverse complement strand
TCTGGGGCACCACGCCCGAGGCCATGGTGTTGCGCCAGAAGATCTCCGCGTAGCCCGCCAGGGACTTGACGCCCTCCTGGATGCGCGCGCCGCCGCTGTCGTTCAGCCCGATCACGGGGCAGCCGTTCTCCAGGGCCTGGTCCATCAGGCGACAGATCTTCTCGGCATTGCTTTCGCTCATGCTGCCGCCGAAGACGGTGAAGTCCTGGGCGAAGACGTAGACCTGCCGGCCGTCGATGCGCCCCACACCCGTCACGATGCCGTCGCCGACGGGCACCTCGCTCTCGATGCTCGGCTCGCGGTGGGTGACGAAGACGCCGGTCTCCAGGAAGGACCCCTCGTCCAGCAGCAGGTGGATGCGTTCGCGGGCGGTCAGGCGGCCCTTCGCGTGGATCTTGTCGATGCGTGTCTGCCCGCCGCCGAGGTAGGCCTGCTGGCGCAGTTCGTTAAGGCGGTTGAGTTTGTCATCGAAGCTCTCGGGCATGGCAGGCCTCTTCGCTGGTTGTGGGATGTCGAACGGATCAGCGCGAAAGGGTACCGCAGCGGCGATCCCGGGGTCAATACGCGATGGGGGCGCCCGCGAGCGGAGCCACCGCCCCGTGGAATTCATCGTTTCCACCGCCGGGGGCGTCTGCTACCATGAGCAGACCCGGTTCCGGACCGGCCCACGACCTCGACCAAGGAGCCCCGATGGCCTACGAGACCCTGCTGCTGGACGTCGGCGAAGGCATCGCCACCGTGACGATCAACCGCCCCGACAAGATGAACGCCTTGAACGCCACGATGATCGGGGAGCTCTACGACTGCTTCGGCGCGATCCGCAAGGATGCCGCCGTGCGCGTGGTGATCCTGACGGGAGCGGGGGAGAAGGCCTTCGTGGCCGGCGCCGACATCGGCGAGCTGGCCGGGGCCTCGGGACCCGAGCTGGAGAAGCTGTCCGAGCGGGGACAGTCCCTCATGTGGAACATCGAGAACCTGGGCAAGCCCGTCATCGCGGCGGTCAACGGCTTCGCCCTGGGCGGCGGCTGCGAGCTGGCCCTGGCCTGCACCTTCCGCTACGCCGCCGAGACCGCCAAGCTCGGCCTGCCGGAGGTGACCCTGGGCCTGATCCCGGGCTACGGCGGCACCCAGCGCCTACCGCGCCTGGTGGGACGGGGGCTGGCCGCGGAGATGATCCTCACCGGCGGCATGGTCGACGCGGCCGAGGCCGCCCGCATCGGCCTGGTGAACATGGTTTTCAAGCCCGAAAAGCTCCTCGACGCGGCGCGCAACACGGCCGGCGCCATCGCCGCCCGCTCGACCGCCACCCTGCGCTACGCCCTGAAGGCCATGGGCGAGGGATTGAACATGTCCCTGGACGCGGGCTGCCGCCACGAGGCGGGCCTCTTCGGCGTGGCCGGAGGCCTCGCCGACGCCGACGAGGGCTGCCGCGCCTTCCTCGAGAAGCGCAAGCCTGAATTCACGGATCGCTGACCGCACAGGGGCGGGAAAGGACTTTGTGGGGCGCAAGGCGTTGACTATCTTTGGCGCGTGAAGAAATCCCGTCTTCCTCCAGGAGATCAGGATGAGCGAAACCCAACAGAAAGCCGAGCCTTTCATCGAGATCGACGGCGAGCTGTGCAAGGGCTGCAAGCTCTGCCTCGACGTCTGTCCCAAGAGCGTCATCGCCATCAGCGACAAGCTCAACGGCTCCAGTTACCATCCGGCATATTACCTCGGGCACGAATGCACGGGCTGCGCTCTTTGCTTCTACGCCTGCCCCGAGCCGGCGGCCATTCGCGTCGTCAAACCGTGACCCTCTTCCCGCAGGAGACCGGACATGTCCAGACAGTTCATGAAAGGGAATGACGCCATCGTGGTCGGCGCCCTGCAGGCCGGCTGCCGGGCCTACTACGGGTACCCCATCACGCCGGCCAGTGAGATCGCGCACGCCGCGGCCATGCATTTCCCGGCCCTTGGCGGCACCTTCATACAGGCCGAGAGCGAGGTCGCGGCCATCAACATGGTCTACGGCACCGCGGGCATGGGCATCCGCACCATGACCGCCTCCTCGAGCCCCGGCTTCTCGCTGAAGCAGGAGGGCATGAGCTACCTGGCGGGGGCCGAACTGCCCTGCGTGGTAGTCAACGTGGTGCGCGGCGGACCCGGCCTGGGCAACATCGCCCCGGAACAGGGCGACTACTTCCAGGTGACCAAGGGCGGGGGCCACGGCAACTACCGCCTGATCGCCTTCGCGCCCAACTGCGCCCAGGAGATGTGCGACCTCACCGTGCTGGGCTTCGACCTGGCCGACACCTACCGCAATCCCGTCTGCCTGATGGCCGACGGCTTCACCGGCCAGATGATGGAGCCGGTGGAGGTGCCCCCGGCCAAGCCCATCGACTACGACCACACCGAGTGGTGCGTGCGCGGCGATGCCGAGACCCATCGCAACCTGATCAGCTCCATCTTCCTGGAGGCCGAGGAGCTGGAGCAGCACAACCTCAAGCTCGACGCCAAGTACAAGGAGATCGAGGCGAAGGAGGTGCGCTACGAGGAGTACAAGACCGACGACGCCGACCTGATCATCATCGCCTACGGCATCCTCTCGCGCATCGTCTACTCCACGATCGACCAGGCGCGGGCCGCGGGCAAGAAGGTGGGCCTGCTGCGGCCGATCACCCTCTGGCCCTACCCGAGCAAGCGCATCACCGAGCTGGCCGAGGGCGACGTGAGTTTCCTGTCCGTGGAGCTGAGCACCGGCCAGATGGTCGAGGACGTGCGGCTGGCGGTCGAGGGCCGGGCGCCGGTGCACTTCTACGGCCGCTGCGGCGGCATGGTGCCGGGCGGCGAGGAGCTCCTCGCCGAATACGACAGGATCCTGGAAGGAGGCCGGTCATGAAGATCGTCGAGAAGCCGAAATCCTTCTACACCGAGTTCGTGCGCAAGAGCGGTCCCCACAAGGAGACCACCCACTACTGCCCCGGCTGCGGGCACGGCAACATCCACAAGATGATCGCCGAGGCCATGGACGACCTGGGCATCAACCAGCGCTCGGTCTTCGTCTCGCCCGTGGGCTGCTCGGTCTTCGGGTACTACTACTTCGACTGCGGCAACTTCCAGTCCGCCCACGGGCGCGCGCCCGCGGTGGCCACCGGCATCAAGCGGGCCAATCCCGACTCGATCGTCATCTCCTACCAGGGCGACGGCGACCTGGCGGCCATCGGCACCGCCGAGACCATCCACGCGGCCAACCGCGGCGAGAACATCACGGTCTTCTTCGTCAACAACGCCATCTACGGCATGACCGGCGGCCAGATGGCCCCGACCACCATGATCGGCCAGAAGACGACCACCACGCCCCTGGGCCGCCAGGAAGAGGTGCACGGCAACCCCATCCGCATGGCCGAGATCATGTCCACGCTGCCCGCCGCCACCTACGTGGAACGCGTGGCCATCGGCAACTCCAAGCACATCATGAAGACCCGCAAGGCCATCCGGAAGGCCCTGACCAACCAGGTGGAGAACCGCGGCTACAGCTTTGTGGAGATCCTCGCCACCTGCCCCACGGGCTGGAAGATGGACGGTCCGGACGCCCGCGACTGGCTCCTGGAGGACATGACCAAGGTCTTCCCCCTGGGCGTCTTCAAGGACGAGTCCTCCGAGCGCGAGAACGACTGGTGCCGCCCCGTGCAGCCCTTCGTTCCCGAGAAGGTCAACGCCTACCTGGGCGTGGGCGTCGACGAGGGCGACGAGGCCGCCGTGGTGCTGGAGCAGGACCTGAACTGCAAGTTCGCCGGCTTCGGCGGCCAGGGCATCCTGACCCTGGGCCTGTTCCTGGCCCAGGTGGGCATGCGGGCCAAGCTGCACGCGAGCTGGATCCCCTCCTACGGGCCCGAGATGCGCGGCGGCACGGCCAACTGCTCGGTCAACGTGTCCAAGGAGCGCATCGGCACGCCCCTGGTGGACAGGCCCAACGTGCTGGTGGTCATGAACCAGCCCTCGCTGGAGGCCTTCGAGAAGGACGTCGTCGACGGGGGCACGATCCTGGTCGACACGGGCATCGTCGAGGGACGGCCCGACGCGAAGCGGCTGAACGTCGTGCTGATCCCGGCGACCGAGATCGCCGACGAGGTGGGCACGCCCAAGATCGCCAACGTCGTCATGCTGGGCGCCCTGTGCGCCGCCACCGGCACCTTCGACGTCGACTTCGTGGAGCAGACGCTCCGCTCGGTCGTCAAGAAGAAGAACCTGGTGGAGATGAACATCGCCGCGCTCAGGCGCGGCTACGACCACGTCAAGAACGGCGGCTAGCCGCGGCGTTTCGTCGATCCGTACCGCCCCCGGCCGACGTCGGGGGCGGTGTTTCACCCGGAGGTCACGTCCATGATCATCGGAGTTCCGCGCGAACACCTGGACGACGAGAAGCGCGTCGGCCTCTCGCCGGCGGCCGTGCACACGCTGGTCCTGCAGGGGCACGAGGTCCAGGTCGAGGAGGGGGCCGGCGCCGGCAGCGGCTTCAGCGACGACGCCTACCGCGCCGAGGGCGCCGTGATCGCCCACGGCACCGAGGAGGTCTACGGCCGCAGCGACCTGCTGGTGAAGGTCCAGTACCCCACCCCGGCGGAGTACGACTGGCTGCGCCGGGACCAGATCCTCATGGCCTACCTGCACCTGCCGACCCGCGGCCCCGAGCTGCGGCAGATCCTCCAGGACCGGAACTGCAGCGCCGTGGACTACGCCGCCGTGGCGCTGGACAGCGGCAAGACGCCCGTGCTGGCCAGCATGTCGCGCATCGCCGGCCGCATGGTGCCCCAGATCGCCGCCCGCTACCTGCAGGCCGATCACGGGGGCATGGGCATCCTGCTCGGCGGGCTGCCGGCGGTGCCGCCGGCGGAGGCCGTGGTGCTCGGCGGCGGCATGGCCGGCCGCAACGCCGCGCGCGCCCTGCTCGGCTGTGGCGCCCGCGTGAGCCTGCTGGACGTGGACTACGACCTGCTGCGCGAGCTGCACTGGCACTTCGAGGGCAACGTCACTACCTACATCACCAGCCCCTACACCCTGGCCAAGGTCCTGTGCTTCGCCGACGTGGTCGTGGGCGCGGTCCGCGTGCGCGCGGGGCGCACGCCGGTGGTGGTCGACCGCGCGCAGATCGAGTCCCTGCGCGAGGGCAGCGTGGTGATCGACCTCTCCATCGACCAGGGCGGCTGCTTCGAGACCAGCCGGCCGACGCGGCTGAGCGATCCCACCTACGTCCGCCACGGCGTCACCCATTTCTGCGTGCCCAACGTGCCGAGCCTCGTGGCGCGCACCGCGACCCACGCGCTGAGCATCGCCGTGCTGCCCTACGTCTCGCGCATCGCCGCGGACGGGCTGGCGGCCGCGCTGGACGCCGACGCGGCCCTGCGCCGCGGCGCCGGCATCGTCGACGGCCGCGAGAAAGGCGGAGCGTAGCCATGCCCTGGATGGAGACCTACCGCGCCAAGCGCACCACCGCCGACGAGGCGGTGCGGATCGTCGAGTCCGGACAGCGGGTCTACGTGGGCGCCGGCTGCGCCGTGCCCGCCTCGCTCATGGACGCCCTGGTCGCGCGCGGGCCGGACCTGGCGGACGTGGAGATCATCCACATCATGACCACCGGCTCCGCCGAGTACGTGGCCCCCGAGATGGAGGGCCACTTCCGCTGCAACGCCATGTTCGTGGGACCCAACGTGCGGCAGGCCGTCAACGAGGGCCGCGCCGACTACATCCCGGTCCACCTGCACCAGATCCCCGACCTCTTCCGCACCTCGCACCGGCCTGACGTGGCCTTCGTGCAGGTCTCGCCGCCCGACGAGCACGGCTTCTGCAGCTTCGGCATCGAGGTGGGCGTGACCAAGACCGCGGCGCTGGCCTCGCCGGCCATCGTGGCCGAGGTCAACCGGCAGATGCCGCGCACCCTCGGCGACAGCTTCATCCACGTGTCGAAGCTCCACGCCTGCGTCGAGGTGGACCGCCCCCTGGACACCTACGCCGCGAGCGTCCACCTGGACGACGTGCAGCAGAAGATCGGCTGCCAGGTGGCCCAGCTGATCGAGGACGGCGACTGCCTGCAGCTGGGCATCGGCGGCATCCCCGACTCGCTCATCCGCTGCCTCGAGGGCAAGGCCGACCTGGGCGTCCACACCGAGATGTTCAGCAACGGGCTGCTCGACCTGATCGAGTGCGGCATCGTCAACTGCGAGAAGAAGAACTTCCACCCCGGCAAGGTCATCGCCGGCTTCATCCTGGGCGACCAGCGCCTCTACGACTTCGTGCACGACAACGCCATGATCGAGTTCCATCCCACCGACTACGTGAACCACCCGGTGAACATCGCCCGTAACGACCAGATGGTGGCGGTCAACGCCGCCCTGCAGGTGGACCTGACCGGGCAGGTGTGCGCCGACTCGCTGGGCTCGTACATCTACTCGGGCTTCGGCGGCCAGGTGGACTTCATGCGCGGCGCGGCCATGAGCAAGAACGGCCGTCCCATCTCCGCCCTGCCGTCGACCGCGCGCAAGGGGGAGGTGTCGCGCATCGTGCCCATGCTCACCGAGGGCGCCGGCGTGGTCACCACCCGGGCCGACGTCCACCATGTGGTCACCGAGCACGGCACGGCCCACCTCTACGGCCGCAACGTGCGCGAGCGGGCGCGGGCGCTCATCGACATCGCCGATCCCCGCTACCGGGAGGACCTGGAACGCGCGGCGGGCGAGCGCCAGCTTTTCGGCCGCAACTGGCCCGGCGCGGACCTGGGCTGAGCGGCAATCTGTCATTCCCCTCTTGACGAATTGTCAAACCTCTGACAAATTGTCCTGGTCGTGTATGCCACCCTCCGACCGGGAGTCTGCCGTGACCCAGGAAACCGCCGTCGAGCCCGCCGGGGCGACCGTGCTCATCGTCGACGACGAACCCGAGCTCTGCCAGGCCCTCTCGCGCCTGCTGACCCGCAACGGCTACCGGACCCTGACCGCCGGCAACGGCGAGGAGGGCCTCGAGGCCCTCCGCAGCGAGGACGTGCCCCTGGTCCTGACGGACCTGATGATGCCGAAGATGAACGGGGTCGAGCTGCTCAAGGCGGCCAAGGTCATCTCGCCCTCGACCGAGGTCGTGATCATCACCGGCCACGGCACCATCGAGACCGCCGTCGAGGCCATGAAGATGGGGGCCTACGATTTCGTGGAGAAGCCCTTCACCACCTCGCTGACCCTGAACGTGGTGCGCAAGGCCCTCGAGAAGCAGCAGCTGCTGGCGGAGAACCTCGAGCTGCGGCGCATGCTCCAGGAGGGCGACAGGCTCGACAGCATCATCGGCGACAGCGACGCCATGCGGCGCACCATCGAGTCCACGCGCCAGGTGGCGGCCAGCCGCTCCACCCTGCTGCTGACCGGCGAGAGCGGCACCGGCAAGGAGATATTCGCCAACGCCATCCACCGCTGGAGCGACCGGGCGGGCCGCCCCCTGGTGAAGGTGAGCTGCGCGGCCATCCCCGAGACCCTGCTCGAATCGGAGCTCTTCGGCTACGAGAAGGGCGCCTTCACCGGCGCCACGGCCAGGCGCCGGGGCCGCTTCGAGGCCGCCCACGGCGGCACGTTGTTTTTGGACGAGGTGGGCGAGATGCCGCTGGCGGTGCAGGTGAAGCTCCTGCGCGTGCTGCAGGAGGGCGTCTTCGAGCGCCTGGGCAGCAACACGCCCCTGGACGTGGACGTGCGCGTGGTCGCCGCCACCAACGCGAACCTGGAGCGCATGGTGGCCGACGGCGACTTCCGCGAGGACCTCTTCTACCGCCTCAACGTCATCAACATCGACATCCCGCCCCTGCGCGCGCGCCGCGGCGACGTCATCCTGCTGGCCCACTTCTTCCTGCAGCAGGCCTGCGAGAAGAACGGCAAGACCATCGGCGGCTTCACGCGGGAGGCCCGCACCGCCCTGGACCGCTACGACTGGCCGGGCAACGTGCGCGAGCTGGAGAACTGCATCGAGCGCGCGGCCGTGCTCTGCCGCGGCGACGTGATCGGCGCCGAGCTGCTGCCCCAGCCCGTGCAGACGGGGAAGCGGTCGGTCGGGGAGATCACCCTGCCCATCGGTACGCCCCTGCGCGACGCGGAGATGCGCCTGATCGAGGCCACCCTGGACAGCTGCGAGGGGGACAAGGAGACGGCGGCGCGCATCCTGGGCATCGCCTCCCGCACCATTTATCGCAAGATGAAGTGATCCGTCATCCGTGCGGGCGACGGCCTCCGGCGTGGCTTGACCGGTTCCGGGCCCAACGCTATATTGGCCCGGTTCCTGCAAACCTTTGAGTTCCATGGCGTGGTGATTCCCAGGCCCTCCGCGGAGCGTCGGCCGGGATCGCCTTGCCGTGACGCGAGAGTGGCGGAACTGGTAGACGCGCAGGTTTTAGGTACCTGTGGTTAAACCGTGGGGGTTCGAGTCCCCCCTCTCGCACCATTCCGGGCGCGACGCGCGCCATAACCGAGTCGAGGTAGACAGACGATGACCACCGAATCCGACACCGGGGCCGCCACCGGGCCCTTCAAGCTGACCATCTCCGAACCCGAGAGCTGGAAGCGCATCGTGCAGGTCGAGATCGACCGCGCCTACTTCGACGACGAGTACGGCAAGAACCTGCGTCAGGCCCGCAAGGCCCACAGCCGGCCCGGCTTCCGCAAGGGCAAGGTGCCCCTGGCCATGGTCGAGCAGGACCTCGGCGGCGAGGTGCGCCTCGACACCCTCGAAAAAGTGATCCCGCGCGCCTACCAGGCCGCCGTGGTGGAGCACCGTTTCGTGCCCGTCACCGATCCGGTCATGGACGACCTGAGCATGGAGGACGGCGAGCCCGTCAAGGTGAGCCTGGCCGTGGAGATCCGTCCCGAGCTCGAGGCCGCGGACTACGACGACCTGCCCCTGACCGAGCGCGAGGCGACCCTGCCCGACGGCGCCATGGACGAGACCCTCGAGCGCCTGCGCGACAGCCGCGCCGCCTGGGATCAGGTCGAGCGCGCGGCCGCGGCCGGCGACCGCCTGAAGGTGGACATCACGCCCCTGGACGACGCGGGGGAGGCCCGCGCGGACGACAAGGTCGAGGGCTACGACTTCGAGGTCGGCGCCGAGGGCAACCTGGAGGCCTTCGACGAGGCCCTGTCCGGCGCCGCCGCGGGCGAGCAGCACGACGTCACCGCGACCTATCCCGACGATTACACCAATGAAGAGTTGCGCGGACGGACGGTCACCTACAGAATCGACGTGGCGCAGGTCCAGGCCAAGAGCCTGCCCGAACTCGACGACGCCTTCGCCGCGGCCCTCAAGGAGGGGCAGACCCTGCTGGAGCTGCGCGCGGCCGTCCGCGACGAGCTCATGGCCGAGGAGCAGAAGAAGGCCGACCACGAACTGCGCGAGCAGATCGTCGAACTGCTGGTCGAGCGCAATCCCGTGGAGCTGCCGCCCTCGCTGGTCGACCGCTACCTGGACTCCAGCGTCGAGGAGATGAAGCAGCGCAGCGCCTACATGGGCCAGACCCTGAACGACGAGCAGATCGCCGCCTTCAGGGAGACCGGGCGCGCCCAGGCCGAGCGCTCCATCCGGGCCATGGTCATCCTGGAGTCGGTCCGGCGCCAGGAGGAGATCGAGGTCTCCGAGGAGCAGCTCACGGCCCGCATCGACGAGATCGCCGAGCGCAGCGGCTTCCCGCCCGAGGGCTACCGGGAGTACGTCAAGGGCAACGGCGACGACGAACGCATCAAGCACGAACTCGGGGACGAACTGACCTTCGCCTTCCTGAAGTCGCGCGCCAAGTTCGATTGAGGCGGGGCCCAGGCCCGGCCATAAGGAACGCGGGGCCGTCCGCGGTGTAACATCGCCCGGCGGCCGTCACGGAGGAACAAGACCCGGAAGGAGTCACGCATGCTGATCCCCTACGTCGTGGACCAGACGAGCCATGG
>CAZTWK010000081.1:0-10174 GCA_964617805.1 uncultured Fibrobacteraceae bacterium | reverse complement strand
CGCGCGCCGGCGCCGGGCGGCCGAGCGGATCGCCGCCGCCGCGCGGACCCTGCGCGACGGGGCCGAGCGGCGCTGCGACCGGGCCGCAGGCGATCTGCCGCGCCTGGCGGCCGCCCGTTTGGCCGCCGCGGAGCAACGCCTCGCGCACCTGGGCGAGAAGACGGCGCTGCTGGATCCCGCGCGCCTCTTCGCCCGCGGCTGGAGCCTGACCCTGGGCTCGGACGGCCGGGTCCTGCGCCGCGCCGGCGACGCCCGGCCCGGTGACCGGTTGACGACGCGGCTGCGGGGCGGCCGCATCGAGAGTATCGTGGAGGAGATCGAAGAGACCTGAGGAGGCACCCGTGACGCCCAAGCAGAAGAAGACGCCCGGTTTCGAGGAGTCCATGGCGGAGGTGGAGGCGATCCTGTCCCGCCTGGAGTCGGGGGAGGTCCCCATCGACGACCTCTCGGCCGAGGTCGAGCGCGCCGTGGGCCTGGTGGACGCCTGCCGCGCCAAGCTGCGCGCGACCGAGCTGGAGGTCCAGGAGTTCGTGCGCGACCTGGAGGCCCAGGACCACGCGGCCGAAGAGGACGGGAGTTGAGGCCGTGGAACCCCTGATCCGCGTCCGCGACCTCTGCCGCGACTACGTCCTCACCAAGCGTCGCGAAGGCGTGTGGGGCGGCGTGGTCGACCTGGTGCGCCCGCGCCGCGACGTGCTGCGGGCGGTCAACAAGGTCTCCTTCGACATCGCGCCGGGCGAGATGGTGGGCTACATCGGGGCCAACGGCGCCGGCAAGTCCACCACCATCAAGATGCTCACGGGCATCCTCACGCCCACCGACGGCGAGGTGACCGTCGGCGGCCTGGTGCCCTACCGCGACCGCCGCCACTACACGCGGCACATCGGCGCCGTCTTCGGCCAGCGCACCCAGCTCTGGTGGGATCTCGCCGTCGTGGAGTCCTTCCGCCTGCTCAAGAAGATCTACGAGGTCGGCGACGCCGACTACGAGCGCCAGCTCGGCATGCTGCGCGAACTGCTGGCCCTCGACGAGTTCCTGCACCAGCCGGTACGCAAGCTGTCGCTGGGACAGCGCATGCGCTGCGACCTGGCGGCCGCCCTGCTGCACGGCCCGCGCCTGCTGTTCCTGGACGAGCCCACCATCGGCCTGGACGTGGTGGCCAAGGAGAGCGTGCGCACCTTCCTGCGCGACGTGCGCGAGCGGCTCGGCACCACCATCCTGCTCACCACACACGACCTCGGCGACATCCAGCAGCTCTGCCGGCGCGTGATCATCATCGACCACGGCGTGGTGGTCTTCGACGGCGAACTCGCGAGCCTGCGCTCGCGGGTGGGGGAGCGGGCCCAGCTCCACGTGGAGCTCCGCGCCCCGGCCGCCAGCGCGGAACTGGCCGCCGACACCGACGGGCTGCCGGTCAACTGGGGCGAGACCGAGGGCCTCGTGCACACGGTGGAGTTCAGCCGCCGCGAGGTGTCGGCCGCGGACGTGATCAAGACCCTGGTCAACGCCCGCCCCGTGCTGGACCTGCGACTGGAGGAACAGAGCATCGAGGAGATCGTGCGCGAGATCTATCGCCGCGGCGGCCCCCGGGACGAGAGCCATGCCGATTGACGCCGTCGCCGCCCTCGATCCCTCGCGCCTGCGCCGCTGGCGGCGCGGCGGCCGCGCCACGCTGGGGCTCTACCTCCAGTTCGTGCGGCTGGCCTTCCTGAAGTTCCTGGCCTACCGCCTGCGCTACTACACGGGCGTCGTCTCCTACACGATCTTCGTGGCCGGGAACTACTTCCTCTTCACGGCCCTCTACGCCAGCCGCCCCGAGGGCGCCGACGCGGCGACGATCGGCGGCCTGACCCTGACCCAGATGATCACCTACGTCATCGTGAGCTGGATCGGCCGCAGCTTCTACTTCAACAACATCGACCGCACCCTCTCGCACCAGGTGGTGCAGGGGGAGATCGCCGTGCAGCTGATCAAGCCCCTGCACGTACAGACGGTCATGATGAGCGAGGCCATGGGGGAGGCGGCCTTCCGCTTCCTCATGTTCACGCTGCCCATCACCGTGGTGGTGGTGCCCCTGTTCGGCCTGCAGACCCCGGCCGACCCCGCCCTCTACGGGTGGACCCTGCTGAGCTTCGTGCTCGCCCTGCTGGTCAATTCCCAGATCAACTTCCTGGTGGGCTGTCTGGCCTTCCACCTGCAGAACATCTTCGGGGTGATCCGCGCCAAGATGGTGATGATGGAGTTCCTGACCGGCGTGCTCATCCCCTTCACCTTCTTCCCGGACTGGGTGCAGACGGTCGTCTCGTGGCTGCCCTTCCAGGCGATCAGCTACATCCCGGTGACCATCTTCCTGGGCCTGCGCACCGGCACGGACCTCCACGCCGCCCTCGCGCTGCAGGCCGCCTGGGCGGTCGGACTCTTCGTATGCGGCCGCTGGCTGTGGAACCGTTCGGTGCGTCACGTGACGCTGCAGGGGGGCTGAGATGCGCGCTCGTCCCACCGACACGACCCTCGCGCGGCTGGACGACAGCTGGCACCGTCGCCTGCGCGAACCCTGGCGCCAGACAAGCATTTACGCGGCGTACTTCGCGCAATTCCTGAAGACCCGCCTGGCCTACCGCACCGACTTCGTGGTGGACATGCTGGCCAACCTGGTGTCCCTGGCGATCCAGCTCACGGTGCTCACGGTGCTCTTCGGCAAGATCTCGGCGCTCAAGGGCTGGACCTTCGAGCAGGTACTCTTCATCTACGGCTTCAGCCTGCTGCCCCTAGGGCTGTTCAACCTGGTCAGCATCAACATCTACCGCTTCAGCGAGACCTACATCATCGAGGGGAACCTGGACCGCGTCCTGCTGCGGCCGGTCAATCCCCTGGCCCAGATCATGTTCAGTTCCTTCGGCATGGGCGGGCTCAACGAGCTGGTGCTCGGCACGGCGGTCATGGTCTACGCTGGGCTGGGCCTGGGGCTGTCCCTGGGGGTGCTGGACGTGCTCTCGCTGCTGCTGTTCGCCGCCACCGCCTCGCTGGTCTACATGGGCGTGTTCCTGGGCCTGACCTCGATCTCCTTCTGGATCGAGGACCGCATGGGCCTGGCGCCGCCGGTCTACAACATCATCCGCTTCAGCCGCTACCCGGTGACCATCTTCAGCCCCCTGGTGCGGATCTTCCTGACCTTCGTGCTGCCCTTCGCCTGGGTGGCCTTCTATCCCGCGACCTGGTTCGTCGGCGGTCCCGACTACCAGCGCGTCGCCCTGCTCACGCCGGTGGTGGGACTGATCACCTTCGGCCTGGGCTATCTGATCTGGACCCGGGGCATCGCCCGCTACGCCAGCACCGGCAGCTGATCCCGCGGCCGCGGATTGACGGGGGAACCCGGCGGGGCCATCTTGTGTATGACCGTGCCGACGACCTGCCAGAGGAGGAATCGCAAATGCATCGTTGGATAAGGAATTCGATCGTGACCGTCGCCTTCGTCGCCCTGGCCGCGACGGCCGGCGCCAGCACCTGGGGCGGCCAGCTGGGCAACATCCACCTCTCCTTCACCGAGGGGCCCGGGATCGAGCACGTCCTGAGCAGCGAGCCGCTGCCCAAGGTCGGCGTGATCGTGGATCTCTACGCCCTGATGACCGACGTGCCGCCGGTCGTCCACAACCATGAGCGCATCCTCAGCGTGGGCGGCTACGAGCTGCAGTTGGCGGTGGAGGGGGCGGAATGGAAGATCCTCAAGACCGACCTGCCCGACCTGTCGGTCAACGCCGGCATCGAGAAGGGCTGCCTCTACGTGGGCAAGTACAACGGCATGAAGTTCGTCGACGGCGTCGCGCAACTCGCGCACTGGCGCCTGCAGTTGCTGGGCGAGCCGGAGAACGTGGTCTTCCGCCTCGATCCGGCGGGCGTGAACAGCTGCGTGCTCGTCGAGGGCTGTGACGGCACCGGCACCCAGGCCATCTGGACCGGCAGCGGCGCGTCGAACCAGGTGGGCCTGGTCTTCGGCGCCGGCTACGTGCCCGCCTACCTCAACTGGACGGGCGAGGATCCGGACCTGACCCCCGTCCGCGGCGAGGTCGAATGGCACGAGCTGGGCCTGATCGCGCTGGACGACTAGACGACCGCCGGGAAAACGCAGACGCCCCGTCCGCCTGGACGGGGCGCCCTCGCGTGCGCGGCCGCGGACCTAGTGCCCGCCCGCGCAGATCTCCACGAGCACCGAACCGGTGGCCTTGGGGTGGAGGAAGACGATCTTCTTGCCGCCCGCACCGGCCAGCGGCTCCTCGTTGAGCAGCTTCAGCCCGGCCCGGCGGCAGGCCTCCAGGGCCGCCTCGATGTCGTCGGCGTAGAAGGCCAGGTGGTGCAGGCCGGGTCCCTTCCTGGCGATGAAACGGGCGATGTTGCAGTCCTCGTCCATGGGTTCCAGCAGCTCCACGTGCCCGGTCGCGCCCCCGCGGGCGAACTTCAGGAACGCCACGCGCACCTTCTCGCGAGGAACTTCCTCGACACGCTCCAGTTCCAGTCCGAGCAGGCCGGCGTAGAGTTCCACGGCCGCCTCGAGGTCCGTCACCGCGATCCCGATGTGGTCCAGGTGGCCGGCCATGCCGGCGGGGAGCGGAAAGTCCTTCGTGTCCATGACAGCCTCCGGGTGTCGGGTCCGGGCCCAAGATAGCACCGGCGCCCGTGGAGCGAAGCATGATTTTACGGACGGCCCCCCGTGTCTTATGTTCTACCTGTTGTCCCCCGACCGCGTCCGACCCATCCTGGAGGCATCATGCTCGATCCCCGCCACGCGACCCTCGCGAAGCAACTCGTCGGCTACAGCGTCAACGTCCAGCCCGGCGAGGTGGTCTACATCGAATTGAAGGGACTGGAGACCCTCGATCTCGGCCGCCAGCTCATCCTGGCCGCCACCGAGGCGGGCGGCGTGCCCTTCTGGTACTACAACGACGAGGACGTGTCGCGGTCCTTCGTGAAGAACGCGGGGGAGGAACAGTTCGCCCGCTGGGCCGAGTTCCACAAGCGCATCATGGCCGATTCGGACTGCTTCATCTCCATTCGCGGCAGCAGCAATCCCTTCGACCACAAGGACGTCGACGCCGACCGCATGAAGTGGTACAACCGCGCCTACTGGGAAGAGGTGCACGGCCTGCGCGTGAAGGAGAAGAAGTGGGTGGTGCTGCGCTACCCCAACCCGAGCATGGCCATCCAGGCCGAGACCTCCACCGAGGAGTTCGAGGACTACTACTTCCGGGTCTGCGGCTTCGACTACGCCCGCATGAGCGCGGCCATGGACCCCCTCAAGGACCTGCTCGAGCGCACCGACCGGGTGGAGCTGAGCGGTCCCGGCACCGACCTGAGCTTCAGCATCAAGGACATCGGCGCGGTCAAGTGCGACGGCCACCGCAACGTGCCCGACGGCGAGGTCTACTCCTGCCCGGTGCGCGACTCGGTCAACGGCACGATCACCTACAACGCGGCGTCGATGCGCAACGGCATGCTCTTCAAGAACATCCGCTTCGAGTGCAAGGACGGCAGGATCGTCGACGCCACCTGCGACGGCGACGACGCCAAGCTCAACGAGATCCTCGACACCGACGAGGGTGCCCGCCACTTCGGCGAGTTCGCCCTCGGTGTCAACCCCTTCATCACCGCGCCCATGCTCGACACGCTCTTCGACGAGAAGATCGGCGGCTCCTTCCACCTCACCCCGGGCGCGGCCTATCCCGCCACCGACAACGGCAACAAGTCCGCGGTGCACTGGGACCTGGTCAACATCCAGACCCCGGACTGGGGCGGCGGCGAGATCCGCTTCGACGGCGTGCTGGTGCGCAAGGACGGGCTGTTCGTGCTGCCCGAGCTGGAGGGGCTGAATCCGGACAAGCTGGCATGAGGTGATCATATGAGATCCGCGCGGCGGTGTCCCGCGGGCTATCGACAACGTGAATCCGGGAGCTCGATCATGTCCAAGGACAAGTTCATCATCCTCGCACTCGCCGTCCTCGTCTCCTCGGCCTCGCTGTGCGACGCGCGCACGCACGAGAAGACGTGGGGCGTCGGTTACGACAAGCACTACTCGTCCATCGGCGGTCTCACGATCCGCCGCTGGCTCGGGCCGGACTGGGAACTGGGCGTTTCGGCGGCCCCCATGGACGCGAGCACGGACCGGCGCACCTGGAGCTGGGGCGACGACGTGACCGAGGACGAGGCCATCGAGGAGATCCCGGACGACGACACGAGGGAATCGGGCTGGATCCGCATGCTCCTGGGACGGCGCCTGCTGCGGCAAGATGATCTCGACCTGATGTTCGACCTCGGCCTGAAATACTGGTGGGCCGACTCCAGGAACTACTCCCGGTACTACTACGAGTACAGCGAGCGGACCACCATCAACGTCACCGACATCTTCGATGACGAGTGGGTCCTCTCGCTGGATCTGCGCCCCAGCTACGATCTGTCCCGCCGGATGAGCATCGAGGCCCGCTTCGGGTTGAAGTTCACCTGGTCGGACGAGCGCCGGGACACCCTGCGGCGCGAAATCGAGGGCACCGACATCGAGGATGTGTTCACGGCGTCCACCACCGAGTACCGCTCGTTCAATTCATACGGCTGGTCCGGCCTGGGCAGCCTCAGCTTCCTGTTCTGGTTCTAGACATGAACGCGCTGCTCTACAGACGACTCATCCCGCTCGGCATCGTGTTGATGTCCCTGGCCGGCGCCTGCGCGTGCGCCGCCGCAGAGGATGCGCAATGGGGGATCGGTTTCGACGGCGGCATCATGGAGTTCCGGATCCCCTTCTCGGGCACCTTCGGCGGCGACACGTACTACTTCAGGCAAGGCCTGTCCCTCAGGCATCTCGACAGCGCGGGGTGGGAGGTCGTCCTGACGGCGAACCCGGGCTGGTCGCGGCGCGAGAACCAGACGGACGCGGACGAGATCTTCTTCATGCACGAGGGGGTCGAGAGCTCGGGCTACGACAGGAGCTGGGCGAGGCTCACCGTGGCCCGGCACCTCCGCCCGTGGCGGCGTCTGACCTGCGCCGTGGACCTGGGGGCGCTCTATGCCCGGACCGACATGGAATCGGCGGGAGCCTATCTCTGGGACTTCGAGCGGCCGAGCACCTTCACGACGCATTCGCGCAGCGAAGCCTGGTTCCTCTTCGCGGGGCTGCGGCCCGTGCTCAGGGTCTCCGGGGCGCTGTCTCTCGAGTTCGGATACTGGCTGGGGCTGGTCACGGACCACTACGAGTACGCGCGGCGCACGATCGACGCGGCCACGGGCGAGGTTCTCGAAGTCTACGGATCGGAGCGGCGGACCTCGGGGTGGGCCGCCTGCGCCTGGGAGGGGTACTCGCGCCTTAGCGCCGTGATCTGGTTCTAGCCTTCCGCCGCCTCGATCCGCAGCATCCGGTCGCCCGCGTTGACCGACTGGCCCGCCGCCACCATGACCTCGGCGATGGTGCCGTCCACCGGGGCGGCGATCTCGTTCTGCATCTTCATGGCCTCGACCACCAGCAGGGTGTCGCCCTTGGCGACGGCCTGGCCCTCGTCCACCAGCACCTCGACCACCAGCCCGGGGATCTCCACGTTGACGTCGCCGTCGCCGTCCGCGGCCGCGCGTGATTCGCGGGCCATGGCGCGCAGCTCGTCCATCACGGTCAGGTCCACAGCGCGGCCGTCGACGCTGGCGGACACGGCGCCGGATGTCTCGCCGGGGGTGAGGTCCACCAGGTGCATGCGGCCGTCGATGCGCAGCGAGAGGGCGCCGCCGCCGTGCAGCAGCTCGGCGTCGATCTCGCGCAGGCCGCCGTCGTCGACCTGCACGGCCACGCGGCCGTCCTCGCGGGCCAGGGTGGCGGTGTACTGGGCCTCGCCGATGTTCAGGATGTACTTCTTCTTCATCCACATGGAGGACTCCTACCGGTTGCCGGTCATGCGGCGCAGGGCATCCAGGCGCCAGTTGTTGGAGGTCGGCGCGCCGCCGGACGGTGCGGCGGGCGTGGTGCGGCGGTTCTCCTCGTAGAGGGCGGCCGCGGCGATCAGGGCCTCGGTCCGCTCCTCGCCCAGGGGGGGACGGTAGGCGTCCGGGTCGAAGCGCTCGCCCACGAAGTCGGTGGTGTAGCTGCCGTCGAGGAACTCGGGCTGGGCCAGCGCCCAGTCGTGGAAGGGCAGGTTGTGCCCGGGGCCGTGCAGGATGAAGGTGCGCAGGGCGCGGTGGCCGCGGGCGATGGCCTGGTCGCGGTTCTCGCCCCAGACCACGAGCTTGGCCAGCAGCGGGTCGTAGTGGATGGGCACGTCGAAGCCCTGGTAGATGCCGGTGTCCAGCCGCACGCCGGGGCCCGAGGGCGGGTTATAGGTGGTGACCCGGCCGATGCTCGGCGCGAAGTTGCGCCCGGGATCCTCGGCGTAGACGCGGAACTCGATGGCCCAGCCGCGCTGGACCAGGTCCGCCTGCGCGTAGGGGAGCGTGCCCTTGGCGGCGATGTGGAGCTGGGCGCGCACCAGGTCGGTGCCGGTGACCATCTCGGTGATGGGGTGCTCCACCTGCAGCCGCGTGTTCATCTCCAGGAAGAAGAACTCGCCCTGGTCCGAGAGGATGAACTCCACGGTGCCCGCGCCGAGGTAGTCCACCGACTCGGCGGTGCGCACGGCCGCCGCGCACATCTCGGCGCGCAACTCCGGCGTCAGGCTCGGCGAAGGCGACTCCTCGATCACCTTCTGGTGGCGGCGCTGCACCGAGCACTCGCGCTCGAAGACGTGGATGGCCCGGCCCCGGCCGTCGCCGAGCACCTGCACCTCCACGTGCTTGGGGTTGGTGATGTAGCGCTCGATGAAGACGGCGTCGTCGCCGAAGGCCGACTTGGCCTCGCCCATGGTCTGGCGCAGGGCCGCGGCGATCTCGTCCTCGCCGCGGACGATGCGCATGCCCTTGCCGCCGCCGCCGGCCGCGGCCTTCAGCAGCACCGGGTAGCCGATCTTCGCGGCGGCCTTCATGGCGGCCTCGGGCTCCCGCACCGCTTCCTCGGTGCCGGGGATCACGGGCACGCCGCTGGCCATCATCTTGCGGCGCGCGGCGAGCTTGTCGCCCATGAGCTCGATGGACTCGCCGGTGGGGCCGATGAACACGAGCCCCGCCTCGGCGCAGGCCCGCGAGAAGGCGGCGTTCTCGCTCAGGAACCCGTAGCCCGGGTGGACGGCGTCGGCGCCGCAGGCCAGGGCGGTCTCGATGATGCGCTCGCCCACCAGGTAGCTCTCGGACGCCGGGGCCGGGCCGATGGGGTAGGCCTCGTCGGCCAGCATGACGTGCAGGGCGGTGCGGTCGGGTTCGCTGTAGACCGCGACGCTGGTGATGCCCAGCTCGCGCAGACCGGCCAGCACGCGCACGGCGATCTCGCCGCGATTGGCCACCAGGACCTTGTCGATCTTCTTGCTCATCTCGCGGACTTCCTCAGAGGGGGATGTTGCCGTGCTTCTTGGCCGGCAGTTCCTGCTTCTTGTTGCGCAGGTTGTACAGGGCTTTGATCAGCAGGCTCCGGGTGTGCGCCGGCTCGATCACGTCGTCGAGGTAGCCGAGGCCGGCGGCGATGTAGGGATTGGCGAAACGGGCGGTGAAGTCGTCCACCAGCTGCTTGCGCAGGGCGTCGGGATCGTCGGCCTGGCCGAGCTTCTCGCGGTGGAGGATGTTGACGGCGCCCTCGGGCCCCATCACCGCCAGTTCGGCGGTGGGCCAGGCCACGTTCCAGTCGCCGCGGATGTGCTTGCTGCTCATCACGTCGTAGGCGCCGCCGTAGGCCTTGCGTGTGATCACAGTCAGCTTGGGCACGGTCGCCTCGCAGTAGGCGTAGAGCAGCTTGGCGCCGTGCTTGATGATGCCGCCGAACTCCTGGTCGGTGCCCGGCAGGAAGCCCGGCACGTCCTCGAAGGTCACCAGGGGGACGTTGAAGCAGTCGCAGGTGCGGATGAAGCGGGCCGCCTTCTGGGACGAGTCGATGTCCAGCACGCCGGCGTTGACCTTGGGCTGGTTGGCGATCACGCCCACCGGCATGCCGTCCAGGCGCGCGTAGCCGCAGATGATGTTCATGGCGTAGCGCGGCTGGATCTCCAGGAACTCGCCCTCGTCCACCACCAGCGAGATGATGTCGTGCATGTCGTAGGGCTTGCGCGGGTCGTCGGGCACGATGCCGTTG
>CAZTWK010000080.1:0-11270 GCA_964617805.1 uncultured Fibrobacteraceae bacterium | reverse complement strand
TGCCGTTGCCGATGTAGTACTTGGTGCCGTTGGCCAGCCAGGTGCCGTCGTCCTGAGGCGCCAGCGACATCTCGGTGGAGTAGACGTCCGCGCCGTGGTCGCGCTCGGACAGCCCGAAGGCGAAGACCGCACCGTCGCGCAGCAGTTCGGCGGCGCGTTTCTGCAGCGCCTCGTTGCGCGACATCCAGACCGGCCCCAGGCCGAGGATCGAGACCTGCCAGGTGTACCAGTAGGCCAGGCCGTAGAAGCCGAGGATCTCGTTGAGTCGGACGATCCGCCCGGTGTCCCAGCGCTGCGCGCCGTCGCCGTGGCGCGCGGGGGTGAGCAGGGTCGCGAACACCCGCTCCCGCTTGACGAACTCCAGGAACTCGGCGTACCACACCCGCTGCTGGTCGTCCTCCTTGATGCTGGCCTTCCCCTTCTCCTCGAAGAAGGCGAGGGTTCTGCGCAGGATGCCGCGGGAGGTCTCGTCGAGTTCGCCGGGATCGAACTTGCCGGGATTGAACAGGTACATGGGTCGTCCTTCGTCTGGCGTGCGGGGATGGAACGCGTCCACTGTAGCACGGCGGGCCGGCCGGGCGCTCCCTCCCCGCTACCGGGGCAGCACCACCTTCGCCGAAGCGGTCTCACCCCCGCCGACGACCCTGACCAGATAGACGCCCGAGGCCAGGCACCGGCAGCCGTCGTCGCGTCCGTCCCACGGCACGCGGTGCGGACCCGCCATGTGCTCGCCGCTCGCGAGCGTCCGCACGAGCCGGCCCGCCATGTCGTGGACGCGCACCGCGACGAAACCCTCGCGCGGAACGCTGTACGACACCGTCGTGCGCGGATTGCAGGGGTTCGGCCAGCAGGCGACCGCGATCCGGCCCGGTGCGGGCGGCACCGTCGTCACCCTGTCGATGAGCTCGAGGTAGGTGTCGTCGTCGATGGGGAAGTTCAGGGCGGTGAACTCGGCGCGCAGGTCGCTGTCGAAGGCGTAGCAGATCGCGGTGACCATGAGCGTCGCGCGGAAGGTGTCGGCCGCCGCCGTGTCGAAGTGCCGGTCCCAGCGCGCCTCGAGGTCCGCGTCGAAGACGCCGAGCAGCCGCGTCATGCGCTTCAGGGGATCGCGGTAGCCGGCCCCGGCGGTCTCCGCGTGCGCGCAGAACTTGTAGGCGAGGGTGGCGAAGGTGTCCATGGTCTCGTCCTCGGGCGTGCCGGGGTCGTTCCAGGAACAGAAGTTCATGCCCTCGTCCACGTAGCGGTCGTAGGCGTTGCGCAGGCCGCTGATGGCCGAGATCGACGAGTTCCAGACGTCCGTCACCAGGTCGTCGGTGAGCCCGTAGGCCGGGGCGTCGAGGGCGAGCTGGTAGGCCGTGGCGTACTGGAAGATCTGCGCCATGGTCTCGGAGTAGATGGCGTTGGCGTTGCCGTCGATCTTGCCGCCGTAGTAGTGGTCGGCCGGGAAGTTGAGCGTGGCGTTGTGCCCCATCTCGTGGAGGAAGGACGACCATTGGACGGCCCCCTCGAAGGCGTAGTCGCCGGCGCCGAAGCTCACCGGGCTCGTGTACCAGAGCGAGTACATGCCCGGGAAGACCGGATCGCGGAAGATGACCTGCCGGAAGCCGCCCTCGACGAGAAACACGTCGCCGTTGACCATGTCGTTCTGGTGCCCGGACCCGACGGACAGCAGGTACTCGACGGTCGCGCGCGGCAGGGACGTGAAGAACTCATCGCCGAAGGGGATGAACTCCGGGATGCCGTAGCCGGGCATGCGGCTGACCAGTACGACGGGCGTCTCGGGTATCTCGACCCCGGTCTCGTCCGGCAGCGGGACCGGCGGCACCGCGGGGGCCGTGAACCACAGGACCACCTGCACCGAGTCGCTGTCCCCCGGCGCGTAGTCGGCCCGCACCGTGCAGACGTGGTTGGCGCCGGGATCGTAGGTGTGAATCCCCGGGAACCAGCCGCTCTCCACGGTGCCGTCCCCCCAGTCCCATACGAAGGGCACGGGCGGTCCGTCCGTGTCGACACCGTTGATGACGACGTAGCCGGTTTCCTCGTTCTGTTCCTGGAGCCAGACGTACAGCGTGATGGGATCGCCGAAGAGATATCGTTCGAAATTGCGCTCCGCCGTCGCCGCGCCCGCCAGGCCGAGCAGGATCGCCAGCGCCAGGACGGTGCGGATGGCTCGCTCGTTCATGGTCCCCTCCTCCCGTTCGCCGTGCGCGACGTGGCCGCGGGCCGGAAAGAGGCCCGGTCGAGCTCGTCGCGTGGGCGCCCTGGGATCCATTCCCCTGTGATGAATCTAGCACATCCGTCAACGATGGGGGCCGGTCCGGGGTGCGGGGATGCCGGCGAGGCACGATAACGCGATGGGCGCGAGTGAGGTAGGGACCCATGCGGCGGGGCGTATGCATGCAGACCGGGCGGCCCCGAGGTCCAGGACGGACCTTGGCGTGAATCAACGTCTCCTGATCTCGAAATAGCCCGCATCCCGCTCCTGGCACTCACTGACTGTTCTCTTCAGCAAGTCGACCGCATCGCCGGGAATCCGGACATCGTCGAAAACGACGGAGCGCGCCAACCTGAATGTCGAGCCTTCCTGCCATGCTCGACAATTCCAGACAACGCCGGCCTCGGCAACGGCGAGGGTGTCGGGACGGACCAGGGCCATGCCTGCGGGCAACTCGATACTCCACTGCTCGCTGTAATCCGGAATCAGCCGAAGATCGAAGGGAACGCCGCAGGATGCATCGATCTGCATCCCCTGAATGGATCCCCCGAGATGTCTCTGCAGGTAGAGATCATCGCCTGCCGATGGCACAGGCACTCGGCTGCTGCCGACACCCAGCAGGGTAAGCGGCGCGCGCCAATCCTCGAGATCGAGCAGTTCGTGCCGATCCAGGGAGACGGGCAGGTCGTCCGGAAAAAGGGCTTCGCGCAGCAGGCCCTCCAGTTCCCGGCTGCCGCGCTCATCCAGTCGCCCTCGCCAACGGACACCCAGGTTGCCGGTCACCTCGCATTCAGATCGCAGGTGCAGCAACCCCGCATCGTCCAGGCGCCCCTCTATTCGATAGGAAGCGCCGCCGGCCCTCCACGCATCGGGTGGAATGTCGACCAGCTTCACCGCTCCGGGCCTCAACAACAGGACGGGAGACGCCGCGTCGTACGCAGGTATGAGCCCGGCCGGGCAATGCTCGAGCGTGCCGTCCAGGAACAGGCCATCCGCGCCCACGTCGGCCCACGCTATGAAGTGATTGAACTGCGCCATGTTGGGAATACCCGTCGCCAGCGTTCCGTCTGAAGCAGTTCGGACCAGGACCGGATGGGCATCGATACCGCCTGCCCGCAGCAAGGAGATCAAGAGGGTCGAAAGCCCCTTGCAGTCTCCGAATCCGGACTCCAGCACGACGGGCGCATCGATGGGGATGATACCGCCGGCTCCCTCGAACAACCCCAGATAACGGCACCTGTGTTGAACCTCGGCGAAGACACGATCGATCGCGACGAGCGGATCTTCGATCCCGGCCGTCAACTCGGCGGCCAGACGGTCGATGGCGGCATCGGACTCGAACACGCCGTCGATCCGCTCGAGGTAGGCCTGGCCGACCGTGTCCCAATCCTCCCCCACGGACATGAAGACGCCGTGGTCCTTGCCGGCATGCAAGATATGGGGAACGATGCTCGTATGGGGGAAGTCGCCGCTGCAGACGGACAACGAGCCGTCGGCCTCAGCGTTCAGGGCCCACCGATGGATGATCCGATCATCAAGCTCCGTTTCATCGTGTACCATCCGCTCGCGTCCGGGATCCGGACCGACGGCATTCCATGCCAGCGTGTATCCGGGTGGCACCATCACCTCGTAGCACGTCATCAGATAAGGACGATCCCCGTCGCCCAGCATCCCGAGGGGAAGACCGGATACGCCATCCAGCCGATGCTCTTCGACGACACGAACCCGATCCCCCGTTCGCACGCCGGGAATCATCGCCAAGCAGGCCGTCTCATCCAGATATACGACCCCCCTGTGCCTGGTAGTCGCTTCGATCCAGCGCAGGTCCTCTCTACGGTAGTGAAGAATCTCGTCGCCCCGCCGCACCACGGCGTTGATGTCCTCGAGTCGTATACGTGGACTGTCTGTCGTCGTGATGGAGGCGGCGTCATCGACCCCGGCTCGGTCGCACACGTAGACCTCGCTGACCCGGATCATGCGACCGTTCAGCTTTCCGTCCCGCCTGCGGATCTTCATATCCAGCCCCAGCCATCGCTGCAGGCTCGCCGTGCCCGACGGGGAGTGCCCGTCGAGGAATTGCCGGACCATTTCCCCGCTCGGTGGGTCCGGGATCTGCAGGGGCGATGCTTGAACGACGAACGGGAATGTCAACAGCACGCACGCAACGAACCACGGGACGAGTCCGGGCGTCATGGCCCGCCCGCCTTGCGACGAAGGACAACCGGCGTCGATTCCAGTTCGATGATATCCGCGACGCCCTCGGCGCTCTCGGCGATAAGTCGCGGATCGTGTACCGTGCCCGGCTTCTCGATCAGGATTCTCGATACGACGAGATCCTGGCCCTCTATCTCGTACTTCACCTGATACTTCAGCAGCCCTGCATTCATGACGCGGCTGTGCGGGTATTCGGCGGTTCCCCAGCCTTCGGGCAACGGCACGCGGCACTTCAGGAATCGACGCGTTTTTCGGGGGATGTGAATCGCCGAGAACCGGTCTTCGGGCCATGGCTCCAGCAGCGGCCGGCCGTAGACGGTGCCGGGCGGCAAGATCCAGGTGTCCCCGACGGGATCGGCCACTTTGCCGCATTCGAGATCGAGCACGATGCTGAGCGTGTCGGCCCGGGCCTCCGAAACCTCCAGCACGGTGACATCGCTCGTGTCGCCGTACCGGGATCGAGCCCAGTCTTCAGCGGCGGAATCGACATCACCCGCCTCGTCCAGCAGGGATTGCAGCGATGTCATGCCCACCGACTTGAGAGACATGCGGGTTCCGCCGCCTGCGGGCGCATCGGAATCGAATACGACGAGTTCCTCGCTCCAGGCGGCCTGACCCCTTCTCCGGCCAGGCGTGCGCAGCTTCGTGGACCACTGTTTCTTCTTGAGGTTCTCAATGTACAACTCGAAGACATCGGCGCGACGCCCCTGCATCTTTTCGAGTACCAGATCCCGAACGCGGTCGTGCAGGGCCTCGGTATCCCTGTCGTAGGCCAGCGCCTCGGTATCCTGTACTTGCGGACGTAATACTCCGGGGCGACACTGCTTGCATCCGAGGTCGTACCAGCGTTCGCCATCTTCCAGGCGAACACGGACCAGCGGCTCGGTCATTTGGCCCCAGGAGGGATGCTCGTCCCAATAGCCGCCTCTATGGGCATCGTGAGCCGCGACCAGATCCGTATCCAGACCCACGCTGCGGAGCATCGCCAGCAACAGGTAGGCCTTCTCCCAGAGGGAGCCCGATCTCGCTTCGAGGATCTTGTCGACCGTCGTCAGATCGTCTTGTGTCAGGAAATAATCGCTGTCGAGGTCACGTAGCTCATCCCGCACGAAGCCATATATGCAGTCCCCGGCTTCCGGGGGATTCATCCCCTCGACCAGACGCGCGGCCGCCTTGGCCACCGCGCCGGACTTCTCGAGGAACGAGTTCTCGGTCTCGGCCAGATCGACAGCGATCTGGTTCCAATGCCTCTTGTACCACCAGATCCTGGCACCACCCCCGAGTCTCACCCAGTTGGCGCGCCAGGACACGGCAAGTTGCGGCGACTGGAGATGTCGGGGGGCGGTGTAGGGATCGTCCCGAAGCGGATGGATGGAATCGGCGCAGATCCTGAGGTCGGCTATCTGGCGCCCCCGGGTCTCGATGATCTCCTGGTGCATCTGCTCCTTGGAGAAGCGTGTCCCGTACACGCTGTAGGCGCGATGCTGGTCGCAGAGCAAGCGCAATTCCGCCCGGGCCACGGGGTACCGGGTGGCCAGGGACCAGTCCTCCCAGACCAGGGGCCTCTCTCTGCTGGTGCGGATCGAGAGGCCGAGCAAGTCGCCAGGCTGGGCCGTATCGAAGCCGACCACCAGGTTGGAGAATCCTCCCTCGCCCTCGCCGTCGGTGACGATGATCCGGTCCGTGCTCAATCTGTGTACATCCGCATCGAGAGCGGCGCGAGCATCGAATGCTCCCGTCCGGATACGGAATGCCCGGACATCTTCGATTTCCGCACCTGGGCTGAAATCCCTGATGAAGTTCGTGACTTCTGGGGCCTCTCCCCGGCGCACCCACCACACGAGGTCCAGGATCTCCTGGTAGGAATCCACTTTGGTCTGGAAGGCACGCCTGACATAGACCTGGCCGACATCGGCATCGAACCGCTCGATCTGGGCCGCCGCGACGGGCAACAGCGGCGCGATCACTTCGTATATCCGGGCGTCCGGTTCCCGGGCCAGGGCCCGGAAGGCGGCATCTTCCCCACCCGAGGCGTCGGCTGAGATGAACAGCACCAGGACGAGCGCTATGGCGAGGCTGGAGGATCGGGCTTCACGGTGCATGGGCATCGAGATACCTCTCGCTGGTATGGACCTGTAACCATATCGGCCGAACGATCCGCAGTGGACGTTCCAACACCGAGTCATTGGAATATGTCAGTCCGAATGATACCTGATTTGCAGCATACGTGTGAGATCTCAAGTTCGATCCAGGCGGATCCACCCGACACCGGGAGTGTGGCCGACGGGCCGCGACCTCAGCCGCCGGGCACCGCGCAGACCTCCGCCAGCTCCCGCCAGCCGGACATGCGGCGGACGCCGGTCTCGTCCAGGTCGCGGTTCCACGGGCGGTCGATCAGGGCGACCGGCGCGACCTCGTGCCCGGCCAGGAAGGCCGCCGTCGCCGCCGAGTCCTCCACCGCCAGGCAGTAGCGCCGCTCGGCGAGCTCGTCCAGGGTCAGGGCCGCGTCGAAGCTCGGATCGATCCCGCGCCGGCCGTACTTGTCCACGAAGTCGAGGCTGGCGTAGGCGACGCCGTGGCGCTCGAGCCAGGCCTCGGTGCTGGCCCGGGTGGAGGGCGGCCGGCCCGTCATGACCGCGATCCCGTAGCCGTCGCCGCTCCATGCCGCGAGGGTCTCCAGGGCGCCCGCCATGGGCGCCATCGCCGCGAGGATGTCGGGCTGGTGGGCGCGCTCCATGAAGACCTCGAGCTCGTCGAAGCTCATGTCGAAGGAGCGGGTGAGATCGAAGGCCTTCACGTCCTCGAAGTCCACGCGGCGGCCGAACTCGCTGCGCAGCAGCCTCAGGAAGCCGCGGCAGGTCTCGGAGATGACGTCGTCCATGTCGACGTAGATGGCTCTGGCGCCGGTCATCGGGGTGCGGCCTTTCCCGGTCGGGGTGTGCGGTCGGGCTCTCGACGGAGAGTAACCGGCGGGCGCGGGCACCGCCAGTCGGAACCGCCGATCAGTCCTGGATCCCGGCCAGGGCGTCCCGGGCGGAGCGGACGAGCCGCTCGGTCGTCGCCCAGTCCAGGCAGGCGTCCGTGACGGACACGCCGTAGGCCAGGTCGGCCGGGTCCTCCGGGATCGGCTGTTGGCCGGCCTCGAGGTAGCTTTCCAGCATCAGCCCGAAGATCGAGGCGTTCCCGCGCGCGAGTTGCGCGAGGACTTCTTCCAGCACGCGTTCCTGGCGGAGGGGATCCTTGTGGGAATTGGCGTGGCTGCAGTCGATCAGGATGCGGGGCTCGAGTCCGGCCTCCGCGAGCATCTCCTCGGTCCGGGCCACGTGCGCCCGTCCGTAGTTGGGCCCCCGGATCCCGCCGCGGAGCACGACGTGGACGTGGGGATTCCCGCGCGTATGGACCACCGACGAGATGCCGTCGCCGTTGATGCCCAGGAAGCTGTGGCCGGCCCGTGCCGAACGCATGGCGTCGACCGCCACCTGCAGGTCGCCGTTGGTGGCGTTCTTGAAGCCCACCGGGAAGGAGAGCCCGCTGGCCATCTCGCGATGGGTCTGCGACTCGGTCGTGCGCGCGCCGACGGCGCCCCAGCAGATGAGATCGGCCAGGTACTGGGGCGTGATCGGATCGAGCATCTCGCCCGCGGTCGGCAGGCCCAGGCCCACGATCTCGGCCAGGAGCATCCGCGCGCGACGCAGTCCCTCGACCATGTCGCAGCTCTCGTCCAGGTGGGGATCGTTGATCAACCCCTTCCACCCCGTCGCGGTGCGGGGCTTCTCGAAGTAGACCCGCATCACCAGCAGGATCCGGTCGGACACCTCGTCGCCCAGGGCCTTCAGCCGGCGGGCGTAGTCGAGGGCGCCGGCGGGATCGTGGATCGAGCAGGGGCCCACCACCATGAGCCGACGCGGATCCTGCCGCGTCATGATCCGGACGATCTCCTCGCGGGCGTCGCTCACCGTTTCGCTCGCCAGCACGGTCAGCGGCACGGCGTGCTTGAGCTGCATGGGGGTGATGAGGGGCTCGAAGCCCTCGATGCGCAGGTTGTCGGTCCGTTTCACGGTCGGGCTCCGCCTCGGATGGGGATCGGTGAACCGCGCAACGCGGCCACATCGTGGTCGTTGACCCAGAACTCATTGATCGGCTGAATACCCTACCAGTATAGCCCAATCCCCCGGGGGTGTGCCCCCCGGTCGCTTCTACATTCCCGGGAAAGATCAGGAATCGCGGCCGACGTGCCGCTTCACGAAGCGCCCGACCTCTTCGAGCGACCGCCGGGCCTCCGGCACCAACCGCGCGCTGTGCTGGAACACGTGCCACATGCCCGGCCAGATCCTGAATACGACCTCCACTCCATCGGCGGCCGCGCGATCGGCGAAGCGGACGGCGTCGCTCAGCAGGATCTCGTCGTCGCCGACGTGGATGCACAGGGGCGGCAGCCCGGACAGGTCGTGACGCGCGGGTGACAGCAGGGGCGTGTCCGGGGGCGCGTCGCCGACGTAGAGCCCGGCCGTGAAACGGCAGAGCTCGAGGGTGTTCATGGGATCCACCCGCGCGCGCGTCTCGTAGGACTCGCCGTCGAAGCGCACCCAGTCCGTGGGCGGCGAGAAGCAGAAGGCCGCGGCCGGCGGCGTCTCCCCCTCGTCCCGCAGGGCGATCAGCGCCTGGAGCGCCAGGCCGCCGCCCGCCGAGTCGCCGCCGAACGCGATCCGCGCCGCCGTGTAGCCCTCGTCGCGCAGCCACCGATACGCGGCGATCGTGTCGTGCACGGCGGCGGGAAAGGGATGCTCGGGCGCGAGCCGGTAGGCCGGGACGAAGACGGTGGCATCGGTGGCGGCCGACACGCGCGCCGCGAGTTCGCGGTGCGTGGCCGGGGAGCCCATCACGAAGGCGCCCCCATGGAGGAAGAGAACCGCGCGTTGACCGCCGACGCCGGCGGCTCGCACCCGCTCGGCCGCGATGCCCGCCATCGACACGGCCTCGATCCCGGTCCCGGGCGGGATCTTCTGGTTCTCGACGGCGAACGCGTCCAGCCGCCTCAACGCCTCGACCGAACGGCCGGCGCGCGCGAATTTCGGACCCACCATGCGCTTCACGAGTAGTCGCATGACTCTGCTTCTCAGGCTTGGCATGACCTTGCACGCTTTCGACGGATCTGCGGCGGGAAGGCCCCGGTTCCGATCAGCCGGGACGATGCCCCAGCAGGCGGGCTGGCAGGAAGACGAGGGCCTTGAAGAGTTCGAGCACCCCGCGGACCGTGAGACCGACCAGGCGGAACGGGAGCAGGAGCAGCCAGACGAGAGGATAGAGGATCAGTCCGATCACGGCAACGGGCCAGCACAGGACGAAGAGGATGCACCAGAGCAGGAACTTCAGCATGACGGCTCCTTCGGGGAAGAGGCGATCCGGTTCCTACGGCGCGGGGCCCGGTCTGTTGCGTTTCCCCGGGTTTTCAGGGAGTATAACATGCAGTTATTTTTTAGACGTATAATAGTTCTGTCTACTTATACCTAGACATATTTCAGATATATACTATTATCATGACTTCAAGGAGTTGCCATGAACCGACCGACAAGAGACACCGCCCCCATCGAAGACCTCATCGCCGGCTACGCCCGCACCGGCGACACCTTCGCCTGCCTCCACTGCGAGGAGACGACACGACGGGGCCGGATCTACCGCCACGGCGACGACCTCGTGGAGGCCGAGCTCGCCATGAAGCACCACCTCGACGAGGCCCACGGCTCGCCCTTCGTCGCCCTGCTGTCCCTGGGCAAGAAGGGCACGGGCCTGTCCGACACCCAGCGCGCGCTGCTGGGCCACTTCCACGACGGCCTGTCCGACCGGGAGATCCAGCCGCTGGCCGGCAACGTCAGCCTGTCGACGATCCGCAACCACCGCTTCCAGCTGCGCGAGAAGGCGCGGCAGGCCCGCGCGTTCCTGGCGCTCATGGACCTGCTGGCGCGCGGCGACCAGGACCCGGGCTCCCGCTTCATCGACATCCCCGGCGCCAAGGCTGCGGACGACGAGCGCTTCGCCATCACGCGAACCGAGTTCGACAAGATCGTCGGCGCCCGGTTCCCGCACGGTCCCGACGGACAAATGGCGCGCTTCCCCCGCAAGGATAAGCACAAGATCGCCGTGATGATCCACGTCCTGCAACGCTTCGACGCGTCGCGCCGCTACACGCAGACGGAGGTCAACGAGATCCTGGCGAGCGCGTCTGACGACCACACGACGCTGTGCCGCTTCATGGTGGACTACGGTTTCCTGGGGCGGACGCGGGACGGGGCGGAGTACTGGGTGGAGTAGCCGGAACGCACGCCGCCTGAAACCGATCCCGCCCCTCGCTCGTCCTACAAGGGCACGAGTCCTTCTCGCCCCGGCAAGCACCCCGTCCCGAGACGCGAGCCCGTCAGGAGCCCCCTCATGAAACACCTACCTTGACGACGATCCTGCTGTTCCTCTGCGCGTCGGCCGGCCTGGCCGCCGACGTCCCCCGCACCATCGACTAAGACGGCCCCGCCGAGGGCATCCAGGAGCTGGCGCTCCGCGAACTGTGGCGGATGGGGGGCGAAGACGAGGACGTGATCTTCGGACGCATCTCGGACCTGAAGAGGCACCCGAACGGCGAGCTCTACGTGCTGGACCATCAGCTCTGCCACGTGGTGGTCATCTCGGCCGACGGCGAGCACCTGCGGGACATCAGCCGCGAGGGCGACGGGCCCGGCGAGCTGCGCCAGCCCATGGGGCTGATCTTCATGTCGGACGACGTGCTCGGCGTCGGGATGGGATTCCCCGCCAAGCTCGTGACCATGCGGCTGGACGGGACGCCGGTCGACAC
>CAZTWK010000079.1:0-11276 GCA_964617805.1 uncultured Fibrobacteraceae bacterium | reverse complement strand
CCTCGGTCAGGCCGAAGCAGCCGATCTTGCGGCCGGCCGCCAGCTCGGGCAGCCATTTGTTCTTCTGCTCGTCGGTGCCGTAGGTGGAGATGGGCCACATCACCAGGCTGCCCTGCACGGACGCGAAGCTGCGCAGGCCGCTGTCGCCCCGCTCCAGCTCCTGGCAGATCAGGCCGTAGATCGTGGAACTCAATCCGGGACAGCCAGGTCCGTGGATCGACGATCCGAGCAGACCCATGGCGCCCAGCTCGGGGATGATCTCCGGGGGGAACGTGCCGTCGGCGAAATGCTTGCGGACGATCGGGAGAAAGGAGCGGTCGACGAAACGGCGGACCGTGTCGCGGACGCTTCGTTCCTCCTCGTTCAGGTTGCGGGAAAAGCGATAGAAGTCGACACCCTGGGAATCTGCCATGACGCGCGCCTCGATTCGAGGGGGATCGCGAAGATATCCGGCCGTTGGCGAAAAGCCTGCATCAACTGTGGACACTAGGGGATTCCCGGAGTCGAACCAAGCAAAATCGAACTACTGATCGAAAACGTCTGTAGGGAAGGGCGGTGCGGACGTCGCCCGGCCTCGCTCGTCCGCGCCCGCGGCATGTGGTAGGCTCCCCCGATCGCACGCTCGGGCCGTCATTCCGCCATCCGGAGGGAACCGTCATTCCCACATCGCTCCGCACCCCCCTGCTCCCGGTTCTCCTCGCGACGACGCTCGCCCTGACCGGCTCCGCGCTCGCCGACGCGGACGCCGGCCCGGCGCCGGACCGCCCCTGGCTCCTGCGCACCGCCGTGGTCATCGGCGGCGCCGGCCTGCTGATGACCATCGACGAGCCCACCCGCGACTGGGTGCTCGACCACCGGACCGACGGTTACGAGACCTTCGCCGACATCGCGCGGCCGTGGGGCGAGTGGCCCGCCTACGTGCCGCTGGGCGTGGGCCTGACCCTGGGCGGCTGGGCCGTCGGCGACGACGCGGTGCGTGTCGCCGGTGAGCGGGTCGCGGTGAGCATCGCCATCTCCGCCGTGGCCGAGGGCGCGCTCAAGTACACCCTGAGCCGCCGGCGTCCCACCTCGGCCGACGGGCCGCGCGACTTCGAGTTCTTCGGCTCCCACTCGTCGATGCCCTCGGGCCACACCACCGTGGCCTTCGCCCTGGCCGCCTCCCTCGCCGGCGACATCGACCGCACCTGGGCGTCGGCCGGCCTGTACGGCCTGGCCACCGCCTCCTCGCTGGCGCGACTGGTGGACGACATGCACTGGCTGAGCGACCTGTGGCTCGGCGCGGCCGTCGGCATCTTCTCGGCGGAGTTCGTCACCGACCGCATCCTGGCGCCGCATCACGAGCGTGAGCGGGGCCTGGCGCCGGAGCTGGCGCTGTCGCCCGCGGGGGTGGCGTTGTCGTGGCGGTTCTGAGGGGCGGAACCTAGACCGTCTGCTTCAGGTCCTCGCGCTGCCGGATCATGACGTAGTCGACGATGCTCTCCTGCTCCCCGTCCACGAATTCCAGCCCGACGCGGATCTTGTTGGCCACGACCCGGCGGTGCCTGATCCAGGCCTCGAGCATGAAGACCCGGGGATTGTTGGGGAGGTTGAAGCTGATCTGGAGCCGCGTCGCCGCGGCCAGGGCGACCTCGCTCTCCTGGTCGAGCAGCAGGGCGATGCCCGTGCCCGAGATGTCCTGGAGCTGGCAGGTGATCTCGCGGTCGTCGACGGTCCCGCCCTCGTCCCGGCAGGCCTTGACGGTGACCGAGATGGGGGTCTTCTCCTCGGGCTCGACCCGGTACGCCTTGCGCTGGTTGAAGAGCCTGAACAGGGCGATGGGCAGCTGGCTCTTGAGCTCGTCCTGGTTGACGTAGTCGAACTCGTAGCGGAGGGAGTCGTTCTCGTCCACGCGAGACAGCGCCTTGACGCGCACGTCGATCGGTTTCTTGAGATGGGGCGACGTGAAGGTGACCGTCTGCTCGACGCCGAGCGGGATCGGCGGGATTCCGCCGCCGGCAAAGCCGATCGAAACCCCGAAGAAGTTCAGGCTGAGGATCCGGCCCGGGGCGGTCTGGCCGTCGGAGATCTGCAGTTCGACTTCGAGGTGATCCAGCTCGTCGGGAGCGGTCTTGTAGGCGTCTTTGTTCGTGGTCATCCCCCACCTCCATGAGAATGGGTATCGTAATCATTTAGACTACCACTCTATATATCGGTTGATCTCACTTAATCTAAAGAGAAATATCGTAAACCATGTATCCCAACAAGATGTCGCCGTGGAACTCAGGGTGACAGCCGCGGCTCGCCCGATACGATGGCCTGTGCTAGGTTTCCCGGGATCGCGCCGAGAGAGATCTCCGACCGCCTGGAGGGCATCATCATCCCTGCGCCGGTATCCTACGGGCCGCTCGCCGGCCCGGCCCGACGAGCCCGCCGCCTCATGCTGACGGGCCTCGTCCTGGCCGCCCTGTCCTGGTCCTGCACCGCGCTCGCCGCGACCGCGCCGGAAACCGCCGCCGTCGATACGACGCGGGTCGCCGCCGGCGATCCCCTGCGCGGTACCCTCGACCCCCTGCCGCACCGCGTCTCTCCCCTGCGCCACGCCGCGCGCGGCGTCCTGTTCGTGCCCTACGCCGCCCTGCGGGTGGCGGCGTGGCCCGTGTCCCGGCTGGCCTACCTCGAGGAGCGGCACCATCTCGTGTGGACGCTGGCGAGCCTGGTGACCTTCACGTCGGGTCCCTACCGCAGCAGCCTCGGACCGCTCTTCGATTTCGAATCCAGTCTCGGCATCACCGCCCTCGGCGTGAACGTGCGCGGCCGCGACTGGCTGTACAGCGGACTGGACCTGAAGCTCGGCCTCGGCTACGTCAATCAGCGCAAGTATCTGCTGGCCGCGGCGCTGGAGCGTGACGAAGGCCCGGTACACTGGGAAGCCCTCTTCCACCGCGAGCAGATGGACGAGCGGCATTTCCACGGCGTGGGCCCGCATTCGTCGCCGGACGAGGCCGACTACGGCGCCGAGCTGCACCTGGCGCAGATCACCGTGGCGGCCAATCCCGGCGGAACCCTGCAACCGGAGCTCACCTTGTACGGCCGCGACGTGCGGCTGCTGGCCGCCGACGAGGACCTCAGCGTGTCGCAGGCCTACCCGGACCACTTCGCCACCGCCCGCCAGGTGCGCTACGTGGGTATCGAAACGGGCCTCGCCTACGACACGCGCAACCGTCGCGACTACTCCAACCGCGGCGGCCTCGTGCGCCTGCGCGGCGGCTGGAACGATTCGCGCCGGCACGGCGACGCCGACTACCGCCACTACAGCGCCGAGCTGCAGTACTTCGTCGACCTGTACCGCGGCTCGCGTGTCCTGTTGCTGCGCGGGTATGCCGAGGGGGTCGAACCCGAGGGCGACGACGAGTTGCCGTTGACGGAGCTGGCCCGTCTCGGCGGCAAGACCGGTCTGCGCGGCTACAGCCGCTTCCGCTTCGCCGACCGTCGCAGCCTCGTGCTGACGGCGGCCTACCGCTACCCGGTGACCGCCCGCGTGCAGGGCGAACTCTTCGTGGACTGGGGAAGCGTGGCGCCCACCTGGGACAAGCTGTCCCTCGGCGACATCGATCCCTGCGCGGGGCTGGGCCTGGTGGTCGGCATGCGCGAGGATCCGCTGTTCACGTTCCTGCTGGCCTTCAGCCCGGAAGACGTCCAGGTGGCGGTCGGCACCACGTCGATCTTCAAGACCCGCACCCGGAGGCAACCGTGATGCGGCGCCGCTCACACGCGCTGGCCGCGGCTCTCGTGCTGCTGGCCGCCGGTTGCGGGACGCAGCCGCCGGTGTTCACGGACGGCCCCGTGGTGACGGTCGTCGACGACACGCGCGACATGCCCCGTCCGTCCGAGAACGAGTTCTGGCGGCTGTCCCACCACCTCGAGAACTTCGTGGTGGACCAGGCCCGGCTGCGCATGGATCCGGTGCCGGCCGGCCCCGCCCTGGACGTGAACCGCCTGGGCGAAGTGCCGGACTCGAGCTGGTTCGAGAACCGCCTGCACCGCCTGGCGCCCGACGAGGTGGGCCGGGGACCGGGCGGCGACGATCCCGGACCCGAGGCCTTCCTGCCCTGGGAGGTCACCGGCGTCAAGTCGGGCGGCCGCAACCCGGGCTTCGTCTTCCGCGACGCGCGCGGCGCGCGCTACATCTGCAAGTTCGACAAGCCGGGCGAGCCCGTCATCGCCACCGGGGCCGGCCCCGTGGCGGGCCGCCTGTTCTGGGCCTGCGGCTACCACGTGCCCGACGACCGGGTGGTGTACTTCGCGCGCGAGGACCTGGGCATCGATCCCGAGGCTGTCGTCGAGGTGACCGAGACCTCGGAGCGCCCTCTGGTCGCCGCCGACATCGATGCCCTGCTGGCGAGCCTGCCCTCGCAACGCCCCGACGGTCGCTACCGCGCCCTGGTGAGCCGCTTCCTGCCCGGCCGTCCCGTGGGCGGCTACGATTACGCCGGCACCCGCGACGACGATCCCAACGACGTCGTCCCCCACCAGGACCGCCGTTCCCTGCGCGGCCTGCGCGTCTTCTGCGCCTGGCTCGGCCACGTGGACCTGAAGCTCGACAACACCCTCGACGTGTACGTGGAGCAGGACGGTCGCCGCTTCCTGCGGCACTACCTGGTGGACTTCGACGGCTGTCTCGGCGGCTACTGGGCGGCGCGCCACGAGGCCCGCATCGGCTTCGCCTACGACCTGGACCTGAAGGAGTTCTTCGCGGGCATCCCCGCCCTGGGGCTGCACCGGCGGCCCTACGAGGTGTTCGATGATCCGGATCGCACGGACATTCCCGAGCATCCGGAGATAGGCCTCTTCGAGGCCATTGTCTACGACCCGGAGCACTGGGTGCCGAACTACCTGAACGCGCACCTCTCGGCCTGCCGTCCCGCCGACGCCTTCTGGGCGGGTACGGTGCTGGCGCGCGTGTCCGACGCGGCCATCGCCGCCGCGGTGACCGCCGGCCGCTACGAGGATCCCGCGGCCGACAAGGTGCTGACGCGCGTGCTGATCGACCGCCGCGACAAGACCCTCGACTGGGCCCTGGGCTCGGTGGCGCCGGTGCTCGTGGATGGGGATCCGGTGCCGGCGGATGGCGGCCTGCGCATCACGGCGTGCAACGCGTTGACGGAGGCCGGGCGGCCCACAACCCACCGCTTCGACGCCGAGGTCCTGGACCGCGACGGCCAGATCCTCGCGTCGCTGGAGGATCTCGGCATGGAGCCGAGCCTGGTCGTTCCTTCCGCCTTGCTGGACATGCGCGCGTACTTCGTCGTGCGCTGGTTCGCCCGCGAGGGCGACGGCCGCCGGCCGCCGCCCTCCGAGGCGCATTACCTGCGGGGCGACGACGGCTGGCGACTGGTGGGTCTTCTGCGGGACGGTCAGTGAGCGTCGGCGATCCGCCTGATGATCCCGTAACGTCAGCATCCATAGTCATCTACAGGCCGACTCAGTAAACAAGATTAAATCAATAGACTTTATGATGTGATAATTATATAGTCACCCCTTCGGCGTATTCCGCCGCTCGTCCTCGCCCACTCACCGAATATCGAGATGGACCGATCCATCTTGCCTATCGAATCGACAAGGGGATGAACAGATGAAGAGAACCGTCATGACGCTGATCATGCTGGCGGCCCTGGGCGCGATCCCGGTCGCCTTCGCTGCGACCTCCGACGCCGACGTCCAGGTCGCGGACCTCGAGAAGATGTGCGAGGCGAACGCCGCCGACCGCACCGCGCGCCACGCCGAGACGACCCTCTACGAGCGGCTCGGCAAGGAGCAGGGCATCGGCCGCTTGACCCGGGAGATCGTCCGGATGCACAAACAGAACGATGCGATCGGGCACCTGTTCGAGGATATCGCCGACGACCTCGTGGCCAAGCGTGTCGCCGACTTCATGATCTCGGGCATGGGCGGTCCCTCGGTCTACGAGAACCGGCCCACGCTGCCCGACTCGCACCGGCACATGAAGCTCACCAACGCCGATTTCATGACCGCGGGCGTCGACGTGATCCAGGCCATGAAGAACCTGGAGTACGGTCAGAACGAGATCGACGAGGTGGTCTGCGCCCTGGTGGGGCTGCGGCACATGGTCGTGCTGGCCGAGACGCGGCCCTGAGCGAAGGCACGGACCCCGGAAAACGAGGACGAGCACGGCGCGCGCCGTGCTCGTTCCTCGTTCCGGGCGGGATCACTTGACGAGATTCATCGACCCGCCGCTCACACGTCCCCCCGTCGACAGCCGGTAGTGGTAGACGCCCGAGGGTTGCCGCCGCCCCGCGTCATTGGTTCCGTCCCAGACCAGGCGCTGCCGGCCGGCCCCGAAGTCCCGCGCGGCCAGCCGCCGCACCATCCGTCCCGCCGCGTCGTAGACCCTCAGATCCACGTGGGCTGGGCGCGCCAGGTCGAAGGCGATGGTGGTGGAGGGGTTGAAGGGATTGGGGAAGTTCCCGTGCGCGGTGAGGGCGGCCGGGCGACCGTCCCCGACGGCCACCACCAGCTCGCCCAGCGTGCCGTCGGCGTTGACGTTCTGGGCCACCACGTCCGAGTGGCCGCTCTCGTCGTCCCACACGCAGACCAGGGTCTCCCCGTTGCTCGCCGCGACGATGTCCTCCTTGCCGCTGTAGACCGACGCCAGGGTGACGGGACCGCCCCAGGCGTGGCCGCCGGCGTCGTCCAGGCGGAAGGCCTGCACGATGTCCTGGGCCCAGACCGACGCCACGTTCACCAGCACCACGCCCACGGGCACGCCCTGGTCCCAGTTCAGGCGGAGCTGCTGCGCCAGGTCGGTGTCGAGGGGCAGGACGGTCGTGCCGGCGGGACCCCAGAGGCGGGCGCCGGCGGCGTCGAAACGCTGGGCGTTCACGCCGCGCTGGGACTGGTTCGCGTTCACGGTGCCGAAGGCCGCGGTGATCTCGCCGGCGGCCGGGTCGTACACGGCGCTGGGGCCGATCTGACCGGTGGCGCCGCCGGCGTCCACGTAGAGGCCGTTGTGGGGCAGGGCCGCGCCGCCGTCGGCGTCGAGTCGCTGGACGCGCGCGCCGAAGGCGTTGCCCACGGCCATCGACCAGGCGAACAGGGCGCCGCCGGTGCCGTCGGACGTCATCTCGAAGTAGTGGCCCATGGGCACGGTGCCGTCGTCCATCACCATGACCGAGGCGGGCCACACGGCCGCGCCCGCGGCGTCGAAGCGCTGGGCCTTGATCTGCCGGTTGGCCATGAAGGTGTAGGTCGGCACGTAACCCACCAGGACGTCGCCGCCGTGGGTGGGCAGCAGCACGTACCCCGACGGCGACTGGTCGCCGGCCTCGCTCACGGCCAGGCCGCCGGCGGGCAGGAGCAGGTCGCCGTCGGCCTCGAGACGCTGCATGCGCAGCGCGGTGGTGGCGGCCTCCTGCATCCACACCGCCACCACCTGGTTGTCGCTGGTCACCGTCACGTAGGGCGGGCCCTTGAAATCCGAGCCGGCGGACAGGGTGATGCCGTCGGCGCCCCAGAGGAAGCCGCCCGCCGGGCTGATCTTGTAGATGTGGATGTTGGAGTTCCCGCCGCGGATGTCGGCGAAGGCCACCACCGCGTTGCCGTCGTGATCGACGGCCAGCGACCAGTCCATCACCCAGGAATTCTGGGGGTGGGCGCTCACGATGATGCCGCCGGGCGCCCAGACGGGCGTGCCGTCGGGCGCGAGCCGCTGCAGGGCCACGTCGTAGTTGCCGCTGTCGGTGTCGTACCAGCCCACGTAGGTGTGGCCGTCGGGCGTCACGGCCAGGTGGGGCACGACCTGGTCGCCGGGACCGTCGCCCACGACGAGGTTCACGGCGGGATCGTCGGACCACTGGGCCTGGACGACGGTCGCCAGGACGAGCACGGCAAGGATGAGGGCGTGTGTCGACGGACGCTGGATCATGGCGCGGCTCCTCGGTGGGGTGGTGCGGTGCGCGACGATCATAGCACATGCCGGACGGCCCCGGCCCGCGTGTGCTATACTGGCCCCGCAGGCGCGACATCGAAGGCGACGCACCATGGAATCCGGCGGGACGAGGGGAGAGCCGACCATGAGCGACCAGATCCGTATCGTCGACTGCTACTACGCCACCGTTCGCGACAAGCCCGGCGAGGCGAGCCGGCTGCTGGAGCACATCAGCGAGAGCGGCCTCAACCTGACGGCCTTCACGGCCATCCCGGCCGGCGACGAGCAGACCCAGATCTGCCTCATCACCGAGAAACCGGAGCAGCTCCAGGAGGCCGCTGCCAACGCCGGCGCCACGCTGGTCGGCCCCCAGAAAGGCTTCCTGATCCAGGGCGACGACCGCATCGGCGCGCTCCACGGGCACCACCAGAACCTGGCCAACGCCGGCGTCAACGTGTACTCCTCCAGCGGCATCTGCGACGGCACGGGCCGTTTCGGCTTCGTGCTGTGGGTGGAGGCCGGCGACTACGAGAAGGCCGTGAGGGCGTTCGGGCTGGAGGTCTGAGGGCGGGATCGCCCGCACCATCCTCACCGGCGCCGCGCGGGCGCCCGGCTGTGGCCGCCCGCGTCGCGCGCGGGTATCTTGTTCACCCCCCACTTGACCGACCACGCACTCTCCGGAGGGAGACCGCATGAACTGGACCGACCTGCTCACCGATGCCGTGGAGGACAACTACCGCGCCACCGACAACCTCATGGCCATGGTCGAAGCCGCCGACCTGGACTGGAAGCCCGCCACCGGATCCAACTGGATGACCACCGGCCAGCTCCTGTGGCACCTGACCTCGGCCTGCGGCTACTGCTGCCGCTGCTTCCTGACCGGCGAGTGGGGCCCGCCCGACGGGGTGGAAGCGCCCGAGGGCTCGACGCCCGAGGACGACATGCTGCCGCCGGCGGAGGGCCTGCCGACGATCGAGAGCGTCCAGAAGGCGCGCGAATTGCTGGCCGCCGACAAGCAGGTCGCCCTGGACGCGATCGCCGAGGCCGGCGAGGACAAGCTCGCCGGCGAGACCGTGGCGGCGCCCTGGGACCCGGAGCACCCGGCGCTGTACGGACGGCAGTTCCTGGGCATGGTGATCCACCTGCAGTCCCACAAGAGCCAGCTCTTCTACTACCTCAAGCTCCTGGGGCGGGATGTGAACACGATGACTCTGTGGGGGATGTAATCGCCCAGCGAGTCACGCTTGATGTCTGGTCGGCCCCACCCCACCCCGGGGTGGGGTTTTCCGTCACCCGCGGAAACACCCTGCTGAGGGTTCGTTGTTTAAACCACAAGATCTGCGATATACTGCGCTCGTGTCGCGCCACGTCTCGGCCGGCACGCTCCTGGCTGGTCGAAGGGGGTTTGCCATGCGCCGGGTACTCATCTGTTCATCCATCCTGTTCCTGCTCGCCGCGCCCGCCCTCGCGGCCGATCCCTATGTCGACGCCGGCTTCGCTCCCGCCACGCCGCGCCCCGATCCCGACCTGGTCGTGGTGCGCGAGCTCTTCTACGGGGCTGGGGGCGTCGACCTCACCGACTACGGCCTCGGCGGTCCCCACGCATACGTGCAGTCGGTCTACTTCCGGCTCTTCGTGGACAACAACGCCTCCACCGTCGACTCCTTCACCGGCCTGGTGATCTTCCCCGCGGAGATCACCATCCTGGGCTTCATCCGCGACCAGTCGCCCCTCGGGGGCGAACTCGACGACGGCCTGTGGACCCAGTCGGACACGGTGTTCGGCATCGGCAGCGACCCGGACGCCTACTCGGAGACCGCCCGCGGCTTCGAGACCGGGGGCGGCGTCGCCACCTCCGAGTTCATCGGCCAGATCTCGGACCATTCCTTCGTCTTCGGCCTGAACGTGGACGGCGGCATGGACGACTTCCGGGTGATCATCGACTACGGCGACGCCTTCGGCGACGAGCTCTCCTTCGACATCCTGGCCTACGACGTGGGCTCCCTGGGCGGCGCCGAGCCCACCGAGGGCATCCGCGTGGGCGACGAGACGAACCCGGTCGTCTTCGGCAGCGGCGACTTCGGCGAGTTCCCCAGCCTGCTCGAAGTGCCCCTGACCTCGACCACGCCGCCGATCCCGGCCGACGCCCTGCCCTTCGAGCCGCTCGCCAGCCTGTTCATGCTGCGGGACCCGGGCTCCGCCGCCCGGGTGGACGCCTACGACACCGGCCGCGACGTGCCCATCCCGGACATGTTCACGATCGCCACCGGCCTCGGCAATCCGCGGGGCATCACCGACGGCAACGACGGCCTGCTCTACGCCACCGGCCGGGGCGGCGGCTTCGCCACCTTCCACCCGTGGCTGGGCACGAGCACCATCGACACGACCGACGACCTCGGTGGCAACAACCAGGACATCACCAACCTGGCGGGCCGCGACGAACTCTTCGTCGTCCGCGGCAACGGCGCCTCGTCGCGGATCGACCTCGTGGACGCGTCCGTCCCGGAGGTCACCGTCAGCCACGCGCTCCCGGCCGCGCAGACCGATCCCGTCGCCGTCACCGACGGACCGGACGGCCTGCTCTACGTGATCGCCACGGGCGGCACCCTGGCCTGGATGGACGCGGACGGCGGCTCGGTCGACCACGTGGTGCTCGCGCCGGCCTCGGGCACCTACGAGGACGTGACCGGCCGCCCAGGTTCGGATCTGCTCTACCTGTTGCGCGACACCACCGGCGACACGGCGATCGACACCTACGACACCGGCACCGGCGCCATGGTCTACGACTGGGTCACCTTCGCCGCGCCGGGCACCCCCGTCGGCATCACCGACGGCCCCGACGACCACCTCTACGTCCTGGGCGCGGGCACCGGCGGGCCGGCGGGCTACATGGAACTCGACGCGGCCACCGGCGCGCAGGTCCTCTACCACGCCTTCATGGACTTCCTGGGCCCCAACCTGGGCCTCACCAATCTCGCGGTCCATCCCACGGTGGCCGTGGACGACGGCGCGCCGCCCGCGCCGGCCATCCGCCACCTGGCCGCGCCCAATCCCTTCAACGCGGGCGTGGAGATACGCTTCGCGTCGCCGCGTCCGGCGCCGGCCCGCGTCGACGTCTTCGATGCGCGGGGCCGCTTCGTCCGCGAACTGGACGTGGAGAAGCGAGGCGACGGCCTCTCGTCCGCGCACTGGAACGGGCGCGACGACTCAGGCCGCGAGATGCCGTCGGGCACCTACCTCTACCGGATCCGGGCAGGTACGCTGGCCGCGAACGGCAAGCTGCAGCTCGCCAGATAGAAAACGGCCCGGGTCCGATCGCGGACCCGGGCCCTCTCCGTCCGTCTCGGTCTAC
>CAZTWK010000078.1:0-11401 GCA_964617805.1 uncultured Fibrobacteraceae bacterium | reverse complement strand
CGGCAACTCAAACCAGGGCCCCACATCCCCGGCCCCCCCCCCCCCGCACACAAACAAACAAACACATGCAATATTGGCGGAGGTCGCGCATCACATCGAGAAAACCGATGATCTAATCAAGGTATCGAGCGTATGGTGATAGCTCGTCAGAGATCGTGTGATTCGATCCTGGCCTAAGGGGCAAACGTCCAGGCGTCCTAACGTACCGCAGTAAAGCAAGGGGCGACATTCGTGGCGAATCGGTTCTGGCGCGACAACAAGACCCCCGCCCTCCTGGCCGCCGCCGCCCTGGCCATGCGCCTCGCCGTCCTGCTGTGGCGCGGCGAGCACGACCCCCTCTTCGGCGAGCCCATCAACGACGCCGCCCACTACGACGCCTGGGCCCGGGCCCTGGCCGCCGGCCGCGGCTTCGGTCCCGCCGACGCTCCCTACTACATGCCGCCGCTCTATCCCCACCTGGTGGCGCTGTGCCACCGGCTTGGCGCCGGGCACTGGGGACCGATCCTGCTGCAGGGCGCCTGCGGCGTGCTGACCGTCGTGGGCGTCCACGCCCTGGGCCGCCGCCTGTACGGCGACCGGGCCGGGCTGTGGGCGGGACTGCTGGCGCTGCTCTTCGCGCCGCTGCTGTGGTTCGAGGGCTGGCTGCTGCCCACGGCGCTGAACATGGCGCTGCTCGCGACCGCCATGAACCTGGCCCTCGCCTGCCGCGCGCGCCGGGACGGACGGTCGTGGCCATGGTTGCTGGGACTGGGTCTGTTGCTGGGCGTGGCGGCGGTCAACCGTCCCCAGCACCTGCTGCTGCTGGCGGGGATCGTCGTCTGGTGGGGCTGGGGATCCTGGCGGCGGCCGGCGGTCGTCGCGAGGCCCGCGCTGCTGCTGGCGCTGGGCGCCGCCCTGGCGATCCTGCCGGTGACGGTGCGCAACGTCGCGCACGGGGGCGAGGCGGTGCTGGTCTCGACCAACGGCGGCGTGAACTTCTACCTGGGCAACTTCGAGGGCGCCTCGGGACGCTTCGAACAGCCGCGCGACTTCCCGCCCGACATCGAGCGCCAGCAGGAGGCGTCCATGCGGATGGCCCGCCGCGACGCCGGACGCAGCCTCGACTGGCGCGGCGCCTCGCGCCACTGGTTCGGCCGCGGCCTGCGCGAACTGGCCGGCGACCCCGGCGCGGCCCTGTCGCTCTACGCGCGCAAGCTGCGCCTGGTCTTCGCTTGGCGCGAGATGGAGCACAACTTCCTGGCCGCCTGGGTGCATCGGCACACGGGTCCCGGCCGCTGGCTGATCCCTTCGCTGGGCCTGCTCTGGCTGCTGGCGATGCCGGGACTGGTCGCCGCCCTGCGCGAGCGCCGCGCCGAGGTCGCGCCCCTGCTGCTGTTGGCGGGCACGACCCTGCTGACCTGCCTGCTGTTCTGGGTCAACACGCGCCACCGTCTGCCGCTGCTGATCCCCCTCGCCGTATTCGCCGGCGCCGGCCTGGCCGCGCCGCGGCTGTGGCTGTCGAAGGCGGCGCTGGCGGCGCTCGCGTTGACGGCCGTGCTGGTCGCCTGGCCCACCGGCGACCACGAGGGCGCTTCCTTCTACGCCGACCTGGGCCGCGTCCACGCCCAGCGCGGCGAGTTCGCCGCCTCGCGGCAGGCCTACGAGACGGCCCTCGACCACCAGCCCCACTATCCGCAGGCCCTGAACGGCATCGCCCTGACCTACATGGAGCAGGGCGACCCGGAGACGGCCGTCCGCCTGCTGCGCGACCTGCTGAGCCGCTACCCCGACTACGTGCCGGCCCGCCAGAACCTCGACCGCATCCTGGCGCTCACCGGAGGTGGGCGCTGACATGGGCGCGCGCGCGACAGGACCCTCCTGGACCGGCGACCGCCCCCTGCTCGTCGTCTGGATCGTACTGAGCCTGCTGCACCTGCTGCCCATCGTGGCCGCGGACCACCTGCCCATGCAGGACCTGCCCAACCACCTGGCCATCATCGGCACCCTGGCGGCCGAGGACACGACCCCCGGCTGGAACGAGCGCTTCGAGAACCGGCTGTCGGCCGAGCCCTACATCACCTACTACGGGGCCGGCGCGGCCCTGGCCGCGTCGATGGGGGCCGTGGCCGCGAACCGCGTGCTGATGGCGCTCTACGTGCTGCTGCTGCCGCTGTCGTTCGCGGCCCTCCACGACGCCCTGGGCGGGACGAACCGCTGGGGGGCGCTGTTCGGCTTCCTGCTGATCTACAACGACCCCTACCTGGTGGGCTTCACCAACTACCTGCTCTGCCTGCCCATGGTCCTGCTGGGCGCGACCCTGGCCGTGCGCCTGGCGAACCGCGAGTCCGGCGGCGCGGTGACGGCCGTGGCGCTGGCGCTGATGGCGGTGCTCGTCTACTTCACCCACCCCTTCGGCCTGGCGCCGCTGGCGGTGCTGGCGATGGTCTGCGCGACGGGCCGCGCCCCGCGGCCGCGGCGGGTGGCCTGCGTGGGGGCGGCGCTCGTGCCGGCGCTGGTCCTGCTGGCGGTGTGGTGGTTCGGCGGGTCGGGCGTGGAGGGCGTGATCCGGCTGCCGGCGGCCTTCAAGTTCGAGTACCTGCTGCGCACGCCCGTGCTGCTGCTGGAGAATCCCGACGACAAGGCCCTGCAGGTCGCCTCCGTCCTGGCGCTGGGCCTGGTGGTCGCGGGCGTCGCGGCCTGGCGGCGCGCGGGCGGCGGCGGTCCCGGCCGTCTCGCCCGGATCCACCCCGGCTGGTGGGCGACCGCCGTGTTCCTGGCCGCCTACTTCACCGCGCCCTTCGCGTCGGGCGCCACCATCTGGCTCGACCTGCGGCTCGCGCTCTTCGCCTGGGTCGCCCTGCTGCTGGCGACGGGCGGCGCGCTGACCCGCGGGCGCGTCGGCCGGGTCCTCGCGGTCGGCCTCTGCCTGGTCTCGATCGTCGGCGTGGGGCGTCTGCACCGCGCCTTCGACCGCGAGATCGCGCCGCTGTTCGCGGTGATCGAGCGCATGGAGCCGGAGCGCCGCGTTCTGCCCGTCCTCTGCGATCCGCGCAGCGAGGCCATCGAGCCCTTCTACGTGCGCAACGGGATGATCCCCTTCAGCAGCCCCTACGCCCACTTCGGGTCCCACTACCACGTACGCAAGGGGGGCGAGAGCCCCTGGATGACCTTCCACGCCGATCTGGAATGGATCCCGCTCGGCCTGCGCGACCCGCTCTACAGCCAGCACTTCGGCATCGACGGCCCCTTCGCGCCCGGACCCGTGCTGGCCACGGTGCCCGCGGTGCGCGACAGCTTCGACTACCTGCTGGTGCGCGGCGGCGACTCGGCCACACAACGCTACCTCGCGCGCTACGGCACACGCCGCGCGCGCGAGGGCGATTACACGCTTTTCGAGATCAGACGGTGACCGGCTCGCGCCCGTGCGAGCGCCAGACGCCGCGCCCGGCGTCCTTGGCCTTGTAGAGGGCCAGGTCGGCGTTCTTCAGCAGGTCGCTGTAGGTGGTGCCGTCCTCCGGATAGAGGGCCACGCCGACGCTGGTGGTCGTGGAGATGGTGTGCTCGGACAGGCGGTATGTTTCCGACAGGGAGGAGATGATCTCCTCCACGAGGGCCTCGATCTCTTCCCACGGGCGGTCGTTCTGTCCCACGACGACGAACTCGTCGCCGCCGAGGCGGGCCGCGAAGTCGCCGTGCTCGACGCAGAGCTGCAGTCGCTGGGCCACCATCTGCAGCAGTTCGTCGCCCACGGGGTGGCCGAGGGTGTCGTTGACGTTCTTGAAGTGGTCGAGGTCGAGCAGCAGCAGGGAGAAGCGTGCGGCCTGGATCGAGGCCGACTCGATGCGATCCTCCAGCAGCTTGTTGAAACTGGGTACGGTTGGGCAGCTCGGTGAGCTGGTCATAGTAGGCCAGCCAGCGCAGCTGCTGCTCGTTGTTCTTGCGCTCCAGGGCGTAGCGGATGGAGCGCTCGAGCAGCGAGGGATTCAGGTGGTGCTTGACCAGGTAGTCGGCCAGTCCGGCGTCCTGGGCGTCCAGGTCCGTGCGGCGGTCCTCCTGGTCGGCGATCATGATGATGGGCGGCAGGAAGGGGTCGTCCTGGTCCAGGGTGCGCACGAATTCGATGCCCGAGACGCCGTCCAGCACGTCGTTGACCAGGATGATGTCGAAGGTGTCGTCCGCCAGGGCCCGGCGGGCGTCGTCGAAGGCGCCCACCCGCTCCACGATGAATTTGATGTCGACACTGTCGTCGAGGGTCGCCTCGATGAGGGTCGCGTCGTCGTCCCGGTCCTCGATCAGCAACACGCAGAGATAATCGACATCGCTCATGCTCTCTCCTGGCCTGCCACGTCCCTCGCCGACGGCAGGCAGAGCGGGTTAAATCGGTGAACGCCTTGGTCATACTTCGGCCACAACAACTCTCGCTTGACCTGTTTTTCGGGTGGTTTTGCCATTAAGTGCGGTACGTGATATAATTGTCCATTCGGGCCGGCTCGTACCGGCCCGCGCATGTTCAGGAGATGCCTTACGAGCCCCGTCGCCGGAAACCGCCCGAAGGAGCAATCGATGACCAGCTTCCGCCACATGCAGACCCATATCGCCAGAGCCGCCGCCCTCTGCGCCGTCCTGATGCTGTCCGCCGCGGCCGTCGCCCAGACGCCCCTGGACATCGGCGGCTGGACCCTGAACCAGCAGAACTCGACCCAGACCTACACCATCCCCGCCGGCACCTTCGTGCAGCCCGGCGGCTACGTGATCATCTGCCGCGACCAGGACCAGGGCCCCTTCGAGACCTACTACGGGGTGAGCCTGGGCGCGAACGTGGTCTTCCTGAAGTCGAGCAACTCGGCACCCATGATCAACGGCGACGAGATCTACGAGCTGCGCAACGACGGCAGCGGGCTGGAGGACGGGCCCACCGGCGCCGTCACCACCACGCGCCGCTCCTACCATCGCAACGATCCGGAGACCCTGACCTGGTCGGTCATCAACGAGACGCCCTCGCCGGGCTCGGGCGTCGAGGCCCCCGACGGCTCCTACGCGGGCCTGGTCATCAGCGAGGTCACCGACCCCGACAGCTACACCTACGAGTACGTGGAGCTCTACTACGACGCCGACGCCGGCAGCGGCGGCACCGCGCCCGTGATCGTCGGCACGACCCATGTGCCTTCGGCCCCCTTGCACGGCGCCGACATCACCGTCAGCGCCACGGTCACCGATCCCGACGGCGTCGTCGACCTCGTATGGTGCTACCAGCGCCTCGACAGTGGCGCGTTCACGCCCCAGACCATGATCCACCAGGGCGGCGACCTCTACGCCACCACCTTCGCGAGCCAGCCCGGCGACCACGACTTCCAGTACTTCGTCTGGGCCACCGACGACGAGGGCGAGGAGACGACAGATCCCGCCGGCGCCCCGGCCACCTACCACTCGGTCTGGATCCAGGGCTCCACGCCGGTGAGCAAGGTGGTGCTCTTCGACCACATGCACGCCCAGGACGCCGGCACCAGCGGCAACTGGCGCGTGGACGACAACCACCCGGCGCCGTCGCCCGCCGTACCGACCGGCGAGACCTCCTGGAGCGGCCAGCTCTCGAGCTGGGGCTACGAACTCTACCTGGCCGGCCACACCATCCGCAGCAACACCGCCTACTTCTCGGCGGCGCTGCTGGCGGACGTGGACATGGTCGTCATCGTGGAACCGCAGAACACCTTCAGCGCCGCCGAGATCACCGCCCTCGGCCAGTGGGTGCACGCCGGCGGCTCGCTCTTCGTGGTGGCCAACCACAACGGCAGCGACCGCAACGCCAACGGCTGGGACAGCGCCAGCATCCTCGGCGGCTACAGCGTGCCCCACATCACCGTGCCGCCGACGGGCGACACCGAGACCTTCTGCGGCGCTTTGTTCGGCCTGCACTTCCACGTGAAGGACGAGGGCAACAATTCGATCACCGGCACCTTCACCAACACGACCGGCGCTCCGGACAACCCGGTGATCCACGGCGATTACGGCGACGTGAGCGCGGTCATCTACCACGTGGGCGACGTCATGTCCCTGTGGCCCACGGCCAACCCCTCGCTGAGCGACGTGGGCGCCCTGATCAGCAAGGACGAGGGCTCGCCGCACGTGGCCGCCTGGTCGCGCTACGGCGACGGCAAGATCGTCGGCTACGGCGATTCCTCGAGCTGCGCCGACGGCACCGGCAGCGAGAGCCACGCCAACAACTGGACCGAGGCCGGCAGCGACAACCGCGAGTTCTTCCTGAACGCGAGCATGTGGCTGCTGGCGGGCGGCAGCACGGGCGTGGACGAGGTGCCCTACAACATGGGGTTGGATCTGCGGGCCTATCCGAATCCGTTCAATCCCCGCACGACGGTGGCGTTCGAGATGCCGCGGGACGGGCATGTGGCGGTGACGGTGCATGACCTGCAGGGCCGATTGGTGCGCACGCTGCACGCGGGCGAACTGGCGGCCGGACCGCACGCGATCGCCTGGAACGGCGCCGACGAGGCGGGGCGGCCGCTGGCCAGCGGCGTGTACATGGTACGCGCGGCGGGGGCTGACCTGTTGAACTTCACCAAGGTCGTACTCGCAAGGTAGACACGTCGAGGATACGCAGCGGGCCCCTGTCCGGAACCGGCTTGATCAGGTTCCCGACAGGGGCCTTTCACGTCCCTCGCGGATCACCGCGCCGCGGTCGATCTGGTCCGGGCGGCCTGGGGTCGTCGCCACTCGGTTTACACGTGTAAACGGCATGTCAGTAGCGGGCGGGTTCATTCTCATGTGAAGAATCTGTTCCCCCGTGCGTCTACAGGGGTGACGACGGCACCCGAGGTGGTACCCTGGAGCCACGATGCTGACCCTGGTTGTGCAGCCCCCGACTCCGCCCTCGACGAGCGCCACCTTCGCGCGCCTCGTCGACCGCGACCTGGACCGCGTCTGGCGCTTCCTGCGCGCCCTGCTGCGCGACCCCGACCTGGCCCGCGACATCGCGCACGAGACCTTCCTGCGCCTGCGCGGGGCCCTCGAGCAGGGCCGCGCCAAGCCCGGCGAGGACGGCTTGCCGCGTGCGGCCTACGTGTTCGCGGCGGCGCGCAACACGGCCCTGTCGCACCTGCGGCGCGCCAAGACGCAACGGGCGCACATCGTGCCCATCGACGTGGACGGGCGCAACGCGCCGGGTGACGCGACACCGGACCGCGAGCTGGACCGCGCCGAGCTGCGCTCGGCCCTGGACGCCGCCCTGGCGACCCTGGACGAGACGCACCGCGCGGTCTTCCTGCTCTCGGAGATCGAGGGGCTGCGCTACGAGGAGATCGCCGAGGCCCTGGACATCCCGCCCGGCACCGTCGCCTCACGCAAACACCATGCGGCGCGCAAGCTGCGCCGCGAACTGGAGAGGGCCGGCCATGCGCTGTGAAGACCTGCGCGACAAGCTGAGCGCCTACCTGGACGGGGAACTGCCCGGGAACGAGACCGGGGCCTGCGACGGGCACCTCGCCAAGTGCGAGACCTGCGCGGACCTCGTCGCTCGGCACCGGGACGAACGGGAGCGCTGGCGCACGGCCCTGCACGAACCGGCGCCCGCCGACCTGCGCCGAGACGTGCTCGCCGGGCGGCCCGCCCGCGAGACGATCCGCTTCCCGCGACGGCATTTCGGACGCAAGTCCATGTGGACCGCCTGGGCCGCGGCCGCGGTGCTCGCGATCATCGTACTCGGACAGGTGATCTCGCGGCTGGACGGCCCGCGCCGGCCGGTCGCGGGCCCCGACGCCTTCACCCGGCCCGGCGCCGTGGCGCTGGTCGTGGACGGCGAGACCGTGGGCGCGTTCTCGGAGCTGGAAGAGGACGGGATGGTGCTCGAAGGCGGCTTCCTGTAGGAGGAGACGACATGTCCAAGCGAATCGCACTGGCGACCCTGACGACGATCCTGCTGGCGGGCGCGGTCCCCGCGGCCGACACCGCCGAGGTGGTGTTGAACGACGGCCGCACCCTGAACGGCGTGCTGCGCCCGGTCACGCACGGGCTCTACCTGCTGCAGGCCGAGGACGTGCTCTACGAGCTGGATGGCCGCGAGATCGGCGCGGTGGACGGCGAGGCGGGCGCGCCCGTCCTGATGGACGCGGAGCCCCTGGTCTACGTCTCGTCCTACCGCCGCGTGCTGCCCGACGGCGACGTGGAGATCTGGTCGTCCCAGAGCAAGGAGAACGGCGGCGACAAGCTGCTGACCTGGCTCAAGTGGGGCGCCGCCCCGCACGAGCTCGAGGCCTACCGCGCCATGATCGCCTTCGACGCCTACGGCAACCGGCTAGACCACCGCCTCGAGCCGCGCGCGGACTCCGACGTCCACGACGTGATCGTCGACTTCCGCGTGCCCGTGATGCCCGGCGAGTACGTGGATATCGCCTTCCGCACGGTACACCGGGGCGTGGCTCGCCTCGACGACGGCGTGTGGACCTTCGTCTACGCCGGCCTCTGTCCCGAGGACCGCGTGCAGGACCTCAAGCTGCGCCTGCCGGCGGGCGCCGAGGTGCTGTCGGTGTCGCCGCCGGTGCGCGTCATCGAGCACGACGGCGCGCCGCTGGTCTTCTGGCGCCGCTACTATCCTGAGGGGGTCGAGTCGCCGCTGACGGTGCGGTATCGGCTGCCCGAGTGAGGAACGGTTTACACGTGTGAAGGGCGCCGCCTCAGTCCGCCCCCGGCGCCAGCATCTCCCGCGCGATCTCCCGCCGCTTGCCGTCCCCGAACAGCACGCCCACGAGCACGAGCGCGAACTCCAGGGCGGTACCCGGACCGCGGCTGGTGACCACGCCGCCGTCGACGACCACGCGGTCCTCGCGGGGGTCGGGCAGGGGATCCATGAAGGTGGGATGGGCGGTGGCGGCGCGGCCCGCGAGCAGGCCGTGGGCCGCCAGCACGCAGCCGGGCGCGGCGCAGATGGCGGCGTAGGGCCGGCCGGCCGCGGACTGGGCGCGCAGGATGTGCAGGAGCGTGCGGCTGTCGCGCAGGTGCTCGGCGCCGGGCAGGCCGCCCGGCAGGACGACCAGGTCCCAGGTCTCGTCGCGGCAGCTCGCCAGGGGCTTGTCGGCCACGAGGCGCACGCCGCGGGAGCAGGTCACGTCGAGGCCGCCGCCGGCGACGCCCTCGACCACCGCGGCCATCGTCACCGCGGCGCCGGCGCGGCGCAGGGTGTCGACCACCACGACGGTCTCCATCTCCTCGCTGCCGTCGGCGACGGGCACGAGCACGGTTTTGGGCATGACGGTCTCCTCAGCCCTGCTTGCGCTCGGACTCGCGCCACATCCGCCAGCCGACCCAGACCAGAACCAGGGGCCAGAGCTTCTTGATGTCGCCGAAATCGAAATTTGGCAACCCGAAGTTGTCCATCAGGAAGTTGACGCCGATCAGGATGACGAAGATGGCGATGATCTTGTCCATGGGTTTCTCCTCTCACCTGAAGGCAGCATAACCCGCCCGTCGGCGCGTGACAACGGGCGCCCGCGGCACGATACTTATTCCGTCCCGAACGAGACCGGAGAACAGACGTGAGCGACGAGACGACGGGCGCCGACCGACCGGCGCCGAACCTCGACAACATCACCTTCGTGCTGAGCCGTACGACCGAGCCCATGAACATCGGCGCGGCCGCGCGCGCGCTCAAGACCATGGGGCTGTCGCGCCTGGTGCTGATCCGCCCGCGCGACCCCTTCGGCGAGCGTTCGCGCGTGGTGGCCCACGGCGCCGAGGATGTGCTCGACCACGCCCGCGTGGTGCTCGACCACAAGGCGGCCGTGCGCGAGATGATCGTGGTGGCCGGGTCCACGGCCCGGCCGCGCGAGCTGCGCAAGGGAGCCCTGCTGGCCCCGGACGAGCTGGCGCGGATGCTGGTCGAGGCCTCCGGCGAGGGGCCCGTGGCCATGATGTTCGGGACCGAGCGCACGGGGCTGACCAACGAGGAGGTCTACGACTGCCGCTACGTCTCGCGGATCGACGCCGACCCGGGGCAGACGTCCCTGAACCTGGCCCAGGCGGTGATGGTCTACGCCTACGAGATCCGCAAGGCCTGGCTGGACGCGACGCGCCAGCCGCGGCGCACGACCGGGCGCCGCCCCGAGATGCGCGTCTCCCACCCCCACCGCTCGACCAAGCTGCCCACCCAGGAAGAGCTGGACACCATGTACGACCACGTGGGCGCCGCCATGGCGGCGGTCGGCTACAAGCCGGCCGAACGGGAGAAGTTCCTCACCTATCTGCGGCACCTGCACATGCGCGCCGGCATCGTGGACTGGGAGATGCAGACCTACCACCTCTTCGCCCGCAAGATCCTGTACGCCCTGGACGTGAAACCCTTCCGCCGGAACGGGGAGCCATGACCGCCCGCCGCATCGCCCTGCTGGCCTTCGCCGTCGTCGTGCTCGGGATCGCCGCCTTCGGGCTGCTGCGCGAGCGGGGCGCGGAGCCCGTCCCGACCGCGGCCGACACCACCGCGACCGACGAGACCACCGATCCGGCGTCGGAGGAGGCGGCGGCCGCGCACATCCTGATCGCCCACGTCGAGAGCGATCCGCCCCGCCGCGGCGTGACGCGCAGCCGCGCCGAGGCCCGCGAACTGGCCAGCCGGCTCGCGGCGCAGCTCCTGAGCCGGGCCGCCTCCTTCGAGGAGCTGGCGCGCCGCTACTCGGACGACCCCAACGCGGAACGCAACTCCGGCTACCTCGGCATCTTCAGGCGCGGGCAGCTGCCTCTGTCGCTGGAGGTGCCGCTCTTCGACCTCGGGGTCGGCGAGTTCAACCCGCAGGTGGAGACCGACCGCGGCGTCCACCTGCTCATGCGCCAGCCTGTGCGGCGCGCCGTGGCCAGCCACATCCTGATCACCTGGTCCGGAGCCCGGAACGCCCACGCGGGCATACGCCGCACCCGCGACCAGGCCGCGCAGATCGCCGCCGAGGTGTCGGCCATGTACCTCACCGGCGAGGTGGACTACTGCGACCTGGCCGGACGCTTCTCCGACGACGCCGAGAGCCGCTTCCGCTGCGGACTCATCGGGCCGGTCGAGCCGGCCGACCTGCCGCGGGCCCTGGAGGCGGAGCTCTTCGCCCTGGGCGCGGGCGAGGTGTCGGGGGTGGTGGAGACCGAGTTCGGCTTCCATCTGGTCAGGCGGGAAGACGGCTAGATCCCGGAACACGAGTATTAAAAGTGAGAGTTCTGCCCACAAGATTGTTCCTTCTATGATCAGCTACTTCTGGAGCCGGACATTGGATTGTTTCTTAATATGCGTAGAACAGATTGTGTCGGCTGTTGGTTCTTAAGGCTGCCGTTTCAGTAGTCCGATCGTAGTACCGACTCCATACACCAGGCAGCTCAATGCGCGTCCTGAACAACCGCTCCGCCAGCACATCTCTCACACTCAAGATCCGATCGGCCA
>CAZTWK010000077.1:0-12861 GCA_964617805.1 uncultured Fibrobacteraceae bacterium | reverse complement strand
TCACCTTGACGATGGCCACCGCGCCGAAGCTCTGGAAGTACATGTTCACGGCGTACAGGACCGAGAAGACGGCCACGAAGTTGCTGGACAGGAAGCCGTACAGGGGGCCCTGGTTCAGCAACGAGAACGAGGCCAGGCCCATCAGGGCGTTCATGACGGCGGCGCCGGCGGCGCCCGCCAGGATGGAGAAGCGCCCGCCCAGCTTGTCGGTCAGCGGCCCGTTGATCAGGAAGGAGACGCCGTAGACGACGGTGCCCACGCCGAAGATGATCCCGAAGGCGTCGTTGCCCATCATGGCGGCGCCGTCGCCCGCGTCGAGGTTCTCGAAGGCGAACTTGCTGACCTTCAGGTTGTAGCGCCCCATGTAGAGGAAGGCGTAGGTCAGGCCCAGCGGCAGCCAGTTCAGGACGCGGCGCCGCTTGAACCCCTTGTCGTGACCCACCTCGACCGTCGGCAGGCGATAGAAGACGAAGATCACCACGATCAGCAGCAGCAGGACCGGCGTGAACTGTTCCAGCCAGTCGGGGGCGAAACCCTTCCAGGCCTCGTTGATGGCGTTCAGGACTTCGTTGATCTTGTCCACGATCTTGTCCAGCATATGATCTCCCCGGGTCTGCGCCGTGCCGGCGCGGGCCTGCCTCGTGTACGGAGCGGACGACCACGATACGCGCTAATCGCCCCGCGATCCAGCCCTACCTCAACGGATCCCGTGCTCTTCCTTGTAGGCCGCCCAGTTCTCCTTCAGGTCCTCGAAGGCCGCGAGATCGGCGCAGAGCAGGAAGGGGTTGTGGGCGCGCTCGTGGGCCAGGGTCGAGTGGGGCATCTCCCCCGCCCCGCCGTAGTAGTCATGCCCGGGCAGGACGACCGTCTCGCCCGGCAGGTCCAGGATGCGATGCAGGGAGTCCCATTCCGCCGCGGAGGACGAGCCGGGGAAGAAGGGCCCGGTGCCGCCGACCTTGCCGCAGAAGAGCAGGTCGCCGGTGGCCAGGAAGCCCTCGAAGAGCCAGCAGAGGTGGTCGGGCGAGTGGCCGGGCGTCTCGATGGCCACCAGGTCGCGCCCGCCCAGGCGGCAGGAGGCGGCGGCGACGGCGGCGCCGGTGAGGTCCGCGAGCCGGTCCAGCCCGCCCACGTGGTCCGCGTGTCCGTGGGTGACCAGGATGTGCGCGAGCGAGAGTCCCGCGTCGCGCACCGCGGCGGCCAGGGCGTCGGGCCCGTAGCCGGGATCGACCACCGCCGCCTCGCCGCCGGCGCGGTCGCCGAAGATGTAGCTGAAGTTGCGGTCGCCGCCCAGATGGAGCTGCTGCACCACCACGTCGTCGCGCGACAGGTCGTTGACGATCATCCGCCCGTCCTTTCGCTCAGAGTCCCACGATCAGGCCCAGGGACACGCCGACCCAGATGTCGCGGTCCTCGGCGAGGAAGGTCTCGCCCGTGTCCGGGTTCTCCAGCAGCGAGGCCTCCGCCCCGTAGCGCTCGTAGCGCACGCTGAGGTCGAGCAGCCGCGGCTTGGCGGCGCGGGAGCTCAGGCGCAGCTGCACGCCGAAGCGCGCCGAGCCGCCCCAGTCCGATAGTTCGCGGACCAGCGAGCCGCTCTCGTAGATGTCGTAGTAGCTGTAGTAGAAGGTGCCGCCCCAGCGCAGCGAGCGCATGTAGTAGCCGCCGGCGAGGCCCAGGTAGACGCGGGTGTCCCCGGTCAGCGGCGCGCGCAGCAGGGCGCCCAGCTCCAGGGCGTAGTGGGCGGACTTGCCGTTGCCGGTGATCGCCTCGAAGTCGTCCTGCAGGTCGCCGATGCCGGCCTGGAAGCCGATCGTCGGCACGAACCAGTCGCTCAGGGGGTAGCCCACGGCCACACCCAGCAGCAGCATGTCAGTGAAATAGTCGCCGAAGCGGGTGGTGCTGTGCTTGTAGCCGACGTCGATCAGCGTCACCCAGTCGGATGACGAGAGCGGGTACGTGGTATCGGCCGGCGCGGGCAGGGGCGGCGGCACGTGCTCCGACGCGGGCAGGGGGGCCTCGGGCCACACGGCCGCGGCGCCGGGCACGGGCGGCGCTCCCTCGCCGTCGACGGGCTCGCCGCGGTCGAGGCAGGCGCGCCAGGACTCCCACACCGCGCGCGGGACGTTGCGTTCGAGCAGACGCGGTCCGTCGGGGCCGTCCACGCGGATCCGCGCCAGGAAACCGCCGCCCGGCGCGGCCTCGAAGACGGCCTCGCGCAGGTCCGGCAGGTCGGGGAAGAGTCCCCAGCGGCGGGCCTCGTCGCGGTCCAGGCTCTCCCCCACCGCCGCGTGCAGGGCCACGGGCTCGCCGGCGGCCGCCGGCGCGGCGCACAGCAGGAGCGCCGCGACGAGGGTCGCGCGCCCGATCGAAGCCCCGATCCCGAATCCCATGACGATCTCCCTGTCTCCTCCCGGACTTGCTTGCCGGGACGGAGCCGGTGGTCTAGTGTTGGCGGAGCGAAAGCCGCATCCTGTCAAGATAAGGACAGAACATGACGTCACACGGTCCGGATGCCAAGATTCTTCCCGTCGGCCTGCCCGCGGCGGACGAGCTGCTGCCCATCCTCTGGCAGGTCATCGAGGACTGGCACGAGAAGGAACATCTCGTCCAGGACTGGGAGGACGCCCTGCGCCACCTGCCGCCCGCGCACGAGGGCTGGTCCGCCCTGGCCGAGCTGCTGCAGCTCATCAACACCTTCCAGTGGCACGAGGAGGACCGCAGCCGCGCCCACGACGCCGACAGCGACGTCCTCGCCGCGGTCAAGCAGTCCATCGACGCCTCCAACGCCCGGCGCGTCAAGACCATCGAGCTGATCGACGGCCAGATCATGCAGGTGCTGGCCGCCTCCGGGCTGCCGGTGACGACGGCGCCGCTGCATTCCGAGTCCCCGGCCAGCATCGTGGACCGGATCACCGTCCTGGCGCTCAAGCTCTACCACATCCGCGAGGAACTCTCCACCGCGGGCGGCACCGGCGACGAGGCCAAGCTCCACGCGCGGCTGGAGAGCCTCAAGGAGCAGATGGACGACCTGGCCGGCTGCCTGGACGGGCTCTTCCTGGATATCGCCGCCGGTCTGCGCAGCATAAAGCTCTACAAGCAGGTCAAGGTCTACAAGGATCCCGCTTCCGGGCGCTACCGCTCGGGGCTGGAGGACTGACGCAGCGGTGAAGGGACAGGCATGCTGAGGGACCTCGACCAGCTCATCGACCGCAGCGCCGAGCTGGGCAATCACCACCGCAAGTACACCCACTTCATCTCCAAGCACATGGGGCAGCTCAGCGAGCGGCTCGAGGAGTCCGGCACCATCGACGAGGTCCACTTCCGCTCCGCGGCGCCCGACATCGCGCAGGAGATGGACCTGGTCGCCGAGATGGGCCTCGACGAGACGGAGAAGCTCAACTTCCTGGGCTGCTACTTCGGATTCCAGCTGCTCAACCTGAACATGCGCGCCGTGGACGTGCTGCGCCTGGGCCTCTCCTCGGGCTCCGACCGCTTCGAGGTCTACCGCGACTTCATGCTGCAGATGGGCCGCGACCTGCGCCGCCTGACCGGCGCCTACATGAACAAGCTGCTGCGCCTCTTCCTCGACGCCGACAAGCAACCCGATTTCGTGATCTGCGGCGTGGGCACGCGGGCCGACCAGGACGACCTCGACCTGGGCATCATCGACGACGGCAGCGACCGGCGCGACGCCCTGAACCGCGCCGTCGGCAAGCTGCAGCGGGAGATGCTGCGCCGGGCCATCGCGCCCCACCTGCACCTCTCCGAGCACGTGGGCGAGCAGAGCTTCTCGGCCTCGATCCCCGAGTACGTGGCGCTGCTCGAGGGCGAGATCCAGGACTTCATCATCATCAACGAGATGCTCGGCGCCCGGCCCATCGTCGGCAGCCGCGACCTCTTCGCATCCTTCACCGCCGCGGTGACCGACCGCTACTACTACGAGGCCGGGGGCGACAACCGCTACCACGAGGGCTTCCTGCGCGGCATGCTGGGCGAGGTGCGCGCGCTGCTGCTGCGCAAGCTCCCCCGCGACAGCGTCCATCCCAAGACCGACGGCCTGCGCATCATCAAGGGGCTGCTGGCCGCCAAGAAGACGGTGCTCGGCATCAAGGAGGTCAACGCCTGGCGGATCCTCGAGGAGCTGATGGGCCGCGACGCGCGCAACATGCAGATCTACCACGTCCTGGAGGACGCGCTGTCGTTCATCGAGGTCTTCCGCTTCCTCTACCAGCTGCTGGAAGTGCAGGAGGAGGAGATCCTGCTCCGGGAGGCGGGCTCGCGCGCCCAGCTCGAGTCGGTCGCCCTGCTGATGGGCTACCAGGACACCGGCGTGGTCCGCGCCTACGACCACCTGCTCATCCACTACCAGGAGCACGTGCAGGCCGTGCGCGACGCGGCGCGCACGCTGCAGGACGACCTGCTGCACCACCTGGAGGAGATCAGCGTCTTCTCGAGCTTCGTGCGCGACGACGACACCGACCTGGCGCGCTGGCGCAAGTCCAAGAACATCGCCAGCGAGTTCGTGGTCGCCCTGCGCTTCTTCCGGGGCACGCGCTTCTGGGACGACGTCATGAAGCCCATCGAGGAGAACCTCGAGCTGCTGCGCGAGTTCGTGGACGACTTCATGTCCCTCGGGCGCGAGCACCGGCAGCGCCTGGTGCAACGCTACGCCAAGTGGGGCGAGGTCACCTGCCTGGTGATCCTGAGGTTGCTGGTGCTGCTGCACGCCCAGCGCAACCACGTGAACGCCAGCGTGCTGTTCCGCGAGCTGAGCAGCGCCTTCGTGGAACGGATCGCCGCCGTGCCCGACGTGATCTCCCGCATGTCGGCCGTCTTCGAGCACTTTCCCAAGCTGATGAACGATTTCCTGGCGGGGCTGCGCGACGAGGAGCGCGAGCGCTTCACGCGCATCTTCGAGGACGAGGTCTGGAACGAGGAGGTGGAGCCGGTCCGCAAGAACCTGCTCTACTTCTGCCAGCTACACTGCTCGTCGAGCCACTACTTCAAGCGTTTCCTGCAGCGCACGGTCGACCGGCACCCCGAGTACGTGCGGCACCTGCACGAGCCCGGGCGGCTGAAGATCATCGCCAAGGGCATCTTCGCCCGCATCGAGACCTTCCCCACCTTCGAGCGCAAGAAGCTGGAGCTGGGCAGCTACTACGACCTGGAGTTCCTGCGCGTCGGGCTGGAGTGCCGGGAGGGCGCGCCCAGCGAGCAGATCAACGCCGATTTCACGGAGTTCGTGGACAACTACCTGGCGTCGCTCTTCGAGGTCTGCAAGCAGGAGGTCAACGCGCGGGCGCCGACGCGGGTGCGCACCCGCGACCTGCTGGCCATGTACGCCGCCGGCGGCCACGGCCGCAAGCTGGCCTTCGACGACGACTACGACCTGATCATCCTGCTCGACTCCGACGACCCGGAGATCCGCAGCCACTGCGCCCGCATCATGACCCGCATGAACAGCGAGATCATCAAGCGCGGCACCATGCCCCAGTACCGCTTCGCGGAGCGCTTCGGCAACTACGTGACCACCTTCTCCGAGATCAAGGGCCTCTTCGAGGCGCCCGACGAGGTGGCCTTCATCGACATGTCGCAGCTCATGGGCGCGCGCAAGATCGTCGGCAGCACCAAGTTCGAGGCCGAGTTCTACCGCGGCATCGTGCGGCCCTACATCCTCGATTGCCAGGATGGCTTCATGGCCCAGATCGCCGGCGAGATCCGCTCGCGGCACGAGGCGGTGGACCAGGGCATCATCTCCACGCTGGACATCAAGGAGACCAAGGGCGGCCTGCGCGACATCGAGCTGATGCTGCTGGTGCTCATGGCCCGCTCGAACCTCTGGCTGCCGGTGACCCCCGACCTGCAGGTCCCGCTGCTCGACCGCCTGCCCCACCGGGCCGACGACCTGTGCGTCATCTTCGAGTCCTTCCGCTACCTGAAGCACGTGCGCGACATCTACCGCCTGACCGTGGCCGCCGAGGACGAGCTCCTGCCCGAGGAGCTGGGCTACCTGGCGCGCATCCTGGGCTACGGAGAGAGCGACGACAGCGAGCGGGGCCGCCAGAAGCTGGTGGAACAGCTCCTCGCGCGCACGGGCCAGGTGGCGCTCATCGTCGATTCCATGCTCGCGGAACTCAAGCTCTGAGCGGGACACGACGGACGCGGTCTAGGCTTCGTCGAATCGAACTCGGACCGAGCCGGGGACGCACGTACGGCCCGAGATCAAGGCGCGAACCGGAGCCGTAGCCGTAGCTACGGCGAGGATTCGTAACGCGGATCTCGGGCCGTACGGGTGTACACGGCGACGGGAGAGTTCGATTCGACGGAGCCTAGACCGCCAGTTCTTGCGCCGCTTCCAACCCCGCCTTGAAGGCGGTCAGGTTCAGGTCCTCGGTGCCCTTGGGCACGCGCGCGAGGATGGCCGCCTCGACGGCCTCGCGGGTGACCACCTGGGCCAGCTCGGTGATGACGCCGAGGGCGACGATGTTCGCCACCAGCACCTTGCCCACCTTCTCGCGGGCGATCTCGATGATCGGCACCTTGTAGACCTTGTAGTTCCCCTCGGGGATCTCCTCGCAGGCGTCCGAGTCCACCAGCAGGATGCCGCCCTCCTTGAGGTCGACGTGGTACTTGTTGACCGACTCCTGGGTCAGGGCCAGCAGCAGGTCGATGTTGACCGCCTTGGGGTAGTCGATGTCGTCGTCGGAGATGATGACCTCGGAGCGGCTGGCGCCGCCGCGGGCCTCGGGACCGTAGGACTGGCTCTGGGTCGCGTTCTTGTCGTCGTAGATGGCCGCCGCCTCGGCGAGCACCTTGCCGGCGAGCACGAGCCCCTGGCCGCCCTCGCCGCTCAACCGGACCTCGTAGCGGAAACTCATGCCGACCCTCCAAGCGTTGCGATGAGCTTAGCATATTCAGCCGTGTATTCGGGCTTCTCGATGTCGGTGAGAACGCCCGTCACGATCTTGCCCTCGAGTTCCTCTTCGGACATCGTGGCCGCCTTCTTGACAGAAACCGACTCGTCCTTGAGCTCCTCGAACATCTGCACCGGGTTCTTCATGGCGTTGCGGCGCCCGTAGACCGTCGGACAGGGCGAGATGGCCTCCACCACCGAGAGCCCCTTCTTGAGCATGGCCTTCTCGATGTACTTCGAGAGCTGGACCGCCCCGTAGGCCGTGCCGCGCGCCACGAAGGACGCGCCCGCGGCCTGGGCCAGGCCGCTGATGTTGAAGGACTGCTCCACGTTGCCGAAGGGCGCCGTGCTGGCCTTCTTGCCGATGGGCGTGGTGGGGCTGACCTGGCCGCCGGTCATGCCGTAGATGGAGTTGTTCAGCAGCACGACCGTGAGGTCGATGTTCCGCCGCGCGGCGTGGATGTAGTGGTTGCCGCCGATGGCGGTGGCGTCGCCGTCGCCCGTGACGACGAGCACATGCAGTTTCGGGTTGGCCATCTTGACGCCGGTGGCGAAGGCGATGGCGCGGCCGTGGGTGGTGTGCAGGGTGTTGAAGTCCACGTAGCCCGGCATGCGGCTCGAACAGCCGATGCCCGAGACCATGACCATGTCGTCCCGCTCCCAGCCCACGCGCTCGACGGCCCGCAGGATCGACTTCATCACGATGCCGTGGCCGCAGCCCGAGCACCAGATGAGGGGGAACTTCGTATCGCGCATGTAGGGGCCGTAGTCGAAGCTTTCCATCACTTCACCGCCTTTTCGATGGCCGGCAGGATCTCCAGCGGGCTGATGGGCTCGCCGTTGATCTTGTTCACCTTGACGACCTCGGCCTGCCCGCGCGCGGCCCATTCGACCTCGTGGGCGACCTGTCCCAGGTTCATCTCCGGCACGACGATCACGTCGACCTGCTCGGCCATGGCGCGCACCTCGCGGTCCGGGAACGGCCACATGGTGCGCGGCCGCAGGAAGTTCACCTCGAGCCCCTTCTCCCGCGCCATCAGCACGGCCCGCTTGGCCGAGCGCGCGGTGGAGCCGTAGGCGAAGACGCCGACCTGGGCCTTGCCCTCGCCGTCCCGCTCGACCTCGACGATCTCGTCACGGTAGCGCTCGAGCTTGCGGTTGAGGCGCAGCATCTGCTTCTCGATCTCCACCGGGTTGTTGGTGGGGAAGCCGGTCTCGTCGTGGCAGAGCCCGGTGACGTGGAAGCGGTAGCCGGTGCCGAAGGTGGCCATCTCGGGGATGTCGTCCTCGGTATGCTTGTAGGGCAGGTAGTCCTCCGGCGGCACCGTCGGCTTGTGGCGTTCGTAGATCTCGAGCTCCGCGGGATCCGGCAGCCGGATCTTCTCGCTGATGTGGCCGACGGTCTCGTCCAGCAGCAGGATGACCGGGATGCGGAACTTCTCGGTGAGGCTGAAGGCGCGCACCGTGAGGTCGACGGTCTCGGCGACGCTCTGCGGGCAGAGCACGATGATGGGATGGTCGCCGTGGGTGCCCCAGCGCGCCTGCATGACGTCCGATTGCGCGGGCATCGTCGGCAGCCCGGTGCTCGGCCCGCCGCGCATGACGTTGACGATGACGCACGGTACCTCGGTGATGCAGGCGTAGCCGATGTTCTCCTGCTTCAGCGAGAAGCCGGGACCGCTGGTGGCGGTCATGGACTTGGCGCCCGCCAGGGAGCCGCCGATCACCGCGCCCATGGCGGCGATCTCGTCCTCCATCTGGATGAAGCGCCCGCCGATCGCGGGCAGCTTGGCCGACAACTCCTCGGCGATCTCGGACGAGGGCGTGATGGGATAGCCCGCGAAGAATTTGAGCCCGGCCGCGAGGGCCGCCTCGGCGCAGGCCTCGTTGCCCGTCATCACCCGGACCCGCTCATCTCTCTTGGTAACCGTCATGGACGAGGTTCCTTTCCGTGCTCACTTCACGGTGATGGCGAAATCGGGACAGCGGAAATCGCAGAGCTGGCAACGATTGCACTCATCGATGTCGACCACGACCGCGACGCCGTTCTCGATGGCCAGGACGTCCGTCGGACAGAATTCGACGCAGATGGCGCACCCCTTGCACCAATCCACGTTGATCTCGATCACGGGCGGGGCTTCCTTCTCGGTTTTCTTGCTCACGGGTTTCTCCTGTCGAAACCGCCTGCCGGGTGCCGGTATCGACGCGGGCGGGACGGGCGCAGCGACCGCCTCGAAGCCCGCGCGGACACGCGCTTGAGAGCCCTATGTCACGCGCAAATATAGTGCTCTGAACTCAAGGGGAGCAAGGAAGTCGGGGCGATTAAAACGGGAAAAAAGCCGTTGAAAACAAGTTCAATACGCGCGCCCGCGGTCTCACGGCGGGGGCGCGCCGGCGGGGCCGACGGGGGAAGCGTCGGCGTCAGCGGTAGAGGGACTTGACCTGGCCCCAGCTCTGGTCCTCGGCGGGCGTGACGCCCAGGGGCGTGATACGCACCGAGCAGCCCGACAGGAACTCCGGCTCCTCCCCACAGATCTCCACCGCCGACATGGCGGCCGCGCCCAGGTAGAAGGCCCCGGTGGGCTCGTAGATCCAGGTGAAGGTGAGGGTGGCGACGCGGATGACGTCGGACTGGAAGCAGTCCGGCGCGGTGGTGCGCACGCCCAGGATCGGCTCGCCCTCGTGCTCGAGGGAGGCGGCGTGCAGCTCGGACTCGACCATGTAGGCGGGGGACCCGCCGCAGCAGCTCTGCAGGACGGCCCAGTTCACGGCGGAGAAGTCCCAGGGCAGGGGCTCGACCGCGCCGGGGCCGGTGATGATCACGTAGAGCTGGAAATCGTGGCCGTAGTCGATCTCGATCTCGGGCTGGTAGCCGTCCGGCGACGCGGACAGGCCCAGGACGCTGTACTCCTGCGCGGCGGCGAGGCCCGCGAAGAAGGTGATCGACAGGGCGATGGCGAGCGCGAGGCTCCGCTGGCGGTGCATGTATCATCCTCCGGGCGTGGTCGGGGGCCGACGCGGATCGTCCGGTGTATGCGAACGATCCACGACAATAAAGGTATGCGATCGCGCGCCGGCAACCCCGGATCGGGCCAGTTGAACCGCCCCTGTCAACCCCCCGGAGCCTGGAAGAAGAAGGCGGCCTGGTCCCCGTCGCCCGCGGCGTTGAGTTCCGCGGCCCGGCGCTCGAATCCGGCCAGGCGGCCGCGGTCGAAGAGCGAACCGTCCGGGCGGGATCGGCCCGTGTCGGGATCGCGCAGGGGCACGTCCCTGCGGTACTGCTCGCTGCCCCAGAACTGGAAGCCGGTGGAGTCGTGCAGCACGCGGCGCCGCGCGAAACCGGCGCCCTCGGCCAGGCGGTCCAGGCTGCCGACGGTGTGCAGGTAGAGGTGGCGCGGCGCGTCGAGCTGCACCCAGTCGACGCCGTACTCGCGCCAGGCGAGGCCGTCGGCCACCGGGACGCGGATCAGCAGCCAGCCGCCCGGGCGCACCACGCGCCGCAGATGGGCGAAGACCCCCCGCTGGTCGGGCATGTGCTCGAGCGAGTGGTGCAGCATGACCAGGTCGTGCCGGTCGTCGTGGTCCGCGAGGGCGCGGCGGTGCACGCGCACGCCGTCGCCGAGGTCCAGATCCCCCGCGACGAAGGGGTCGATGCCGCGCAGGTCGCGGAAGCCGTCGCGGCGGAGCTTGTGCAGCAGTTCGCCCGCGCCGCAGCCCACGTCGAGGATCGAGGCCTCGAAGCCGAGCTCCATCCAGGCCAGCCATTCGAGCTGCGGAGCGGTCCCGGCCAGGCGCAGCACCAGCGCGCCCAGCGGATCGCCCCCGGTCAGGCGGGCCCGGGCGCGGTGCCGCTTGAGGCGGTCCTTCAACCCGTCCAGGGGGCCGGCGGCGGGCTCGGCGTAGGCGTAGTAGTCGTCGGGATAGTAGCGCGCGGGATCCCGCGGCGGATCGACCAGCTGGACGCAGCCGCAGCCGGCGCATTCGAGATACGTGAAGGGGTCGCGCAGGCCGAACATCATCTCGCGGGCCACGTGCGCGCGGTGCTCCCCGGCGTGTCCGCAGATGCCGCAGACGGGGCTCAACCCGCGGCCTCCAGCAACTCGCAGGCCCGCGCCAGGTCGGCGGCCGTGGTGACCTTCCAGTTGGCCGCGTCTCCCGGCACGACCACCGGCGGTTCGCCCCGGACCGCCAGCAATCCGCCGTCGTCGGTGAAGGCGGCGCCTTCGGCGGCGGCCCAGGCGTGCACGTCGTGGAGCAGGGACCAGCGGAAGACCTGAGGGGTCTGCACGGCGAACAGGGTATCGCGGTCCAGGTAGTTCACGGCGTCCCCGGCGGCGGGCCGCGCGGCCACGATGGTGTCGGCGACGGGGACGCCCGGCACGGCGCCGCCGCTCTCGCGGGCGGCCTCGTAGAGGCGTCTCAGCAGGTCCGTCGACACGAAGGGTCGGGCCGCGTCGTGCACGGCGACGAGGTCGTCGTCGCCGGGGCCCGCCTCGGTCAGCACCTGCAGGGCGTTCCAGGTCGAGGCCGTGCGCGTGGGGCCCGGGTCGGCGAAGCGGGGCGCCGGGTTCGCGGGCAGGGCCGGGCCCGTGGTCTCCCGCCACGCCTCGGCGCAGGTCACGGTCAGGCTGGCCACGGCGGGATGGGCGGCCAGGGCGCGGGCGCTCCAGCCCAGCAGGATACGGCCCGCGGCCACGGCGAACTGCTTGGGCCGGGCCTCGTCGTCCGTGCGGGCGCGCGTGCCGCTGCCGCCGGCCAGGATGATCAGGTGCAGGGGCGTCGTCGTGTCGCTCACGCCGACCCCTTTCCGGCGCGCGACCGGCTCAGGGCCAGGGCCACGGCCTCGTCGACGGTGGCGGCCGCCACCACGGACAGTCCCTGCTCGGTCTTGCGGTCGGGCCGGGCGCGGGCCACCACCGCCCGCTTGAAACCGTGCCGCTTGGCCTCGCGCAGCCGCCCGGGCCGGTCGCCGACGCCGCGCACGTCCCCGGTCAGGCCCACCTCGCCGAGCACCAGCGTGTCGACGGGCACCGGGATCTCCCGCAGCGAGGAGGCCAGGGCGACGACGATGGCCAGGTCCGCGCCGGGATCATCCAGCCGCGCGCCGCCGGCCACCTTGACGAAGATGTCGCAGCCGGCCAGGTCCAGTCCCGCGCGCTTCTCGAGGATGGCCGCCAGCAGGGCCACGCGCTTGCTGTCCACGCCCTGCACCACGCGCTGGGGCGTGCCGTAGCGCGACGGGGACACCAGGGCCTGCACCTCCACCAGGAAGGTGCGCGAGCCGTTGCGCACGGCGCACACGGCCGAACCGGGCTCCTCGCCGCGGCGGCCGCTCAGGAACAGGGCGCCCGCCTCGTCGACCGGCACCAGCCCGTCGCCCCGCATCTCCAGGATGGCCAGCTCGCCGGTGGCGCCGAAGCGGTTCTTCACCGCGCGCACCATGCGCACGGCGCCGCCGTCGCTGCCCTCGAAGTAGAGCACCGTGTCGACCATGTGCTCGAGCAGCTTGGGGCCGGCCAGGTCGCCGCTCTTGGTCACGTGCCCCACCAGGAACACGGGACGGTTCGAGGTGCGCGCGTAGTCCGCCAGCACGCCGCCGCAGTAGCGGATCTGGCTCACGCTGCCGGGGAAGGCGTCGATCTCGGAGCTGTGCAGGGTCTGGATGGAGTCGGCGACGACCACGCAGGGTCCGGGGTTCCGGTCGCGGTCGTCGTAGAGGGCGGCCAGCAGCTTCTCCAGGTCGACCTCGTCGATGACCTGGAAGCCCTCGTCGCTGCGGGGATCGAAGCCGAGCCGCTCGGCCCGCATGCGGATCTGCGCGGGCGATTCCTCCCCCGCCACGTAGAGCACGCGCACGCCCTGCCGCCGCCAGGTGAGCGCCAGGCCGGTCAGCAGCGTGGACTTGCCCACGCCGGGCTCGCCGCCGAGCAGGACCACCGAGCCGGTCACCA
>CAZTWK010000076.1:0-12880 GCA_964617805.1 uncultured Fibrobacteraceae bacterium | reverse complement strand
CGTGCGCGACGCCGTTGATCTCGAGCTTCTTCTTGACCTTGCGGGTCTTGCGCTTGTCCTTGGGACCGGCCACTCTCTGAACCTCCTGATACTACTTCTTCTTGCCGCCGGGACGGGTCTTGGGACCCTTGCGCGTCCGGGCGTTGTTCTTCGTGTTCTGGCCACGACAGGGCAGCTTGCGACGATGGCGCAGGCCGCGGTAGCAGCCGATGTCCATCAGGCGCTGCACGTTGATGCTCAGCTCCGTGCGCAGCGTGCCTTCGACCTGGTAATCCTTGTCGATGATCCCGATGATCTTGCGCGTCTCCTCCTCGGTGAGGTCTCGCGTCTTGGTCTCCGGATCGATGCTGGCCTTCGTACAGATCGTGCGGGCCCGGTGCGGCCCGATCCCGTAGATGTAGGTCAGAGAGGTGCTGATCCTCTTCTCGTTGGGAATGTCAACACCGGAAATTCTGGCCACCTCGGCTCCTTTCGTCTTCCCTCGTCGCGGCGGGCGGCGCCCCTGGGGCGTCCCGGCGCGGAATCAAGTCACTTTTGGCGCTGGTTATGGCGACGATTCACGCAGATCACCCGCACGACGCCGTTGCGACGGATGATCTTGCACTTGTCGCAGATCTTCTTGACCGAAGTGCGCACCTTCATGATCGCTCCTCTTGCCGCCCCGCGGGCGGTCCTACTTGTACCTGTACGTGATCCGACCCCGGGTCAGATCGTACGGAGAGAGTTCGACCGTCACCTTGTCTCCCGGCAGGATGCGGATGAAATGCATGCGCATCTTGCCCGAAACGTGCGCGAGCACCAGGTGCTGGTTCTCCAGTTCGACACGGAACATCGCGTTCGGCAGCGCCTCGACGACCGTTCCCTCGACTGTGATTCCCTCTTCCTTCGCCATGCTCTGCTCCCGTCCCGCGTCGCCTCTCAGCGCGCGGTCAAGATCCTGGCTCCGTCGGCCGTCACGGCCACCGTGTGCTCGTAGTGAGCCGAAAGGCTGCGATCCCTCGTCACGATCGTCCACTGGTCCGCGAGCGTGACGACCTCCTTGGTGCCGGCGTTGATCATCGGCTCGATCGCGATCACCAGCCCCTCCTCCATCGTCGGATCGGGCAGGGACAGGCTGCGATAGTTGGGCACCTGCGGATCCTCGTGCAGGGCCCGGCCGATGCCGTGGCCGACCAGCGATTCCACCACCGAGAAGCCGTGGGCCCGCGCGTGCGTCTCGACGGCCTTGCCGATGTCCGAGATGCGCTTGCCGGGCGCCACCTGCTCGATGGCCAGCTCCAGGCATTCCCTGGTGACGCGCATCAGGGTAGCCGCTTCCTCCCCGATCTCCCCGATGGCGAAGGTCTCGGCCGAATCGGCGTGCCAGCCGTCCTTGATCAGGCCGCAATCCACGCCCACGATGTCGCCCGGCTTCAGCTCGCGTCCGCCGGGTATGCCGTGGACGACTTCCTCGTTCAACGAGATGCAGCAGGTCGCCGGGAAGCCGTTGTACCCCTTGAAGGAGGGTATGCAGCCCGCCTCGTCGATCATCCGCTCGGCCAGGGCGTCCACCTCGGCCGTCGTCACGCCGGCGGCGATATGCTCCCGCAGCGCGATGAACACCTGTGCCAGCACGCGCGCGCCGGCCTCCATCTTGGCGACCTCATCAGGCGACTTCAGGTTGATCCGTTGCCTCAGGGCCACCTCGTGCATCCTCTATCTGCGCGAGCGCAGACGTCCCCTGGACATGAAGCCGTCGTAGTGCCTCATCACCAGGTGCGATTCGATCTGCTGCAGGGTGTCGAGCCCCACGCCGATGACGATCAGCAGTCCCGTGCCGCCGAACTGGAACGGCACGTTGAACCAGACGATCATCAGGTCCGGCATGATGGCGATGGCCGCCAGGAAGAACGCGCCCGGCAGCGTCACCCGCGTCAGCACGCGGTCTATGTACTCCGCGGTCTTCTTGCCCGGCCGCACGCCGGGAATGAAGCCGCTGTTCTTCTTCATGTTGTCCGCCAGATCGACCGGATTCAGGATCACGGCGGTGTAGAAGTACGTGAACAGGATGATCAGCGCCGAGTACGCCACGATGTACACGATGTGCGGCGGCTGGAAGATCCTCGTCAGGGTTTCGATGAAGGCGTTCTCGCCGAAGAACGAGCCCAGCGTACCCGGGAACATGATGATCGACTGGGCGAAGATGATCGGGATCACGCCCGCCGTGTTGACGCGCAGCGGGATGTGCGTGTTGGCCCCGCCGTAGACGCGGCGCCCGACGATCTTCTTGGCGTACTGTACCGGTATCCTGCGCTGCCCCTGCGTGATGGCGATGATGCCGGCGATGACCGCGATCATCAGGACGACGACGATGACGCCCGTCAGCCAGTGCATGCGCCCGTCGCGCAGCGACTGGAACGTGTTCAGGATGTCCGTCGGGTAGCGCGCGATGATACCCGTGAAGATGATCAGCGAGATGCCGTTGCCGATGCCCCGCTCGGTGATCTGCTCGCCGAGCCACATGACGAACATGGTGCCCGTGGTCAGGGTCAGCATGGTCACCAGCTTGAAGGCGATGCCCGGGGTCTGCACCACGCCCAGGCGCTCCAGCGTGAAGCTCACGCCGAAGGACTGCACCAGCGCCAGGCCCAGCGTGCCCCAGCGGGTGTACTGCTGGATCTTCTTGCGCCCCTCCTCGCCTTCCTTGGCCAGCTTCTCGAAGTACGGGATCACCGCCTGCAGCAGCTGCAGGATGATCGAGGCGCTGATGTAGGGCATGATGCCCAGCGCGAAGATGGTCGCCTGGCTCAGGTTGCCGCCGGCGAACATGTCGTACAGGGCCACCAGGGTGCCCTGCTGGCCCTCGAAGAACTGCCTGATGGCGTCCAGATCGACGCCGGGAGTCGTGATGTGACCACCCAGACGGTAGATGATCAGGATCATCGCCGTGAACAGGAGCCTGCGCTTCAGTTCCGGGATCCTGAACATGTTCTGGTAGCTGCCTGTGATATTCAAGTCGGCGCTTCCTTGTTTACCGGGTCCTCGGTATCAGCCCTCAGGCCTGCTTCTGCACCACGTTGCCGCCGGCCGCCTCGACCGCGTCGACCGCGGTCTTGCTGGCCTTGTCGACCGTGATCTTCAGGTTCTTGGTCTCCAGCTCGCCCCGTCCCAGCAGCTTCACCGGACGGTCGGCGTACTTCACCAGGCCGGCGTCCGCCAGCACGGCGGCGTCGATCTCGAAACCCTCCGCGAATCGGTTCAGGCTCTCCAGGTTCACGACCTGGAAGGTCTTGCGGAAGATGTTCGTGAAGCCGCGCTTGGGCAGGCGCCGGTTGATGGGCATCTGGCCACCCTCGAACCAGGGCGGGATGCCGCCGCCGGAGCGGGCCTTCTGTCCCTTGTGTCCGCGTCCGCCGGTCTTGCCCTGGCCGGAGGCCGGGCCGCGACCGCGGCGTTTGCGGTCCTTGGTGGCGCCCTTGGGCGCACCGATGTTGTTCAGCTTCAGCATGCCTACTTCACCTCTTCCACGCGGACCAGGTGCCGCACCTTGTGCAGCATGCCGCGGATGGACGGGGTATCCTCGTGCTCGACGGTCATCTGGTGATGACGCAGCCCCAGCGCGGCGATGACGCGCTTGTGCTTCTCGGGGCGCCCGATACCGCTGCGCACCTGGGTGACTCGGAGCTTACTCATCGGTCTCGGCCTCCTCGGCCTTGGTCTCGACGACCTCGGCGTCCTCGTTCGACTCCGGCGCGGGATCCGCGGCCGGCGCGGCGGCTTCCGTCTCGGGCGCGGGATCCGCGGCCGGCGCGGCGGCTTCCGTCTCGGGCGCGGGATCCGCAGCCGGCGCGGCGGCATCCGTCTCGGGCGCGGGATCTGCGGCCGGCGCGGCGGCTTCCGTCTCGGGCGCGGGATCGGGCTTGCGCTCGGGCTTCGGCAGGCCGAAGACCTCGGGCACGCTGATGCCCCGCTTGGCGGCGATCTCTTCCACCGACCGCAGCTGCTCGAGCCCGTCCATGGTCGCCTTCCACACGTTGTGCGGGTTCCGCGAGCCGAGCTGCTTGGTCAGGATGTTCTTCAGGCCCGCAGCCTCCAGGATGGCGCGCACGCCGCCGGCGGCGATGACGCCGGTACCGGCCGCGGCGGGCCGCAGCATGACGCGGCTCGCCCCGTAACGACCCTCCACCGCGAAGGGGATGGTGTCGTTCAGGATGGGCACGGTGATCTGGGTCGCCCGGGCCGTTTCCGAGGCCTTGCGGATCGCGTCGGCGATCTCGTTGGCCTTGCCCAGCGACACGCCCACCTTGCCCTTGCCGTCGCCGACCGTGACGATGGCGCTGAAGCTGAAGCGGCGACCGCCCTTGACCACCTTGGCCACACGATTGATCGTGATGACGGTCTCCTGCATGTCGAGCATGTCCCGGTCGCCTCCGCGACCACGGCCGCCGGGGCGTCCGTCGCGGCGGGGGCCTCCGAAGCCTCCGCGTCCGCGTCCGCCGGGGCCGCCGGGGCCGCGCCCGCCGGGTCCGCCCGGTCCGCGTCCGCCGGGCCCGCCGGGTCCTCTACGCTGTCCGGGGCCACCGGGCCGGGAGTCTTTCTGTCCCGGATTGTTCGGCGTGTTGCTCATCGATACGCTCCTGTCTGGGTCCGACTTGCCTAGAACTTGAGTCCGCCTTCGCGGGCACCCCTCGCGAGCGCGGCGACGCGCCCGTGGAAGAGATATCCGCTCCGGTCGAAGACGATGGTCTCGATACCCTTGGACTTGGCCGATTCGGCGAGCTGGCGGCCGACCTTGTAGGCCACCGCGCACTTGCCCTTCAGCTCCTCGGGCACCTCGACGTCGGCGAGCTGCCTGCTGTCGGCCGCGACCAGCGTGCTGCCGGCCACGTCGTCGATCATCTGCGCGTAGATCGCGGCGTGACTGCGGCGCACCGTCAGCCGCGGACGCTCCGCGGTACCGTTGACGATCTTGCGCGTGCGGATCTTCCGCTTGACGCGCGCCTCGATCCTGTTCTTCGCTCTATCCCTCATCGCGAGTCACCTCTCTGAATTACTTGGCCGCCGCCTTGCCCGCCTTGCGGACCACGTACTCGTCTACGTAGCGGATGCCCTTGCCCTTGTAGGGCTCCGGCTTGCGGTAGGCGCGGATCTCGGCCGCCACCTGCCCCACCAGCTGCTTGTCGATGCCCTTGACGTCGATGCGCGTCTGCTCGGGGCAGACGATCTCGATGCCGTCGGGGATCGGATACTCCACCGGGTGGCTGAACTGCAGCTGCAGGTCGAGCACCTTGCCCTTGACCGCGGCGCGGTAACCGACGCCGATGATCTCCAGGGACTTCATGAAGCCCTCCGTGACGCCCTGCACCTGGTTGGCGATGAGCGCCCGCACCAGGCCGTGACGGGCCTTCATGGGCTTGGTCTCGTCGGGCCGGCTGACCGTGAGCTGTCCGTCCTTCTGCTCGTAGGACAGGCCCTCCGGAATGTGCTGCCGCAACTCGCCCTTGGGACCCTTCACCACCGAGGTTTCGCCCTCGATCGTGATGGTCACCCCGTCGGGGATGTCGATCGGCTGTAGTCCGATGCGGGACATGGCTCTTCCTCCTGCCCGGCTGTTTACCAGACCTCGCAGAGAATCTCGCCGCCCACGCCGTTACGACGGCACTGGTGGTCGGTCATGATTCCCTGGTTGGTCGAAACGATAGCGATTCCGTAGCCGCCGCGGACCTTCGGAATACTGTTCTTGTCGGCGTAGATGCGACGGCCCGGCTTGCTCACGCGCTGTATGCCCTCGATGACGCCGGCCTGCTTGCCGTTGCGCTCAAAGTACTTCAGCGTGATGCGCACGGTGCCCTGGGGCCCGTCCTCGGTCTCCTCGACCTTCGCCACGTAGCCTTGGGCCTCTAGTACGTGAGCCAGCGCCTTCTTGGTGTTGGACGCGGGCATCTGCACCTTGCGGTGGCCGGCCTGGATGGCGTTCCTGATGCGCGTCAGCATATCCGCGATTGGATCGGTCATGCTCATTTCTCAAGCTCCTCGCAGCGTGTTACCAGCTCGACTTGACGACGCCGGGCAGATCGCCCTGCAGCGCCAGTTCGCGGAAGCAGATGCGGCAGACGCCGAACTTCCGGTAATATGCCCTCGACCTGCCACAACGGCGGCAGCGGTTGTACGCCCTCACCTTGTACTTGGGCGGCCGGTTGGCCTTGGCGATCAGCGACTTCTTGGCCAATTCGATTCCTCCTCTAGCGCCGGAAAGGCATGCCCAGCTGCTTGAGCAGCTCCCGGCCTTCCTCGTCGTTCTTCGCGGTCGTCACGAAGGTGATGTTGAGGCCGCGCGACTCCTCCACCTTGTCGTAGTCGATCTCGGGAAAGACCAGCTGGTCCTTCAGGCCGACCGTGTAGTCCCCGCGCCCGCTCAGCTTGTCGGCGACGCCGCGAAAGTCGCGGATGCGGGGCAGCGTGAAGTTGATGAAGCGGTCCATGAACTCCCACATGCGCTCGCCGCGCAGGGTCACCCGCGCACCGATGGGCATGCCCTCGCGCAACTTGAAGTTCGAGATCGACTTGCGGGCCCGCGTCTGCACGGCCTTCTGTCCCGCGATGGCCTCGAGCTCCTTGACCGCGATCTCCAGCGTCTTCGGGTTCTGGATCGCGCGCCCGAGTCCCATGTTCAGGACGATCTTGGTCGGCTTGGGGACCATCATCGGGTTCGTGTACCCGAACTTGTCCTTCAACGCCGGCCTGACGTCGTTCTCGTAGATTTCTCTCATCCTCGGATTCGACATTACGTTCCTCCTGCCTGGCCGGCTAGTTGGCGAGCATCTCGCCGCACTGCTTGCAGGTCCGCACACGCGAACCGTCGCCGAGCACTTCGGTGCCGGTACGGGCCGCCTTGCTGCACTTGGGGCAGATCAGCATCAGGTTGGAGGCGTCGATGGTGGCCTCCTTCTCGATGATACCGCCCTGGGGCGCCTGCTTGGACTGGCGCGTATGACGCTTGATCAGGTTCACCTTCTCGACGATCACGCGGCCGGAGTCGGGGAAGACCTTCAGGACCTCGCCCTCCATGCCCTTGTGGTTGCCGGAGACGACCCGGACCTTGTCCTTCTTCTTGATGTGCATCACAGCACCTCCGGCGCGAGGGAGACGATCTTCATGAACCGCTTCTCGCGCAGCTCGCGGGCCACGGGGCCGAAGATGCGCGTTCCCACGGGCTCCTGGTCGTCGTTGATGATGACCGCGGAGTTCTCGCCGAAGCGGATGTAGGAGCCGTCCTTGCGGCCGATCTCCTTGCGGGTGCGCACGACCACCGCCTTGACGACCGTTCCCTTCTTGACGTTGCCGTTGGGAATGGCGCTCTTGACGGCGCATACGATGATGTCGCCGACGCGGGCGTACCGCCTGCGTGTGCCGCCCAGCACGCGGATGCACTGGGCGGTCTTGGCGCCCGAGTTGTCCGCGATGTTCAGCATCGTGTATACCTGGATCATTACCGTCTCTCCCTAGGCTACTTCGCGCGCTCGAGGATCTCAGACACTCGCCAGCGCTTGGTCTTGGAGTAGGGCCGCGTCGCCATGACCTTCACGGTGTCGCCGGCGTGGCATTCATTGGCCTCGTCGTGGGCCTTGATCTTGATCGAGCGGTTGATGATCCGCTTGTAGAGGGGGTGCGGAAAGCGGCGGTCGATCTTCACGACCACGGTCTTGTCCATCTTGTCGGACACGACGGTTCCGATCCGCGTGGCCCTCAGGTTCCTCTCCGACTGCGTCATCTCTCGTCTCCCGTCCCACGGGCAAAGCCGCGGGTAAAAACCGGACGCTCTAGCGTCCTGACTTCTTCTCGGTCATGACCGTCTTGATAACGGCCAGCTCACGTCGAGCTATACGAACGGACAAGGGATTGTCCATCCGACGCATCTTCAGCTTCATCCGCATATTGAGCAGGTCTTCGGACTTCTCGGTCACGAGGCTCTCCAGCTCTTCCACGGACATATCCCGGAATTCGTGGGCTTTCTTCATCTCGATCACTCTCCAGCTCTGCTGACGACGCGCGTCTTGAAGGGCAGCTTGGCCGCCCCCAGGCGGAAGGCCTCTTTGGCCTGCTCGGGGGACACGCCGTTGATCTCGTAGAGCATGCGTCCGGGCTTGACCACGGCGACCCAGTACTCCGGGTTACCCTTGCCCTTGCCCATACGGGTCTCGGCCGGCTTCAACGTGATCGGCTTGTCCGGGAAGACCCGGATCCAGACCTTGCCCATGCGCTTGATCGAGCGCGTAATAGCGATACGGGCGGCCTCGATCTGACGACTCGTGATCCAGCCGCACTCGACGGCCTGGAGACCGAAATCGCCAAAGGACACGCTGGAGCCGCGAAACGCGACACCTTTCATGCGACCCTTGTGGGTCTTGCGGAACTTGGTCCTCTTCGGCATCAACATGACTCGTTATCCTCTCCCGCCGGCCTGCGCCGTGCTGGGTCTATCGTCCTACGCCCTCTCCTCGTGGACCTGGGAGCGCAGCTGCTCCTTGAAGTCCGCGGGGAAGATTTCGCCTCTGCAGATCCATACCTTCACGCCGATCGCGCCGTAGGTGGTGCGAGCGGTGGTGGTCCCGTAGTCGATGTCGGCGCGCAGCGTGTGCAAAGGGACGCTGCCATCGTGGTAGGTCTCGATGCGGGCCATCTCGGCGCCGCCCAGGCGGCCGGCGCAGCGGATCTTGATCCCCTGGGCGCCCATGCGCATGGCGGTGGCGATGGCTTTCTTCATGGCGCGCCGGAAGGACACGCGTCCGGTCAGCTGGGCGGCCACGTGCTCGGCAACCAGCGGCGCCGACAGCTCGGGTTTCTTGACCTCTTCCACGTCCAGTTTGACGTTCTTGCCGATCATCTTGTTCAGTTCGGCGCGCAACTCGTCGGCCCGCGAACCCTTGCGACCGATGACCACGCCGGGACGGCTGGTCGAGACGATCACGTTCACCTTCTCGCGGAAGCGCTTGATGCGGATCTGCGCGATGCCGGCGTTCCCGACCCTGGCCATGATGTACTTGCGCAGCAGCAAGTCCTCGTTCAGCCAGTCGGCGTAGTGTTTCTCGCTGAACCAGGTCGAGTTCCAGTCCTTCACGATTCCCAGCCGGAAACCGATCGGATGCGTTTTCTGACCCATGCTCGTCCTTTCCTCTCCCGTAACCTCGCCGCGGTGCGGCGGTTCGGACTTGCGGCGTCCGGTCCTAGAGGACCGGGGAGACCGTCACCCGTATATGACTCGTACGCTTGAAGATCCGGAAGGCCCTGCCCTGGGCGCGCGGCCGGATCCGCTTCATGGTCGGTCCCTCGTCTATCATGATTTCCTTCACGAAGTACCCCGAGTCCTCGCGCGTGACCTCCTCCTCGGAGGCGACGCGGGCGTTGGCCGTGGCCGACGCGATCGTCTTGCTCAGGATCGGAGACGCCTTCTTGGCGGTCAGGCCGAGGATCTCCTGGGCCTGGTCCACGCGCTTGCCTCGCACCAGGTCGGCCACGATGCGGGCCTTCCGGGGCGAAATCCTCACGTACTTCTTTACAGCACGGCCGTCCATCTGATCTTACCTCCGCTGGGCGCTTACTTGCCCCGACCCTTGGTGGTGTGGCCCCGGTAGGTCCGCGAAGGCGCGAACTCGCCGAGCTTGTGGCCCACCATGTTCTCCTGGACATACACCGGAATGAACTGCTTGCCGTTGTGGACGGCGATGGTATGGCCCAGGAAATCGGGTATGACGGTCGAACGTCGCGACCAGGTCTTCAGCACCCGCTTCTCGCCCCTGTCGTTCATCTCGACGATCTTCCTGCGCAGGTGATCGTCGACGAAAGGTCCCTTCTTGATCGATCGAGCCATGTTCCTACCATCCTCCGTCCGGGCTCGCGGCGCGGGCCGCGTCCCTGGGAATCGTTACTTCTTCCGCCGGCGCCGCACGATGAAGCGGTCGGACGGTTTCTTGCTCCGGGTCTTGAATCCCTTGGCGGGCACGCCCGTCGGCGAGACGGGGTGACGTCCACCCGAGGTCTTGCCCTCGCCGCCACCGTGGGGGTGGTCGACGGGATTCATGGCCACGCCCCTGACCTTGGGACGCCGGCCCAGCCAGCGCGTCTTGCCGGCCTTGCCCAGAACGATGTTCTCGTGTTCGGCGTTGCCGACCTCGCCGATCGTCGCGGTGCAGTTCTTGTGCACCATGCGGACCTCGCCGCTGGGCAGGCGCAGGGTGACGTAGTCGCCCTCCTTGGCCAGCACCTGGGCGAAGGAGCCCGCGCTACGCACGATCTGGCCGCCGCGGCCGATCTGCAGCTCCACGTTGTGGACCACCGTGCCCAGGGGAATCCGGTGCAGCGGCATGGCGTTGCCGACGCTGAAGCTGGCGTCCTCGCCGGCCAGCACCGTGTCGTTCACCTTCAGGCCGTTGGGCCACAGGATGTAGCGCTTCTCGCCGTCGGCGTAGAACAGCAGGGCGATGCGCGCGCTGCGGTTCGGATCGTACTCGATCGTCGCCACGCGGGCGGGCACGCCGATCTTGTTGCGTTTGAAGTCCACCACACGGTAGCGGCGCTTGTGGCCACCGCCGCGGCGACGCGACGTGATGCGGCCCTTGTTGTTGCGTCCGCCGGATTTGGTGAGGGGCTCCAGGAGCGACTTCTCCGGCCGGTCCGTGGTCAGCTCGCTGAAATCCGACACCGTGCGGAAGCGCTGTCCGGGCGTCACGGGCTTCAGTTTCTTGATCGCCATTCTCTTCCCCTATCCTCGAGCCGCGTCGTACCGCGGCGACAGATTCCTAGACGTTGTCGAAGACGTCGATGACGTCGCCCTCGGCGAGCGTCACCACGGCCTTCTTCCAGTCGGCGCGCTTGCCGCTGAAGCGGCCCATGCGCTTGATCTTGCCCCGCATGTTCATGGTGCGGACCTTCTCGACCTTGACGCCGAAGTAGAGCTCGATGGCCTGCCTGATCTCGTGCTTGTTGGCGGCGGGCTCGACCTCGAAGAAGTACGTGTTGTGCCTCTCGCGCAGGTCGCTGCCGCGCTCGGTGATCAGGGGACGATGGATGACCTTGCTCAGATCCTTCACGACCCGAACACCTCCTCCACGCCGCTCAACGAATTCTTGGTGAACACCAGGTTGTCCGCCCAGAGGATCGTGTAAGCGTTCAGATCGGTGTGGCGCAGCACGCGCACACCCTTGATGTTGCGCAACGACTTGTAGACGTTGTCGGCGTCCTGGGGCAATACCACCAGGGTATGATGTCCCTCCAGGGGCAAGCTGCCCAGCAGGCGGACCATCTCGGCCGTCTTCGGAGCCTCCATCTCGAAGTCCTCGATCACCTTGACGCGCTCGTTGGTCGCGCGATCGCTCAGCGCGGACTTCAGCGCCAGGCGCTTGACCTTCTTCGGCAGCTTGTAGCTGTAGTCGCGCGGATGCGGCCCGAAGGTCGTGCCGCCGCCGATACGCAACGGCGAACGTCCGCTGCCCGCACGCGCGCGGCCGGTACCCTTCTGACGGTACAGCTTGGCGCCGGAATGAGCGTTCTCGCCCCTGCTCTGGGTGTCGTGCGTGCCCTGGCGCTGGTTGGCCATATAGTTGCGCACGGCCTCGTAAAGGGACTGCTTGTGCACCGCCTGGGCGAACACCGAGTCGGGCAGTTCCACACTGCCGACGGATGCGCCGTTGCGATCGTAAAGGTTCGCGGTCGCCATCGTTTAACCTCGCACCTGCGTTTCAGTAAATCCGGACGCTCAGCCGCTGACCCGGATAAAGACAATGCCGTTCTTGCTGCCGGGCACGCTGCCCTTGACCAGGAGCAGGTTGCGCTCCGTGTCGACGCGAACGACCGTCAGGTTCTTCTTCGTCTCGCGCTTGTTGCCGTACTGGCCTGGCATGTGCGTGTTCTTGAACACGCGGCCGGGCTTGGTGTGCATGCCGATCGAACCGGACATGCGCACGTTCTTGCTGCCGTGGCCGTCGGGGCCGCGGTGCTGGTTCCAGCGCTTGATATGGCCCGTGAAACCACGGCCCTTGGTCACGCCGGTCACGTCGACGCGCTCGATGCCTTCGAGGATCGAGACGCTGATCGAATCACCCAGAGCGACTTCCTCGTCTCCGGTCGTGACGAACTCGCGCATGATGTGCACGGGCTCGACGCCGGCCTGGCGGAAATGACCCTGCATGGGCATCGTGGTTCTGGAGGCCTTGCGGCCGCCGAATCCGAGTTGCACGGCGCCGTAGCCGTCCTTCTCGGTAGTCTTGACCTGCGTCACGACGCAAGGGCCGGCCTCAATCACCGTTACCGGGATGTGGCGCCCATCTTCGTCGAAGATGCGGGTCATGCCGATCTTCTTGCCGATCAGTCCGTTCATGGCTGCTCCCTGGCTCCCTTGTCCCGGCCTCAGACCTTGATCTCGACGTCGACGCTCGCGGGCAGCGTCAGCTTCTTCAGGAACTCGGTCGTCTGGGCCGTCGAGTTCTCGATCTCGATGAGACGCTTGTGGATCCTCATCTCGAACTGCTCGCGGGACTTCTTGTCCACGTGCGGCGACCGCAGGACGGTGTACACCGAGCGCTTGGTGGGCAGCGGCACGGGGCCGCGGACCAGGGCGCCGGTCTGCTGGGCGGTCTGCACGATCATCTTGGCGGAACGGTCGAGAACCGCCGGTTCGTAGGCCTTGAGCCTGATCTTGATCTTCTGTCTGGCCAATGCGATCTCCTTCGCTTGCGATGGCTACTCCAGCTTCGCCGTCGTGCGGCGCCTGCTCACCTTTCGCACCCCGGCCCCGATCCGTCCGGAACCGGGAGGTGCCGGCCGGGCCGTCCAGCGGCCCGGCCGTCCGAACTTCCTTACTCGACGATCTTCGCGACGACGCCGGCACCCACGGTGCGGCCGCCCT
>CAZTWK010000075.1:2698-12888 GCA_964617805.1 uncultured Fibrobacteraceae bacterium | reverse complement strand
CAAGCTGAACCGCACCGCGAGCCACCGCAAGATGATGTTCCGCAACATGGTGACGGACCTGTTCCGCCACGAGCGGATCCAGACCACCACGGCCAAGGCCAAGGAGGCCCGGTCCGTCGCCGAGCGCCTGATCACCTACGCCAAGGCCGGCGATCTCAACTCGCGCCGCATGGCGGCCCGCAAGCTCACCGATCCCGACGTGCTCCAGAAGCTCTTCGACGTGATCGGTCCCCGCTACGCGGACCGTCCCGGCGGCTACACCCGCGTGCTCAAGCTCGACGGCCCGCGCCGCGGCGACAACGCCGACATGTCGATCCTCGAGCTGGTCGAGGCCGAGTTCACGCCCAAGGCCAAGAAGTCGCAGCCCGAGCCCCAAGCGGAGCAAAAGGAAGACAAGGCCGCGCCCGCCGACCTCACCGAGGCCGACGTCGTCGAGGAGATCCCCGCCGAGGCCGAGGCCGCCGCGGAGGACGACGACCTGACCAGGATCGAGGGCATCGGCCCCAAGTTCGCCGAGGGCTTCAAGGTCGTGGGCGTGGCCACCTACGCCGACCTGGCCGCCAAGAGCGTCGACGAGCTCAAGGAACTGCTCGCGGCCACCGAGGACTACGCGTCCCTGGCCGGCCGCATCGGCGACACCTGGCCCCAGCAGGCCGAGATGGCCGCCGCGGGCAAGTGGGACGAGCTGAAGGCCTGGCAGGACGAGCTCGACGGGGGCGTCGAGAAGGACTAGCGCCTCCAGATCGAACACGGCTGATCAACCCCCGGCCCAGCGCCGGGGGTTTCTGTTGACATCGCGTCCCGGAGGGGTTTGCATTGCGCGTGGGACGGTCCACGGGGGCCGTCCCCTTGTACGATGGCGCGCGGCCCGGCCGCCCGGATCCAGCAAAGGAATGGACGATGGCAGAACGCACCCTGATGAGGGCCGGCATCACCGGCCTGGGCATGAGCTTCCCCGACCGCGTGCTCACCAACGCCGACCTCGAGAAGATGGTCGACACCAACGACGAGTGGATCGTGGAGCGCACCGGCATCCGGGAGCGCCGCATCGTCGAGCCGGGCACGCCCGCCTCGCACCACGGGGCCCTCGCCGCACGCGACGCCCTCGCCCACGCCGGTCTCGACGCCGCGGACCTGGACCTGATCCTGGTGCCCACGGTGACCCCCGACATGCCCTTCCCGCCCACCGCCACCGTCATCCAGAAGGCGATCGGCGCCGACAAGGCCTGGGGCTACGACATCGAGGCCGCCTGCAGCGGCTTCATCTACACCCTGGAAACGGCCCGCGCCTTCGTGGAGAGCGGCCTGGCGCGCAACGTCGTGGTGGTCGGCACCGAGATCATGTCGCTGGTCGCCGACTACACCGACCGCAACACCTGCATCCTCTTCGGCGACGGGGCCGGCGCGGTGGTCGTGCAGCCCGTGGACCCGGCCGACGGCGGCATCGTCGACGCCGTCAACCACATGGATCCCGTGGGCATACCGCATCTGCACCAGAAGGCCGGCGGCAGCGCCATGCCGACTTCGGCGGACACGGTCGCGCAGAAACTTCACTACATTTACCAGGAGGGACGCGAGGTCTACAAGTACGCCGTGCGCGGCATGGCCAACGTGGCCCTCGAGGTCGTGGAGCGCAACGGGCTGCAGAAGTCCGACGTCAAGCTGATGGTGCCCCACCAGGCCAACATCCGCATCATCGAGGCGGCGCAGCGGCGACTGGGCCTGGCCGACGAGCAGGTCTCGGTCACCATCGACCGCTTCGGCAACACGACGTCCGCGAGCATCCCCTCGTCCCTGAAGGTGGCCTACGACGAGGGACGGGTGAAGAGGGGCGATCACGTGGTCCTCGTGAGCTTCGGCGCCGGCTTCACCTGGGGCGCTACGCTCCTGAAGTGGTGCATTGATTAGGAGACTGACCGGATGATCGAGGCGCACGGACTGACCCGCAGATTCGGCGACACCGTGGCGCTGGACGGCGTCGGCTTCACGGTGGCGCGCGGCGAGGTCGTGGGCCTGCTCGGTCCCAACGGCGCCGGCAAGACCACCGCCATGCGCATCCTGACCTGCACCCTGCCGCCAACCGGCGGCCGGGCGGCCGTCGCCGGCTTCGACGTGGTGGACGAATCCCTGGAGGTCCGCCGCCGCGTCGGCTTCATGCCCGAACACGTGCCTCTCTATCCCGACGCCACCGTCACCGAACACCTGCGCTTCACCGCCGAGATGAAAGGCGTGGCGACCGCGGGCCGCGACGCCCACCTCGACGACATAATGGCGCGTGCGGGCCTGCCCGAGGTGCGCGGCCGCATGGTCGGCAACCTCTCCAAGGGCTACCGGCAGCGCGTGGGACTGGCCCAGGCCCTGGTCGGCGACCCCGAGGTGCTCATCCTCGACGAGCCCACGAGCGGTCTCGACCCGCACCAGATCGTGGAAATCCGCGACCTGATCCGCAGCTTCCGCGGCGAGCGGACGGTTCTGCTCAGCAGCCACATCCTGGCCGAGGTGAGCCGGACCTGCAGCCGCGTCATCATCCTCGACCGCGGGCGGCTGGTCGCCGAAGTGGCCGCGGAAGAACTGCCCGCCGAAGCGACGAAACCGCGCGACGCCCTCGAAGACATCTTCCTCCGCCTGACGGGCACACCGGCGGACGACGGACAGGAGCGCGGCTCGTGAGGGCCCTGCGCGCCATCGCCGGCCGCGAGACGGCCGCCTTCTTCCACAGCGCCATGGCGCCGGTGGTGGTGACGGGCTTCCTGCTGCTGGCCGGCTTCGCCTTCGTGAACGTGATCCTCGACTACGCCGAGATCTCCCAGTCGGCCCTGGCCTCGGGCCGGCAGGTCGCCGGCACCCTGAACCTGTCGGAGGGCGTGTTCCTGCCCCTGGCCACCAACCTGGCCGTGTTCCTGGTCTTCTTCATGCCCGCGGTCACCATGCGCCTCTTCTCCGAGGAGTACCGCTCGGGCCGCTACGGCCTGGTGACGACCTACCCCGTGGCGGACCACGTCTGGGTGCTGGGCAAGTTCACGGCGGCGCTGGGCGTGGGCCTGGTGCTGGTGGCCGGCACGGGCGTCTACTTCGCGGTGACGGGCATCCTGGGCCACCCCGAGGCCGGCCCACTGGTCTCGACCTGCCTGGGCCTGGTGCTGGCGGTGGCGCTGATGTCCGCCTGGGGCGTCTTCTTCTCCACCCTGCTGCCCTACCAGGTGGTCGCCTACATCCTGGGCTTCGCCTTCCTGATGTTCCTGACCACCGTCGCCAACCTGGAGCCCCACCTGCCGGCCTCGCTGGCGCCGCTGACCGAGCGCCTGTCCCTGAGCGTCCACTTCCTGCGCTTCGCCCGCGGCCTGATCGACACGCGCGACCTGGTCTACTTCGCCGGCTGGATCGTCCTGGGCCTCGCCGCGGCCACCGCCTCGCTGGCGGGCCGCCGACTGGCCGGCGGACGCCGCCTGGGCCGCTGGGCGCCGGTGCTGGTGCTGGCGCTGCTGCTGCTGGTGCTGGACGCCATCGCCGTCCGCGCCCCCCACAGCCTGGACCTCACCCGCAACAAGCGCTACAGCCTGGCCCCCCAGACCGCGCGGGTGCTGGACGCCCTGGACGTGGACGTGCGCATCACCGCCTTCTACCAGCGCCTCGATCCGCGCCGCAAGACCGCCGAGGTCATGCTGGCGTCGTTCCGCGACCGCTCGGACCGCGTCTCCTACGAGGTGGTCAATCCCGACGTGGAGCTGACCCGCGTGCAGGAGATGGGCGTGACCACCGCGCGCGCGGTGGTCGTCGAGGCCGAGGGACGGCGCCGCGAGCTGCTCGATCCCGACGAGTCCACCCTGATCAACGCCGTCTTCCGCGTGATGATCGGCCACCGGCCCATCGTCTATCACCTGCAGGGACACGGGGAGCACCGCCTCGACGACGAGGAGCGCAACGGCTTCGCGGCCCTCGACGGCGTGCTCGAGCGCCAGGGCTACGATCTGCGCCCCCTGCTGCTGAGCGACGCCCCGGAGGTCCCCGCCGACGCCCAGATCGTGCTGGTGGCCGCCCCGCGCCTCGAGTTCGCCGCTCCCGAGCTGTCGGCCCTGCACGCCTTCGTGGCCCGCGGCGGCGCGCTGCTGCTGCTGCTGGATCCCGGCACGCCCCTGGGCGTGAACGACTGGGTGTCGCGCTACAACGTGGTGCCCAGCGACGACTTCCTGGTGACCGCCTCGCGCGCCAACGCCACCCTGCGCGTGGACGAGCGCGTGATGGTGCTCTTCGACTACCCCGAGCACGAGATCACGCGCGGCCTGCCGGGCATGGCCACCTTCTTCCCCTTCGCCCAGTCGCTGCTGCCGCGGGCCGAGGCCATCGCGGGCGTGGAGGCCCGCACCATCCTGCGCTCGGACGAGCGCAGCTGGGCCGAGCACGACCTGGACTCCCTGGTCGACGGCGAGATCGGCTACGACGAGGACACCGACCGCCCGGGCCCCCTGCCCTTCGGCGTGGCCCTGGAGGTCCACCGCGACGAGTACTTCGAGCCCGGCCGCCTCGGCGCCCTGGGCCTCGACGAGGACGACCTGCTGCGCCAGAACGAGCTGCTGGCCACCCTGCGCCAGTGGCGCGAGGACAGCCAGGCCCCGCTGCCGCCCTCGATCTTCAACGAGGCGGCGACGTCGCGCCTGGTGGTCGTCGGCGACGCCGACTTCGCCGTCAACGCCAACCTCAACCTCTACGGCAACCGCGACCTGCTGCTGAACATGATGGGCTGGCTGGCGCGCGAGCAGGTGCTGATCGCCGAGCGCGCCCGCGACGACCGCACCGAGCCCCTCGTCCTGAGCGGCCAGGCCCGCGACCTGCTCGGCTGGACCTGCGCCGTGGCCTGGCCCGCGCTGGCGGGCCTGATCGCCCTGGTCGTGGTCCTGCGCCGGCGCAGGTTCCACTGATGTCCCGGCGCGAGACAGCCTTGCCCCGCAGCGTGTGGCCCCTGCTGGGATTGCTCCTGCTGGCCGTGCTCTGGCTGTGGCGCGGCGGCGGGGACGAAGGCGACGGCTCCCGCCGGCTCTTCGACTTCGAATCGGGCATCGCGTCCTGCACCCTGAGCGGCGGCGAGGGCCACATTGCCCTGGACCGCGATCCCGCCGCGCCGGGTGGCTGGCGCCTGGGCGGCGCCCTGCCCGACCACGCCGACGCCGAGGGCACCGCGGCCCTGCTCTCCACCCTCGCGACGATCACCGGCACCGCGACGGTGGCCGGCGCCGGCTGGACCGCGTCCACCGAAGACTACGGCCTCGACGGTGGCGGCCTCTTCGAACTACTGGTGACGGCCGCCGACGGCGAGCGCCGCACCCTGCGCGTGGGCGCGCGCAATCCCGCCACGGGCCTCTTCTACGCCACCGGCGCCGGACGCGACGGTCTGTTCATGGTGGGGGAGGATCTGGTGGGCGTCCTCGCCGAGCTGCCCGCGTCCGTGCGCGCCCGCGACCTGTGGCCCGGCTTCGCCCGCGACGCGGCCGACACCGTGCGCCTCCGTTTTCCCGGCCACGCGGGCTGGGACCTGGCTGCCCGCGACGCGGCCGGCCGCTGGTGGCTGCGCGCCCCCGCCGACGGCTGGGCCCGCACCGGCGACGCCGCCGCCGGCTACCACCGCCGCCACGACGACCGCCGCAAGCGCGAGGCCGACGTCGACTGGTACCGCCTGCGCGACCGCGAACTCCGCAACCTGCTGGCCCACCTCGCGGACGCGCGCGTGCGCGACTTCCTGGATCCGGCCCTGCCCGCGCCCGCCGACGGCTTCGCCGTACGCGTCGACGGCGACGCCGCCCACGAGGCCCTCTTCGGCGTGATGGAGTCGGAGAGTCGCCTGCGGGCCTGGCGGGACGGTTTCGCCGCGGGCGTGGTGATCCCCGCCGTCGTCGCCCGCGACTGCAGCGGCGGCCTGCCCCTGTACCTGCACACCGACGTCCTGACCCGCACCCTGGCCGAGGCCGACTCCTTCGCCCTCGAGCGCGCCGACCTGGGCCGCGTCGCCTTCGTCCACGGCGGCGGGGACTGGGTCCTGTCCGCCGCCCCCGGCCCGCGCGACCGTTCGCGCCTGGAGCTCATGGGCCGCGACCTGGCCTTCCAGATCGACCGTCTGCCTATCCGGCGTGTCCTGGACTCCACCGACGCTGATCCTGCCAACGCTTGTCCCCTCGGCCCGCCCCTGACCACGCTCACGGTCTGGCGCACCGGCCCCGGCGCGCCCCCGCGCACCGAGACCCGCTTCGGCCTGCACGCCGCCACCGGCACGCCCGCCGCCTGGTTCCCGGCGGACGGGCGCCTCGTGACGATCGACCGGGACGTGCTGGTCACGTTCCAGACGGTGCTGATGACGGCGGCGGGAATGAGACGGTAGGTCGGGTCAGGGCGCCATCCGCGCCGACAGCACCAGCGGCGCCGAACACGGCGACAGCACCGCTTCCTCGAAAGGCGCCTGCAGCGGCAGCGTGGCCACCACCTCGTGGGGCTCGCAGCTCTCGGGCTGGGCGCCGAGGCAGTAGCTGTAGAGCGCGATCTGGGCGCTGAAGCGCGCCATGCGCTCGGGGGGAATGGGATCGTTGGCGGGCAGCTTCAGGCGCCGCGGGTTGACCCAGTGGCCGTCGCGCTTCACGCGGTAGTCCAGGTGGGGGCCGGTGGCCACGCCCGAGGCGCCCACGTAGCCGATCACCTGTCCCTGCCGCACGTTGACGCCCTTCTTGATGCCCTTGGCGTAGCGCGAGAAGTGCAGGTAGTAGGTCTGGTAGGACTGGTTGCTGTGCCGGATGCGCACGTAGCGGCCGTTGCTCCGGCTGTAGCGGGCCTCGAGCACCGTGCCGTCGCCCGCGGCGCGGACGGGGGTGCCCACCGGCGCCGCGTAGTCCACGCCGTAGTGGGGCATGTAGCGCTTGTGCACCGGGTGGAAGCGGCGGTGGGAGTAGCCGCTGGAGATGCGCGAGTATTCCAGGGGCGCGCGCATGAGCTGCTTCTCGAGGCTCTGGCCCGTGCCGTCGAAGTAGGCGGTGTGGCCCTCTTCGGCCTCGAAGCGGAAGCCGTGATGGGTCCGGCCCCTGTTGGTGTATTCCACGGCCAGGATCGGCCCCGTGCGCACGAAGGCGCCGTCGCGGTGGATCTCCTCGTAGATGATGCGGTAGCTGTCGCCCTGGCGGACGTCGCGGCGGAAGTCCACCTCCCAGCCCAGGATGTCGTTCATCTTGGCGGCCAGGGCCGGCGGCGCGCCGTGGGCCTTGAGGCTCTCGTAGACCGAGTCGTCCACGGTGCCCGCCACCGCGCAGACGCGGTGCTCCACCGGGTAGGTCAGCTCGTGGACCACGTAGCCGCCCTCGGGCTTGCGCTGGAAGGCGATGTAGGATTCCTCGTCCACCAGATCGAAGCGCAGGCGGTGCACCTGGCCTTCGGGGTCCACGGCCACCTGGAAGGTGTGGCCGCGGCGGACCTTGCGCAGGTTGCGGTAGGGCTTGCAGGCCTTGACCAGGGACATGATGTCGCTGTGGGAGGCGTCGCGATCGCGCATGGCCTCGTAGAAGGTCTGGTCGCGGCCGATCACCAGGTCGTCCTCGACGACGCTCGCGGGCAGGGGGCGCAGGGCGGCGATGGAATCCCCGTCCACCGCGGGCACCAGGGCCGCGGGCGGCATGTCCAGGCTGTCGGCGGGGCTGGAGCGGTCCAGGTCGGCGGCGTGGTCGCCGGCGTGATCGGAAGTGGGAGAGTCGTCGCGCAGCACCGAGCGCGCGGCGACGGAGAACAGCACCAGGAACGTGCAGATCGCCAGGATACTGAGCAGACGATGTTGCCGAGCGAAGGTAACCAGGGGATCACGCTCCAGGGCCGTGAGGTGACGGGAGGCACAAGACCATGGTACTATGGCACTTGCCCTACTCGCTGATCAAGTCTTTTCTGGGCCGTTGCATGCAGGGGCCGGTCCTGGGGACTTGTGCAAGACCTGCGCCGCAGGGGCCCTATCATTGTCTGTCGACCAATGTGGCCAGGCGCTTGACCTCTGACTCGATGGCCTCGTCCTCGATACGGGGGAAGAGGATCTCCTGTTTCCCCAGCTTGCGGCCGGCGGGCAGGGGTTGCAGGCCCTCCTCCCAGCCGCCGCGGGGGAGGTCGCCGGACATGCCCAGCCAGGCCCAGACCTTCTCCATGGCGAAGGGGGCCACCGGCGCCAGCATGACCACGATCTGCCGCACGATCTGAAGGGCCACGGCGATGGACACGCCGCAGCGCGCCAGGTCGGTCTTGCGGCTGCGGAAGGGCGCCGACTCGTCGAAGTAGCGGTTGCCGGCCTGTCCCGCGCTGTAGAGCTCGTCCATGGCGGCGCGCACCTCGAAGGTCTCCAGGCGCGCGGCGTAGCGCTCGACGCAGCCGGCCACCTCGTCCAGGGCGGCCCGGTCGAGGTCGGTCAGGTCGGCCTCGCTCCAGGCCGGCACCTCGCCCTCGAAGTACTTGTGGGCGAAGGTGAAGACCCGGTTGATCAGGTTGCCGAAGGTGTTGCCCAGCTCGCCGTTGTGTCGCGCCTGCAGGCCCTGCCAGGTGAAGTCCGTGTCGCGGTTCTCCGGCAGCGAGCGCGCCAGGGTGTAGCGCAGCGTGTCGGCCGGGAACTTGTCCAGGAAGTCGGGCAGCCACACGGCGTAGCCCCGGCTCGTGGACAGCTTGCGGCCCTCCAGGTTCAGGAACTCGTTGGCCGGCACGTTGTCGGGCAGCACGAAGTCCTCGCTGTGGTGCATGAGCATGCCCGGGAACATGATGGCGTGGAAGACGATGTTGTCCTTGCCGATGAAGTGGATCAGGCGCGTGCCCGGATCCTGCCACCACAGGCGCCAGGCTTCGGGATCGCCCTGGGCGGCGGCCCACTCGCGGGTCGAGGAGATGTAGCCGATGGGCGCGTCGAACCACACGTAGAAGACCTTGCCCTCGTGGTCGGGCAGAGGCACCGGCACGCCCCAGTGCAGGTCGCGGGTGGCGGCGCGCGGGGCCAGGCCGTCCTTGAACCAGCCGCGGCAGTAGTTGAGGACGTTCTCCTTCCAGTCCGGATGGCCGTCCAACCATTTTTCCAGCGCCGGCTGCCAGTCGTCCAGGGGCAGGTACCAGTGGGTGGTCTCGCGCATCTCCAGGGGGGAGTTGTCCAGCACGCTGTGGGGCTCGATCAGCTCCTCGGGATTGAGGCTGGTGCCGCAGGCCTCGCACTGGTCGCCGCGGGCGTTGGCGGCGTCGCAGTGGGGGCAGGTGCCCTCGATGTAGCGGTCGGCCAGGAAGCGGCCCTGGTTCGGGCTGTAGAACTGCGCGCTGGTGTGCTGCTGCAGCAGGCCGCGCGAATGCAGGTCGACGAAGAAGGCCTGGCTGGTCTCGGTGTGGATCTCGCGCGAGGTCTGGGAGAAGTTGTCGAAGGACATGCCCAGCCGCTCGAAGGAGGCCCGGATGGAGTCGTAGTTGCGGTCGACCAGCTCCTTGGGCGAGATGCCCTCCTTCTCGGCGGTCAGCGTGATGGGCACGCCGTACTCGTCGGTGCCGCAGATGTACAGCACCTCGCGTCCGCGTAGCCGCAGGTAGCGGACGTAGACGTCGGCGGGCAGGTAGGCGCCCGCCAGGTGGCCCAGGTGGATCTCGCCGTTGGCGTAGGGCAGGGCCGAGGTGACGAGGGTGCGCTGGAAGTCTGGCACTGGTTTCTCCCCGCGGGGGTGGGCAAGGGCCGCGAAAACCGTTAGTGTTCCACTACACTGTCCGCAAACGAAGGCCAAACGTAAGGCACGGGCCGCCCGACCTGCAAGGAGGATCGTCTTGGACCTGGGAATCACGGGACGCACGGCCCTGGTGACGGCCGGCTCGCGGGGTCTCGGCCTCGCGGTGGCGGAGACCCTCGCCGCCGAGGGGGCCCGCGTGGCCCTCTGCGCGCGCGGAGCCGAGGATCTGCAGCGGGCGGAGGACGCGGTGGCGGCCGCCGGCGCCGAGCGTGTGCTGGCCGGCCGCGTGGACATGGCCGAGCCGGGCGCCCTGGAGGACTTCGTCGACGGTGTCGAGACGGAGCTGGGACCGGTCGACCTCTGCCTGCTCAACGCGGGCGGTCCGCCCGCGGGCAATTTCCTGGACCTGAGCCTCGAGCAGTGGGAGACGGCCTACCGCCTGACCCTCGAGAGCGCCGTGCGCACCTGCCGCCGCGTGCTGCCGGGCATGCTGGAGCG
>CAZTWK010000075.1:0-2598 GCA_964617805.1 uncultured Fibrobacteraceae bacterium | reverse complement strand
GCGCTGGTGGCCTTCCTGATGTCGGCCCAGGCGGGCTACGTCACCGGCCAGAGCCTGTCTGCGGACGGCGGCATGATCAAGGGGACCTTCTGAAGTTGACGCCCTGATGAACGCTACTATATTAACTGTCAATTGACAGCGTATCTCCAGGGCGGAGGATGGATCTTGCTGGAAATCATCGGCATCATGGTGGCGTACTTCGTCCTGGTGCAGTGGGTGCTGCCCCGCATGGGCGTGCCCACCTGAGCCTCGAACTGCTCGATCGGCGATCGGGACGAACTGCGGGACGAAAAACGGGACGAGCCGCGGACCTGAGGTGACTGTCATGCCCATGTACGAGTTCAAGTGCGAGAAATGCGGCGAGGCCTTCGAGGACCTGGCCACCCTGGCCGAGGTCGAGGCGGGGGAGGTGGCCTGCCCCGCCTGCGAATCCCCTGAGGTGACGCGCCAGATGTCGACCTTCGCCTGCGGCGGCGACAGTCCGGCCAGCGTCGGTGGCGGCGGCGGCTGCGGCCACGCCGGATTCGGCTGAGCGCACTAGACAGGCGATGACGCCGAGGGCGGCCCGGGGGGCCGCCCTTTTCGTGTCAGGATGCGTCCCTGGACTGCACGGCGCGGATCCGCTCCAACCCCCGCCACTTCTTCAGCTTCTCCCAGCGGAAGCGCCGGCCGGTCTCGCCGAAGTTGTGGCCCAGCCAGATCACCAGCGCGCCCAGCATCAGCCCGCCGATCACGTCCACCACGTAGTGGTAGCGGCAGTAGACCGTCGACATGCAGAGCAGCACCCAGAGGACGCTCGCCGGGAGGCGGTAGCGGGGGAACCAGCGCCACACGTGCCACCAGCCCATCATCGAGCCGGCTACGTGGCTGCTGGGGAAGGCCGCGCCCAGGATGGCGCCGTTGGCGTGGATCACGTGCATGATGTCGGTGAAGATCCAGCCCGGCACGTCGATGGGGCGGGTGGTGAAGTACTTGGGCCCCCAGGCGGGGAAGAAGGTGTAGATGGAGTAGCAGAGCAGCATGGTGGCGCTCAGGTCGCGCACGAAGCCGCGCACGGCGGGCCAGCGGTCCTCGTCGGCGGGTCCGCGGCACTTCAACAGCATCAGCAGCACCACGGGCGAGAAGAGGTAGTAGGTGAAGTAGGCGAACTCCATCAGCTCGTGGAACCAGAGCCAGGGCCAGGCCGCCGACCAGGCCAGGCTGGGCTGCAGGCCGAAGATCCTGCCTTCGAGCGCGATCAGCCAGGGATCGAAGGAGTCGTGGAAGCCGTGGAAGACGATGCCCAGGAATTCCATCTCCACGTAGAAGAGCGGGAAGGCGAAGGGCAGGTAGATGTCGCCCACCAGGCGCAACGTGGCATGGCGCGATCGCCGCAGCAGCGGCGGCACGAACCACAGCACCAGCGCCAGGCCCCAGTGGGCGGCCAGCCGCCAGAAGGGGTGCGCCACCACGCCGGGATTGAGCAGCGGGTAGAGCCCGCTGACGATCAGGTAGACCACCGCCCAGCGGTCCAAGTCGAGACGATGGCCGCTGAGCCGGATCATCCCGCGCCGCATCACAACCAGCCCTCCCGCCGGTAGAAGTCCAGGGTCTCGGCGAATCCCGCCTCCAGTAGACGCGCGCCGGCGAAGCCGAGTTCCCCGCGCAGCCGCTCGCCGCTGCAGGCCCAGCCCTCGACGGCGACGTCGGCCAGCCGGTCCTTGCCCAGCAGGGGCAGGCTCTCGGCCCGCGCTCCGCCCGCCAGACGCGCGAAGAGACGCAGCAGGCCCACCGGCAGGGGCAGGGTCCGGATCCGCCGTTCGAAGCAGCGCGAGAGGGCCGCCGTCAGGTCGGCGAAGGGGTGGAGCGCGCCGTCGTCCACGAAGTAGGGGCCCCGGGCGCGTTCGTCCTCGGCCAGCAGCACGGCGGCGCGGGCGGCGTCGCGGCCGTCCACCAGGGACATCTCCCGCACGCGTCCGATGCGCGCGCTCAGGCCGCGGCTCGCCGCCCTGAACAGGGGCAGGAACGCCCGGTCGCGGGGACCGTAGAGGGCTGGCGGCCGCAGGGCCGCGGTGCGGAAGGGCCAGTCGCCGTCGAGCAGGGTCTCGGCCGCCACCTTGGAGCGGCCGTAGGCGGTGATGGGCGCGCAGGGATCCGATTCCAGGCGGGGCCGGCCGGGCGTCGAGGGCCCCGAGGCGGCCAGGCTGGAGATGAGCACGAAGCTGCGCACGGTGCCCGCGCGGGCGGCGGCGTCCAGCAGGCGTCGCGTGCTCAGGGTGTTGCCGCGGACGTAGCCCGCCTCGTCGGGGGCGCGCACCACGCCGGCGCAGTGGATCACCGTTTCGGCGCCGGCGAGCAGGACGTCGAGAGATCCGCTGTCCGCATCGTCGGGTGCGCCCGGCGGCGGCGCGAGGACGGCCTCGACCGTCTCGATGCCCTTGTCGTCGATCCAGCGCGTGTCGCTGGTGGCGCGCACGCTCGCGCGGACCCGGTGGCCGCGGTCCAGCAGCGCGTCGGCGATGTGTCCGCCCAGGAAACCGGTGGCGCCGGTCAATGCCGACAGCGCGGTCATGACAGCGGCAGGTCGTAGATGCGGTAGGTGCGGTAGATCCGGGCGCC
>CAZTWK010000074.1:0-13047 GCA_964617805.1 uncultured Fibrobacteraceae bacterium | reverse complement strand
CACCTACACCCTCGACGGCAACGACGAGCAGTGGACCCTGACCTTCGACGCCGACCTGCCCGCCACGACGGTCGTCACGGTCACCGTCTCCACGGCTGCGCAGAACCAATCCGGCGACCCCCTGGCCAACGAGAGCAGCTTCGACTTCACCACCGGCGCCGCCGCCGACGACACGCCGCCGAACCTGCTCGGGATCGAGCCGGCCGGGCCGAGCATCCCCGCCGACACCAGCTTCCTGCGCCTGACCTTCGACGAGCCCGTCGACAACGACTCGCTGGAGCCGTCGGAGGTGAGCGGCGCGCTGATGTTCTCCATGGAGGATGCCGAGAACGCCGGCGTCTGGAGCGACAACCACACGGTGTTCACCGTGGCCCTGAACACGCCGCTGGCGGCGGGCGGCATCTTCCACGTGCGCTTCGAGTCCTTCGCCGACTTCCACGGCAACGTCAACACCACGCCCTTCGAGTGGACGGCCACCGTCGCCGGCACGCCCGACTTCATGCCCGTCGTCGACCAGCTGATGATGGGCTACATGGGCACCTGGAGCGAGGATCCCTTCAAGCAGGGCGGCGAGCTCTGGCGGGTCACCAAGTACGAGGTGCTGACCGGCGGCGAGTTCAAGCGCTGGGAATCCGAGGAATACGGCTTCGGTCCTCCCCCGGCCAAGGACTTCGATTTCATGGACTTCGAACTCTTCAAGCTGACCGCCTCGCAGATCCAGTATCTGGGCTTCTACGAGGCGGACGGCGGGGGCGACAAGGATCCCTTCGAGGTGAACTTCGACCCGCCCATCGAGTGGATCCGGATCCCGATGCCCACCGCGGGCTACTTCATCGAAGGCACCTCGTTCTTCGATCCCGTACCCGCGGAAGGCCCCGACCGGGTCGACTACGACGTCACCTTCGAGCAGACGGTCTACGACATCGACAGCCCCTTCGGCGACAAGCAGGGCGGACCGCCCCTGGTGTGGCTGGGCTGCCGCAAGGCCATCGTCAACTACGAGGTCAAGGACGCCGACATGACCTACAGCACCGGCACCGACCAGATCTGGTTCTGCCCCGGCGTGGGCCCGGTGCGCATGCACAGCGTGTCGAACGAGTCCGGCGGCACCTACACCACCGCTGTGGATCTGGGGCAGATCGGCTTCGAGGAATAGGCCCGCGACCGGAGACTCCAGGACGAAGAGAGAGGGCGCCCCGGCGGGGCGCCCTCTTCTCGATGTGATGCGGATCCGCTCAACCGGCCCGTTCGTGCGCTTCCTTCAGCGGCACCTGGGAGGGGAAGGCCTTGCTCAGCAGGCGGCGATGGTGGCGGCGGTGCTTGAGCGGGATGTTGAAGTTGGCCCGCAGGTCGGCGTCCATGTCGTCCCAGTGGTCGCGCAGGAAACCCATCAGCTCGCGCGTGGCCGTGTCGTAGACCTCGCGGACCCGCTCGAAGGGCAAGGCGAAGGTGCGCTCCAGCTCGGCGCGGTTGCGCTCCTCGAAGTCGCCGAGGGACATGGCGTCGGTCTTGCGGCCGTGGCAGCGGGCGTCGAAGAACTCGACCGTGAAGCGGTCCCAGAAGGCCAGGTGGGCGAGCGTCTGCTTGAGGCTGAGCTTGCCGCTCTCGGGCGCCGCCTCGCGCAGATGTACGGGAAAGGCGAGGGTCAACTCGCGCAGTCTGCGGTCTTCGTCGGCGAAGGCGGCCACGAGTGTCTCGACAGAACTCATTCGTTCCTCCCGCGTGCAGGCTATGATTCAAGATACTTCGCTTACATCTAGCTGCGCAATAGATGTTTGGCCATCGGGGGTCGTCTTACTCAGGAGGGTGCGCCCCGCCCCGCCGCGGATCCGGCCCGCAGGGACCTGAAATACACGAAAGCGCCGGTCCCCAGGCAGAGGCCCATGCCGACGTACATGGCCGCCAGCGGCGGCCGCGGCGCCGCGCTGTGCCGCAGCAGAACCCCGCCGACGGACATCACCAGCGCGACGGCCCAGCTGCGCCAGGCGAACATGGAGAAGAGGCAGGCCCGCTCGGGACGCCCCGCCAATCGCGTCAGGTTCGCGCTCACCAGGGGCAGGAACACGCGCCGGATCAGGAACACGCCCATGGCCACGCCGGCGGCGACGGCGAGAGCGGCCGTCGACACGGGGATGTCCAGCAGCCAGCCGCCGGCCCTGACGAAGAGCATGATCGAGACGCCGCCCCACGCGATCCCCGCCAGCGCGGGCAGCACGCCCCGGGGCACCACGGGATTGAGGCTCCTCAGGAGCTCGCTCATCGCGTCCACCTGGTGCGCATCGTCCTACTCCACGTGGATGTGATGGTGCCGTTTCTTGCCCGCCTGCAGGGCGATCTTGCCCTCGCGGACGTCGGCCGCGGCGAGCGTGCGCATCTCGTCGACGACCTTTTCCCCGTTGATCTTGATGCCGCCCTGGCGGATCAGCCGCCGCGCCTCGCCCTTGGACTTGGCAAGGCCGGTGTCGGCGAGGGCCTCGATCAGGGACAGGCCGTCGCCGTCGAGGTCGGCGGCCGGGCGCTTGCTCGAGGGGATCGAGCCCGCCTCGCCCCCCTCGCCGAAGAGGGCCACGGCCGCCTGTTCGGCCGCGCGCGCCTCGTCGTCGCCGTGGAGCAGGCGGGTCACCTCGTAGGCCAGGGCCCGCTTGGCGTCGCGGATGTCGGCGCCCTGCAGGGCGGCCAACCGGCGCACCTCGTCCATGGGCAGCAGGGTGTAGAGGCCCAGGAAGCGTTCCACGTCCCGGTCGTCCACGTTGACCCAGTACTGGTAGAAGTCGTAGGGGCCGGTGCGCTTCGCGTCGAGCCAGACGGCGCCGGCGGCGGTCTTGCCCATCTTGGCGCCGCTGGCGGTGGCGATCAGGGGGAAGGTCAGGCCGTAGACCTCCTGCCGGTTCACGCGGCGGGTCAGGTCGATGCCCGAGACGATGTTGCCCCACTGGTCGTCGCCGCCCATCTGCAGGCGGCAGCCGTGGTCGCGGTTGAGCACCATGAAGTCGTAGGCCTGCAGGATCATGTAGTTGAACTCGATGAAGCTCATGCCCGTCTCGAGCCGCGTCTTCACCGAATCGCGCGAGAGCATGACGTTCACGCTGAAGTGGCGGCCGATCTCGCGCAGGAAATCGATGTAGGACCAGTCCACCAGCCAGTCGGCGTTGTTGATCATGAGCCCGTCGGCGGGGCCGTCGCCAAAGTCGATGAAGTGGGCGAGCTGGGACTTGATGCCCACGAGGTTCGCCTCGATCTGCTCCAGGGTCATCATCTTGCGCAGTTCGGTCTTGCCGCTGGGATCGCCCACCATGGCGGTGCCGCCGCCGGCGATGGCGATGGGCCGGTGCCCGTGCCGCTGCAGGTGCACCAGGCCCATGATGGGCACCATGCTGCCGATGTGCAGGGAGTCGGCGGTGGGATCGAAGCCGATGTAGCCGGTCACCGTCTCCGTGCCGAGCAGTTCGCGCAGGGCGGACTCGTCGGTACACTGCTTGAAGAAGCCGCGCTCCTTCATGGCGGGCAGGAAATCGGTGCGGGGCAGTCTGTCGTCGCTCATGTGTCGATCCTCTTGAAGCGGGTCACGAGTTCGTCCAGGGGGCATTCGCCCAGGTAGCGGACCAGTTCGGCGGCCAGTTCCCAGGCCACGACCGCCTCGGCCACCACGCCGGCGGCCGGTACGACGCAGGTGTCGGACCGCACCCAGGAACCGCGCTTGGGCTTGCCCGTGCGCAGGTCCACGCTCCGCAGACCCTTGCGCTGGGTGGAGATGGGTTTGACGTAGGCCCGCACGCGGACCTGCTCGCCGTTGGTGACGCCGCCCTCCAGCCCGCCGGCGCGGTTGGTCTCGCGCCGGGCGCCGCCGCGTCCGTCGGGAAAGAGCTCGTCGTGGGCCGACTGTCCGTCGCGCCCGGCGACCGCCACGCCGTCGCCGATCTCGGCCGCCTTCACGCTGGGAATTGACGTCAGTGCCGCCGCCAGCAGCGCGTCCAGGCGCCGGTCCGGCTGAGCGTAGGTGCCGAGGCCGGCCGGCACGCCGAAGGCCAGCACCTCGGTCACGCCGCCCAGGGTCACGCCCTCGGCGCGGGCCGCGTCGACGCGGGCGATCATGGCCTTTTCGGCCTTGCGGTCCAGGCAGCGCAGGGGCGTGCCCCTGCGCAGGCGGCGCAGGCGCGCCGGGGTGGGTTCGGGTCCCTCCGCCGCCACGCCGCCCAGGGCCGCGGTGTGGCTCCAGACCTCGATGCCGAGTTCCTTGAGCAGCTTCTTGGCGCAGGCGCCCACGGCCACCACGCCGGCGGTGGAGCGGGCACTGGCGCGCTCGGCCACGGGCGCGAAGCCGTCGTAGCCGTAGCGGGTGCGGCCGGGCAGGTCGGCGTGGCCGGGCCGCGGCGCCGGCCAGTCGGGATGGGGCTTGCCGCCGCGCTTGGCGAAGTCGCGATTCTCGATCATCACGGCCAGGGGCGAACCCAGGGTGCGGCCCTTCCAGAGACCGGCGAGGATGCGACAGGCGTCGGTCTCGATGGACTGCGCGCGGGGTCCGCGCCCGTGGCCCTCGAGCCGGCGCGACAGCTCGTAGTCCAGGTCGGCCTCGCGCAGGCGCAGCCCGGCCGGAAAACCCTCGATCACCGAGACCAGGGCCGGTCCGTGGCTTTCGCCCGCCAGCAGGTATCTCATGACGCGTCGCCTCCACGTTGCAGGTCCTCGAGCACGTCGAAGAATCCGGGGAATGATACCGCCACGCAGGCATCGTCGTCCAGTTCCACGCCCTTCGGCGAGGCCAGTCCAGCCACGGCGAAGGCCATGGCGATGCGGTGGTCGCCGTGGGTGGCGATCCGCGCGACGTCCTCGGCGGGGAATCCGCCGGGGCGGCCGGTCACGTCCAGGCCGTCCTCGTGCTCGACGGTCTCGACGCCCAGCGCGCGCAGGCCGGCCGCCGTCGTCGCGATGCGGTCCGACTCCTTGAACCTCAGCTCCCGTGCATTCCGGATGCGGGTCGTGCCCTCGGCGCGCGCCGCCAGCACGGCCAGCAGGGGCAGCTCGTCGATCAGCGCGGGAATGCCCGCTCCGCCGACGGCGCAGGCCCGCAGGGAGCCGTGCCGCGCGCCGACCGCGCCCAGGGGCTCGACGGCCGACGCCGCGTCCGGGCGCACGTCCAGATCAGCCGCCATGTCGGCCATGACGTCCAGGAAGCGCGTGCGCGTGGGATTGAGCATCATGCCCGCCACGGCCAGCGCGCTGTCCGGCACCAGGGCCGCGGCGGCCAGTAGGAAGGCGGCGCTGGACGGGTCGCCGGGCACCGTGATGTCCAGAAGTTCGAGGCGGCGACCCGGGTCGAGCGTGCAGAGGTCGTCGCCGGTGGCCAGGTCGGCGCCCATGGCCGCCAGCATCTTCTCGGTGTGGTCGCGCGAGGCCCCGCCGCCGGCGACCGACGTCGGCCCCTCGGCGCAGAGCCCGGCCAGCAGCAGGGCCGACTTGAGCTGGGCCGAGGCCACCGGCAGGCGGTGGTCGGCGCCGCGCAGCGGCGCGCCCTCGATGCGCAGGGGCAGGCGGCCCTCCTCCCCCTCGTAGTCGATGCGCGCGCCCATCGTCCGCAGCGGGTCGACCACGCGCGCCATGGGCCGCGAGCGCAGGCTCGCGTCGCCGTCCAGGCGGGCGCGGACCCGGCGTCCGGCCAGCAGTCCCAGTAGCAGACGGGCCGTCGTGCCGCTGTTGCCGCAGTCGATGTCCGTCGCGGGCGCGCCGGGCGCGGGCACCCCGGCACCGGGAAAGCCCCCGGCGCCGATGAGCAGGTCCCCGTCCTCGCGCCGCACCTCGGCTCCCAGGGCCGCGACGGCCGCCAGCGACCGCCCGGTATCCTCGGCCTCGAGCCAGCCCCGCACCCGGGAAACACCGCCCGCCAGCGGCGCGAAGAGCGCCGCCCGGTGCGAGACGGACTTATCCCCCGGCACCCGCACGGTGCCCCGCAAGCCCCCCCTGGCAGGTTCGATCAGACGCGACACATCAATCCCTTCGGTCGTGCAACATAGATGATCCCGCAACGTAGCCGACTGTCCTATTCATGGCAACCGCTGCCTGATCCGGACTCGTCGACCGGACATGCGCAAGGCGATGGAGGTGGGGGGCGCGCCCGTCGGGTGTCGGGAGGCGCCCGCAGCCAAGGAAGGTGGAGGGCGCCGGACGCCAAGCGAGCCGCCGACAGGAAGTCGGCGGCGAGCGGCCCGACGGGAAGTCGGTGGCGAGCGGCCCGACGGGCGCGCTCCCCACCTCCATCGCCTGGCCCCGGCATGTCCGATCGACATGTGCCCGGCATCAAGCAGCGCTTGTCATGTAGAGAGTCGGCCACCTATGTTGCGTGGATCATGAACACGACCGCCCGCAGTCTGATAGACCCGCTGCGCATCCGACACGGACGCGAGATCGTCGCGCTGGCCACGCCCATCGTGATGACCACGCTGTCCATGACGCTGATGTGGACGGTGGACACCATCTTCCTGGGCCACCAGTCCAGCCTGGCCCTGGGCGCAGCGGGCCTCGGCGGCATGCTGACCTGGGCCGCCTACAGCCTGTTCAACAACCTCAGCCGCATCAGCAACACCTTCGTGGCCCAGGCCCACGGCAAGGGCGACGACGAGGCCGTCGGGCACTACACCTGGCAGACGGTCTACCTGTCGCTGGCCACCGGTACGCTGCTGACCTTCGCCGGCTACTACAGCTACGAATTCCTGCCGCTGATCAAGAACCCGCCCGATGTGGTGGACGCCACCTACGTGTACATCAAGTGGCGCACCCTCAGCGCGGTCTTCACGCAGGTGCTCTTCGCCATGACCGGCTACTTCCAGGGCCGCCGCGACGTGCGCACGCCCATGTGGGCCGGCATCATCGCCAACGCCCTGAACGTGGTGCTCGACGCCTGGCTGATCTTCGGCTGGTCGGGCGTGGAGCTCTTCGGGATGCGGCTGCTCGCGATGCCGTCCCTGGGCGTCAAGGGGGCGGCCATCGCCACGAGCATCGGCACCGCCGTCAACGCCCTGATTCTGGTGGTGGCCGCCGTGCTGCCGCGCGAGCACCGGCGGCGCTACCGCATCCACCTGCCCCGGCGCCTCGATCCGCGCGCCATCGGGGAGATCGTGCGCGTTGGCCAGCCCTCGGCCCTGGAGGGCTTCGTGGACATGAGCTCCTTCGCGGTCTTCACCGCGCTGATCGGCCGCGCGGGCGCCGTCTCGCTGGCCGCCAGCCAGATCACGATCCAGCTGCTGTCCTTCTCCTTCATGCCCATGTGGGGTCTGACCACCGCCGGGGCGGTACTGACGGGCAACGAGATGGGGGCCGGCCGACCCGAGCGGGCGGCTGACTACGGGCGTCAGGTCTACAAGCTGGGGCTGTATTATTGCCTGGTCCTTGCGCTGACCTACCTGGTCGTGCGCGGCCACATGTTCCGCATCTTCACCGACGATCCCGCCGTGCTCGCCTTCGCGGGCGCGCTGGTGGTGATCGCCGCCGGCTTCCAGTTCGCCGACGGCCTGCGCATGGTGGGCAGCGGCATCCTGACCGGCGCCGGGGACACCCGGCCGGTGATGCTGGTCACCATGGCCATCATGTGGGGGATCTTCCTGCCCATGACCTGGTACCTGATCGTCCACAAGGACGGCGACGTGACCACCGCCTGGCTGGGCGGCTCGGTCTGCTACCTGCTGCAGGCGGTCGCCCTGTGGGGACGCTTCCAGTCGGGGCGCTGGCAGCTAGTCCGCATCTTCCGCTAGACGTTCCTTCCCGCACGCGCGAAGCCCCGGGACGGCCCGGGGCTTCGTGCGTCGCCTGCGCCGTGTTCGGCGGCTCAGCGGTAGATGCTCTTGATCCCGCCCCAGTCCAGCTGGTCGCTCCGCGTCGGCGCGTCGATGCTGATCGTGACCACGCTGCAGACGTCCTCGCCGAAACCGTCCACGAAGAGGTAGTACCAGCCGTCGGCGGGCACGACCCAGTCGGGATCGTCGGCGGGCGGTATCTGCTCGTAGCCCGCCATCACCGTGCCGTCGGAGCCGACGACGCAGGTGCCGGAGGGATCGGCGCAGTCGGTCGCCAGCCACAGCGCACCGTCGTGGGATCCCTGCATGGACACGATGAAGGTCTGGTCCGCCAGCAGGTGGATCTTGTAGACCACGTCGCGGCCCTCCGACGCGTAGCCGGTGCAGCTGGTGCCCAGCTCGCCGGCGCTGTAGTCGTTGGCGGCCAGGCACAGGTCGATCTCGAAGACCTCCAGGCCCTGCTCGCGCAGGCCGACGGCGTTCTCGCACAGATCGTTGACCGGCGGCGGCGGCGGCGGCGGCGGGTCGTAGCCCGTGCCGTCGTCCACCATCACGGCGTCCAGGTAGTGCGAGTTGGCGGCGACGCCCTGGTAGCGGAAGGTGATCTCCACGGTCTGGCCGTCGTAGGCGCTGAGGTCCACGAAATGGTGCTCGAACTCGTAATACCCGCCCGTGCCGGGGGCCGTGTCCCAGTCGAAGACCGGGGTGCCGCCCACCTCCACGGTCTCGGCCGCGTCGTCGGCCCACTCGGTCTCGCGGTCGCCGGCCATCCAGAAGCTCAACACGTACTCGCCGCCGGCGACGCTCACGGTGTGCGTGAAGGATATCTTCTCGTCCTGGGGCACGGTGTCGTTCCAGTGAATGTAGGCGGCGAAGTCGCCCTCGAGGCTGCCGCCGTCCAGCGCCAGCTGCTCCCAGGTCTCGTCGTTGTTGACGACGGCGGTCCAGCCCGGCGGCGGCACGGAGGTCTCGAAGCCCTCGAAGACGTCACGCGCGACGTGGGCCGGACCGTGCAGGCGGTTCATGGCGCTGAAGGTCTCGCCGTCCATGCGCTGCGGTTCCTTCGCGGCGGCTCCCGACGCCGCCAGCGCCGCCACCAGCAAAACGACCGTCCATGATCTAGCGCTCATGACATATCCCTTTCCATCAGGAGTCGCTCCGGGACGCGCCGACGACACCGATTCGCCCTCCACCCGGATACCTCTCATGAAGATTCCGGGCCAAGCAAACCACGCCGTGCGCTTCCGTTCAACAGTCTTGCCAGGGTTATCGGCAACAACAGTGCGAATTTATAACAATTATTGCTGTATTGAAATATTTCTACCAGGTGATTCGGGACAGGTTCGTCTATCTATATCGGATGAAAGTCGTTATGGATTCCACCATGGGGACGGATCCAGGCCTCCACACGCTGGGGGCTTTCGCTCCCCCCCGGCCCGCGGGGCACCCTCGCATACACACGAAAAAAGAGGCCCCGGATGATTCCGGGGCCTCTCTCGTCGATCGACCGGACGAACCGGTCAGTAGACTCGGACTAGCGATACAGGGCCTTCACATCACCCAGGGTCATCGACTCGTTGGCGATGGCACCGGTGGAGGAGGTGAAGTCCATGTCGTAGGTGCCACAGCAGTCATCGTAAGCGTCGATGACCAGGTAGAAGATGGCATCCACGCCGGTGTCGTTCGTGAAGGTCAGGACCTCCGGCTGGCCGCCGGGGTACGTCAGGTCTACGTACCACACGCAGTTCACGGGCTCGGCACAGGCGTCCAGGACGCGGAGACTGCCGTCGCAGATGTGGACCACGTCGGCCGTGAAGGTCGAGCCGGCGGGCATGAACACGCCGTAGTAGTCTTCCTGGCCGTCGGACAGGTACTGCGCCGCGCCACCGGTCTCACAGGCACCGGCGGGAGTGTTGTAGCCGTCACAGGTGTCGCCCGTGAAGTAGCCCACGCCCTCGGTGTCGATCACGTCGGCACAGAAGTCGAAGGGCACGTACAGCTGCATGTCGAAGAGGACTTCCATGTAGCAGGTGGAGCCGTCGTAGCCGTCCAGGCAGAACCACAGCTCGGCGCCGGTCCAGCCGGTCGCGCTCACGCTGCCATCGAAGAAGTAGATCGCGAACTCCTCGCCACAACCGCCTTCCATGATGAACAGGTCGGGGTCGCAGTCGGCAGCAGGCGTAAAGCCGAACTGCCAGTTCCAGCCATCATCGCTGGCCGGGAAAGCGATGTGGAAGACGATTTCGCCGCCGGTCCAGTAGGGACCGTAGCCCAGCCAGTCGTCCACCAGGCCGGTGGCCGGAAGGTAGGCGAAGGGATTGGAGTAGCCGGCGCTCAGTTCGATGACGCCGCTGCAGTCCAGAAGACCGCGGCTCGAGCTGGGCATCGGCTTGCCGTAGCGGCTGTCCTTGGACGCGTGGATCGTTGCGGCGGTGGCCACACCGGCCATCATCGCGACGACGGCGACCACGGCCATCAGCTTCATCAAGTTACGCATTGAACGTCCCCCCTTAAGTGGGTTGGGTGGTGGTGCGAGCTCCCCGTTTCACACGGAGGCCCTTGGAAACTCTAACTCCATGCCGTACCATCAAAAACTTAATCTGATGGTCATGGCTTCACGAGTGTCTTAACTCTATCATATATCAGTAACCCCATGCAATAGCATAATCCGGAAAAGACCTTTTTTTTTGGTCTCATTAGACTGTATTGCAATCAATGAAGTTACGAGGTCGATATTGAGCCCTCAGATCAACACACGATCGAACGGCGCGTTGGTCAGAAAATACAGCCTCGTATCAAAATGAATATTCGGTCACAACACGGGTCATCCGGCCCGGCAACGGCACGCCGGGAATTTCCTCATAGTGCCTGTCGAAGACGTTCGTGACGTCCAGATCGAAGCGCCAGGGTCCCTGCGACCAGACGGCCCGCAGGTCGCCGGTCCAGTGTCCGGAACCGTCTGATCGTTCCCGGAAACGCAGCAGGGACGTCAAGCGCAGGCGTCGTCCGGCGGCGACGGCGGCGCCGGAGGATAACAGGTGCCGGGGCGCGAGGAAGCCGTACTTGGCCAGATGGTCGTCGGGCAGGCTGCGCTCGCGGTCGAGGTAGGTGTGGCTCAGGAAGAGGGCGTCGCCGCGGGGGGTGTCCAGGCGGACGGTCTGGGTCCAGCCGCGCACCTCGCCGACGGCGATGTTCATCACGCGCCAGGGCGCGTCGAGGTCGGCCGCCGGGCGCGCCCAGTCGATCAGGTCGTGCTCGAAGCGCGTGAAGTACTCCCAGCTCGCGGACCAGGCCCCCCGACGCACCTCGCCGCCCGCGTCCCAGGACCAGCCGTGCTCGGGCGAGAGGTCCGGATCGCCGCGGTTGGCGGGATCCTCGTAGTGGAGTTCGGTGAAGGTCGGCAGGCGGAAGACCGTGCCGGCCGAGGCGCGCAGCCGCACGCCCTCGCCCAGATCGAGGCTCGTCGCCGCCGAGCGCGACAGGCGCGGCCGCGCCACCGACCAGCCGTCCAGGCGCGTGCCCAGGCTCCAGAGCAGGGTCGCATGGCGGCCCGAGATCTCGAAGGAGCCGGAGACCCGCCGGCGCTCGTGCTCGCCCAGGGCCGAGACGGGCGCGCCCCCGCGGATCCCGTCGCTGCGGATGTCCTCGTAGAGGCCCTCGGCGCCCACGGCCACGGCCAGGCCGTATCCCGCCTCGATACGCAGGCGCGTCTCGGCGACGGCGCGGCGGGTGACGTGCACGTTGACGTAGACGTCGGGATCGTCCCGCAGCAGGACGAAGCGGTCGCGGTGGCGGCGGCCGCCCAGGCGCTGTTCCAGGACCACCGCGTCGGAGAGATCGGTCCGCAGCTTGATTCCCGCGAAGGCGGTCTCGGTCTCCTCCCAGGAGGGGAAGGGCGCGTAGAAGTCCAGGGCGCCGAACTCGCGGGAGGCGTATCCCGTCAGCAGTTCCAGATCGCCCCAGCCCGCGTCGCCGACGGCGCGCAGGGCCGCGGTGCCGTTGCGGGCGTCGGTGCCGGGGCGGTCGCCGTCGGTTTCGAACCAGGCGCCGGAGAGCCAGGCCCGGGCGTGCAGGCCCAGGGCTACGCCCTCGCCGCTCTCGAGACGGAGGCGGCCGGAACGCGTGCCGTGATCGCCGCCGCCGAGGGCCAGCTCGCCGCCGCGCCGCGGCGAGGGCGTGCGGGGCACCACGTTGAGCACGCCGCCGAAGGCGTTGGCGCCGTAGAGGGCCGAGCCGTGGCCGCGCAGCACCTCCAGCCGCGCCAGGTCGGAGAGGTCCAGGGGCAGGTCCAGGTTGTGGTGGCCGGTCTGGGCGTCGCCCACGTCCCAGCCGTCGAGCAGCACCTGCACCTGCTCGAAGCTGGAGCCGCGGATGCCCAGGTCGGACTGGGTACCGAAGAGCTGCCGCTGGTTCACCTCGACGGCGGGCAGGGCGGCCAGCAGTTCCGGGATCGAGCGCGCGGGGAGGTCCTCGTCGGGATCGGCCACGCCCAGCGGGCGCAGCAGCCCGGGCAGGGAGGCAGGCAGGCGCGAACCGAGGACGGTGACGGTGTCGGTGAGCCACACGGTGTCGCCGTCGGCGACGACGAAGCGCTGGGCCCGCGCCTGGCCGGCGCCGGCCGCGAGCGCCAGCGTGAGCAGGGCGCAGCAGAGTCTCGTCGTCATGGCCTCACCTCAATGAGCCGCCGACTTGCCCTTGGGCTTGGCGTTCCAGACCCGGGTGGCCAGGATCAGCCCCAGGGCCGCCAGGGGCACCATGGCGATGGGCCAGGCCTTCCAGTTGGCCGGATCGGTGGCGGGGCCGACGATCTGGCCCGCGGCGTCGAGCTGCTCCTTGGGCAGCACGACGGCGTAGGTGAAGGACATGACGGCCGTGCCCAGATAGACGAAGCCGTCGATGATGCCCACGGCGATACCCGTGTTCTTCGAGCCGCCGAAGTCCATGCTGGCCGTGCCGGACAGCATGCCGTGCACGCCGATGACGGCCATGGACATGATCAGCACCAGCCAGCCCACGTAGGATTGCTCGTAGGTGAAGACCAGCACCACGGACCCCACCAGCATCGTGCCGTAGAGGAAGGCCGCCACGGGGCCGCGCCGCGACTGGAAGAGGTGGTCGCTGATGGTGCCCGCGAACACGCCGCCCAGGATGCCGGCGATGCAGAGCATCAGGCCCCAGTTCTCGTAGACGAAACTGCTCTTGAGTCCTAGCAGCGTGTCGGTCTGCTTGGCGAAGGTGCGGAACCACTGCATGATCGCCTGGC
>CAZTWK010000073.1:0-13100 GCA_964617805.1 uncultured Fibrobacteraceae bacterium | reverse complement strand
TGGCTCCCCGGGTAGGATTTGAACCTACAACCCTTCGGTTAACAGCCGAATGCTCTACCATTGAGCTACCGAGGAACCCTGAAATCATATGGGGCTGCTCCGGCCATCGGCCGGGCTGCGTGTCGGGGCGGGAATATAGGCGATACCCCTGATTCTGTCAAGCTGACGGGCCTTTCCGACCCCAGCTGGACACAACGACTTGTCCCTCGCCCGTACCGTGGTATCTTGCCCGGACCGACACACGCGCCACACCCGGAGGAACCATGTCCGACCCCAAGCCACAGTCCCACGCCGCCGAACTCCGCGTCGCCCTGGCCGCCGTCCGCGAGGCCGGCCTGCTCTGTCGGGCCGTGCAGGCCCTGATCGATCCCGGGGTCCTGGAGAAGAAGGACCGCAGTCCCGTCACCGTGGCCGACTACGGGAGCCAGGCGCTGGTCTGCCGGGCGCTCGGCGACTCCTTCCCCGACGATCCGGTGATCGGCGAGGAGGACGCCGCCGCGCTGCGCGATCCCGACAACGCGGCCGTCATGGACCGGGTCGCCGGCCACGTGCAGGATCTGCGCCCCGACGCTGCGCCCGACGACATCCGCGCCTGGATCGACCGCGGCAGCTCCCGCGACTTCGCCGCGCGCTACTGGACCCTCGATCCCATCGACGGCACCAAGGGCTTCCTGCGCGGGCAGCACTACGCGGTGGCGCTGGCCCTGGTCGTGGACGGACGGCTGGAGCTGGCGGCGCTCGGTTGTCCGAATCTGGGGACTGCTCTCGGGGGCGACCGCGGCGCGGGCACCGTGCTGACCGCCGTGCGCGGCCACGGAGCCTGGGCCTGGCCCCTGGACGGGGACGGCGAGCCGGCGCCGGCCCGCGTGAGCGACCTGGCCGATCCCGCCGGCCTGCGCTTCTGCGAGTCGGTGGAGGCGGCCCATTCCTCCCACTCCGACGCGGCGCGCATCGCCGACCGGCTGGGCGTGACGGCGGCCGGCGTGCGCATCGACAGCCAGGTCAAGTACGGCGTGACCGCCCGCGGCGAGGCCGACGCCTACCTGCGGCTGCCCAAGTCCGCGTCCTACGTCGAGAAGATCTGGGATCATGCGGCCGGCGCCCTGGTGGTGCAGGAGGCCGGCGGACGCGTGAGCGACATCCACGGGCGGGAGCTGGATTTCTCGCAGGGGTACCGGTTGACGCGGAACAAGGGCGTGATCGTGTCCAACGGGAAGCTGCACGATGCGGTGTTGGGGGCGATCAAGGAGCTGGGGATCGGCGGTTGAGTTGCCGGCGGGGCTCGGATCCCGGTTAACACGTGTAAACTACCCGCGCGCCTTCAGGCGGTAGCATTCCAGTACATCGTTCTTGTCCAGCGCACCTTCGGCCAAACCCTCGGCCAGAGCCACGACCTCCTCATCGCTCGCGTCGAGCGTCATCCCGTTCAGGTCCAGGAAGATGTCCGCCGTCACGAAGGCGACACGCTTGTTGCCGTCGACGAAGGGATGATTCTGGCTCAGGTGGAAGTGATAGGCGGCGGCCATGTCGGGGATGCCGTCATGCAGGTACGCGCCGCCGAAGGTCGCCCTGGGCATGGCGACAGCGGCCTCCAGCAGCCCTCTGTCGCGCAGCCCCGGATCGCCGCCGTGTTCCTCGAGTACGCGCACATGGATCTCCAGGACGAGGGAGACCGTCAGGAAGATCGGCTCCTTCCTCACTCCGCGAGCCGCCTCAGTACGTCACGGCGCTCCTTGATCACACGATCCAGGCTCGCGTCGAAGCGCTCCCGGTCGAGAGGTTGGGGCTCGGTCGGCGTGATGATCAGGGACCCGTCGGCGATGGTGAGCTTGACCCGCCCCTCCTCTTCGAGCCCCAGCAGCTCGAGGATGGGCTTGTCCAGGATCAGGGCGTTGCTGTTGCCGACCTTGCGGAGCTTCTTGATCATGGCGTCCTCCATGGTTATAACCATGTTATTCCATAGAGACGCTCCCGTCAAGAGCTACCACCTTTCCAATGACACCACGAACACCCAGGGCCGCCCCTCCGACCCCGCTCCCACCGGTCGTGCCGCATAGGCCCGCACGTGGTTCAGCATCCCCCCCAGTCCCAGCCGCTTGCCCAACCCGACGCCCGCGTCGGCGCGCCAGCCTTCGGCGCCGGGATAGTCGTCCAGGGCGCCGGCGATGCGCTCGACGCGCCCCGCGTCGACGAAGGTGATGGGCTGCAGGCCGAGCTTCTTCAGCAGCGGGATACGCAGGGCGCGGAAGAGGTCCACGTCCCAGCGCACGTCGAGGCTCGCCCAGGCGCCGCGGTCGCCGGCCAGTTCGCGGGCCGCGAAGCCGCGCAGGGAGCCGACGTCGCCCAGGTAGGTCATCCACTCCAGGGGGGCCTGGCGGTCGAGGGTGCGCCAGTTGGCGCGCAGCATCCACTCGTCGCCCCAGGAATCGCGGCCCAGCCAGGCGGCCTTCAGCGCGAAGCGGCGGTACCAGGCGGTGCCGGCGGCGGCCACGTCCGGCAGCGGCGAGTCGGTCACGCGGTGCCAGTCGTGCCAGCCCCACAGCCACAGGCCGCCCCGGCTCACCTGCAGGCCCGCGTGCAGCGTGCGGCGCGACAGGCCCGCGATCCGCAGGTTGTCGCCCACCTCGTCGGCGCTGCCGAAGAGGCTCCAGTCGGTGCGCACGTCCAGCGGACGGTGACGGCCGCCGCCGCCGCCGAGCCACACCGTGAGGAAGGGACGGGGGCGCAGGCGCAGGCTCGCCCGCCATTGGGTGCGCGCGTAGTAGTGGTTGGGGTCCGCGCCGGAGAAGAAGGCCGCCAGGTTGCGTTCCTCGCGGCGGTCACCGGCGAACCACTCGGCGCCGTGGCCGCCGGCGGCCTCCAGGGCCAGCCAGGTCCAGGGGACGTGGTCGAGGAATCCCGCGGCGTCGCGCGGGCGTGCGGTGGCCAGCGGCAGGGAGAGCTCGTGGGCGTGGGACACCTTTCCCCAGGACAGGCCGTAGCTCGCGCGCGAGGACAGGCGCGGCTGGCGCACGCCGGGCCGGTAGAGCGTCGCCTCGCCGCCGACGTCCAGCCCGGTGACGCGGTTGAAGCGGGCATGGCTCAGCGGACGTACCCGCGTGAGCCAGGGGCGGCCGGCGATCATGCGCGCGATGACCAGGTCGCCCTCGACGACCACCGAGTCGAACTGGACGGACGAGAGGCCCGTGCCCAGCTCCTCGAAGGTGAGCGGTTCGTACCAGTCGCTCTCCAGGCCGCGCCAGTAGGCGTTGAGCGAGTCGATGGCGGCCTCCTCGGAGGCCCAGATCAGGGAATCCGGATCGGCGGGGCCGCCGCGGGCGACGGCGGCCGCGAGCAGCAGCGCCAGCAGGACGAGGCGCCTCATGGCGACGCCTCGGGATCGTGCGGCACGCCGTCCATCACGTAGTCGCGCAGGCGGGCGCGCAGCTCGACGCGGTCGGGCAGGAACGGCAGGTCGGTCAGGGTGATCTCCGCGTAGACCTCGTCTGTCAGCCAGATCTCTCCGACCGGGCGCTGGGTCCAGACGAAGCGCGGGACGTCGGCGATGAACAGCGGGGACGGCGACGTGCCGCTCACCGAGCCCTCCATGCGGCGGATGACCAGGTCGCTGTAGTCGATCCAGACCACGCCGTCGAGGCCGGGCTCGAAGCTGCTGCGCGGGGTGAAGCCGATCTTGAAGACCAGGTGGTCGCCGATCAGGACGCGCTCGAGGATCTCGTAGCGGTAGCGGCCGGCGGTCATGAGCAGGAAGGGCATGTCCATGGCCTGGCCGGCCACGTCCTGCTGCCACTGCTCGGCGATCTCCGGGTCGGGGTCCTCCTCCACCAGCTCGCCGCCCTCGTATTTGCGGACGGTGCGGAAGAGGCGGGCGATGCGCTCTTCGCCGTCGGCGTCCACCGCGTAGCGGGCGGCCTCGATGTGCTCCTCGCGGCGGGCCTTGGCGGGGTCCGCGTTGTCCCAGAAGAGATCGACATGGCTGAGCGAGGTGACCGTCATCTCTCCCACGCGGCGCCAGTCGGTCTCCATGCGTTCGCCGATGCGGCGGACCAGCTCGCTGACGCGCAGGCGGGGGGCCTGCACGCGCACCGTGTCGACGCCGGCGTCGGCCAGGGCGATGGTGTCCTCGGGAGTGATGACCACGGCGAAGCCCTGCTCCAGCAGGGCGTCCACGTCGACGAGCCAGGGGTCGTCCTCGGTGCCGCTGCCCTCCTGGGCGGCGGCGGGCGCGGCCGCCAGGACGAGGGCGGCGGTCAGGACGATCGCGAACCGCTCGAGCGAGGCCATCTGTCCCTCCGTAGGTTTGCGGGCCGGCCCCGGACGTCGACCAGTCCAGCGTCGACCGGGCGCCTCGCGGATCACCCTTGCCAAGGCGCGGCGTGATGGTTGCGCATGATCCCGGACGCGGGTCGCGTCAGGCCTCGTTGCCCGCCGCGGCCGGTCCCGCGCCGCCGGGCACTGCAAGGGCGGGGCCGTGGTGGCGGGGCCGCGTCGGTCCGTCGGTATAGACGTCCCGGCGCGGGTTCCGGTTACGTGGAACGGGAGACGATCCTACCGGAGCGTCTCCCGTCGTGCGACACATCGTGCGCGGCCGACAACCGGCGGCGTCACTTGCGCTTGTAGGTCAGCTCCATGGCCTTGAACTCGGGCGTGTCGCCCATGGCCATGAAGTAGTCCATGGTGTGCGCGTCATCGCCGTCGAAGTGCGTCACCGTGCGCATCTTCATCTCCATGCCCGAGGCCGGGTCGGTCATGGTGCCGAAGAGCTCCATGGGTTCGCCGATCTTCTCGTAGACGCCGGTCATGATGCCCATGACGGTGCCCATGCTGTCGACCCAGATCGACGTCACGATGTGGCTGGAGTTGTCGTAGCCGGTCAGGCCGAAGCCCTCGAAGGGCATGCCCATGGCCAGGCCCTCGACCTTCTCTGTCAGGAAGCGTCCGCCCAGGATCATCTCGCCGGTGCAGTCGGCGGTGCCCTCGACGGGCTCGCCGCCGGGCTCCATCCACGACTTGCTGACGATATCCCAATCGCCGGCGCGGGTGGCCAGCAGGGCGTGGGCCTCGCCGGGCTCGGCCACGGCGGCCCAGGCCGCCATGGAGGCGTCGTGGTCGTATTCGTGGTCGTGGGCGGCGGCGGGTATCGCGAGCGACAGCAGGACGAAAACGAGCAGAGTCATGCGTGCGGTCATCGTACAATCCCCCTTGATTGTGTCCTTGTTCGATCGGCACAGGGTACACGGATCCCGGATCGCCAGCCAGACCGGGTTCTTGAACAAGAGAGAGAATCCATGCAGAAACAGCCGTATCCCATTCCCACGGTGGCCTTCGTCTGCACCCACAAGCGCCCCGACGGACACCCCAAGCCCTGCTGTGCCGACCGCGGCGGCGCCACCCTGCGCGAACGCATGCGCGAGATGGTGGCCGAGCGCGGCCTCGAGGCCCGCATACGCGTCTTCGCCAGCGGCTGCCTCGGCGCCTGCGAGTACGGCCCCGCCGCCCTGAGCTTCCCGGACGGACAGATGCGCTTCGGTGTGTCGGAAGATGATCTGGGAGCGGTGCTGGACGAGCTGGCTAGCGGCTGAAAAAGGCCCTGACTTCGTCGGCGGTCTGCGTGTTGAGGATCTGCCGGCAGCAGAGGCCCGCGTCGCGGGTCATCTCGGCGCCGTGGCGGTAGTCGCCCAGGCGGGCGGCCCGGTGGGCGTCCGAGGCGATCACCAGGACCACGCCGAGCTTCTGAGCGTTGTAGCAGTTCTTCCAGTCGAGGTCCTCGTGGGCGGGGTTGGCGTCGATCTCCACCGCGACGCCCGACTTGGAGGCCTCGCCCAGGACGAGGTCGATGTCCAGGGGCAGCTCGCGGCCGGTGGTCATGAAGTGGCCGATGGGATGGCCGAGGATGGACACGCGGGGGTTCTTCACGGCCCGCATGGCGCGGGCGGTCTGCTGCTCCGGATCCAGGTCGCAGGAATCGTGCATGGTGGCCACCACGTAGTCGAAGCCCTCGAGCATGTCCTCGTCGACGGGCAGGTTGCCCTCGGCGTCCACCTCCACCTCGACGCCGTGCAACAGCGTGAAGCCGTTGCCCGACGCGTTGTAGGTCTTGATCTCCTCACGCTGCTTGGCGATGCGCTCGGCGCAGAGGCCGTCCTCGCAGAGTTCGCTCATGAGCTTGTCGGTCACGCCCAGGTAGTCGAGGCCGAGTTCGCGGGCCGTGCCGATGATGGCGGGCAGGTCGTGGGCGCCGTCGGCGTAGGCGGTGTGGCAATGGAGCAGGCCGCGCACGTCACACTGGCGCAGCAGTTCGAAGTGCTGGACCGAGCATGAATCCTGGCAGGGCCAGGGCTGGTCGATGCAGTTCAGATTCTCTTCCGCTAGCCTGTCGTTCATGGGTGCCTTCGATCCCGCGATTGAGTTTGAGCGCGTCCGTGATTCATGATGCCCACGATAGAAAGGCCTCCCCCCGACCGCAAGCCCCCGGGGGCGATCTTTCGGGGCCGGACGGGCCCCGCCTCAGAGCAGTCCGCGTCGTGCCAGGTCCGCCGGATCGACGTTACCGCCCGAGAGCACCACGCCCACACGCGACAGCCCCCGCAACGATCCGAACGTCTCCGACAGCACCGTCGCCAGCGGTACCGCCCCGCTCGGCTCCACGAGCTGCTTCAGGCGCGTCCAGAGCAGGCCCATGGCCCGCGCGATCTCCGCGTCGTCCACGGTGACGATGTCCTCGAGGTGATCGCGCAGCACCGGCCAGGTGAGCTCGCCGAGGCTCGTGAGCAGACCATCGGCGATGGTGTCCGGGCCGGTCTGGGGGATGCGTTCGCCGGCGTCGAGGGAGCGCTTGGCGTCGTCGGCGCCCGCGGGCTCGGCGCCGAGGAGCCGGATGCCCGGGCGGAGGCCGCGGGCGGCCAGGCAGGTGCCGGCCATCAGGCCGCCGCCGCCCACCGGCGCCACGACGGCGTCCAGGTCGGGCACCTCCGCCAGCAGTTCCAGGGCCGCGGTGCCCTGGCCGGCGATGGTCGGCGGGTGGTCATAGGGATGGACCATCGCGGCGCCCGTCTCCGCGAGCACGCGGCGGCAGGTGTCCTCGCGCGCCGCGAGGGTGGGCTCGCATGCCACGATGCGCGCGCCGTAGCCCTCGACGGCCGCGCGCTTGACCGCCGACGCGTTGCTCGGCATGACGATGTGGGCGGGCACGCCGCGCAGCCGGGCGGCCAGGGCCAGGGCCTGGGCGTGGTTGCCGCTGCTGTGGGTGGCCACGCCGCGGACGGCGACGTCGTCGGGCAGCACGGCGACCGAGTTCCAGGCGCCGCGGAACTTGAAGGCGCCGGCGCGCTGCAGGTGCTCGCACTTGAAGAAGAGCTCGCGGCCGGCCGCCTCGTCCAGCAGGCGGCTGGTCATCACGGGGGTGCGGTGGGCCACGCCGTCGAGGCGCGCGGCGGCGTCGCGGATGTCGTCGAAGGCCACGGCGTATGACATGTCGCACCTCCCCTCGCGCGAACCGCGGGGCGCGCTCACTTCACGAGCGTCACCCGGGTCGATCGGACCTGGCCGCCGGCCTCGAGCCTGATCACGTACGCGCCGGCCCCGACCGGCCGTCCGAGATCGTCCAGGCCGCGCCAGACGACGGCATGGGCGCCGGGCTCCCGCGGACCGCCGGCCAGCGACCGCACCCGTCGTCCGGCGAGATCGTAGACGCCTACGTCCACCCGCGCGGTCCGTGCGAGCTCGAAGCGCAGGGTGGTGACGGGATTGAAGGGATTGGGATAGCACGGGCGCAGGGCCAGCACGGAAGGCGCGGCGGCGACGTCCCCCTCGACATCCGTCGGGAAGTCGTCGGGCAGGACGCCCACGAAGACGACGTCGTACTCGTACGCGTCGAACGGATCCAGCCGGTAGTCGGTGAAGTAGCAGGTCACCGTCAGGTAGCCGGGCCAGGGCGCGTCGTCGAGCTGGTCCAGCGCGAGGTCCATGGCGGCGTCCATGTCCGCCCGGTCGGCCACTTCGCCGGCGGAGGCCGGACCGGTCCGGGTGCCCCGGAACTCGTAGATGGCGTGACCGGCCGAGACGATGGTGACGCTCGTCGTGTCGGCCAGGCCCGCGAGGACGGCGATGTCGGCGTAGACGGCGTCGGGATCCCGGGAGGGTATGGGGGCCAGGTAGTCGTCGGAGGTGACGGGGTCCACGAAGGTGCCCGCGTTGGCGACCAGATCGTCCATGTGCGACTGGTAGGCGGTCTCGAGGGCCGCGTCGCCTTCGAGGTAGGCGACGAGAAGGTCGAAGCCCAGGCCGTCGCCGGCGGCGACCAGGTCGAACATGTCGGCCATGATGTCCGGGCGCTGCGCGTACATGTAGTCGAAGAAGGCGAAACCGTAGGTGTAGAACTCCCAGCCCGAGCTGTAGGTCGCGTGCAGGACCTCCGCCAGGGTCATGCGGTCGCCCGGCGCGGCCGCGACGCCCTCGGCCATCGACCGGCGCGTGCGCACGCCCTGGTCGCGCGAGCTGCCCGCCATGAACTCGGCCTGGCCCTCGTCGAACCAGGTGAGCCGCTCGCCGTCGTAGATGGGATGCTCCCACCACTGGCCGGGCTCCAGGTACCGCCCCTGCAGGTAGTGGACGTACTCGTGGCGGAAGAGATCCTCCAGCGTGTAGATGCTCTGCACGGGCGTCCGCTCGTAGGTGAAGAACGTGCCCCACGACTCGATGTAGATCCCGCCGTTGTCGGTGCTCAGGCCGTAGAGGAACCGGTTGTAGTCGTAGTCCGACGGGCTGTCGTAGACGACGGCGGTCAGCACGCTGTCGGCGTGGGCCGGGTCGAGCGGCGCGTCGCTGGTGATCAGGCGGTGGAACTGCGCCTTTACCTCCTTGATGGCCCAGTAGAGCCGCTCCACCTTCTGGGGATCGACCTGGCCGCCGCAGTCGAAGACGATCGATCCTTCGTCGAAGACGTAGCGCTCGGGCAGGAGCAGCGCGCGGAGCTCGACCTTGATCTCATGCATGTCGACGACCTGCCCGTGGGCGTCGACGCCGTCGTGGTACCACACGATGAGTTCGGCCGCCTGCAGCGAGGGCATGGGCCAGTGGCCGTAGACGTCGATCACGTCCGTCAGGGCCTGCACCGGCGCGGGCGGCGCCACGAACTGCCCGATCCGTCCCGTCCACCACACGGCGTTGTTGATCAGCCAGGTGTAGTCCTCGTCGAGGACGCCGAAGACGGCCAGGTCCGCGACCTCGTCGAAGTAGGCGTCGACCTGGCCGTAGTACGGACTCGCGAGGGGATCGGGGTGGTGGTACAGGTAGGTCGACACGAGCGCGTAGTCGATGCCGCTGCCCAGGCGGTAGAGGGCGTTCCGCTTGTCCCACGAGAAGAGATACGCCGCCGCGTTGGCGTTGAAGTCCGCGAAGACCGGCACGACCTTGGCGATGATGTCGACGGGAGCCGAGCCGATGCCCATCAGGGCGCCCGTCGCGCCGGCCACCCGGTCCTGGGTGTAGGTGCCGAGGCCGAAGACGGGATTGTCGGCCATGCTGTGCAGGGCGGGCCAGCAGTTCTCCTTGAAGGACTCCGTGTCCAGGTAGGACAGCTCCTCGTAGTAGAAACCGAGGTAGAACCCGGAGCGGATCACCTCGACGAGGGTGTAGCAGCCGAAGTCGTCGCTGGTCGTGTAGAGGGCGCCGCGCGCCTCGAGGGCGTCGATCAGGGCCATGACCCGGTCCACGTCGGCGAAGAAGGCGTGGGAATCGGGCGAGAACTCGAAGATGCCCTCGATATCCCACCAATCCAGGGTGACGACGAGGTCGATCAGATCCGGATAGCTGAGCGCGTTCAGCTCGGCGAAGGTGTAGCTGTCCCGGCCGGCAGACGGCGTCACGCGGGGCCGCACGGGATCGGCGACGGGTTCACGGGAGGTCGCCGTAACCTGGTCGCGCGCCTGCTCGTGGGAGCAGATCCTCTCCACGACGCGGTCGCCGCCGCGGGGGGGCGGCGCGGCCGCCATCGCGGCGCACACGGGGACGAGAACCATAGGCACGGCCAGAAGGAGTATCGCTCTGCGCATGATCGCTACCTGATTTCTTCCGGAGGAACGACGAGGATGTACCCGCCGACGGGATAGCCATTATAGCGACCGGTGCGCCGCAAGTACAGGGCGGCGCACCGGGGGAGCGTGGCGGGAGCGGTGGACGGAGCCGGGATCAGGGCTGCTCGGCCCTCGCCACCATCTTGATCTGCGGCAACAGGCTGACGTCGAAGATGCGGCGGTGGCCGCCGCGCACGGCGCGGACCTCCTCCAGCCCGCGGCGCAGGCCGGCCAGGACGCTGGTCACTTCCAGGTTCTGGTGCCGGTAGCCGAAGTGGCGCAGCTTCTCCATGGACGCCACCAGCTTCGGCTCGGCCGGGGCCAGCTTGTTGTCGGCGATGTGGGCGAAGGCCTGGCAGGCCTCGTTCAGGCCGATCCAGAAGAGCTCCTCGCGTCCGACCGCCTGGCGCAGGCCGGCGGCGGTGAGCTCGATGGCGTCGGTGTAGCGGCGGCTGTTGAAGGCGGTGACGGCGTCGTTCAGCAGATCCATCTGATGCACTCCTCGGGTGTTCTACAGGTCCCGTTCGTCGATCATTCTTTCTACCGGCAGATAGCGCTCGGCTTCCCGCTCGAAGGCGAGCCTGCGCATGTCCTTGAGACGGTCCACGTACAGCTTGCCCTGCAGGTGGTCGCACTCGTGCTGCATGACCACCGCGGCGAAGCCTTCCAGTTCCCGCTCGACGCGCTCGCCGTGCATGTCGTGGTGCGCGACGTGGATGGCGGCGGGGCGTTCCACCCAGCCGCGGAATCCCGGCACGCTGAGGCACCCCTCGTACATGCCGAAGACCTTGTCGGTGGTCGGCGTGATCTCGGGGTTGATCACCACGCGGATGATCGGCTCCTCGTCCTCGTCCAACTCGCCGCCCACCAGGGCCAGTTGCTTCGACACGTGCACCTGCGGCGCGGCCAGGCCGACGCCGGCGTACTCGTGCATGGTCTCCAGCAAGTCCCGTATGAGCTGCTGCACCTCGGCGCCGGTGATCTCCTCGGGGGGGATCGCTTCGGCCACCTGGCGCAGGACCGGGTGCCCCATGCGGGCGACTTTGAGGATGGCCATGGTCGGCGGCTCCTTGTCCGGACGCGCGGGCCGCCCGGTGTCAGGTCCAGGAAACACGAATCGTGCCACGCCGGGCGCGCGGGGCGCGCGACGGGCCGGAGCGGCGTATCCTGCCGCGAAAGCACACTTTAACCGATACGGGGGCCGGGCGCAAAGGCCCGGATCCGGGCTGCGTGCGCCCCCGCGGCGGTCGGAATCCGGTCGCTAGCCGTGGTCGTGGCCCTCGTGATCGCCGTGGTCGTGGTCGTGCTCGTGGTCCTCGGCCGGGGAACAGTGGCTGCAGAACCACTGGCCGTCCTGCTCGACCATCTCGCCGGCGGCCATCTTCATGCCGCACTTGCCGCATTCGTGCATGGCGGTCTCGTCGGCGGCCGGGGCGGCCTCGGCGCAGTTGGGACACAGGGTCTTGCCCTCCACCTCGCAGGCGTCCTTCTCCGGGAACTCCGTGCCGCAGCCGGAGCATTCGGCCTGGGCCTCGGCCTTGGCGCCGCAGCCGACGGCGAGGGTCAGGGCCAGGGCCAGGGCGAGCAGCGCGGCCAGGGTCAGGGTGCGTTTCATGTCGTCTCCTTGGAGGGGGAAGAGTCGTCTCCTCGGACCAGCATAGGGCCGATCGGGCGTTTCGCCAATCCCCCGTTTGACACTCCGGGCGGCTGGGTATATCGTGTCGCCCGAACGCATCCCAAAGTTCTGAATGCTCCGAACTCCACCCGAGGGGATGGACGTGGACGTACGCAGACCGTCCGCCGTCACGGCGGATGACAACGGATCGGCGGGCCCGCTTCCCGTCATCGCGCGCATCGTCTCATTGCTCGTTCTCCTCTGGATATTCCTCTTCGCCATCACCCTGATGGGCGTGGCCTTCAAGACCTTCGGCAAGTCCTTCAGCGAGGCCCTGATCACCGGCACCACCAACCCCGTGATCGGGTTGATGATCGGCCTGCTGGCCACCTCGCTGATCCAGAGCTCGTCGGGCACCACCTCGATCGTGGTGGGCCTGGTCGCCGCCAACGCGCTGACGGTTCAGGGCGCCATCCCCATCATCATGGGCGCCAACATGGGCACCACGGTCACCAACACCATCGTGGCCATGGGGTCGATGGGGCGGCGCACCGAATTCCAGCGCGCCTTCGCGGGCGCCACCATGCACGACTTCTTCAACCTGCTGACGATCGTCATCCTCTTCCCGCTCGAACAGGCCACCCATTACCTGGAGCGGTCCGCCACCTGGCTGTCGGGCATGATGATCGGCGCGGAGGGGCTGGAATTCCACAGCCCGGTCAAGGCCGTCACCAAGCCCGTCGCCAAGGCCGTGAAGCACCTGTTGACCGACGACCTGTCAATGGCCAAGGCGGTCGCCGGCGTGATCATGCTCCTGGCGTCGCTGGCCCTGCTCTTCCTCGCGCTGACCTTCCTGACCAAGGTCATGCGCCGGGTGGTCGTGTCGCGGGCCAAGGGCGCCTTCGGCCGGCGTCTCGAGAGTCACGGACTGCTGGCCATGCTGCTGGGCGTCGTCGTGACCGTGACCGTCCAGAGCAGCTCGATCACCACCAGCCTGTTGGTGCCGCTGATCGGGGCGGGCATCATCTCGCTGGAGACGGCCCTGCCGGTGACCCTGGGCGCCAACGTGGGCACCACGGTGACCGCCCTGCTGGCATCGATGACCGGCAACGTCGCGGCGGTGACCGTGGCGCTGGTGCACCTGTTGTTCAACATCAGCGGCATCCTGATCTTCTACCCGTGGCGCCGCCTGCGCAGGGTGCCGGTACGCCTGGCCGAAGGCCTGGCCACCCGTACCGCCGACAACAAGTGGTTCGCCGTCTACTACATGCTGGGGATCTTCTTCGCGCTGCCGCTGATCTTCGTCCTCGTCTCGAGGATGTTCGAATAGGAGTTCGTCATGAAAGTCTTCCGATCGTTCCGCGACATCTTCCGCAAGGACAACTGGAGCTCGGCCACCTCGGCCCGCGTCG
>CAZTWK010000072.1:0-13230 GCA_964617805.1 uncultured Fibrobacteraceae bacterium | reverse complement strand
GCCCCGACCTGGCCATGGTCGACTCCCGCAAGGGCATCACCAACCTGCACGTGCCCAACAACGTGATCGTCGACGCGTCGATGCCCAACGTGGTGCGCGACGGCGGCAGGATGTGGAACAAGGACGACGCGCTGCAGGACACCGTGGCCATGGTGCCCGACCGCAGCTACGCCACCATGTACGCGGCCATCCTCGAGGACGCCAAGGCCAACGGCCAGTTCGATCCCGCCACCATGGGCGGCGTGTCGAACGTGGGCCTGATGGCCAAGAAGGCCGAGGAGTACGGCTCCCACGACAAGACCTTCACCGCCCCGGGCGCCGGCACGATCCGCGTCGTCGACGGCGAAGCGGTACTGCTGGAGCAGGCGGTGGAGCCGGGCGACATCTTCCGCATGTGCCAGGCCAAGGACGAGGCCATCCGCGACTGGGTGAAGCTGGGCGTGACGCGCGCCCGCGCCACCGGCGCGCCGGCCGTCTTCTGGCTGAACGAGGAGCGCGCCCACGACCGCGAGATCATCGCCAAGGTGAAGACCTACCTGCCCGAGCACGACACCGACGGGCTGGACGTCCGGATCATGAAGCCCGTCGACGCCATGACCTTCGCCCTGGAGCGCATCCGCCGCGGCGAGGACACCATCGCCGTCACCGGCAACGTGCTGCGAGACTACCTGACCGACCTCTTCCCCATCCTGGAGCTGGGCACCAGCGCGCGCATGCTGTCCATCGTGCCGCTGCTCAACGGCGGCGGCCTGTTCGAGACGGGCGCCGGCGGCTCGGCGCCCAAGCACGTCCAGCAGTTCCTGGCCGAGGGGCACCTGCGCTGGGACTCGCTGGGCGAGTACTGCGCGCTCGTGCCGTCGCTGGAACTGGTCGCCGAGAAGACGGGCAGCGACAAGGCCGCCCTGCTGGCCAAGACCCTCGACGAGGCCATCGGCATGTACCTGGAGAACGCGCGCTACCCATCGCGCAAGGTGAACGAGATCGACAACCGCGGCAGCACCTTCTACCTGGCCCTGTACTGGGCGCGGGCCCTGGCGGCCCAGAAGGCGGACGCGGAGCTGAACGCCCGCTTCGAACCCGTGGCCGAGGCCCTCGCGGCCGCCGAGGAGACCGTCACCGCCGAGTTGCTCGCCGCCCAGGGATCGCCCATGGACATCGGCGGCTACTTCCGGCCAGACGCAGCCCTCTGCGCGGCGGCCATGCGGCCCAGCGCCACCTTCAACGCGATCATCGACGGGATGTAGGCGGGCGACAGGAACAGCACCGGTTCGGTTTTTCGAGATAGTTGACGTGTCAATATTTGACGAGTCAACTATCTCGTTGTTTAACGCTGGGACACGGCCAGTACCCCAAATAGGATCTACACTCGTCCCCTAACAACCTCTAATGAGAGAAGTTGTGGCGATATTGCGGCTAATGCTTGACACTGTCTTTGTTTAGAACTATTCTATCTCACCATGGAACATAAAGCTATCCTCCAGAGCTTCCATCATCACGGTATCAAGCCCTCGGCGCAGCGCGTCGCTATCGCGACGTATGTGCTGGCCACCGATACCCACCCCACCGTTGAAGCGATCTGGAGAGAGGTTCGGCGGACCTTTCCCATGGTGAGCCGGGCCACGGTCTACAACACCCTGAACTTGCTGGTCGAGAAGGGGCTGCTGCGCCAGTTCGTGCTGGACGACGGGCGGACGGTCTTCGACGCGCACACCGACCGCCACCACCACTTCATCGACGAGGACTCCGGCGAGATCCACGACGTGCCCTGGGAGGACGTGCGGGTCTCGGATCTGCCCTCGCTCGTCGACTATGACGTGCGCGACTACATGGTGATCATGCGTGGCCGCAAGCGGCCGCCACCTCAGGACTAGAAACGGAGGAACGAGATGCACGATCAGAGCATCGGCCTGCTCAACCAGGCCATGGCCGACGAGCTGAAGGCCATCCACCAGTACATGTACTTCCACTTCCACTGCGACGATCAGGGCTACGACCCCCTGGCCAACCTCTTCAAGATGACCGCCATCACCGAAATGATGCACGCCGAGAAGCTGGCCGAGCGCATCCTGTTCCTGAAGGGCGAGGTGGAGATGGAGCCGAGCGGGCCGGTGGTGAACATCCACGACGTAGGCGAGATGCTGAAGAAGTCCCTCGAGCTCGAGGAGGGCGCCGTCCGCATGTACAACGGCTTCGCCCAGAAGTGCGCCGAGCACGGCGACAGTGTGACCAAGCAGCTCTTCGAAGAGTTGATCGTCGCCGAGGAGTCGCACTACGACGGCTTCGACACCCAGAACGACCACCTCGCCAAGTTCGGCGAGCAGTTCCTGGCGCTCCAATCCATCGAGCGCTCCAAGCAGATCGGGGGCGCCGGCCAGGGCGCCTGAGCCGAGATCAGTTTCGTCACGAAAAGGAGATTCCTCATGAGCACGATCGACAATCTCAAGGACGCGTTCGCCGGCGAGAGCCAGGCCAACCGCAAGTACCTCGCCTTCGCCCAGCGGGCCGACGTGGAAGGCTTTCCCCAGGTGGCCCGGCTGTTCCGCGCCGCCGCCGCCGCCGAGACCGTCCACGCCCACTCGCACCTGCGCGCCATGGAAGGCGTCAAGGACACCGTGGAGAACCTGAAGGCCGCCATCGAGGGCGAGGGTTTCGAGTGGAAGGAGATGTACCCGCCCTACCTGGCCGAGGCCGAGGAGGAGGGCCACAAGCGGGCCGCGCTGAGCTTCGGTTTCGCCCTGCCCGTGGAGAAGACCCACTACGACCTCTACGGCGGGGCCCTGAAGGCCGTCCAGGGCGGCGGCGACCTGCCGGCCGAGGACATGCACGTCTGCGAGATCTGCGGCCACACCGTGGCCGGCGACCCGCCCGACAAGTGCCCGGTCTGCAAGGCCAAGAAGGAGCGTTTCTTCAAGGTGGACTAGACCGGCTCGCGGGGCGGCGCCCCGTTCATCGTGACCCGAAGGGAGCAGGCATGCTCAAGGAAATCCACAACCACATCGTGAACGAGTTGCAGCAGAACGCCAAGACCGACACCGTGTTCGTGGTCGCGGCGGTCCTGTTCAACCTCATCGTCCTGGGCATCAACTGGGGCGTGGCCCACGAGGCCTCCCGCGGCAACAACACGGGCGAGAACGATCTCATCCTGGGCCTGCTCATCTTCGGGACCCTGCTCATCAACGTCTTCTCCACCCGGGCCCTGATCGCCGGGCGCACCTCGCGCGAACGTCTGCTGCTGGGCCTGAAGCGGATGTACGAGGACAACGACGTCGCCAAGTACTACGACGACGATCTGCTGGGCACCTACCGCGCCCGCTACACCCTGTTCACGCTTGTGCTGGCGGTGCTGGCCGCCATCGCGATCGTGGTGCCGCTGGTCGCGCGGAGCATGGACTGGGGCGGTTGAGCGGGCAGCCCTGGGCCTATGCGGCGCCCCGCCGCGCGAAGGTCCGGTACAGCGCCGGCAGCACGACCAGCGTCAGCGCGTTGGCCGTCAGCACGCCGCCGATGACCACCGTCGCCAGGGGCCGCTGCACCTCCGCGCCGACGCCCGTGTTGACGGCCATGGGCACGAAGCCGAGGGCGGCCACCAGGGTCGTCATCAGCACCGGGCGCAGCCGCATCAGGGCGCTCGTTTCGATGGCCTCGTCGAGCGGGCGGCCGTCGCGCAGCAGGCGCTGCATGGTCGAGACCATGACCAGTCCCGCGAGCATGGCCACGCCCGAGACCGCCACGAAGCCGATGCCCGCCGAGACGGTGAAGGGCATCCCCCGCACCCAGAGGGCGACCACGCCGCCCAGGGTCGCCAGCGGCGCCGCGGTGAAGATGATCAGCGCGTCCCGCCAGGAGTGGGTGCTCGAGTAGAGCAGGAACAGGATCAGCATCAGCGCCATCGGCACGACGATCGCCAGACGGGTGCGCGCCCGCTCCAGGTGCTCGAACTGGCCGGCGAAGGCCGCGTAGTAGCCCTCCGGCAGCTCGACCTCGTCGTGGATCCGGCGACGGGCCTCGCTCACGAAACCGCCCACGTCCCGGCCGCGCACGTTGCACTGCACCGTGATCCGGCGGCGCTGCCACTCGCGGGTGATGGTCGAGGGCCCCTCCGCCTGCTCGATGCGCGCCAGGGACTCCAGGGGGATGCGCGCCCCGTCGGCGGTCGTCACCAGCAGGCGGCGGATACGCTCCGGATCGTCGCGGTAGCGGTCGGGCAGGCGCACGACCAGGTCGAAGCGCCGCTGGTCCTCGCGGATCTCCCCCACCGCCACGCCGCCGACGGCCTCCACCAGCTCCAGCACATGCCGCGCGGGCACGCCGTGGCGGGCGACGGCGTCCTGGTCGACCCGGATCTGGAGGACCGGCTGGCCGGTGATCTGCTCCACGTAGACGTCGGCGGCGCCGTCGACGGCGCCCAGGACCTCGCCGACGCGCGCGGCCGTCTCGCGCAGCACGTCCAGGTCGTCGCCGAAGATCTTCACGCCCACGTCGGTGCGGATGCCGGCGATCATCTCGTTCAGGCGCATCTCGATGGGCTGTGTGAAGACCAGACGCATGCCCGGCAGGCCGGACAGCTCCTCGTTCATCAGCGCCACCAGTTCGTCCTGGGTCCGCGCGCGGGTCCACTGCCGGCGCGGGTGGAGTGACATGAAGACGTCGGTCAATTCGATACCCATGGGATCGGTGGCCACCTCGGCCGTGCCCGTGCGGGACCACACGTGGCGCACCTCGTCGGGATACCTGTCCAGGATCACCCGCTCGATGCGCGTGCCGTAGCGGACCGATTCCTCCAGCGAGGCCCCGGCCAGTCGCACCGCGTTGATGACGATGCTGCCCTCGGAAAGCCGCGGGATGAACTCCGACCCGATGGTCGTGGCCAGCAGGCCGCCGCCGACCAGCAGGCCGAGCGTCGCGACCAGGACCGCCCGCCGCCGGGCCAGCGCGAAGAGCACCACCGGCCGGTAGATCCCCTTCAGCCAGCGCACCAGCCGGTTCTCCCGGTGGGCGACCTTGCCGCGCAGGGCGTAGCTGGCCAGCACCGGCATCAGCGTCAGCGACAGCACCAGCGAGCCGGCAAGCGCGAAGAGCAGGGTCAGGGCCATGGGCCGGAAGAGCTTGCCCTCGATGCCCTCGAGCGCCAGCACGGGCAGGAACACGATGGCGATGATCAGCTCGCCGTACATGGTGGGACGGCGCACCTCCAGGGCCGCCGCGCGCACCGTCTCCAGCACGTCGCCGCGGCGCGCCGGGTCGCCCAGCCGCCGCACGCTGTTCTCCACCATGATCACCGAGCTGTCCACGATCAATCCGAAGTCGATGGCGCCCAGGCTCATCAGGCTGCCGGCGATGCCGAAGCGCAGCATGCCCTGCGCGGCGAAGAGCATGGACAGGGGGATGGCCGAGGCCACGATCAGGCCGGCCCGCAGGTTCCCCAGGAAGACGAAGAGCACGGCGATCACCAGGACCGCACCCTCGAGCAGGTTCTCGCGCACCGTCTCGAGCACCTGGTCCACCAGTTCCGTGCGTTCATAGACCGGCTGCACGGACACCCCCTCGGGCAGCGTCGGGGCGATCTCGGCCATGCGCGCGCGCAGCAGACCGGTCACCTCGTGGCTGTTCCCGCCCATGAGCATGAAGCCCAGGCCGAGCACCACCTCCCCCTCGCCGTCGGCGGTGACAGCGCCCCGCCGGATCTCGTGGCCCGCGACCACCTTGCCGACGTCCCGGATCCGGATCGGCACGCCGTCATGAGCGGTGATGACGATGTTGCCTATCTCCCGCAGGTCGGTGGTCAGGCTGATGCCCTGCACCAGCTGCAGCTCGCCGGCCTGCACCACGTAGCCGCCGCCCACGTTCAGGTTGTTGCTCGACAGGGCCGTGAACACGTCGTCCAGGTTCAGGTCGAACTTCACGAGGCGGTCGGGATCGGCCAGCACCTGGTACTGCTTGCGCTCGCCGCCCCAGGTGTTGACCTCGGCGACGCCCGGCACGGACTGCAGCCGCGGTTTGACGACCCAGTCGTGCAGGGTCGTCAGCTCCTGCAGGGTGTGGGTGCGGCTGGACAGCACGTAGTGGTAGACCTCGCCCAGGCCCGTGGCCACGGGGCCCATCTCCGGCCGGCCGACGCCCGCCGGCAGCTCCACGCCCTGCAACCGCTCCATGATGAGCTGGCGGGCGAAGTAGAAGTCGGTGCCGTCGTGGAAGGTCGCGGTGACCTGCGACAGCCCGAACTTGGAGATGGACCGTACCTCCTCCAGGTCGGGCAGCCCGGCGATGGCCCGCTCGACCGGGAAGGTGATCTGCTGCTCGATCTCCCGGGGCGACAGGTTCAGCGCCGTGGTGTTGACCTGCACCTGGGCCGGCGTGGTGTCCGGGAAGGCGTCGACGGGCAGGTGGAGGACCGTGTAGACACCCGTCCCCACGAGCACGAGCGTCAGCGCGACGACCATGAAGCGATGGGTCAGGGACCAGGTGATGATGGCGTCCAGCATGTCGACCTCGCTCAGGTTCCGGGCTGCACTTCGCAGCAGCCCGCGCCGATGTTGCTCTTCAGGATCTCGGTCTTGAGCAAGAAGCTGCCCTGGGTGACGACGACCTCGCCGTCGGCCAGGCCGCCGAGCACCTCGTAAACGGCCCCGGCGGGCAGCCCCAGGAGCACCTTGCGCGGCTTGTAGGTCGTGTCGTCCCGCTGCACGAAGACGACGTTGCAGCAGCCCTCCCACTGCACCGCCTCGCGCGGCACGACCAGGGTCGGCCGCCGCTCGCGCACCGTCACCACCGCGCGCGCGAACATGTTGGCGCGCAGCAGGCCGTCGGCGTTGTCGACCTCGACCCGGGCGCCGAGCGTGCGGGTGCGGGGATCGAGCTGGGCACTGACCCAGGTGACCTCGCCCGCGACGGGCTCGCCGCGCAGCCCCTCCACATGCAGGACCGCAGCCTGCCCCGCGCGGATCTCGCGGACATCGGACTCGTACACGTCCAGCCGGGCCCACATGCGCGACACGTCCGCCACCGCGAAGAGGGGCCGCGAAGGATCGCAGATCTCCCCGACGGCGGCCTGCCGGTCGACGACCACGCCGGCGAAGGCGGCGGTCACGGGGTAGCGGGCCGAGGTGTCGCCGGTCTCGCGCACGCGCGCGATCGCGGCGGCGTCGAGGCCCAGCCCGACCAGCTCCTGCTCCGCCCGGGAGCGGGCGATGCGGCTCTCGGCCAGGCGCGTCTCCGCCTCCAGCACGTCCCGCTCCGTGGCGATCCCCCGCGACTGCAGGTCCGTCTCGCGGGCGTGGTTGCGGGTCCAGAGGTTGACCTCGGCGTCGGCCTGCAGGTAGGTCGCCTTGGCCAGGCCGAAGGCGGGCGAGTCGATGGTCGCCAGGACGTCGCCCGGCGCGACCGTCTCGCCCAGGTCCTTCTCGACCGAGGCGACGATGCCGGACACCTGCGGCGCGATGCGGGCGTGGCGGTTGCCGTCGTAGCCGAGCACGGCGTTGCACTCGAGGGTGCGCGCGAGGGGCGTCGTGCGCACAGCGGCGAACTCCAGGCCCGCCTCCGCGGCGATCCCGGGCCGCGCGAAGGTGACCGTGAGGTTCTGCTTGGTGCAGGACACCGACGGCCGCCGCTGGACTCGCGGCACATCCAGGTCGGTCTCCTCGTCGGGCTGTCCGGGCAGCGCCGCCGTCGCCTCGGCCCCGGGGGCCAGGTGCGGGTTGCAGATGTAGCACTGGGACTCGGGCCGGTCGTGACCGGCGCACCAGTCGCCGACGGCCTTGAAGGCCGCCACCAGGTTCGGGTTGCACCGGTAGCAGAGCGCCTCGGGGACGTCGTGCCCCCCGCACCAGCCCAGGCTCTCGATGAGTCCGGGATCGCAGAAGGGGCACTCCGCCTCGGCGATCTCGTGCTCCGCGCACCAGTCTCCGGCGCGGGCGGTCTCGTCGTGGGCGGCGCTGGCGTGCCCTTGCTCGTCCGCGGGCGCGGCGGGTTCGGGGCGGTCGCAGCCGGTGCCGGCCAGCAGCGCGACGCAGACGAGCAGGACCAGCCGCGTCATGCGTGTCGTCATCATGGCGTGTCTCCCGGATTCGTGTAGGGGCCGGTGCCGAGGAGGCTCGTCAGCTCCGCCTCGGCCAGGGCCAGGTCCTTGCGTAGTTCGATGGTGCGCAGACGGACCTCCGCGTAGGTGCGTTGCGCGTCGATCAGCTCCAGGAACATCAGCCGGCCCGCGCGGTAGGCCTGTTGCGCCTGCGCCAGGCCGCGCGTCGCGGCCGGCGCGATCAGGTCGGCGACCGTGTCGTGCTGCTCGTGCAGCCGGCGGTGGCGCTGGCGGGCGGCGGACAGCGCCACGGTGAGCTCGCTCGCCACGCCGCGCGCCCTGTGCTCGGCCCGGGCCAGCTGCGAGCGCGATTCGGCCACCCGCCCCTGCTTGCGGTCGAAGAGCGGCAGGGGGACGGAGATGCCGGCCTCGATGAAACCTTCGCCGGCGGGCTCCTCCGAGCCGTAGGCGAGGAACAGGCCCAGGTCGGGGACGCGCGACGCCCCGGCCTCGCGCAGGCCGGCCCGCGCCGCGGCCACATCCTGGCGGGCCGCCTCGTACGCGGGGTGGGCGGTCGCGAACGCCTCGGGAGCCTCGGCCGGGTACGCTTCCGCGGGATCGGGATCGAGATCGCCGGCCAGCCTGTCCAGGGGCACCGACACGCCACCGAAGCAGGCGGTGAACGCCGCCTCGCCGCGTACACGGTCCTGCTCGAGCTGCCGACGGGCCACGTCCAGGTCGTAGACCTCGAGCAGGGCCCGCGTCACGTGGGACTCGGGCGCCGCGCGGGCCGCGAAACGGGCACGGGCGATCTCGAGGGTGCTGTCGGCGACTGCCGTCAGCTCTGCGAACGCCGCCTCGGCTTCCCGGTAGTGGAGCTGCTCGGCCCACAGTTCGTGGACCCGGCGGAACACGTCGCGGCGCGCCAGCAGTCGCCGGTGCTCGGCCGCCACGAGGGAGGCGCGCGCGGCCGCGACCGCGGCGCCGCGGCGGCCCCCGAGGAGCAGCGCCTGCGACACCCCCACCTTCACTTTCCGGGTGTCGGGGTCGGACAGGTACATCTCCCCCACGCCCAGGCTCAGCTCCGGATTGGGGTACGCGGCCGACTGTGCGGCGCGCCCGGCCTGGGCCCCCACGTCGGCCCGGGCCTCGGCCAGATGGGGATTGGTCAGCTCGGCGAGCCGGCAGAGATCCGCCAGCCCGAGCCGCGGGCGTGACAGGATCGCGTCGATCTCCCGCTGGCTCTCCGCCCGCGCGGGAGCGGTGACGGCCGCGGCCGCCAGCATCAGGAACAGCAGGACCCTTGAAGTCCGTAACACGATGATATCCTCCGGTATGACGATTCACGAACGGTCGGTGCGGGCGGGCCGTGGCTCGCCTGGCGCCGGACCCGTCAGACGTACGAGAAACCTGTGTCGAGGGTCAGGACTGGGGCGGGTGGTAGAGCGGATCGGGATCCACCCAGGAGAGATCGGTGTCGCCGGCCGGCGGCCGGGTCCGCGCGCAGTCGCGGACCGCCGCCGCGGGTGCCGCGGTCAGGTCCATGGCCACGCCGGTGCAGCAGGTCGGACCGCAGTCGTCGCCGTCCGGGGCGCAGCAGTCGTCCGCGGCCGGGGCGGCCGCGTCGGGGAGCGGGGGATTCGTTTCGCCGGTGTGGCAGGGCGTGTCGTCCACGTGGACCGTCGTCGCGCACGTCTGCTGCGCATGCAGGGCGCCGACCATGAACGTGATGGCCAGCAGCAGGGGAAGTCGATTCGTTCCGGGACCGGACATGTCACCCGCAGCGAAGTTGAACGGGACGTTTCGACGAACACCTACCCAATCTAGGGAAATTACCATTCGTCGCAAGCAGGCAAAGGGAGCCGCCGACTATTTCACCAGCACCATCCTCTTCGTATCACGATACGTCCCGAATTCCAACCTCGCGAGGAAGACACCCGCGGCTACATCCCGGCCGGCCGCGTCCCTGCCGTCCCATATCGCCTCGTGCGGCCCCGCGCCGAGATGTCCGTCCACCAACGTAGTGATCCGGCGCCCCGCGGCGTCGTATACCGCCAGCAAGATCCTGCCGGCGGCGGCCAGCTCGAACGATATCTTCGTGGTCGGATTGAACGGGTTGGGCACCGCGTCGTGCAGCGCGGTCCTGGCGGGCGCGACGAGCGGATACGTCCCGGTCACGCTCCCGGGTGCTCCAGCCATGCTCTCGTTCCCGGCGTGGTCTACGGTGGAAAGCTTGTAGTGGTGGCCGTAGCCGCCATCGATGTCGGTCCAGGCGTTCCCGGTGGTCGTGTGCAGCGGATGCTCGGGATCGACCTCGAAGTCCGATTGGGCACCTCGATACACCTTGAAATACCTGAAGTCCTCGTCGGCGCACTCTTCCCAGGTCAGGTCGTTGGCGGCACCGTAGGCGACCATGAATCCAGTCGGAACACCGGGGGCGAGATTGTCCACCGAGTACCCGCTATCCGGATCGGCGTCGTAGAAGACACCGGGATTCCCGGTGCCCGCCCTGACGAAGAACACGGAGTGGACCATGCCATCCTCGACTGTCGAATCGGCCAGGGTGGGCACGACGACCGTGTAGGTTTCCTCGGTGTAGGCGGGCACGGTCATCAGGAAATGCCAATCGCCCGGTGGATACCGGTCATCGACCACGGTCTCGTCTCGCGGCTTTCCTTGCCCCTTCTCTGGCGCTGGATCATCGATCCGCCGGAAGACCGCGTACTCTGTGATCGGTACGGGACTGCCGGCGTAGTCGTACCCGCTGCGCATCCAGGACAGGCTCACCTGGCGTCCCTGGTCGTTGGGAACGTCCGTCGCGGAGGAGACGACGGGAGACTCGCCCAGCCACTGCAGTAGCACGGACGAGCAGGCCGGGTTCTGGCGGGCTCCCCGATAGTAATGCTGGGATTGCCACATCAGGTCCGTTCCCGGCGAGGTGAATACGTGCCAGGTGTCCAGGGGGATCTGCTCCCAAGCCGCTCCGCCGTCGGCGCTGAGCATCCACGAGACCGAATCGGCGTGGGTGGCGGTCAGGTGGGCCTGAAGAACCAGGTCGTCGGCTCCATCCACGGGCAGCGATCGCGCGAGATTCGCCGTGCCGTCGTACAGCCTCGACAGTATCTCGACGACCCGGAGGCCCGCCTGTCCGTCGACCACGATCACATGGTCCCCGTAGATGTCGACGGCGTAGGCGTGGCCCGCCGTCTCGTTCGTGCCGACCACGACCGGATCCGCGGGATCGCTGATGTCGATCAGCACCAGGCCGCCGTCTCCATCCGCGACGCACGCATAGTTCCCGGCGACATCGACGCCGATGGCCGTGCCCGGCGTGGTGCAGCTGCCCTTGAACACCGGCGTTGTGGGATTGCCGATGTCAGCGATTTGCAGTCCGAGCCCGTCGGCGATGAAGACGTGGCGACCCGCGATGACCAGATCGCGTGCGTCGCCGGGCGTGTCGTAACTCCCGGCCGGCATGGGCACCCAGGGATCATGCACATCGATCACCTGCAGCCCGGCCGGTCCGTCGGCCACGTAAGCCAGATCGCCGTGGAGGACCACGGCGTTCGCGTAACCGGGCGTGTCGGACGCCAACAGGGGTGTGGGGAAGAGCGGGTTGACGATGTCCACCATCTGAAGACCTTCGTAACCCTGGGCGATGTAGGCGTAACGGCCCGAAACGGCTATGCCCTGCGGCTCGTCCAGAAAGGGGCTGTACCCACCGACCAGCGCGGGATGCTTCTCGTCCCGGATATCGATCACGTAGAGGCCGTTGATGTCCGTGACGAACGCGTAGCGTCCCGATATGGCCACGCCGTTGGCCTCGCCCGGCGTGTCGCAGCTGCCCGCGATGCTCGGCACCCGGGGGTTGCTGATATCGACGACCTGCAGTCCCGAGACCTCGTCCGCCACGAAGGCGAAGTTGCCCGACACCTCGACATCCATCGCGGTCTCGGGCGTGTCCACGCCGCCGACTTCCACGGGAGGCAGGACACGGTCCGCAGCAGCGAAGACCTCGAGATCGACCGAACCGGCGACAAACGCGTACTCCCCGTCCACGGCGGCGATGGCCAGCGTCTGATGCATGGCGGTCGTACCGATGATCGCCGGTTCCGCGGGGTTTTCAACGTCGAGTGTCTGCAGGTAGTAATCACTCGGCACGTATGCGTAGTCGCCCTGGATGTGCACGTGTTTCGTGTCGTAGGGCGTTACAAAGTCCGTGATGAGCGAAGGGGCCGTGGGTACCGCGATATCGATGACGGCGACCGAGTTGCCGTAGGTCGAGAAGTAGGCGAGACCGCCCGCCAACGCCAGCCGGAGGAGTCCCCCGCCCGGATCGAGACTGCCCACGAGCATCGGACTCATGGGATTGGCGACATCGATGACCATGAGGCCGTCCCAGGCTGCCGCGACGTACGCCCGGTTGCCGGACATTTTCACGTCCTCGGCGAAGAACGGCACCGGATAGCTGCCGACCGTCGCCGGGGCGGCCGGATTGGAGATGTCGACGACGACCAGATCGCTCTGGGTCGCGATGCATGCGATGTCGCCGGAGACGGCAAGCCCACCCTCATGGGCGCCGATATCCAGTGTTCCCGTGAGCGAGGGGGCCCCGGGATCGAGAACGTCGACGATGTAGAGGGCGCTGTTCGAAACGTAGGCGTACCGGCCCTCGACATGGATATCCTCAGCGGATTCGCTGCCGAGAAGAGTACTGCCGAGCAGCGCCGGGGCGGTCGGATCCTCGATGTCGAAGACGTGCAGATACCTGTTGACCACGTACACGTAGTCGCCGGCGACGGCGAGATATTTGGAATTATAGGGCAGAACGTCGTAGGACCCGATCTCCATGAGCTGGTAGGGCGGCAGTTCGACAGCTCCCGCCAGCGTGTCCCACGACGCCGTGGTGACCAGCGTGTCGCAGTATTGCAGGGTCGTGAAATCCTCCGAGAACTCGGGAATTCCCGCGTGGGCAGCCCCCCGGCCGAGCGAGACGGCCGCCAGGATCACGGCGCAGACGCAGATACATCGCGTGGACATGTCAATCCCCCGTCGTCGATATGGGAGGGGGGAGAATCTAGAAATCAAATCGACTTCGCGCAGGCAGACACCTGCGCTCGATAACCCCCTTCGCAGGCGATATCGATCTTATCATTTCAACTATAGGCATCATAGGGGCATGGCGTCCTCACCCCACAACCACCCAGTATTCCCTC
>CAZTWK010000071.1:0-13449 GCA_964617805.1 uncultured Fibrobacteraceae bacterium | reverse complement strand
CCCTGCAGCAGATAGTCCGCTTGATTACGCTCACGAGATTGGCGTGTACTCCAATATGTTCTGGGGCGATTCCAAGCGAATCGATTGGAATGCAGTAGCCACTCGTGTCGCTGACATTGGTGGAGGCCTCGGGGGCTTTGCTCTTGGAAACCAAGTGGCAGGCCCCTGGGGCGGTCGCCTTGGAGCGGGTATTGGTGCTACAGTTGCATCTACGGGCTACGAACTGGCAATAGACGCATGCCAAGATCTCATGGATTTCATTGGCGAAAACTATGGTGGTGATGCTGGCGACGACGACGAGGATGGCGGAGATGGCGGAGATGGGGGGGACGATGACCCTCCGCCGGCGGGATGGTGATCATTTGCGTATCTGTGCCGCTTTGCTCAGTCAAAGGAGCTGCAATGTCACCCTTAGTCCAGACGATGCTTGCAGTATCTGGAGTGTCAGTTGCATCGATTCTCTTGAACTGGGCCTTTTTTAAGTCAAAGCTATCAGTAGTCGTGTTGATCATGACACTCCTGCCCATCGCCCATATGTTCATCCACGGAACAGATCTCTGGTTCGTGTGTCTAGAATCGGGCATAGGGGTAGCGATTCTGATAGTACTTGAGAGAAAGGCTCGGCAGGAGTGAGGACACGGGCAGGAGCTTCACACCTCCTGCCCTCTCCTTCACACTTGAGGCCACATGGAACGACGGCCACCCCTATTGACCTGGCTAGTCACAGACGTGCACCTGGCACTTCGGCTTGCGCATCAACCACACCGCGCCGCCGGACCGCACGCGATTCAGAGGAGGAAGACCTCCTCGATGGGCAGGCCAAAGACCCGGGCCACATCGTGGGCCAGCTTCAGCGAGGGCATGTACTTCCCCTTCTCCAGGAACACGATGGTCTCCCGGCGCACGCCGACCTTCAGGGCGAGTTCGCTCTGGGTGAGATCGAAGCGGGCCCGCAGCTCCTTAATACGGGTTTTCATCGACGATCCCCCGGCGCTTGTTGACCAGCAGGCTGATCCCGTACAGGACGCCCATGCCCAGGATGCCCATCCCCAGCATGGTCTCGCTCTCGTCGAACAGGTCCTGGAACAGGAAGATGGCCATCCACCAGAAGAACGAGAGGTGGAAGGCCGCGTGGGCCGCGCGCTGCTTCAGGCAGCGGGAGAGCTCGTCCTCGGGCGGGAAGCCGGCCTCGCCGCGGGCTGCGCGCCGCATCCGGCGCCGGGCGATGATCACGTTGACCACGATGGCCAGGCCGGCGCCCAGGAGGATCCGGGCGGCCATGGTCGCGGCGCCGTCGGCCCGCCATCTGAAGACACCGGCGCCGACGAGCAGGACGCCGACGACGAAGAGCAGGTTCGGAAGTACGCGCTTGGCGTCCATGGCGGCTCCCCGGATCACGGGTCTTGTTAGAACCTTCTCACATAATGTTAGAACATTCTAACACCCCCTGTCAAGCCCCGAGCACCCCGCCCGGGCCGGACGCCGCTCACGGATCTATGGTTTTCCCAGCAACCGGAACATCTCCCTCTTGTAGGCCTCCACCCCCGGCTGATCAAACGGATTGACCCCCAGCAGCCGGCCGCTCACCGCCACCGCCTTCTCGAAGAAGAAGAGCAGCTCGCCGAGGGTGCGCTCGTCCATCTCGCGCATCTCGATGGACATGACCGGCACGCCGCCGGCGAGGTGGGCGGTGCGGGTGCCCTCGTAGGCCTTGCGGTTGATCTCGTCGAGGGGGCGGCCCACCAGGTAGGCGAGGCCGTCGCGGTCGCGGTCGGCGCCGTCGTCGCCGGGGTCGGCGGGCACGACCAGGTCGGGGTGGCCCTCGTCGATCACCATGAAGGTCTCGAAGACGTCGCGGCGGCCGTCCTGCAGGTACTGGCCGAGGCTGTGCAGGTCGGTGGTGAAGCGGCAGGAGGCGGGGAAGATGCCCTTGCCGTGCTTGCCCTCGCTCTCGCCGAAGAGCTGCTTCCACCACTCCTGAACGTAGCCCATGTCGCTGCGGAAGGAGCTGAGCACCTCGGTGGTGTAGCCCGCCTCGTAGAGGGCGTGGCGGGCGGCGGCGTAGAGGTGGGCGGGATTGGCGTCGAGCACCTCGTTCTCGCAGACCACGGCCATGTCGGCGGCGCCCTCGAGCAGGGCGCGCAGGTCGAGGCCGGCCACGGCCAGGGGCCACAGGCCCACCGGCGTGAGCACGGAGAAGCGGCCGCCCACGTCGTCGGGGATCACGTAGGTGTCGTAGCCCTCGGCGTCGGCCATGTCGCGCAGGGCGCCCTTGGCCGCGTCGGTGACGGCGGTGATGCGGCGGCGGGCGTTGTCGCGGCCGTAGCGATCGTCGAGCAGGTTGCGCAGCACGCGGAAGGCCACCGCCGGTTCGAGGGTCGTGCCCGACTTGGAGACGACGCAGAGGCGCAGGTCGCGGTCGCCGATGCGGCGCAGCAGGCGGTCCAGTCCCACCGAGCAGAGGTGGGTGCCCGCGAAGAGGATCTCGGGGCCGGAGGTGCGGTCCGCGAGGGCCGACAGCACGGCCTGCGCGCCGAGGTACGAGCCGCCGATGCCGATCACAGCCACCACGTCGCAGTCCTCGCGGGCCCGCGCGGCCGCGTCCTCGAGACGATGCAATTCGGGACCCGTCATCTCGGTCGGCAGGTCCAGCCAGCCCAGGAACGACGACCCGGGGCCCTCGCGGCGCCCGAGTTCCGCGCCCACGGCCCGGATCAGATCGGCCTGGGCCGACAGGGCGTCATCGGGCAGAAACCCTTTCAACCCATCGAGTTGCAGACTGAACGCTTCCGCATGCGACATGGTCGGCCACCCTTCTTCGCTCAAGGATCCAGATGATATGTGATTGTGGCGCGCATTGTGCTATGCTATACACTTCCGAAAACGGCCACGCGTCCATTCTGAGACACAGCCGAGAGAGAGACAACCGGGTTCTTTGTGAACGACGCCTGAGATATGACAAAAACTCGCCCCACAGGGACACACGCCCTCTTCGTGCTGCTTTGCGCCTGGCTGTCCGCCACGAGCGCAGTTCTAGCTGCGCCCGCCGGCGACCCGGGACCCGACGCCTGGATCTTCGAGGGCAAGACCCGTCCCCACGACGCGCCCCGGCTGCCGGTCGATTTCGACAAGGCTCCCGGCACGCATCCCATGCAGGACATGATCGACATCCTGCACTACGCCAACTTCATCAAGCTCGACTTCGACGACGAGTCGCTCCTGGGCGCGACGCAGGTCACGTTCGCGCCCCTCGAGGACGGTGTGGACGAGCTCGTACTCGACTACACCGTCGACATGGCCGTCCTGTCGGCCTCCCTGATCCATCCGACGTACGAGGAGCTGGACTTCGTCCATCAGCAGGACCTTGCCCACTTCGAACTGCCCGCGTCCTACGGCCCGGGCGATACCGTCACGGTCCTGGTCGTCTTCGACGGCACGCCGCAGCCCGACGGCATCTACGGCCTCCAGTTCACCGAACGCGCCGACGGCAAGACGGTGGCGGCCAGCCTCAGCGAGCCGTGGAGCGCGCGTAGCTGGTGGCCCTGCAAGGACGACCCCCGGGACAAGGCCACCTACGACCTGATCTTCTACACGCCCGTCGGCGTCACCGGCGTCTCCAACGGCATGGAGCTCCCGTCGCCCAACCCGCACCCCTACCTGCCCGAGCCGGTCGCCGCGGCGGCCCGCGCGGCGCTGCCGGAGGCCTTCTCCGACAAGGCCTACACGGCCAGTTACTGGTACGAGGCGCAGCCCATCTCCACCTACCACCATTCCATCGCGGCGTCCGAGTACGTACGCATGGACGACGTCTACCAGACGGTCGGCGGCGACGATCTGCAGATATCCAACTACGTCTACGAGGATCTCACGGACGAGGCCGAGATCGACTTCGCCCCCCTGAACGACATGCTCGCCTGGTGCGAGCTGAAGTTCGGCCCCTATCCCTTCCCGGGCGAGAAGTACGGGCACACGCTCTTCGACTGGGACGGGGCCATGGAGCACCCCACGGCCGTCACCTACTCGTCCCTGTTCCTGACAGGCGACAACTACTTCGACTCGATCCTCATGCACGAGTTGGCCCACCAGTGGTACGGCAACCTGATCACCCCCGCCGAATGGACCCACATCTGGCTCAACGAGGGCTTCGCCACCTACATCGAGGGACTGTGGCGCGAGCACACCTCGGGTCCCGCCTCCCTCAAGTGGTTCATGGTGGCGCGCAGCCTCTTCCAGTACTGGGACGGGCCGCTGGTGCGCGATCCGGACAACGAGGATCCCTGGTACTACTTCGACAACCTGGTCTACCACAAGGGCGCCTGGGTGCTGCACATGCTGCGCCGGAAGATCGGCGACCAGGACTTCAACGCCATCATGCGCTACTTCCCCCACCAGACGCACCTGGCCTACAACGTGGCGGACACCGACGATTTCATAGAGTACTGCGAGCGCCAGACCGGCCGCGAGCTCTCCGCCTTCTTCGACCAGTGGCTCTACCGCTCGACCTGTCCCGAGCTCGACGTGTGCTGGTACAACGCCCAGATCGGCCCCACGGACTACCTCTATCTGGAGATCGATCAGGTCCAGCCCACCGACCCGTACGCGGGCGACGCGCCCTTCGACATCGACATCGACCTGTGGCTGGAGACCGACGGCGGCGACATGTTGACCAACGTGCGGATCGCCCGGCTTTCGCAGGCCATCCGGCTGGCCGTCCCCGGCCACGTGACGAACGTGGTCCTGGATCCCGACGGCTGGCTGCTCCACTCCGTCGACATCGCCACCGCGGTGGACCACCCCCTGGACGACCCCCCGGTCCTGCAGCTGCGCGACCCCGCGCCCAACCCCTTCGCGGGGCGCGGCGTGATCGCCTGGACCAGTTCGCGCCAGAGCCGCGACGAGCTCTCCGTCTACGACGTGCGCGGCCGGCAGGTGCGCCGCTGGAGCCTCGACGACACGGCGGCCGGCGGCCGCAGCGTCGCCTGGGACGGACGCGGCGACGACGGCCGCCAGCAGCCCGCCGGCACCTATTTCTACACGGTCGTCTCACGACCCGCCGACGGGAGCCCTCCCCTGCGCCGCACCGGCAAGATCACGCTGGCGCGCTAGGCTCTGTCTGAGAACCCCCGGACCGAGTCAGGAACGCCTGTTCCGTCTGAGGACGAGGCGTGAACCGCAGCCGTAGCCTTAGCTACGGCGAGGATTCGCAACGAAGGCATCGGACGGAACAGGCGTTCGTGGCGACGGGAGTGGGTTTTCTGACAGAGCCTATACGTCCCGATCTGCTACACTCGCGACCCGACGCCAACCGACGGAGGAGCACGTGTCCGACGCCCTGCCCGTGATCAGCGCCCACTACGCCGAGATCGCCCTCAAGGGGCGCAACCGCAACATGTTCATCAAGCGCCTGAAGAACAACATGTTCCATGCGCTGCGTGGCGAGCCCGTGCGCGGCATCAACCACGTGGAGAGCCGGCTGCTGGTGCGGCTGGAGGAGGAGGAGGCCCGCGACCGCGTGGTGGACAAGCTGAGCCGCGTGTTCGGCATCCAGTGGCTGTCGGACTCGACGCCGGTGCCGCGCACCGACGACCACGAGGCCGACCTGGCGCGCGTGAGCGAGACGGCGGTGGCCCTGGCCGCGCGCGACGCCGGGGACGCGACCAGCTTCCGTGTCGACGCCCGGCGCTCCGACAAGACCTTCCCCCTCGACTCCCAGGCCATCAACACCCGCGTGGGAGCCGACCTGCAGGCGACGCTCGGCCTGCCCGTCGATCTCAAGGGCGCCGATTTCACCGCCCACCTGCTGGTGCTGCAGAGGGAGATCCTCGTCTTCACGCGCAAGATCGGCGGCGGCGGCGGCCTGCCCGTGGGCGCCAGCGGCCGCGTGGCGGTGCTGCTCTCGGGAGGCATCGACTCGCCGGTGGCCGCCTGGATGCTCATGAAGCGCGGCTGCCGTCCCGAGTTCGTGCACTTCTACACCGGGCGCACGGCCACCGAGGCCAGCGTCGACAAGATCGAGCGCCTGGCGGCGATCCTGGCCGGCTGGGCGCCGCGCCCCCTGGCCCTGAACCTGGTGCCCGCCTTCCCCTACGAGGCCCGGGCGGTGGGCCACGTGGAGGACGCCTACGACATGGTCCTCTTCCGCCGCTACATGTTCAAGACGGCGGCCCGCCTCGCCCGCCGCGAGAATTGCCTGGCCCTGGTGTCCGGCGACAGCGTGGGCCAGGTGGCCAGCCAGACCCTGCACAACCTGCGCGCCATCACCCCCGACCTCACCCTGCCCGTCCTGCGCCCCCTGGTGGGCCTGGACAAGGTGGAGATCACCGACCTGAGCCGCCGCACCGGCCTCTACGAGACATCCATCGAACCCTACCGCGACTGCTGCTCGATCCGCTCGCCGCGGCCGGTGCTCAACGCGAGGCCCGAGGACCTGCTGGCCCTCTCCGAGGAGATCGGCCTGGACGAGGCCGTCGAGGAGGCCGTGCGCACGCACACGCGGCTGAAGGTGGGTCCGGAGGGTGTGCTGGAATCAACCGGCTAGCGGAGGGGTTTCGAAGACCCGCCGGACGGCTTTCACGCGCCCGCGCCACCAGGGATTGTCGATGCTGTCGACGCGGATGTACTTGCCCGTGCCGGGCGCATGCACGAATTCGCCCCTGCCCACGTAGATCCCCACGTGCGAGATGACGTCCCGGTCGATCTTGAAGAAGATGAGATCGCCGCGCAGCATGGTGCGCAGGGTGACGGCGCTGCCGGCGCGCGACTGGTCGCGCGAGTTGCGCGGCAGGTCCTTGCCCACCTCGCGGTAGATGTACTGCACGAGCCCGCTGCAGTCGAAGCAGTCGGGCGAGGCGCCGCCGTAGCAGTAGGGCGTGCCCAGGAACGACATGGCCATGTCGCAGACCTGGTCGGCGTCGGCCTGGGAACGGTCGATATCCTGCCAGGTGACGGGGGGGACGGGGCGCTCCTCGGCGGGGGGCGGGACGACGCGCTCGCGGTCCGGCGCAGGCCTGGCCCCGTGCTCGGCGGGCAGGCGCCCGCGGCGGTGCGGTGCGCAGCCGGGCAGCCAGAGACCGGCGCACAGCGCGATCAGCGCCGCCGCGGCCAGGGACGTCCTTGTCCTGCGCGTGGTCTCCATGCCGCTCATTGTAGGGAAAGGCCGGTCCATTGTCACGAACCGGCCTTGCAAGAAACGTGCGCCCGGCGGAACCGGGCCCGGGGCGTCAGCGGACCAGGGTCAACTTATGGGTCTTCGCCAAGCCCCCTCCCGCGGCACGGCAGATATACGTTCCCGAGGCGACGCTCCGCCCCGCGGCGTTCCGTCCGTCCCAGGTGAAGACGTGCGGCCCCGCCGGCAGCACCCCCGCGCAGAGGGTCGTCACCCGGCGTCCGTCGAGTCCGTGGAGCGTGAGCTCGACGGACATTTCGCGGGTCAGCACGAAGGCGATGTCGGTGCTCGGATTGAAGGGGTTGGGATGGCTCCCGAGCAGGACGAACGGCGCGGGCGGCGCGTCCACGCCGGTGTCCACGTCGAGTTCGAGGGTGTGGTGGGCCGACGTCGTGTCCCCCCGCCAGTAGGCGTGGTTGAACTCCAGGGCCGGCAGGAACTCGTACGCGATCGTCCCCCCGTGTTCCAGGCGCACGATCACCACGCTGTTGCAGAGCTCCCAGTAATGGGTGATCACGCCGTCGTCGCTGAAGGGACAGCGGCCCAGCAGCACCTGGCCGCTGCCGTCGGTCACCAGGTCCATGTCCGGCACGTCGTCGTAGTACTTGCCGTACCAGACGCCCGGCACGCCCGTGGCCGTGTAGACGCGCACCGAGGCGCCGACGAGCGGAGCGCCCGACGTATCGGTGATCGTGAGTACGTTCTCGTCGGGAAGGTCCTGCAGGAAGGAGCCGAGGTTGTAGGGAGCATTGCAATTGCCGTTCAGGGCCCTGTGTCCGGCGATGAGGTTCAGCGCCGCGGCGCTGTAGGAATCGACGTATGTGTAGTGGCCGTGCATGAGCCCCTGCACCGGCACGTAGTAGACGGTGCCCCATCCGAGGTCGGGCATGTAGTCCGAATACATCACGGGCTCTCCGCCCTCGGTTATGTCCACCTGGCCGCCCACGTTGAAGCCGTAGACGTCGATCAGGTAGCGGGCGTGTCCCAGCTCGTGCATCAGGGAGCCCTCGTAGTAGAATTGGTTGTTGTCGCTGATGGTGACGTGATCATCGTACCGGCTCGAATCTAGGAGCGTGGCCGGGAATCCCCACTCCAGATCAACGGTGTGGTCCGACGTGTCCGGGTGGTTGGTGGGATAGTAGCCCCAGGCGAGTGGCAGGGCGTCGTCGGGTACGATCACGATCTTGTCGCAACGGATGCGGTCCAGCACGCCGTCCGGCGAGTCGGGATAGATCGCGTCAGCGAACATCTGGTTCCAGCGGGACACGTGTCGCTGGCCCCAGTCCTCCCATGAATTCGCGCCCAGGCCCAGCTCGTGCTGGTACTGGTGGAAGTAGTCGTAGACGGTCTGCTCGACCCAGAATCCGACGGAGATGGCGTCGGTGTAGACCGTGAGCTCGTTGTTGGTCTCCGAGAACTCGGGGATCGTGTCGTACGGATCGATGACGAGGGTCAGTTCGTGACGATCAAAGGTCCACGCCCAGTCGAGTTCGATCGCCGTGTGGGCGGACCCGGCCAGCACGGCGATGCCCGATTCGATCTCCGAACCGTCCAGGAGCCAGACGTACGCCACGTCCACCTGTTCGGACGGGAACCAGTTCTTCACCATGGCCTGCCAGGTGACGACCTCGTCCACGGCGGGCCAGCCGTCCACGTCCGGCTGGGGGCTGTTGGGCACGTAATCGAGTTCGGGCGTACGGTGGATCCAGCCTATGTCGAGATCCTCGTCCGTGGTCTGGGCGCCGGCTGGTGACGAGATGAGAATCAACAAAGCTGCGATCGTGAGCGTGATAGCCGGAAACAGGCGATCGGTGTTCCCCTCCATGACTCTCCCCCTTTGCGGATCAATCGAAACCGGTCGAGCGAGCCTGACCGAACACGAATCGTGGCTCGGGATCATAACACAATCGAAGGCGGGGTATCAATTCGGGCGGTTCCTTGGCAGAGATACCTGCAGATGTTAGCTTGAGATGCCTCTCACCCCCCCACCGAGGATACTGACATGAACATCGACGCTGGCGAGGCGCAGACAGACAGCTTCGAAACCGCCATCGACAAGCTCGTGACCGGCGGCGCCGGCCTGGGCCGCACCCCGGAAGGCCTGGCCGCCTTCGTCCCCGGCACGATCCCGGGCGAGCGCGTGCGCGCCCGCGCGACCCGGCGCAGCAAGGGCTTCGTGCAGGCCGAGCTGCTGGAGATCCTCGAAGCGTCGCCCGACCGGGTCGAGCCTCCCCTGGGCGAGATCGGCGCCCAGAGCGGCTGCGACCTGCAGCACATGTCCATCGACGCCCAGCGCCGCGCCAAGACGGAGATCGTGCGCGATTGCTTCGCGCGCCTCGGCAAGCTGGACCCGGGCGAGCGACTGGAAGCCCCCGTGCCCGCCGGCCCCGACCTGGGCTACCGCAACAAGCTGCGCCTGTGGCGCTCCCCCACCGGCCAGTACGGCGTGCGCCGCAAGGGCAGCCACGACGTGCTGCCTGTCGAGCGGCACGGCCTGATGCCCGACCTCTTCAACGACGAGGTGCTGCCCTGGCTGGCCACCCTGCCGCCGGTGGACGAGATCGTGGCGCGCCTGGACGGGCGGGGCGGCTTCCTGCTCTCGCTCTTCGGCCCCCCCACCCGGCAGCGCATGCTCAAGGCCGTGCTGAAGGAGGTGCCGGAGGGCGAACCGCCGCACGCCGCCTGCGTGGGCCTGCTCTTCAACAACCGGCCCGCCTGGGGACGCGACCACCTGCTGGTCAAGACGGCCGGCCGCACCTACCGGGTGAACGCGGGCAGCTTCTACCAGGTGAACTACGCCGAGGCCGACGCCGCCGTCGCCCTGGCGTGCGACTGGCTGGACGAGGCCGGCGACACCGCCGCCACGCCCGGCGGCACCCTGGCCGACCTCTACTGCGGCGTGGGCCTCTTCGCCGTCGCCCTGGGCGACCGCTTCGCGCGCGTCGTCGGCGTGGAGAGCGACACGCGCGCCATCCGCGACGCGCGCAACAACCTGAAGCGCGACAGCGCCGTCGGCGACGGGACCGAGACCGTGCTGGCCGACACGACGGCCGTCCTCAAGCGCTGGCGCGAGGGCGATTGGCGCGACGGCGATCGCCGCTACCCGGCTCCCGACTGGCCCGGCACCACCGTGGTCGTCGACCCGCCGCGCACCGGACTCGGCGACGAGGCCGCCGCGAATCTCGCGGACATGGGCCCCGCCCGCGTCCTGTACATGAGCTGCGATCCGGCCACCCTGGCGCGCGACTGCGCCACCCTGACCGCCCGCGGCTACGAGCTGCGGCGCGCGCGGGTGATCGACATGTTCCCCCAGACGAGCCACGTGGAGTGTTTGGCGGAGCTGGAACGGGGATGTTCTAAGGATGTGAAGCCATCTCCTGTTTAATATATGGATACTTTAGGTTGACGCGTGGCTAAAATATCCATATTATGAACGATGCGATGCTCCCAGGAGGATAGGCCGATGGCTCACATCCCTCGACAGGCCGAAACACAGCTCGCCGCTCTGCTTCACGGACCAATCAAGGAGACGGGGGCGATCCTCGTCGAAGGGGCGCGTCAGGTCGGAAAAACGACCTTGGTGCGGACCGTGTTGGAAAACGCGGATGGTCCCGTGGCGGCTGTCGACCTGGAGGACCGCACTCTGCTGCGCTCACGCATCGACGCGTGCGACGAGTTCGGTGATTTCGAGCATCTGCTGGTCGACGAACTGGGTTTCCGTCCCGCCGACGGCGGCGTGCTCTTCATCGACGAGGCGCAGGAAAGCCTCCGGCTGGGCCGTTTCGTCCGATACATGAAGGAGCGCTGGAGCGAGCCGCGCGTGGTCCTGACGGGATCCACCCTGTCGCGGTTGTTTCGCGCGGACACGCGGTACCCCGTCGGCCGCGTCTCACGTCTGCACCTGCGTCCTCTCACCTTTCCCGAATTCCTGCTCGCGTGCGGCGAAACCTCCTTGGCGGATCTCTGTACGGGCGACCCCGGGGCGATTTCCGCCGCTCGACATCGAGCCCTGCTCGGACATCTCGATGCATATCTCGACATCGGCGGCATGCCGCGCATCGTGCTGGATCATGCCGAAGGTCTGGACTACGTGCGTCGGCGGTCGGAATTGCTGGCGGACCTCCGCAACGACTTCCTGCGTCTCTTCGACGAGAACGAGATCGACATCGTCATGAGTTGTTTCCGCAGCGTGGCCAACTTCGTCGGATCGCCCTCCAAGCTGAGCACCGTGGCGATGGACTCCCACACCCGGATCACCGAAACCGCCAGACGCATCTTCGCGAGGCTCGAGGCCTGGGGCCTGGTGTTGAGATCGGCCCAGCGCGGCCCCGCTCCCGAATCCAGCCATCGTTTCCATCCTAAGCGCTACCTGTTCGACACGGGAATACTGAGACATCTGCGCGAGACGGCGGTCCCGACAATCGACATCATCAACACGATCGACAACGCGCAGCGCGCACCCCTGGGTGGTGTCATCGAAAACCAGGTCGCGATCGCCCTGCAACATGAGATCGGAGCATTGTGCGGGTGGAAACGGTCCTCGTCCGGCGGGGAGATCGACTTCATCGCCCCGGGCCCCCTGCCCATCGAGTGCAAGGCTGCACTGGACCTGAAGAAGACCCACCTGAAGGGACTACGCGCCTACATGGACGACTTCGCCGTCCGGACCGGCATCGTGGTCAGCCTGGCGCCATACGCCGAGTTCGAAATCGATGGGCGCCGGATCGTGAACGTGCCACTGTACCGCGTGGACGAAGCGGCGGCCGCTCTGGCCCGCGCTTGAGGGTGGTCGCTCGAACTCACTCGCCCCCCACTACAACCATGTCCGCCGCCTGCAGCCCCTCGTGTTCCCCCTCGCCGGGCGCCAGGGTGAATTCGAAGACGATGTTGCGGCTCGGCAGCTGTCGATACGAAACGTCCCGCGGCAGTTGGGAGTCGTGGAAGAAAACGCTCACGAAAGGGCTGTCGTCACGACGGGTGTCGGTGATCCACAATGGCCCGGTCGCCGACTTCATTACACGCAGGAAACCGTAGCCCTCGTGATGGGTATAGCAGTAGCCCCGCACGCGAGATCCGACATCGCCCCACGGTATCGAGATGTCGCCGCCTCCGCACGGCAGCAGGCCCGGCACGACGTACCCCGAAACGTACATGTCGGCCTCACGCCTCAACTCGCCCGACACGTTGCGAAAGGCGAGTACCTCCACGCGGCACCCCAGGTTCTGGATGGCCCGCACCACCCTGACGAAATCGCCGTCGCCGGAAACCAACAGGATGCGATCGAGCTTGGCGGACTGCAGGAGGGCGTCCACGGCCAGGTCCAGGTCGGCGTTGGCCTTGCCGACGCGACCGCCCTGCTCGTCCTGGAACCAGCGCACCTCCTTGCGGATGGCCTTGTAGCCATAATCGACGAGCGCCGCTTCGAAGCGCAGCTGGCGATAGCGGTACTCGACATCCTCGCGCGCGCGCTCCGAATCGTGGACGATGTAGGCGTTGAGACGCATGGCCTCGCCGCCGTCCCGACAGGCGAACTCGCGCAGCGAGTCATAACGCATGCCGCGACCGCCGTTCATAGCGATGTTCACGCTGTCCACGTAGACACCGATGCGGATGGTGGTGGGGGTCATTGGACGTACTCCTTATATCGCATATTCGGCTTTCTCGAATATCAACACGGACATGGCATGGGATTCATGCAGGAGCAATAGCACTCCAGGGCTATTGAAGTCATCCATCAAAACGCGCTACAATGAAGCTGTATTCGAATTCGTTTCCGCCCCTCGCCCCAAAAAATGAAAGCGCCCCCACTGGGAGGGCGCAAAGGTCGCTCCACGAGCGTGGCCTTGCGTGACGAATGTCGCTTACTATGACTTGCTGATCCGGTAAGGGCAATCGCCGCTCTGGTACACTGGCAGCAGTATCGCATTTCTGAACGTCGGATGTCAAGGGGTCATAGCTCTTGAACTCGTCCTCGCACGCGGTGTCCTAGTGTACCAGAGCGGCGATCATCGGCAAGTCATAGCCGTTACCGATGACCGTTATATTGTAAGCATAGTGTACCAGAGCGGCGATCATCGGCAAGTCATAGCCCGTCTGCCAGAGCATGTAGGGCCTGGCGGAGTGTACCAGAGCGGCGATCATCGGCAAGTCATAGCGTTCCCCGTGACCACGAGCGGGCTCGGGTCAGTGTACCAGAGCGGCGATCATCGGCAAGTCATAGCAGGGCCACACTTCCCGGGGGGGGGGGGGGGGGGGGGGGGGGGGGGGGGGGGGGGGGGGGGGGG
>CAZTWK010000070.1:0-14974 GCA_964617805.1 uncultured Fibrobacteraceae bacterium | reverse complement strand
CATGCATGGGCTGGAAGAGGCGGCGTGATCAGGAGTAGTTTGCAAAGTTGGGGTATATCCAGGCAGTTCATCCAGCCGTAGCCACCCACGAACACGACGGGATGGGTTTCGTCTAGGATATAAAGCTTGTGAAGCTCGTTTATCTCGATGTTCATGTAAGCTTCGTGGAAGTAGTAGTCCACCGCTCTGACATACATGCTATCGGGGTCATCGAAATCCCCTGAGAGTATGACGTTGATGTGTTCCCAGTCGCCCTCATGGTTGACTACCCAGTCGTTGTACGGGTAGAAGAACCAGTATTGGATGATACAATAGGGCCCGGATAGGAAGACATGAGCATATGTCGTCGGACCGTAGGCGGAACCGGGCAGGACGTCCCCTCCGCCGTAGTAGTAGAGGTCCTGCCAGGATGCAGGATCCTGGTCGAAATTGGTGCCGTATTCCAGGTGATAGTAGTGTTGGTCGTCATAGTGGAGCGCCTTGGCGTGCGGCCATTGCCAGATTTCCAGGTTCATCGCGTCCGGGAAGCGGATGTAAAGATAGTCGTCGAAGTTGAATTCCCCGTCGAGTCTTGCCGAATAGACCCAGAGATCGTAATTGTCCAGGTATTCCGTTCCGGACAGGATTTCGACCCGCTCCGGCTCCTGGTGTCGACCGGCGTGTAGTACGAAAGCCGGCTTGAACTTCTCTATGATGGCGAACTCGACATCGTCGTGGACTCCGTTATTGTCGCCATCAATTGCCGCGGCCATGTCTACAGCCGCCACGATCATCAAGACGAATAGTACGATCTGGAAGTATCTCATATCATCTCCCTGCGATTATTGATGGAATCAAACGCGATTTGAATTATCAATCAAGCATGCCAATTGGGGTTAGTATAGCAGACTGCATGGACGAAGTGATGTTTGTTTTTCGAAATCCCGCCCAAGGCGACGACCGACTTCGGATGTGCACCTGCGTTGCTTGTAGATGCTGAATTATGGCAATACGGAGGGAATGCCTCAGCGTCATGCCGCGAGGGATCAGTCCCCGTGCAGAATCCACTCCGAGAAAAGTTCGGCCATCAACCCGTTCCCCGGCACGCTCCAGTGCCCGTTGTTGGGGATGTACAAGCGGGTGCCGCCCTCGGTGTGAGCTTTGCGCAAGGTATCGAGGGGATCGAGCCATTTGATGCCGTGGGCGTCGGCGAAGGCGGCCAGGCGGCGCGAGGGGGCCGCGAAGTCGTAGGACTCCGGCGGCAGGGGAGCGTGGGACAGGATCTGCTCGCGGGTACGCGGATCGACCTGGACCTCGGCGGGCGCGATAAGCAGGAGCCAGTCGGCGCCGGCGGCGCGGCAGGCGGCGTCGAAGTCCAGGAGCTGCCGCTCGGCCTGGGCCCACCAGCGCTCCACCTCGGCGTCGGGATGCTCTCGGTAGAGGCGCAGGTTGCGCACCTGGTGGCGCAGGAAGTCGGGACTGCAGGGCGTGCGGGTGTTGGGATCGTCGGGCTCGCCCCACATGCCGGCGAAGTAGGGGGCGCCGGGGGGCAGGGGCGGCTCGTCGCGCCCGGCCGGCGCGTCGGCGCCGGTGGCGGCCACGGCCTGGGCGCCGCCGCCGAAGCGCAGCTTGGCCTGCAGGCGCCGCACGGCATTCGTGACGCGCACCAGGTAGAGCTGCTCGGCGAGCACGAAGAGGCGGCTCTTGCGCAGCAGGTTCAGCACGGGCTGCTGGGAGCCCACGAAGTGCAGGTTGCCCTGGTAGACGGCGCCGGGGATGGGGATGCCGGTCACGTCGCTGCCCACCGAGAAGCAGAGCACGGCCAGGTCGGGATCCAGGTCGGGGCCCTTGCCGCGCATCAGGCCCACCGCGTTGCGCACGTCCCAGCCCGGCAGGCCGGCGATGACCACCTCGGCGTCCGCGCCGGCGTCGTGCAGCTCTTTCTCGATCAGGCGGAGGAAGTTGTGGGCGATGGGCACGTCCCCGTAGACGAAGGAGTCGCCCAGGCCCACGATGCGCCGCACGCCGGCCGGCTTGGCCGCCGCGTGCTCTCGGTCGCGGAAGCCGAGGGCGTTGATGTGGCGGTCGTCGAGCTCGGCGAACTCGCCGGGAAGGCTCGGGCGCAGGGTGTAGCCGCAGTCGGGATCGGTCACGTAGGGGGTGCCAGCGCGAGCCGGGATCACGTCCTGCAGGTACCTCACGCAGAATTCGCACAGCAACAGCGTGGTCGCGGCGCAGAGGATCGTGATGGCGGCGATGCGCAAGCGTCTTGTCAAGTCGTCACTTCCGTGGGATGAGGACCTCACGACGGCACATGATACGACCGATGGCGCCGCTCTCCAAGGGGTGAAACGCGCCGCCGGTCAGGGGCTGTTGACAGGCGGGGCGCGCGGAGGCTACTTTCGACGTCCGCGCCGCGCCGGATCGCCGGGCCTCATCTCCGGAGGAACTGCTTGGGCTTCAACGGACATCGGTCGTTTCGCATCCCCGTCGCCGCCGTCCTGTTGGTGGCGGTTCTGCTGCTCGCCGCGTCCGCGTCCGCCGGGCCCCGCAAGGACATGGTGGCCCAGGCCGGCATCGTCGGTCTCACCGTTACCAATCTAGGCTACGTGGGCAACGGCCTCTCCGACCCGGGCCAGCCCTCCTGCGAGTATCCGCTGAACAGCCACGTGGAGCACATGTTCCTCGGTGGCCTGTGGGTGGGCGCGGTGACCGTTGACGGGTCCATCCTGGTGACCACCGGGGCTCAGGACGTGTCCAACCTGGAAGCCGGAGAAAACATGCGCGAGTTCGAGAACTTCGAGGATCTGGACGATCCCGAGAACGACTTCGTATGGATCCTGTCCAACAACCAGAACAGCGACAACTACCACCCTTCGGCCCTGGCCGCCCAGCATATCGGCTGCATTTTCGACGACGACTCGGATCCCAGTTCCAGCAACCACGTACCGATCGGGCTGGAGGTCCACATGCGCGCCCTGGCCTGGGGCAGCCCCTATGCCGACGACTTCGTGATCCTCGACTACACCATCATCAACAGGTCGGGCACCGAATTAAGTGACGTCTACGTGGGCTTCTGGAACGATACCACCGTCGGCAACACTCTGATCAACAATCCCTACGACAATACCCAGGGCTCGCCCTGGAACTACTATGACGACGTCAACGGCGCCTGGCGTCCCGGAGACGTGGAAGGCGATCCCGGCATCTGGATGATGTGGGAGCGCGACGACGACGGGGACGACGGCTTGGCCACCTCCTGGGTTGGTAATCGGTTGTTAGGCACCTTGCCCGAGGTAGAGCCGGAGGTGGGAGTGCCGCCGGTCTCGTACAACGCTTGGGGCTTTCAACACGTGCCCGCCGAGGACAATACCTATACAGATCAGGATTCCGTGAATTGGTATCCCGGCAAGTTCCAGCTCATGAGCAATGGCGACTTCGACGTGGGCGAGCAGGAGCACGAGGACTACACCCGCCCCCACGACTGGATCGCCCTGCTATCGACGGGGCCTTTCCCGTATCTCGCGCCCGACGATTCCGTCAAGGTGACCTTCGCCATCACCTGCGGCGCCGACTCCCTCGCCCTGCTCGCCAATTCTAAGGTGGCCCAGGTCGCATACGACGAAGGTTTCCAGATCGCAGCTGGGCCTCCCTCACCTCGGCTGGAAGTAGCGTATGATGATAATTCCGTGATCCTGTCTTGGGCTCCAGGAGATTCGCTCGGCATCGATGAATGGGGTGAACCGTACTTGCTGCATGGCGATGACCCGAGACGACAACCTGAGCATCACATCAGCCGTGTTACTGGGCGTGAAGACTTCCAGGGCTATCGTATTTACAGGTTTTTAGGTGAGAGATTCACAACGGATCCGCTCGAAGAGGCTGTCCTTGTGGCCGAGTTTGACAAGTTGGACGGGGTAGGTTTCGACACGGGTTTGCCTCCCCTCGACTCGGAGGGACGACGTAGATTCACCGACGAGAACCTGCTCGACGGTTTCGCTTACTGGTATTCCGTTGTGTCTTTTTCGGCCCCGGATCTCGATGCCGGTCTACCTTCTTTCCAGAGCGGCTTCTACGAGAATGCTATCAAGATCTACCCGGGGCCGGCGCCGGTGCCTGCGAGCAGTACGCGTGGGGTGGGAGTCTTCCCGAATCCCTACCGCGCGGGCTCCTATTTCGACGGCCAGTACGGTGAGCGCGAGCTCAACCGCAAGATATGGTTCACGGGCCTGCCCGCGCGCTGCAGCATCAAGATTTTCAACCTGGCCGGCGATCTGGTGCAGACCCTGCACCACGACGATCCAACCTCGGGCATGGAGCCCTGGGACATCCTGAGCGACCCGGTGCGCGCCATCGCCACCGGCCTGTACGTCTACGTGGTGGAGGACCTTGCCGACGGGCGCATCCAGCGCGGCAAGCTGGTGGTGATCAAATGAGGCGTGGACGCGGCAGGTTCACCTTCACGGCGCGGGCGGCGGTGCTGCTGGCCGCGGCGGCCGCCTGCACCGGCGCGGCCCACCTCGCGGGCTGCACCAACGACCCCTTCGACCCCGCATCGGTGCTCAACGCGCCCCCGGTGGCGCGCATCTTCATCTCCGCGGCGCCCGGGGGCGATCTGACCCCCACCAGCTACTACGAACGGACCTTCTACTGGAGCGGATCCGACCAGGATGGCTTCGTGGTCGAGTACCATGTCTCCATCGAGACTGAGGCGGGCATGGCGGCGCCGTGGGCGACGACCCAGAGCACGGACACCACCATGACCTTCAACACCGACGACCTGGGGGAGGCGCGGGCTCTGATCCGCCTGGCCTGCCGTGACGACGACGGCGCGGTGAGCGATACCGTCAGCCAATACATCCCGCTGCGCAACTTCCCGCCGGTGATCAACTTCGTCGCGGACTACGACACAACCTTCTGGAGCTACGCGGCGACCAACTTTCGCTTTTTCGCCCTGGACCTCGACGGCAACGTCACCATGAACGACTCGGTTGTCTACTTCCTCGACACCGCCGACACCAACCTGGTGCCGCTGCCCGAGGGCGAACCGGGGGCGGATCCCAACCTGCGGCCTGTGATCAAAGAACTCGACGACATCGACAACGGCCGGTTCGAAGTGGAACTGCGCGGCATAGCGGTGGCAGGCACTCGCACCCTGAGCGTGCTCATCGGCGACGAGGCCGACGCCACCACCACCTACGACTGGAGCTGGGAGGTGCTGCCCGCCCTGAGCTCCGTGCTGCTGGTCGACGACATGCTGGGCGACATCGACGTGCCCTTCTACCACGGCAGCATGGACTCCATCTTCGGCCCCGGCCAGTGGTCGCGCTACGACATATCCGAAGGATTGCCCGACCGGACCTGGATCATGCTCGAAACCTTCAAGCAGTTCGACGCCGTGTTCTGGTACACAGGCATCACTACCTCGGCGAGCCTGGGCGATTTGGCCGCCGAGATCCAGGCCTACCTTTACGACGAGGTGGGTCCGTCAGGTAATCCCGGTCGGCTGCTGCTGATTTCCAAGGGCGTCATAGGTGGCAGCCAGCAGTTACCGCCCAGCTTCGTGCAGAGCACTTTAGGCATCGAGCGTCAGCCCACTGTATCGACATTCTACATTCCTCAGGACAAGACCAGCTTCGCGGTACCTGCAGGGCGTCTACCGGACCTCCACTTCTCCAACAGTTTCAGTGCGGGGATCGGTGTGGAGCCTTACGATGAAGACAGCGAGGCGATTTATCAGATGGAGTACTGGCGGTTCTGGGTATCGCCACCCCGCGAACCATACGATCCGTTCGTGGGCGTGCGCCGTCCCCACTCCAACAGTGGCGAGTACGCACGTTCGGTTCTGGTCGCCTTACAGTTCGAATACGTGAACCCGGCCGACGGCCTGGCCGCCGTGCGTGGCATGCTGACCGACGAACTGGGGGTGACGCTGCCGTGAGACGCGGACCGTTGCCCACCCTCCTGCTGCTCGCGGCGCTGGCCTCCGCCGCGGGCGCCCAAGTTCCCGAGCACACGGTGATGCAGCCGGCGCTGATCAAGGGCGAGGTGCGCGACGCCGAGACCGGCGAGGTCCTGCCCTACACCAACGTCTACGTGGCCGGCTCGAGCATCGGCACCATCGCCCTGCAGGACGGCAAGTTCTATCTGGCCAACCTGCGCCCCGGCACCTACACGGTGCGGGCCTCCTACATCTCCTACGCCCTCGGCTCGGAGACGGTGACCGTGGCCGCGGGCGAGGTGGCGGAAATCGAGTTCCTGCTGGACGTGGAGGCCATCCTCACCGATCCCATCCAGGTGTCCGGCGAGCGGAAGCTGATCGAGGTCGAGCTCACCGGCAGCGTCCACCGCATGACCGCCGACGAGATGGAGGCCATGCCGCTGGACAACATCGTGGAGATGATAGCCCACCAGCCCGGCGTCACCCTGCAGGACAACGAGATCCACATCCGCGGCGGGCGCGCCGACGACACGCAGTTCATCGTCGACGGCATCTCGGTCAACGACCCGCTGGCCGGCGGCGGCTACGGCTACGCCATCGATCCCTCGATCATCAACGAGATCGAGGTGCTGACCGGCGGCTTCAACGCCGAGTACGGGCAGGCGGTGTCGGGCGTCGTCAACGTGTCGACCAAGGAGGGCGGCGACCGCTGGAGCGGCAGGACGAGCTGGAAGCGCGACCACTTCCTCGGCCGCAGGGACGGCTTCGACCTCGGCGCGGGCGCGGCGCTGCTGGCGCCGCCGGTGTCCATGGCCCTGGGCGAGGAGTCCGACGTCGCCACCGAGCCCGACTACCACTCGCTGGACGCCTTCGACCGGCCCCAGAACATCGACTCGGTGAAGGCCTCGCTCTCGGGTCCCGATCCGTTCACCGGCCTCCTGGACGCCGTCGGCCTCGGCCTGCCGGGCAGCCGTTACCTGCTGCTGAGCGGGTCCATGGACATCCGCGACGGATACCTGCCGATCTACTCGCGCACGCGGGATCTCGAGACCCCCATCTACGACGCGGACTGGGCGTCGCCCCGCCAGCAGAACGACTGGAACGGCCTGGCCAAGTGGACCTGGAACATCAACCCGCGCCACAAGATCAACATCAACGCCACCCGCCAGCTCGCGATCAGCCAGGGCTTCCGCCTGCCGGGCGAGGGCTACCCGCGCGAGTTCATGGACTCGCTGGACGACGCGCTGGTCTTCACCAACGAGAACATCCTCTCGCAGCTCTACTACCGCTGGGTGATGGGGGAGAACGACTTCTTCGAACTCAGCCTCGGCCGCAACTTCAGCCGCATGCACGCCAACCTGATCGGCAACGACGACTTCACGACCTATCCCGTCTACGACTCGCCGCCCGGCCCCGCGAACCTGGCCGCCGGCAGCAGCGACCGCTGGCACGACCACTTCGCCGAGTCGTGGACCCTGAAGAGCTCCTACGCCTGGGTGGCCAGCGAGACCAACCAGTTCAAGACGGGGATCGAGCTATCCTTCACCGAGATGCAGCTGATCGACCTCTCGCGCAACCTCGCCATTCCGCCCTCGGGCAAGCTGGGCTTCAACGAGGACATCTTCAAGGTGCATCCCGTGGTGGGCGCGGCCTACTTCCAGGACACGGTCAACTACGCCGGCATGGTGGTCAACGCGGGCCTGCGGCTGGACGCCTGGGCGCCGGGCCAGGAAGTCGAGGCGGTCATGGACCGCAACGAGGACTACCTCTTCATCACGCCCGAGATGAAGGAGGAGTTCTACGACAGCACCGTCGAGTTCTGGCTGCGGAGCTGGAAGATGCGCGTTTCGCCTCGCCTGGGCGTGAGCTTCCCCGTCACCGAGAAGGACAAGTTCTTCTTCAACTACGGCCACTTCTCCCAGTGGCCGCGCTACGCCTACGTCTACCCGCAGCTGCAGGCCCAGACCGCCAGCGAGATCCAGCTGCTGGGCAACCCCAACCTCGATCCCAAGATCACCGTGGAGTACGAGACGGGGATCCAGCACGAGTTCCCGGGGCTGTGGAGCGTGGGCGTGACCTTCTTCAACCGCGACATCTTCGGCTACGCCAAGTCGGTGCGCATGAACACCGTGGACATCGGCGCGGCCGACACGCCCGATCCCAACGACGAGGGCACCGTCACCATCGAGCCCGTGCGCTACTTCAACGGCGACTCGGCGCGCAGCCTCGGCGTGGAGCTGACGGTGGTCAAGCGCACCACCAAGTACCTGTACGGCTCGGCCAGCCTGGAACTGGCCAGCAGCACCGGCACCAACAGCAACGCCGACCAGGGCTACCTGGAGACCGTCTACGAGGGCAGCTCGTCGACGCCCACCAACGCCGGCGGCCTGGCGCGCACGCCCCTGCTCTGGGACAAGCCCTGGCGCGTCGCGGTGAACCTGAACTTCTCGGTCGACGACGAGGAGCGGCCGACCCTCTTCGGGCTGACCCTGCCGGCCAACTGGAGCCTCAACCTGCTCTTCAGCGCCGAGTCCGGCCAGCGCTACACTCCGCGCAATTTCCGCGACCCCGCCAATCCCGTCAACGGCGACTGGATCGACGGCGACTACAACTCGGGCATCGGCCCCACCAAGAGCACCCTGAACCTGCGCTTCAACAAGTTCTGGAACCTGTCGCGCAAGCAGCGGGTGACCTTCTTCGTGGAAGCGCGCAACGTGCTGGACCACGAGAACTACCGGCGCGTGAACCGCTGGACCGGCGACGGCTACCGGGTGGGCGACTACAACCCCGAGTGGGAGTACGACTATTCCGACTGGTACCTGGACGACGAGGGCATGGGACCGATCCTCACCACCGATTCCGAGGAGTACGCCAAGGGACGGGTGAACCCGAGCTACCGGGAGAACCCGCGCGTGATCCTGATGGGGGTGAGCTTCTCGTGGTAGGCCGGGACCGCATCCGCACCCCGCTCGTCGCGCTGCTCGCCTGCGCGTTGCTGGCCTGCGCGGGGAACGCCCGCGCCGAGGGCATCCTCGACCTCTACGGCGGCGAGAACGTGGGCACCGCCGGCGCCCAGTTCCTGCGCATCCCCGTGGGCGCCCGCGCCGTGTCGCTGGGCCAGTCCTACGTGGCCAACTGCTTCGACGGCGCGGCGGCCTTCTGGAACCCGGCGGCCATCATGCGCACCGAGAACCGGCGCAACCTGTTCTTCGGCCACACCGAGTACGCCGTGGACATCGACCTGGAGTTCGCGTCCTACCACTGGCATCGCCAGAACTTCGGCTTCGGGATCAGCGCCGGCGTGCTGCGCTCGGGGGAGATCCCGCGCACCGACGAGTTCCACCAGGAGGGCACCGGCCAGACCTTCCGCGCCGACCAGTACCAGCTCGGCTTCAGCCTGGCGCGCGCCATGACCGACCGCTTTTCCTTCGGCTTCACGGGCCGCTTCTACCAGGAGAACCTGGACGAGTTCACGGTGCGCTCGGTGCTGATGGACCTGGGCGTGCTCTACTTCGTCGGCGTGGGCGACCTGCGCGTCGGGTTCGCGGTGCGCAACTTCGGTCCCGAGATGCGCCCCACCGGCACGCCCCCGCCCATCGGCTCCGGCTACACCGCGAGCTCCGAGTTCCAGAGCTTCTCGGCGCCGACGTCGGGCTCCTTCGGCACCGCCTACACCTGGCGCCTCGCCCGGCGGGTCACGCTGCTGACCACGGCCGACTTCCACCACCCCACCGACTTCACCGAGAGCTTCCGCACGGGCCTCGAGCTCGGGCTGGCGGAGCGCCTCTTCCTGCGCGGCGGCTTCGAGACCAACCGCGACGAGGGGGGAATGGCCGCCGGCTTCGGCGTGCAACTCGCCCGCGACGGCTGGCACGTGCGTCTCGACTACGCCATGAGCGACATGGGCGCCTTCGGCACCATCCACCACATCTCCCTGGACCTGGCGCCGGAGCAGCCGTCGCGGAGGGCGCGATGAGGGCCCGCGCGCGCAGCCTGGCGTTCGCCGTCGCCGTCCTCGGGGCTGTCCTGGCGGCCCTGGCGGGCTGCGGCGAGAAGATCGCCATCCCCGAGCCGGAGGGCCTCTTCTCGGTCAACGCCTACTATCCCATCGCCCAGTACGACGATCCCGACGCCCGCCAGCTCGCGGTGGTCAACGGGCTGCTCTACGTGGTGGGCGTCGACGGCTCCCTGGTCAAGCGCAGCCAGGTGTACGACGAGCGCGAGCGGTACGACGGACTGGGCGACCCGACGGCCCTCTGCGCCGACGACGATTCGGACCTGCTCTTCGTCTACGACCAGGGCACCCTCGAGCTCAAGGTTTTCGACGTGGGCGACCTGTCCCTGCTCCACAGTGTGCCCATGTCCCATGTGATGTCGGTGTCACACCTCGCGGCCTGCCGCACCGGCATCGAGACCGTCGACGCGGCCGCCCACACCTTCGTCTACATGGCCGATCCCGACTCGGGCGTGGTCCACCGCTACGCCTACTACGAGGACGGCACGCTCACGCCCATGGGCATCCTCTGCCGCGACGGCGGCCTCTCGGTGCGCTCGGTCCACGAGCCGGCGGGTCTGCTGCGCGACGGTTTCGGCCGCCTCTGGGTCTGCGACGCCGACACCAACCGCAACTGGGCGATCCGCTTCGACCCCACGCCCGACCTCGACGACGTGACCGCGGATCCGGACGACCAGGATCCCTGGCGCGGCCTCGCCCACCTGGTCGACGCCGCCACCTGCGTGCCGCCCACCGAGGCCGACTACGTGCTGGGCGACGCGCGGGAGTGCGGCGAGACGGGCTGGGTCGGCGGGCCCAGCGACGAACCCGGCGCCTTCCACCAGCCCGTGAGCCTAGCCACCGACGGCAGCGGCCGTTACTTCGTGGCCGACTACGAGAACGACCGCATACAGATCTTCACCCCCGAGGGCGCCGTGGACCTCGTCTTCGGCGACGACACCCTCACACCCGCGCCCCTGAGCCTGGGCGTGGCCGACAAGATCGCCGGCAGCGACACGAACTTCGGGGCTTTCATCTTCGTGGTTTCGGCGGCCACGGGCCAGGTCCACAAGTTCATCTCCCACGACGAGTACACCGACAACTACGGTCCCCCGCCGGAAGAGTAGAGGAGCGCACTCCATGAGCGGCACCCCAGACACGCCTTTCTACCTGTCCATCTCCGGCAACATCGGCGTGGGCAAGTCCACCGTCTGCGCCATGGTGGGAGAGGCCCTCGGCTGGCCCACCTACTACGAGCCCGTCGACAACAATCCCTACATCGCCGACTACTACAAGGACATGCCCCGCTGGGCCTTCCACCTGCAGATCTACTTCCTGAGCAAGCGCTTCGAGGTGCAGAAGGAGATCATCGACCTCGGCTGCTCGGCCGTGCAGGATCGTACCATCTACGAGGACGTGGACATCTTCGCCAAGGTGCTGAACCGGCGCGGGGCCATGGACGACCGCGACTACGAGAACTACCGCGAGGTCTTCCACAACATGGTCTCGTTCCTGCGGCCGCCGGACCTGGTGCTCTACCTGCGCGCCAGCGTCGACGCCTCCATGTCGCGCATCGCCGAGCGGGGGCGCGACTGCGAGTCGGACATCCCGCGCGACTTCATCCAGGACCTGCACGACGCCTACGAGGAGTGGATCGGCCGCGCCGACGAGATCTGTCCCGTACGCATCATCGACACCGAGCGGGTGAACCTGCGCGACGACCCCGCGGCGCAGCGCGAGCTCCTCGACTACGTCGGCGAGCTGCACGAGGCCAAGCGACGGACCCGCAGCATGGAGGGTGGCGCGTGATCGGCGGCGGACGACGACGGAGCGACATGCTGCGCGGACCGCGCATCCCCCAGGACGTGCTCTGCGCCCTGCCCAAGACCGACCTGCTCTGCCACCTGGACGGCAGCCTGCGTCTGGGCACCTTCCGCGAGCTGGCCGCCGCCCGCGGCCTCGACGTGCCCGACGACGACGAGCAGGCCCTGGCGCAGCACTTCCCCGTGAACCCGGAGAGCTGCCAGGAGCACTTCGCGGGCTTCTTCGAGCGCACCACCTCGGTCATGCAGACCCCGGAGAGCCTGCAGCGCGTGGCGCGCGAGCTGGCCGAGGACGAGGCCGCCGAGGGCTGCTGGTATCTCGAGGTGCGGTTCTGCCCCCTGCGCCACCAGAACGACGGCATGACCCTCGACGAGACGGTCGCCGCCGTGCGCGCCGGCCTGGCGGAGGCGGAGGCCGCGACCGGCATCCGCACCGGCATCATCATCACCGGCATCCGCACCATCGAGCCGGAATCGTCGCTGCGCCTGGCGGAGCTGGCGGTGAGCTGGAAGGGCCGCGGCGTGGTGGCCTTCGACCTGGCGGGGCAGGAGAAGGACTACCCGGCCAAGCTGCACCGCGAGGCCTTCTACCACGTCATGAACCACAACCTCTGCTCGACCATCCACGCGGGGGAGGGCTTCGGGCCGGAGTCGATCCACCAGGCCCTGCACTACTGCGGCACCAACCGCATCGGCCACGGTACGCGCCTGCACGAGGACGCCGACCTGCTGGACTACGTGAACGACCTGCGCATCCCGCTGGAGATGACGCTCAGCAGCAACGTGCTGACCGGGGTGGTGCCTTCGCTGGACGCGCACCCGCTGCGGCGCTACCTGGACACCGGCCTGCGGGTGTCGCTGAACACCGACAACCGGCTCTTCGCCCGCACCTCGCTGTGCCGCGAATTGAGACTGGCGGTCGACACGTTCGATCTTAACCTACTGGAGACCGAAACCCTGGTACTCAACGGGATCAAGAGCGCATTCCTGCCCCAGGGCGAGAAGGCGGACCTGATCCGCGAGGCCGTGACGACCCTGGTCTCACTGCGCGAGAAGTTCGCGCTGGACGAGATGGAGATCGCATGAACGACAGGCTGGCCCGGCTGCGGCCCGCGTGGCGCGAGACCGTCGGCGAGGCCGTCGCCTGGCTCGACGAGCGCGGTTTCCGGGGCGACACGGGGCTGGTCCTGGGCAGCGGCCTCGGAAACTTCGTCGAGGCTCTCGACTATGCCGAGGCCATCGACTACGGCGAGATCCCGGGCTTCACCACCACCTCGGTCGCCGAGCACAAGGGGCAACTGGTGGCCGGCGCCGCCGCCGGCCGGCGCGTGGTGGTCATGCAGGGCCGCCTGCACCCCTACGAGGGCCTGCCCGCGGAGATCATGCTCCTGCCCACCGCCGTGCTCGCCGGCCTCGGCATCGCCCAGGCCGTGGTGACCAACGCCGCCGGCGGGCTCAACGCCCACTACATTCCCGGCGAGCTGATGGTCATCCGCGACCACCTGGACCTGCATTTCCGGGATCCCTTGCGCGAACTGCTGGTCGACGCCGCGCCGCCGGACGAGGCGCCCGGGCGGGGCGCGCGCCCGTCGGCCGCCTACGACCCCGAACTGGCCCGCCTGCTGATCGCCAGCGGCGCCGAGGCCGGCGTGCCCCTGCACGACGGCGTCTACGCGAGCATGTGGGGGCCCGCCTACGAGACCAAGGCCGAGATCGGCATGCTGCGCCGCATCGGCTGCGACGCGGTCGGCATGTCCACCGCACCCGAGGTCGCGCTGCTGAAAGCGCTGGGCGTGCGCGTGGCCGGCCTGTCCTGCATCACCAACCCGGCGCGGGAGGTGGGCCAGCCGGAACTTTCCCACGGCGACGTCGTCGAAGCCGGCCTGATGGTCCGCGACCGCATGGCCAAGCTGCTGCTCGCTTTCCTGCCGAGCCTGGACGGCTGACCACCGCACCGGAGCGGGGAGGATGTCATGTTCTGGGATTCCACCTTCTTTCTGCTGATACCGGCCTTCGTCTTCGCGCTCTACGCGCAGAACAAGGTCAAGTCCACCTATCGCAAGTACCTCGAGGTGCCGTCGGCCCGGGGCCTGACCGGCGCCGAGGCCGCGCGCCAGCTCCTGGACGCAGCCGGCCTCTCGCAGGTGGAGATCGAGACCGTGGACGGCGAGCTGAGCGACCACTACGACCCGCGCGTGCGCAAGCTGCGTTTGAGCCGGCCCAACTACGCCGGCAGCAGCGTGGCCGCCCTGGGCGTGGCCTGCCACGAGGCCGGGCACGCCCTGCAGCACGCCAAGGGCTACACCCCCCTGCAGATGCGGCAGACCATCTTCCCGGTGGCCCGCTTCGGCAGCGGGCTGGCCATGCCACTGTTCTTCCTGGGTTTCTTCTTCAACTTCCCGGTCCTGATGGACATCGGGATCGTCGTCTTCCTGGTGGCGGCCTTCTTCTCGGTGCTCACGCTGCCCGTGGAATTCGACGCCAGCAAGCGGGCCGTGGTACTGCTGAACCGCCACGGCATCGTTTCGCCCCAGGAATCGAATGACGTGAAGGCCGTACTCAACGCGGCGGCCCTGACCTACGTGGCGGCCGCCCTGATGGCCGTATTGCAACTCGTCCGCCTGATCGTGCTGCGCGGACGCCGCTAGAACCCTTGACGGAGGAAGACATGCGTCCCTATCTCGTGGCCGGAAACTGGAAGCAGAACCTGGGACCCGGCGCGGCGGCCGCGCTGGCCCGCCAGGTGTCGATGGGCCTGCTCGGGCTGGACCTCGCGGGAGAGGTGCTGGTCTGCACACCGTTCGTCTCGATCCCCGCGGTCGCCGACGTGGTCAAGGGGGAGAAGGTTCTCCTCGGCGCCCAGAACTGCAGCGCCACCGACGCCGGCGCCTACACGGGCGAGGTGGGCGCCGACATGCTGGCCGAGGCCGGCTGCAGCCACGTCATCGTGGCCCACTCCGAGCGCCGGCAATACTATGGCGAGACCGACGACGACTTCGTGAACAAGATCGACCGCGCCCACGCCGCCGGCCTGACGGCCATCTTCTGCTACGGCGAGCTGTTCGAGGAGCGCAAGGCCGGGCGCGAGCGCGACGTGGTCAAGGCCCAGCTCGAGGGCGTGCTGCCCCGGCTGGCGGCGGCCACGCCGGCCAACCTGGTGTTGGCCTATGAGCCGGTCTGGGCCATCGGCACCGGCGAGACCGCCACGCCCGAGCAGGCCCAGGACATCCACGCCGT
>CAZTWK010000069.1:13333-14993 GCA_964617805.1 uncultured Fibrobacteraceae bacterium | reverse complement strand
TGTGCGCCGGCACCGTGCCCGCGAACGAGATCGCCCAGGTCGTCGATCAGTTGCAGCGGTTGTTGCTGGGGTTCAGCCCGGAGGTGGAGGCGGCGTATGGTGGACCAGGTAATGGCGGCTCAGGCAATGGCGGCTCAAGCAATGGTGAAGCGGACGACGACGAACCGGGCGTCTTCTGGCTGAACGCCACCGGCCTGGACCGTCTGCACGACTCGCTGGCGAGCTGGGCCGAGCAGATCCAGACCACCCTGCGCAAGCACCGTTTCCTGGCCAACGTCACCGTCGGTTTCACTCGTTTCGGCAGCTACACCCTGGTCCGTGTGCGGCGCGGGGTCAACGTGCTGTCCTCGTTCGAGGCAGAGCAGGAGGCCAGCCACCAGGTGCCCCTGGCGCGCCTGGGTATCGATCCCCGCCTGCGCGACGATCTGGCCAAGCTGGGCATCCGGAGCGTCGGCGAGTTTCTGCAACTGCCGGCGACGGGCATCCAGCGCCGCTTCGGTCCCCGGGCCGCGCGTCTGCTGCGGCTGGCCCGCGGCGATCTGTTCGACCCCTTGCGGCCCCGGATACCGCCGGAGCCGGACCGGGTGCGGCACTTCCTGGACGATCCGGAGCACGACGCCTGGCGGCTGCTGTTCCTGATCAAGAAACTGACCCATCCGCTGCTGGCCCGCCTGGCCGACCGGCAGCAGGGCGTTGCGAAGCTACACCTGCACCTGGTGCTCGCCGACCGCCGCCGCTGCCACGAGGAGTTGCAGCCGGCGGCCGCGACCCTCGACATGGTGTTGCTGATGGAACTGGTCCGCCTGCGGCTGGAAACTCTCGTGCTGGACGCCGGCGTGGAGATCGTCACCGTGGAAGTGGACGCCGTGGAGGCGCCGCCCGAGACACTCGATCTGTTTCGACAGCATCAGCGCCGCAATCCCCAGGCCGCCCTGCGCGCCCTGGCGCGGATCCGCGCCGAGCTGGGCGACAGCGCCGTGGTCCGGGCCGTCCTGCGCCCCGGGCATCTGCCCGAGGCCGGTTTCCGCTGGACGTCGGTCAGCGAGCTCAAGTTCCCCGAACCGAGAAGCGTGACGGACCGCCCGTTGATCCGACGCCTGCTCAATCGCCCGGTCCCGCTGGCCGGGCCCCTGTGCGACCTGTTGCGCGAGCGGGTGGACAGACGGGGGCTCCGGGTCGGCCGGCCGCCGCAGAAGCAAAAGAAGCAGAAGAAGCAGAAGAAGCAGAAATCGTCACGGAACCAGCGCGCTCCTGGAATGCCCCCCGGGGGGCACTCGCCGGCTGGCCATTCCCCGGCCGGGTCTGCATCTGACGGATGTTTCCCGAGGTGCTCCCCGAAATGCCCCCCGGGGGGCGCTGCACGCGCCGACCAGCACCGATTGCCCAGATTGTCCAGACTGCCCCGGCTACGCATCCTCCAGCCACGGGCCCGCCGCCTGGAACTGTGCGGCTCGTACGCGCTGTCGGGCGGCTGGTGGCGTCGCGAGGTGCGCCGGCTCTACCACTTCGTCGAGACCGACCGGGGCGAGCTGCTCTGGGTGTATTACGACCAGTACCGGCGGCGGTGGTTTCTGCAGGGCACCGTGGAGTAGCTCTGGTGCCGGCCTTCCCTGGTGTAAACCCCCCCCAGCAGCCATAACCAGGGGCTCCAATACGCGCG
>CAZTWK010000069.1:0-13323 GCA_964617805.1 uncultured Fibrobacteraceae bacterium | reverse complement strand
GGTGCGGGCCTTCCGTGGTGACAACCCCGCGGTGCTCCATTCGCCTGCGGCTCGAGTCCGGGCGGCGGGTTGTCACCACGGAAGGCTGAACCGTCGCTGCCGGGGGTTTGGGAGGGGCGCTGTGGTTGAAGGAACATGAAGGAACATGCGGGAATGCGAAGGAGCATGCCAAGAACGCGACGGAGCGCGAAGAGACAACGAAGATTGTTGCCCCGGGGCAACACAATGAAGTAAGGGCATCGAACCGTGTCGCGCGCAAAGAAATCACGCACTGCCGGCCCTCCGGAAAATCCACCAAGACGGCCCGGGTGCGCCGGTACTGGTACCCCGCCGCGCGGACTCGAGCCGCAGGCGAATGGGGCACGGCGGAGTACCAGTACCGGCGCACCACCCGCGGCCTCCTATGCTGCCCTCTGGTGCAAGAGCCACTTCTCCTTCCTGGAGGGCGCCAGCTCACCCGGCGAACTGGTTGCCGCCGCCCGGCAACTGGGTTTGAACGCCCTGGCGATCACGGATCGCGACGGGGTCTATGGCGTGGCGCGGGCGCATGTGGCGGCCAAGGAACTGGGCGTCAAGCTGATCATCGGGTCGGAGGTGACTGTCGGCGCGGAAGAGGACCTCGCTGCCGGGGACAATGCCGGCTCGGGATCGGCTGGTGCAGGATCAGCTGGTACGGATTCCACCGCCGGCGACTCACCACTCGTCCTGCTGGCCCGGAACCGGGAGGGATATGCCAACCTCTGTCGCTTGCTCACCCGGGGCCGGTTGCGGTCGCCCAAGGGGCAGAGCCGGGTCAGCTGGCAGGAAGTCGCCGAACACGCCGACGGGATGATCGCGCTGTGGGGCGGGCCGGCCGCCGACGAACTCGAAACGACCGCCGCCCTGCTGCGCGACGCCTTCGCCAACCGCCTGTACGCGCTCGTGGCCCGGCACCACGACCCGACCGAGCCGCGCCGCGAGCAACGCCTGCGCGAGAAGGCCGCGCGCTTCGGGTTGCCGGTCGTCGCGGCCATCGAGGTGCTGTATCACACCCACACGCGACGTCCCCTGCAGGATGTGCTCACCTGCATCCGCCACGGCGTGGCCCTCGGCGACGCCGGCCGGCGCATCAAGCCCAACGACCACTTCCGCCTGAAGAACCCCGCCATCTTCTCGCGCCTTTTTCGGGACGACCCGGATGCCATCGCCCGCACCCGGGAAATCGCCGACCGCTGCGACTTCTCCCTCGACCAGCTCCACTACCGCTACCCCTCGGAACGACTGCCCGCGGGCATGACCTCGGCCGAACGCCTCGAGCAACTCACCCGCGAGGGGGCGCGCAAGCGTTTCGGCGAGAAGCTGCCCAGGCGGTTGCGCGAGCAGATCCGCCGCGAGCTGCAGCTGATCCACGATCTCGACTACGACGGTTACTTCCTGACCATGTGGGAGATCGTCCAGTTCTGCCAGCAGGAGGGCATCATTTGCCAGGGGCGTGGTTCGGCGGCCAACTCGGTGGTCTGTTACTGCCTCGAGGTCACGGCGGTGAACCCGCAGGAGGTCGACCTGCTCTTCGAACGCTTCATCTCCCGCGAGCGGGCCGAACCGCCGGACATCGACCTGGATATCGAGCACGACCGGCGCGAGGAGGTGATCCAGCACGTCTACCGGAAGTACGGCCGCGACCGGGCGGCGATGGTCGCCAATTTCATCCGCTACCGGCCCAAGTCGGCGATCCGGGAGGTGGGCAAGGCGCTCGGCCTGCCGGCGACCAATCTCGACCGGCTGGCCAAGATGGTCTCGTATCGCGAGATGCTCAGCAGCGATGACCTGCGCACGGCCGGTCTCGATCCCGACTCGCCGGTGCACACGCTCTTGCTGCAACTGGTCGACGAGATCCTGGATTTCCCGCGCCACCTGTCCATTCACCCGGGCGGTTTTCTGCTCGGGCACGAGCCGGTGCACGATCTGGTGCCCATCGAGAACGGCAGCATGCCCGAGCGCACGGTGATCCAGTGGGACAAGCGGGACGTGGAGACCCTGAACCTGTTCAAGGTCGATCTGCTCGGACTCGGCGCCCTGAACCAGCTGCACCACTGCTTCGACCTGCTGCGCGAGCACCGCGGTGTCGAGATGGGGCTGGCGGACATCCCCCGGGGGGACACGCCGACCTTCGACATGCTCTGCAGTGCCGATGCGGTTGGCGTGTTCCAGGTCGAAAGCCGCGCGCAGATGAACATGCTGCCGCGCCTGCGGCCGCGCTGTTATTACGATCTGGTCATCGAGGTGGCCATCGTCCGGCCGGGGCCGATCACCGGCGGCATGGTGCATCCCTTCATCAACCGCCGCCACGGCAACGAACAGGTTACCTATCCACATCCCGCCCTGGAACCGGTGCTGCGCAAGACCCTCGGCGTGCCCCTGTTCCAGGAACAGGTCATGCGCCTGGCCATGATCGCGGCCGACTACTCGCCCGGCGAGGCCGACCAGCTGCGTCGCGACATGGCCACCTGGAGCCGGCACGGTCCCCTCGAGCGTCACCGCGAACGGCTCATCTCGCGGATGATGGCCAAGGGCATCGCCCGCGAGTTCGCCAAGCGCGTGTTCGCCCAGATCCGCGGCTTCGGCGAGTACGGTTTCCCGGAGAGCCACGCCGCGAGCTTCGCGCTGATCGCCTACGCCACGGCCTGGATGAAGTGTCACTACCACGCCGAGTTCTCGTGCGCCCTGCTCAACGCGCTGCCCATGGGCTTCTACTCGGCGGCCACCATCGTCGAGGATGCGAAGCGGCACGGGATCGAGGTGCGGGCGATCTGCGTCAATAGTAGCCTGTGGGATTGTACGCTGGAGGAGGCGTGCGCCGAACCCCCCGGGGGGCACATTTCCGGGCAACACCCCGATCCGAATCCCGGTCCAAGTCCCGGCCAGGATTCCTGGCAAGACCGCCCCCTGGCGATACGCATGGGTCTGGGGTTCGTGAAAGGCCTGGGCGAACAGGATCGGGAAGCGATCGCGCAGGCGAAGACGGGCCGACCGTTCGCCAGCGTCGCCGATTTCGTCCAGCGCGTCGATCTGCACGTGGACAAGCTGACGGCGCTGGTCGAGGCGGGGGCGTTCTCGTCGTTGCAGCCCGATCGGCGAAGCGCGCTGTGGGAGACCCGGGGGCTGGGGCGACGGGAGCGGGCTGGACGGACTGGGACCGGCGGGCGGACCGGGGTCGGCGGAAGAACCGGGACCGGTGAACGAGCCGGTCGCGGCGAGCGGGTGGCCGGCAGCCGGCGAACAACGGTTGTGCAGCGAGCCTCGTCGAGCATCCAGCTCACCCTTCCGCTCAAGGAACGGGAGACCACGCCCGGGTTCACCCGGCTGACCGCCCTCGAGACGATCAACTGGGACCATCGCACCAGTCGCCACAGCACGCGCGGTCATCCCCTCGCCGAGCTGCGCGACGAGTTGCGTGGTCTGGGGCTGCCCGATGCGAAAACCGTCGCCGGTTTGCCCGACGGCCGGACCGCTCACTACGCTGGCATCGTCATCTGCCGCCAGCGGCCGGGCACGGCCAAGGACGTGACCTTCCTGACCCTCGAGGACGAGACCGGCTTCGTGAACCTCGTGGTCTGGGCCAACGTCTTCAAGCGCTACCGGATCGAGATCAAGACCATGTCCTTCATGGGTGTCAGCGGCACCATCCAGTCGGATCAGGGAGTGGTGCATCTGATCGTGGACCGGGTGTGGCGACCGCGGGTGGGGCGCGAGCCGGTGGCGAAGCGGAGTCGGGATTTTCATTGAGGGGACATCATGACCGGGAATCTCGACAGCCAACGAATGCAGTGTATCTGCCGCAAAATGTGAAATGGTTTCATCTACAGTCGAGTCCAGGCGGCGCCACGATCCCGTTTCGTGGTATTGCCGTAGGATACGAACAGTTCCCTTGCTTCACACACTCAGCGGTACAGCGCCTTCATCGCTCCCCACGTCGAGTTGTTCACTGCCAGCGGGAAACACCAGTCCATGTCATTGATCGCTGCTGCAGGTAGAGGCCAGCCGTCGTTGTAATATCCGGTCGAGTTCCCCAGCGCGATCAGATTGGCGGGATCGTCGCCATCGACCATGACGGCGCCTTCCCAGCCAGGAATCGATGGCTCGGGAGCGGCACGAATATACATGCAGTTGGTCGTTTCATACAGGATCAGCCACTGTATCGTGACGAGCGTGGTGATGGCTTCGGTGGGGAGAGGATCCGTCATCAGTACCGAGAACACCGGGGTGTCGTACACATTCAACGCGGATCCCGCGTATTCCACTGCAATTGGTTGCAGGAATTCCTGACTTTAATCGAGTGTGCATTCCCAGGCGACGATGAGCAGCGTTTTCATGGTGCCTCTCCGGTGTGCGTGGCGTTGGCAACTACAGAAACCCCGATTATCGAGAGATAACATTACCAGGATAACGATATCATGTTGTCAATACCCGAGCAATACAAGAGTAATATATGTCCGCGGCAAGCAGTCGTGCCCGAGGTGTGGCCTATTGCACCCGCACCACCTTCCCACACCGCGCCTCATCGCCCACGACCAGCCGCACGATGTATACTCCCGAAGCCGTCTTCTGCCAGAACCGGTCCAGCCCCGACCACGCTACGCTGTACCTTCCCGGCGGCTGCTCCTCGTTCACGAGCGAGTACACGAAACGGCCGCGCAGGTCGTACACCGACAGCAACACCCGCGCCGCCTCCGGCACGTCGTAGCGCAGCACCGTCGCTGCGTTGAACGGGTTGGGGTAGGCGCCGTGCAATTGAACCACCGTGGGCGGCGGTGGCTCGGGCGGCGGGTCGTCGGGCGGATCATCCGGCGGCGGTTCGCTGCCGTTGCTCGCCCCGGGCGTCGGCTCGGTACGCGCTTCCCAGTCCGGACCGCCGTCGAATGCGCGCGCCTCGCTCACATCGGCGGTCTGCTCGCCGAACACACGGCTGTCGATGAGTGGCAGTCCCATTGACCACGGTCCGAACAGGCCGATCTCCTCGCCGTCCGCGCTCAGCCGGAACGAGGTGTGCAGCGGTCCCTGTTGCGGGTCGCCGTCGCACCAGATCAGCAGCCAGCTTTCCGGTTCGAGCGATATCTCGGGCAGGGCCCACTTGTCGGGCACGTCGAGGTCGTCGGTGAGGTAGAAACCCTCCAGCGCCACCGGGTTGGGACCCGGATTGAAGAGTTCGACCCAGTCGTCGTATTCGTCGGCCGCGTCGTGGTTCCAGCTGTCGTTGACGGCCAGGAATTCATTGATGGCCAGGACAACCGGCGCGTCGCTGAGCGGATTCGCGGCGCCGGGTGTCGGCCTGGCGATATCCGTCCACTCGCCGAAGCCGTCCGGAATCCGGCCCCAGGCGATGTCCGCGGCTTGCGGTCCGAAGGACAGCGATTGAATGGCGAGGCCGCCCGCGGCGGTGTAGAGGCCGAGCACATCGCCAACGGCGTCCAGCTGGAAATCCGTGTGCAATGGTCCTTGCTGCGGCTGGCCGTCGAGCCAGACCAGCAGATGCCCGCCGGCGTCGATGACGGTGTCGGGCAACGGCCAGGCGATATCGGCGGCCGAGTCGTCCCGGAGTGTCAGTCCGCCGACCCTCACCTCGATCGGCAACGGATTGTACAGCTCCAGCCACGGATCGAAATCGCCCGCCTCATCGCTGTTTATCGTCTCGTTGATCATCAGCAGCTCGTTCAAGACCAGGACCCGCTCGGTTTCCGGAGCCGAATTCACCAGACCGGGTGTGGGATTGGCGGCGTAGGTCCACGGCGGATCGTCGCCGGACTGGCGCGCATAGCTCACGTCCGGCAGTTGCCGGTCAAAACGCACCGAATCGAGCAGGGTGGTTCCGTCCGGCGCATATAAACCCAGCCACTCGCCGGTTGCGGCCAGATTGAACGCGCAGTGCCGGTCGCCCTGCTGCGTCTCGTCGTCGGCCCAGAGCAGCAGGTAGCCACCAGGCGCGATGCTGAGGCCGTCGCCGAGTCGATGTCGCGTGGGATCGGCGGGATCGTCGCTGACATACAGACCCGCCAGGTCGATGGCCGATGCGCCGGCGTTGTGCATTTCGAACCAGTCGTCGAAATCGTCGTCCTCGTCGGCGATGACACGCGTGTTGGCGGCCATCAGCTCGTTGAAGACGAGATCGCCCCAGATGTCGGGCCAGACGTTTTCGATCCAGTTGTGGGCCGTTTCCGCGTCGTCGGTATCCACGTGGCGCAACTGGTAGTAGTACGCCGTGGCGGCGTCCGTGGTCGGGTCGGTGAATATATACTCGTGGGGCGTGTCCGCGTCTAACCGGCCCACGAGTTCGGGATGGGACGTGTACGAAGCGATCGCTTCCAGCTGATCCGGATCGCCGCTGCTCCGGTAGACCACGAATCCGCGGTTGCCCGTTTCTGCCTCGGTATTCCAGGTGAGTCGGACACCGTCGTCCCGGCGGTCGACGTCGAAGCTGCTCAGCTCGACCGGCGCCCGGAAGCGGGGTTTGAAATCGATCAGTAGACTGTCCATGACCGCCTGTCGCTCGGTGACGAACCAGCGCACGTAGTCGGCGTGCTCCCAGTAGGGCGACGCGTCGTCCCAGCCCCAGCGCTCGCCGTGCCGGTCCAGCTCGGGACCCTGCACCGCTTCGAAGCCGGCGATGCGCTGCGACCAGGCGGCGGGAGATAGTGGTCCCGCCAGCAGCGAATCCGCCCGGGCGTAGAAACGCGCCTTGAACTCGCTGTTCTCGAGAAAGCGGCGGAACATGGTGTGCCACTTCTGACGCGAGGACGTCCACTGATCGGCGTAGCGTTCCGGTTTGAGCTGGTAGTACTCGGTGACGTGCGCGGCGGCGAAGAAGCGCAGGTGGTTCGCGCGCAGGTTCGGTTGGAAGAGGATGCTGTCCTGGTCCCAGGCGATGAACTGCCACCGGCCGCCGTCCGGTTTGAACAGCACCAGGTTGTTGGCGTGGCCGTTGTCCGAGGTGGCGACGAAGGTGTTGATCAGCAGCCAGTCGATGTAGCTGCTCAGATCGATCTGGCTCGCCATCTCCAGGTACCACTCGTGGGCGGTGTAATCCTGGTTGCCGGCGAAGGAATTCATCAGGCTCCACCACGGGCCCGCATCGCCGTTGATCGTGGCGCCGTCCTTGATCAGGACGTACTCGTCTTCGGCCAGATCGCGGGTGTGTTCGAAAAACGCCCGGTCGAAACGTTCACGCAGGTTGTAGGCGCCCCAGTATTCCTCGTTGACGTAGAGGGCGACGAAGGCCTGCCGACTGACCAGGTAGCCCAGATCTCCGTACATCGATTCCACGAGATTGGTGTTGAGAGTGTGTTCGGGCGAGGCGCACAGCCGCAGCAGCAGGCGGCGGAAGGTGTGGGGTGGGCCGGCGAAGAAATCGACGGTTATCTCGTTGTCATCACCGTAGTTGTCGAAGTAGACGCGCAGGCTTTTCTGGTCGCGGAACCGGGCTGAGCCACCGTGAATTCGCATCCCCACTGCCTCGTGGAAGACCGGTGCCGCGTCGGTTTCGTGGTAGCTCAAAGTGGCGTGGCGTTCCCACTCCATGCCGGTCTGAAAGCAGTTGCGATTCGCGCCCCACACATAGATGCCGCTTTCGGGATCCCAGAGGTTGGCCGGATCCGTCTGCAGGTGAAAGACCGGTACGGTGTGCGCGGACACGTCGAAGGGATACACGGGCGTGGGCTCGGCGGCGACCGTGATGATCTGATCATCGTCGTCGCGGAAGCTGACTGTCTTGGGTGTCTGCCGGTCCCAGGGAAAAACGTAGGTAAAGGTCGTCGGATCGAGCTGCGTGATCTCGGGATCCGGATCGACCAGCACGACGGGGTTGCTGGCGCTGAAGGTCGTCAGGATGCTGCCCTCGGCCAGGGATCCGGGCGGATCCAGGTCGGGAACTCGTCGGTGCGAATAGCTCACCTCGATCACGGTCTCGTCGGCGCGCGCGACCGCCGGCAGCATGACGCCGAATCCGCTGCCGCAGACGGTACCCACCGCGGTGGCGACCACCGTGGCGAACACGGCAGCGAATACCGTGGCGAATACCGTGGCCAACGTGACGAGGAACGCGGTGGCAAGCGCCCGTGCATTGCCGGCCACTCCGCGCTGTTTTCGATACGTCCGGTTCGCGGTGTTCATGGTTCTCGGATCATTTCCCGGACAACCGGTATTCCGTTTTCACAGCACTCCAGGATTTCCGTTCCACAGCCGATCCGGTGCAGCCGACGTCCAGGGCGCCGATCAGATCACACGCCGGATTGGGGGGCGAGAATGCCACACACGGCGAGTTGTCGCGGATCGTGTAGTCGCCGGTCGGCAGATCGCAGAACAGCGGGTCCGCGCCGATATTACCGTCGACGCCGGGCTGTCCGGCGAGGCAGCCGACCCAGTCGCCACCCGTGTTGCCGAAGACGTCGCAGCAGAGCAGCGCCGCCGTGCCGCCGAACTCGCAGCGGATCGCCTCGCTGCCGGTGCCGAAGGCGACGATGCAGTTCTCCAGCGTCAGTGGTGCGTAACCCACGAACAGACCCGCACCCTGGGGCGCGCTGTTGCCGACGAAGGTGAAGTTACGGTACACCGGCGCGTAGCACTCGTCCATGCAGATACCCCCGCCTTTCAGGGCGGCGACGTTGTCGGCGAGCACACAATGCTGCGCATCCGGCGAGGTGTAGATCAGGTACATCCCGCCACCGACGATACCTGCCGAGTTCTCCGCGATCCAGCAGTTCTGCAACGACGGCAGGTCGAAGCACTCCATGAAGAACAGGGCGCCACCCTCGTTGGCGGCGGCGTTGCCCTCGAAACGACAGTCGCTGAAGGCCGGGCTGGCGGTATCGAAATAGGCGCCGCCGCCGGCCAGCGCCGTGTTGCCGACAAAAGAGCACAGGCTGATGACGGCCGAGGAGTACCAGTCGACACCGAAGATGCCGCCGCCGCCGCTGGCGTCGTTGTTCTCGAAGACACAACCGGTGATCACCGGGGCCGAGTCTTCGCGGAAGGCGACGCCGCCGCCCAGGTTACCGTAGTTGTCGACGAAGATACATTCCTCGATGGTGGGCGCGGACTGCTGGTGGATCAGGATGCCGCCGCCGCCCAGGTAATGCGCGATGTGGCCGTTGCGGATCGTGAGCCGCGCCACGGTCGATGCGGGATCTTCACCGCTGTGGAAGACGAAGCCCCGATGCGGAGCGGATTCGCTGCCCTGGCAGTCGATGGTGCAGCTTGCCGCGTCGCCGCTCTGCGAACGAACGACGAGTTGCTTGCCCAGAAAATCGAGATCGCGGTTGCCGGGGCCGAAGAAGGTGCCGTCGGCCAGCTCGATGATGTCCTCGTCGACGGCGGCGTCAAGAGCGTTCTGGATCGTCGCATAGTCCCCGGTGCCGTCGGGCCGGACCAGGTAGGTGCTGGCGGTTACCGCTGTTACCGAGAGCAACATCGCGACCAAGGTACCGATTACCCGCAGCCAGCGGCTGGGCCGTGAAGGTTGCATGGTCCTTCTCCTTTGCGGCCTGTCATGTGATTTCGAAATATGGTGTCGCAATCCAACGGTGAAACGGTAGCGATCATACACCATCCGCCGCGGCACGGGGCGTCGAAATCGCGGTAGTCATTGACTCGGACTCCGCTCGCCGTTGATACTCGTCACCATATCGATACGCGCACCGATCAGTGAGGGAGTTGCCGCATGACACATCGCCCGTGTCCGCTACCGACGTTCCTCACGCTTCACGTTCTGCTGCTTACCCTGGTCGCCGGCGCCGCCCGCGCCGATATCCTCCCCGGCCAGTCGTCGGTCCTGACCACCATGCGGCTTGTCGCCGACCACTGGATCGCCGAGCATGCCGATCCCGGCTACGTGGGCTGGGCGCGCGCGACCTATTTCTTCGGTCACATGGCCACGTACGCCACGTATCCCGACAGCGATTATCTGGCGTACGCGGTTCAGTGGGGTGAGCAGAACGACTGGATTCTCAACGGCGGCCCGCACACGCGCCATGCCGACAATCAAGGGTGCGGCCAGACGTACATCGAGCTGTACCACATCGATCCTGAACCCGAGCGTATCGAGGACATCACCACCAGTGTCCAGGGCATGGTCGACAGTCCGGAGTGCGACGACTGGTGGTGGATCGACGCGTTGTGTATGGCCATGCCGGTCTTCACGCGGCTGGGCGTGCTCTACGACGATACCGACTACTTCGACAAGATGTACTGCCTGTATGCCGACACCAAACACAGCCGCGGGCTCTACAACGCCCAGTGGGGATTGTGGCATCGGGACGCGAGCTATCTGCCGCCGGCCTCCACGCCCGGCGGGCAGCCGATCTTCTGGTCCCGGGGCAACGGCTGGGTGATCGCGGGCCACGTCCGGACCCTGGAGTACCTGCCGCCCGGCGATCCGCACCGCCACGAGTACACCGTGACCCTGCTGGGCATGGCCGCGGCGTTGAAAGACGTCCAGCGCACGGACGGATTCTGGAACGTGAGCCTGGCCGACACCCTGGATTATCCCGGACCGGAGACCAGCGGCACCTCGTTTTTCTGCTACGGCATCGCGTGGGGCATCCTCAACGGTGTCCTCGACGAGGCTACCTACCTGCCGGTCGTGACCCGCGCCTGGAACGGCATGACGGATATCGCCATCCACCCCGACGGAATCGTGGGATACGTGCAGGGTATAGCCGGCTCTCCGGGGGGCGGCCAGCCCGTGACCTACGATTCGACGACGGATTTCGGCGTGGGTGCGTTCCTGCTGGCCGGGAGCCTGGTGTACCGACTCGCGCCCGCCACGGCAGTGCCGCAGCCGGGTGACAATCTCGCGCCGGATACGCTGGACGGCTACTCGTCGGCGACGCCGGGCTATCCGGCGACCCAGGCCGCGGACGACGACTACGCGAGCTGGTGGCACGCCGACGGCTACCCCCAGTGGATCGAAGTCGATCTTGCCACGGTCCGGGATATCGGGCTGGTGGAGGTCGTGCCCCACGACCGGCGCGCCTATCAGTACACGATCGAGAGCAAGACGACGGTGGACGGGGAATACCGGCTGCTCGTCGATCGCAGCGCCAGCACCGAGTCCGGCGCAGTGCTGGCCGACTGGTTTCCGCCCGAGCAGGCGCGGTTCGTGAAGTTGACGATCAGCGGCGCCCACGAATATGCGGGTGGTGACGTGGCCATCCACGAATTCCGTGTATGCGCGCCCCACCCCACCGGTGTCGCGCCCGATCGGTCGGCTGATCGGCCTCCCACCGGACCGCCTGACCGGTCGGCCGAGCAGGTGCGCGACCGTGATCTCGAGCCGGTGCTGGCCCAGAATACGCCCAATCCCTTCAACCCCCGCACGACGATCAACTTCACAGTGCCGACCGGAGTATCCGGTTCCGCTCCCGTCAGGGTGACGATCCACGACGCGGCTGGACGTCTGGTCCGTGTCCTGGTCGCCGGTACCCGGTCGCCGGGCAGGTACACCGTAGCCTGGAATGGTCGCGATGCCGCAGGCCGCCTGTCCGCCAGCGGTGTGTACTACTACCGGCTGGACGTCGCCGGCAGGCAGCAGACGCGACGCATGGTGTTGCTGCGTTGACGTTGCGTCGTCACGGACCGCACGACGTCTTTTCCAGATCCTCGAGCTCCGCGAGCATCTCGATGAAGGTCATGAGTTCGTCGCGGCCGGCCGATCCTTCGAAGCCGTAGTCGGCGCCGGATACCGTCAAGAAACCTTCCACCGGCAATTCGCCGGTGATGGCGGGCAGCTCGGCGTCGGGCTCCATGGTGCCGACCAGGGTCATGATCCAGCCGAAGATGGCCGAGATATCGCCGGCGTAGACGAGCTGGCAATCGTCACCGGCTCCGGCGGCGACCCGCGCGGCCAGGGCGTGGGGTGCGGCGTGCCGGTCGAGCCCGGCGATCATGGCGGCGAGATCATCGTCGGCGCCCAGGGAGGTCGACAACGCCACGTCGTCGATCACGCACATCTGATAGCCGGGAAAAATCGACGTCATCATCTGCTGTAGCGCGGCCAGTTCCTCGGGATCGGGCGTATGCCTGCCCTCGTTCGCCGCCAGCTTCAGCGGATCGAATGCGCAGGCCCAGCGCCTGACGGCGTGCCCGTCGATCTTCGTTTCCGCCAGCGGTTGCACCTCGAAACCCATGTCCAGCGAACCGTACTGCTCCATCATGGTGGTCCAGAGCTCGGCGATCTCGCCGACCTCGTCGTCCTGCATGGCCCAGGTACAGACCATGGCGTCGTCACGAATCGACACCGAGGCGGCCATGGGTGTCGCCGAAGCCGCCAGCACCTTGCGGTAGGTGTCGAGCAAGGCGGCGAAGGTTTCCTGCGCCTCGAGGTCGTAGCCGGCATCCTCCATCATGCCGAGTTCCACGAGCGACGCGTAGAAGTCGACCTGGGGCGTGCAGTCGACGGCCAGGACTTCGACTACCGACGCATCCGCCGGCAACAATCCCGACAGTGCCAGCGCCGCGTCGAAGTCCGGCTGTGCGGTCGGCGCCAGGGCGCTGCCGGGAACCATGCCCCAGCTGCCGCGCACGGCGATCATGTCAGCGTCCAGATCGAAGGCCAGATCCAGGCGGCGCAGGGAAGCCATCACGATGTCCGACAGCTCGGTGAGGCAGCTGACCTGCTCGTTGCTGATGGCAGGCTCAGGTCCTTCATCCTGCCCTTCGGGCGCGGGCGCGCGCATGGCCGCCATGCCCAGAAAAACCGGTACCATCGGTTGCGCGATCTCGGACATGGCTTCGAGGTCGATACTCAACGACAGCAACCCCGGAGCCATGCCGCGCGCCAGCGGTGTGATCGCGGCGCCGGGTTCATAGGTCGGGTCGGTGGAAACGGCCTGATAGGTGCCCCATTTCGCCGTGACCAGCGTGACGTCGGCGGGCAGTGTCGAGGTGTCCAGACCGTCGTCGACCACCGGCACGATCCAGGTGACCGCGGGCGGAACGTCCATCATCACGGCGGATGATACCGTGACCACCATCGCCAGGGGCCGCGAATCGTCCACGTGGGCGGAGAGACCGGGCGCGGCCTCGTCGATCAGGGCCGCGAGGTCGAGTGGATCCTCACCCTCGGGGACAAAGCTGTTCAGCTCCCGCTCGAGCTCGCCGAGCGACGTCACCGCGGCCACGAACTGGGCGTCGGCCGGCAGCAGGGCCTCGAGGTCGTCGGGATATCCCGCCCCGGCGGCGTTCGGGCATGCCGCAACAGCCACGAGCGAGAGGAACACCATGGTGACCAAGAAGTTACGGAGGCTGAACATATCAGACATCCTTTCGTGGGTGAAGATCGAAACGGACAGAGTG
>CAZTWK010000068.1:0-15253 GCA_964617805.1 uncultured Fibrobacteraceae bacterium | reverse complement strand
GATCATGATGCGCGAGGCCCCCGAGGGCCACAAGAAGGAGGACTTCGTCTTCCTGAGCGGCACCAAGGTCCGCGAGATGCTGGCGGCCGGCACGGCCCTGCCGCCCGAGTTCGCTCGTCCCGAGGTGGCCGAGATCCTGATGAAGCACTACCAGAGCGAGGCCTAGCCGCCGCTCCGGAAGACTTCACCGGGTAGGGATACCCCCGCGCGCCCGGGGCCGGCCGACGGTCCCGGGCGCGGTGCGGGAGTTTCTTGATAACCGCGTTTCCGACGCCTAGCTTTGAGGCGTGAGAGGACAACGGACCAGGCCGCGAGGCCGAGAAAGGGCGCAGGTAGGACATGGGTCTGCTCAAGAAGAACAAGAAGAAGAAGGCTCTGAAGATCCATGGCGGCGCCGGCGGCGAACAGTCTCCCTATCGTCCCCAAGCGGTCGAGAAGCACCCGCCCTGCATCGGCACCTGCCCGAGCGGCAACGATATCCGCGGCTGGCTGACCGTCATCGCCCAGCGCGAGAAGATGGGCCTGAGCGTCGAGGACGCCACCGAGAAGGCCTGGCTGATCGAGATGGAGACCAATCCCATGCCCTCGATCATGGGTCGGGTCTGCCCCCATCCCTGCGAGGACGGCTGCAACCGCAAGGACAAGGACGGCGCCGTCGCCATCAACTCCGTGGAGCGCTACTTCGGCGACTTCGCCCTCGAGAAGGGCCTGAAGGCCCCCATGCTCGACGTGGGCGGCCCCTTCGAGGAGAAGATCGCCGTGGTCGGCTCCGGGCCCAGCGGCGCCTCCTGCGCCTACCAGCTCGCGCGCCGCGGCTACAAGGTCACGGTGTTCGAGAGCCTGCCCCACCTCGGCGGCATGCTGCGCTACGGCATCCCCGAGTACCGCCTGCCCCGCGACATCATCGACGCCGAGTACCAGCGCATCGCCGACTGCGGAGTGGAGTTCAAGACCGGCGTCACCATCGGCCAGGACATCACGCTCGAGGACCTCAAGAAGGACTACGACGCGGTGTTCGTCGGCATCGGCGCCCACAAGGGCCGCCTGCTGGGCTGTCCCGGCGAGGAGGGCGAGGGCGTCTACACCGGCACCGACTTCCTGCGCAAGGCCAACGCCGGCGACAACCCCGAGTTCGGCAACGAGGTGGTCGTGATCGGCGGCGGCGACACCGCCATCGACGCGGCGCGCGTGACGCTGCGCCTGGGCCACGACGCCGCCGGCGTCGCCCGCCGCGAAGGCGCCCGCGTGGTCATCCTCTACCGCCGCACCCGCGAGGAGATGCCGGCCATCGAGCGCGAGATCGAGGAGGCGCTGGAGGAGAACATCATCATCGAGTACCTGGCCGCCCCCGCGAAGATCAACCGCGACGAGGACGGCAAGGTCGTCAGCATGACCGTCCAGCACATGGAGCTGGGCGAGCCCGACGACTCGGGCCGCCGCCGCCCCGTGCCCATGGAGGGCAAGCTGTCGGAGATCCCCTGCAACACGGTGATCAGCGCCATCAGCCAGTCCCCGGACACCGACAGCCTGGGCGCCTTCCAGGAGACCGGCTGGATGGACGCCGACGAGTGGGGCCGCACCGGCCTGGACAAGGTCTGGACCGGCGGCGACAACCTGAACCTGGGCATCGCCACCACGTCGGTCGGCCAGGGCCGCGTCGCCGCCGAGAGCATGCACGCCGCCCTGCGCGGCGAGGAGCCGCGGAAGCCCTCCAAGGACCCCGACATCGGCATCGACCGCCTGATGCTCGACTTCTACGAGGAGGCGCCGCGGGCCGAGCGCGAGATCATGTCGGCCTTCGACCGTCTCGCCAACCCCCTGGAGGAGATCGACAAGGGCGTCACCGCCGAGGCCGCCGTCGCCGAGACGGAGCGCTGCTTCTCCTGCGGCCTGTGCTTCGGCTGCGAGCGCTGCTGGATGTACTGCACGCCGGCCTGCTTCAAGAAGGAGTCCGCGCCGGTGCCCGGCCACTATCTCTCGATCGACCTGGCGACTTGCAACGGTTGTAAGAAGTGCGCGGAAGAGTGTCCGTGTGGATTCTTGGACATGGTGTAGGGCCGACCGATAGGTGAACACCCCCCCTGTCCGGGGGCCGCGCGCCGGGTACTTCCTGTACCCGGCGCGCTCGAGTTCCGGTCCCTTCCGACCTCCCTGTCTCCAGGAACCTCCACACGCCCCCGGACAGGGGGGGTGTTCACCTATCGGTCTACACCATGTCCAGGAATCCACACGAAGGGGTCTGTGAGGCGGCGGTTCTTGGCGGTATTGATGGGGGGGATTTGCTATGCGGGGGGTTCGTGTGGTTTACTTATGACGTCGGGCATTGATTGCGGAGTGGAGGGGAGGAACAACGCATCCGCATGCCTCGGCGTGGTTTGCTGTCCACGCCGGGAATGCCATTCAGGAGGTTATTCCATGCAACGAATTCGCACGGTCCGCCTATCGATCTGCATCGCCGTCCTGGGCGTCGCGACGCTCGGCTTCGCCGGTGTTCCCGAACCCGACATATCGCTCTGCGTGATGGCGAACGCCCCCGCGGGCGTCAACATCAATGTCTGCAACGTTCCGGACGGAAGCGGATATCCGGCGACCCAGGCGCGACAGATCGCGACCTCGCCGGGCTCGTGGGAGGATGCCACGATCACCGTGACCCTGCTGGACGGCGGATCGAATCCGGTCTTCGGCTATCCGTATGAGGATATCTGGCTGGAGAACCCACCCGCCGTCCCGCCCGGATCCGTCTGGGACGTGCCCGGCCTGGTGGCCTGCCCCAACGGGACCGTTGCCGACGCCGACACCGACATCAACGGCCAGACCACATTCTCGGGGCCATACCACGCCGGTGGCCACGTGGACTACTCGGCCGATGGAGACGATACCAACGACGGCGAGACCCTCGTGATGGTCGATGGTCTGCCCCTGGGCAACAGCCCCCTGAGGCTGCTCTTCAACAGCCCGGACATCGACGGCGACGGCCAGGTGAACACCGCGACCGACGTGGTCATCTTCTCGACCCGGTATCCGGCCGGCTCCGGCTACGCCTTCAGCGTCGATTTCTACTTCGACCAGTACAACGACATTTCCGACGTGGTTCTGTTCTCGGCCGCGCAGAACTCCAGCTGTCCGTGAGCGCCGGGTATCCTCACCCGGCCGCGAGGCCCTGAACGAACGGGGGAACCGTTGCGATCACGACGGTTCCCTCGTTTCACGCGCCGTTCGTCGCGGTTGCGGCGCTCTCTTTTTTTACATCAAAAAAAGATAAAGACTTGCAAAATATGGTCAATGTGTGGTTCACTTATACAGTAAAGTTTTGGAATTGCGGAGTGGAAGGGTAGATAACGAATCTCATTCGTCCCCGCTTGTGTTCATCGCTCTCGTCTGGAATGCCAATGGAGGTGTCCTGATGCCAAGGAAAACAAGTCTCTGTCTGTCGATCTGCATCGCCGCCCTGGGTGTGGCTACCCTCGGCTTTGCCGGTATCCCCGATCATGACAATTCGAGCTGCGTGATGCTGAACGCCCCCCCGGCCACCAACCTCAGCATCTGCAACGTGCCCGACGGCTCCGGCTACACGATGATGGAGGCGCGCCAGGTCACGACGATTCCCGGTACGTGGGAAGACGCCACGATCACCGTGACCCTGCTGGACAACGGTTCGAACCCCGTCAACGACTATCCCTACGAGGATATCTGGCTGGAGAATCCGCCCTTCGTGCCGCCCGGAACCGTCTGGGATACCCCCGGCCTGGTGGCCTGTCCCGGTGGCGCCGTCGCTGACGCCAACACCGACCCCAGTGGCGTGACCACCTTCTCGGGTCCGTTCTTCGCCGGCGGCCACGCCGAGTACTCCGACGACGGCGACGACGGGAACGACGGCAAGACCTACGTGATGGTCGGCGGTCTGCCCCTGAACAACGGGCCCCTGCTGTTGCTCCACAACAGCCCGGACATCAACGGTGACGGCATGGTGAACACCGCGACCGACGTGGTCATCTTCTCGACCTGGTATTCGGCGGCGTCCGGCTACCACTACGGTGTCGACTTCTACTTCGACGAGGTGAACGACATCTCCGACCTGGTGCTGTTCTCGGCCGCGCAGAACGTCACCTGTCCGTGATCTAGACGAACGAGCGACCTGAAGACATGAATGACGGGGAGCCGATGCAAGCGCAACGGCTCCCCGTTTCACGTACGAACCATCCTCCTCCGCCCCGCTATCTCAATCCATGGTGATCGGCATCCCCATCACCGGCCAGATGAACTTCACGAAGATTCCCAGCACCACCAGCAGCAGGATGCTCGCCGGGATCCCCGCCTTGAAGAACTCGCCCGAGGTGAACTGCCGGCTCTCGTAGGCGATGGCGTTGGGCGCCGCGCCGACCAGCAGCAGGAAGGGCATGCCGGCGCAGGTGAGCGAGGCGAAGAGGATCACCGCGGGCTCCACGCCCATGTAGGGCGCGAGCACCAGGGCCACCGGAAGGGAGATGGCGATGGCGGCCACGTTCATGATGGCGTTGGTCATCACCAGCACGAACAGGGAGATGGCCATCACGAACACCAGCCAGTGGGCGTTCTCGAAGGTGACCAGCCAGTTGATGGCCAGCCAGTTGGCCGCGCCGGTCTGCCAGAGGCAGAAGCCGATACTCATGGCGCCGCCGAAGAGCAGGATGATGTTCCAGGGCAACTGCTCCAGATCATCCAGCGTCAGGATCTTGAAGATGAAGAACAGGAGTGTGGTGGTGAGCAGCACCGCCGACTTGTCCAGTCCGGCCATGGCCGGCACGAAAGACCGCAGGCCCAGCACCGCGATCGACGAGAACACGATCAGCAGGGCGACGATCTCCGTCGTCGTGATCGGCCCCAGCTTTTTTTGCAGTTCCCGCGCCTTGTCCGTCAGGCCGGGGATGGTCGCTCTTTCCGGCTTGAAGAAGACCATGAAGAACAGCCAGAGCAGGAAGGTCATCAGGGCGCCGATCGGCAGCATGAAGAAGGTCAGGCCGAAGAAGGAGATCTCCTCGCCGGTGATGTTCTTGTAGAAGCTGAGAGCCACGGCGCCGCGGGCGGCGCCCAGCAGGGTGATGATGCTGCCGGCGCCGGCGACGAAAGCCATGCCCATGAAGAGACCCTTCCCGAAGCGGGTCTGGCCTCCATCCTTGTCGTACATGGAGTAGATCGTCATCAGCAGGGGGAAGATGGTCGCCGCGACCGCGGTGTGCGCCATGATGAGCGTCAAGACCGATGTCAGGGTGAAGCAGCCCAGGTAGATCATGCTGGTGCGCTCGCCCACCAGCGAGAGCGTTCGGTAGGCCATGCGCCGGGTCAATCCCGTCTTGGTGAAGACCATGCCGATGGTCAACGAGGCGAAGATGAACCACACCGACGGGTCGAGGAAGTCGGTGAAGGCCACGCGCGGATCGCGGATCAGGAACAGCGCCTGCACCACGCCGATCGTGATGCTGGTGACGCCGATGGGAATGACCTCGAAGACCCACCAGATGGCCGCCAGGAAGAACAGGGCCAGGGCCGCCTTGCCTTCCCTGGTCAAGGGGAACTCCACGCCCTCCGGATCGATCGCCGGCGCCAGGGGCGGCAGGAGCATGACCGTGGTGAACACGGCCAGGCCGAGCAACAGGAAGATGAGGTTGCGCTTGTCGAAGCGATGGTAGAAGGGCTCGTCGTGCCCGTGGTCGTGATGAGCGGTGTCTCTGCCGGCGTCGGCAGGTCCGTGGGTCATCCCGTGCCTCTTTTCGTTCTCCAGCCCAATGCGCGATCCTAGCACACGTAACTTCCAGGCGTCGATAACGATGGAACGGATCCGGCGGAACGGGATCCGCATCGTTCAATTATCGATTCCGACCATATGGAAATCAATTCCCGGACGCATTTTTTCGCCCCCGGAGCCACTTTTTCGAATAACCGGACTCAAAGAGTCGCCAATATCTATAATATCGCTTGACTTTTCAACGAGTTGTGCCGATTATCCATAAAATTCAGAAAACTCAGACCCGATCCTGGGTGTTGGCTTTGAAGAGCTACTACACCACGTCCCAAGTCGCCAAGCTGCTGTCGGTTTCCGCCGACACGGTGCTCAAATGGGTCAAGGCCGGCAAGATCGCATCCCACCGCACGCCGGGCGGCCACAACCGCATCCCCGTCGAAGCCGTCAACGCCCTCCTGCCGGCCGCCGAGCAGGCGACCGCCGCGACGGTCGCGTCGTCCGACGTCGATCCCGCCTACACCTACTGCTGGAGCTACTACGGGGGCCCCGACGGCGTCCGCACCGAGTGCCGCAACTGCGTGGCCTACAAGAGCCAGGCGCGCCGCTGCTACGAGATGCGCGACATCCCCGAGGAGTTCGGCCACCTGCGCCTGTTCTGCCAGTCCCGCTGCGAGGACTGCGAGTTCTACAACCTCACCCATAAGCACAGCCACAGCGTGCTGATCGTCAGCCGCAACAGGGGCTGGATGGCCGACCTCGCGCGGCAGGCGGTGACCTCCCGGCTGAGGTTCGAGACCGCCTCGAACGCCTACGAGTGCGGCGCCGTCATCGCCCAGTTCCGCCCCGACTTCATCGTCGTGGACTGCTCCTTCGGCACCAGCCGCACCAAGGACATCTGCCGCCACCTCAACGAGGACGACCGCATCCCCTTCACGCGGATCATCCTCACCTCACGGCAGGCCAACTGGGCCGAGGACTGCGCCCAGGACGTCTTCGGCTGGATCGAGAAGCCGTTCACCATTGACCAGCTCGGCGAGTTCATAGAGGGGACCGCCGACCGGGACCGGCAGCGCGACACCGTCGCCTGACCAAGGAGAGAGAGACCCATGCTCGACAGTCTGCGCATCAACAACAGCACGCTGCGCCTGACCCGGGGCGACATCACCGAACTGGAGGTCGCGGCCTTCGTCTTCTACGCCCAGCACGACCTTCAGCTGGGGTCTGGCTTCGGGACGGCGATCTCCCTGCGCGGCGGCCCCAAGGTCCAGGAGGAACTGAACGAACTGGGATCCAAGGCGACCACCGAGGTCGCCGTCTCCGGCGCCGGCAAGCTCGGCGCCGAGTGGATCCTGCACGCCGTGGGACCGCGCTTCCAGGAGCCGGACCTCGAGGCGAAGCTGCGGACCACCGTGCTGAACTGTCTCAAGGAGGCCGACGCCAAGGGCCTCGAGACCCTCGCCTTGCCGGCCATGGGCGCCGGGTTCTACGGCGTGCCACTGCCCGTCTGCGCCGAGGTCAGCCTGCGGGCGATCCGCGACTACCTCTGCCAGCAGACCGGGCTGGAAACCGTCACCGTCTGCCTGCTCGACCAACGCGAGTACAAGGTCTTCGCGGAACAACTCTCGGCCCAGGCCTCCGCGCCGGTGAAGGGCTAAGGAGAATCATGAGCGAACTGCTGCATTTCGCCGAGCACCAGCTCCAGGAGGGCGCGCTGCTCTTCATGGCGATCGTCTACTCGCTGCGCCTGACGTGGCTGCTCCGCTTCAAGGCGGGCAAGGAGCGCCAGGCGTCGACCGGCCTCGGGGACACCAATCCCCGCAAGGGCTTCATCTACTCCTGGGCCAACGTCGCCATGCCGCAGGCCATGGAGAGCACCCGCACCAAGACCTTCCTCTACGCCCAGTTCGTGGTCTTCCACCTGGGCGTGGTGGCGGCCATCGGGCTCTCCTTCGTCATTCCCTACGGCCCGCGCCTGCTGGAATCGCAGGCGGTGGTAACGGTGCTGCAGGTGGTGATCGGCGCGGCGTTCCTGGTGGGCGTCATGCGGATCGTGCGCCGCGTCGGCGGCGTCTACATGCGGGCCATCAGCACGCCGGACGACTACTTCTCCCTGTTCCTGCTGACCTCCTGGTTCGGCTTCGCGTTTCTCGCGGTGCCCAACTCGACGGCGCACGGGGAGTGGATCCTGATGACCTACTTCTTCATGACGGCCTTCTTCCTGATCTACGTGCCGTTCAGCAAGATCTCGCACTACCTCTACTACCCGTTCACGCGCTACTACCTGGGCAAGACGATGGGTCACCGCGGTGTCTTCCCGATGCGGAAGATGTCGTAGAGAGAACGTGACAAGAGTCGCCCCAGCCAAATGGAGCAGAGATGAGACAGCGTAAACGTTCCCACAACGCGCAGAAGGTCATCGAGCGGATGGGCAAGAAGCTCAACCGGCAGATCGTCGGATCCCTGGCCGGCTGCGTGCACTGCGGCATGTGCACCGACTCGTGCCACTACGTGCTCGCCAACCCGGGCGATCCCACCTACGCGCCCGCCTACAAGGCGGACCAGATCCGCAAGATCTTCAAGCGGCACTACGACTGGACGGGACGGGTCGCGCCCTGGTGGGTCAAGGCCAAGAGCGTCCACTCGGACGAGGACCTCGAGACCCTGAAGGACACGGTCTTCGGCAAGTGCACCAACTGCCGCCGCTGCACCCTGAACTGCCCCATGGGCGTCGACTACGCCACCTTCAACCGCATGGCGCGCGGCCTGCTGGTCTCGGTCGGCGTCATGCCCGAGGGCGTGGCCGTGGTCAGCAAGGACCAGTGGGAGATCGGCAACCAGATGGGCGTGCTCAAGGAGGACTACCTGGAGACCCTGGACTGGATGTCCGAGGAGCTGCAGGACGACCTCGGGGACGAGACCGCCGTCATTCCCATCGACAAGGAGGACGCGGAGGTCGTCTACTCGATCAATCCGCGCGAGGTCAAGTACGACCCCCGCTCCATCTCCGACGCGGCCAAGATCTTCCACGTCGCCGGCGAGAACTGGACCATGCCCAGCGAGGGCTGGGACATGACCAACTTCGGCCTCTTCTCGGGCGACGACGAGCTGGGCGGCTCGGTGGCCCGGCGGCTCTTCGAGAAGGTGTCGGAGCTGCGCGGCAAGACACTCGTCATCTCCGAGTGCGGCCACGGCTACCGCTCCACCCGCTGCGAGGGCCAGAACTGGGCCGGCATGGACATCGACTTCGTGATGGAGAGCTCCGTGAACACCATGCTGCGCTACGTCAAGGAGGGGTGCATCAAGGTGGACAAGAGCAAGAACGCGATGCCGGTGACCTTCCACGACTCCTGCAACAACGCGCGCAGCTGCGGATTGACCGAGGAGCCGCGCGAGCTGCTGCGCCTGGTCTGCGAGGACTTCCGCGAGATGTACCCCAACCGCGCCGAGAACTTCTGCTGCACCGGCGGCGGCGGGGCCATGTCCATGTCCGAGTACACGCCGCGGCGGCTCAAGTCGGGCAAGGTCAAGGCCGAGCAGCTCGAGGCCACCGGCGCGGGCGTCGTCGTGACCTCCTGCCACAACTGCGTCGACGGCCTGCAGGACGTGATCCGTCACTACAAGCTGGACATGAAGGTGACCCAGCTGGTCAACCTGGTGGCCAACGCGCTGGTGATCGAGGAGCCCGCCGTGGCCGTGCCCACGCCGGCCGAGGAGGTCGCCGCCATCACCGCCGAGGTCGAGGCGGCCGTGCCCGCCGCGGTCGACGCCGACGCCGAGCCGGGCGGCAGCCTGGAGGGCTACTCCATCCTGGTGACCGACGACGAGCCGGACTTCGTGACCTTCGTCTCGGCGATCCTGGAGGACAACGGCGCCAAGGTGCTGCAGGCCCGCAACGGCGAGGAGGCCCTGGCGGTCGCGCGCAGCGAGAAGCCCGACCTGATGACCCTCGACCTGACCATGCCGGGCATGTCGGGCGAGGAGGTCTTCGTGACGATGCGGCAGGACCCGGAGCTGAAGGAGCTGCCGGTCTTCATCATCACGGGGCAGCCGGAGCTGCGCAAGCTGATCTACGATCGCGACGTGCGCAGGCCCGACGGCTACCTGGACAAGCCGATCACCGAAGAGAGCCTGCTGGTCAACATCCGCAAGGTGCTCAACGTGCCGCACGCCTGAGCGGCGCGGGAAGAGAGGTGAGGACATGGAGGACATGTACAAGGCCTATTTCGAGTCCATGCCCTGCTACCTCACCGTGCAGGACCGGGAGCTGAAGATCGTCGAGGCCAACGAGCGCTTCGTGAGGAACTTCGGCGATCCCACCGGGCGCTACTGCTACCAGGTCTACAAGCGCCGTCCCGAGAAGTGCGAGGACTGCCCCGTGGAGCGCACCTTCCTGGACGGGCGCCGCCACCGTAGCGAACAGCTCGTGCGCACCCTCGACGGGCGCGACGTCTCGGTGCTGGTCTACACCACGCCCATCCGCGACGAGCAGGGCGAGATCTCCTCGGTGATGGAGATGTCCGCCAACATCACCGAGCTCAAGGAGATGCAGGACCAGCAGCGCGCCAGCAAGCGCCGCTACCGCTCCCTGTTCGAGGATGTGCCCTGCTATATCTCCATCCAGGATCGCGACCTGCGCATCGTGGAGGCCAACCGCCTCCACCGCGAGGCCTTCGGCACCTTCTACGGCTGCAAGTGCTACCAGGTCTACAAGCAGCGCGACGAGGAATGCGAGCCCTGCATCGTGCGCCAGACCTTCGAGGACGGCGGCACCAACGTGCACGAGGAGGTGGTCACCCGCCGCGACGGCGAGAACATGACCGTGATGGTCACCACCGCGCCGCTCTACGACGAGACGGGGGACATCGAGCACGTCATCGAGATGAGCGTGGACATCACCCAGATCCGCGAGCTGCAGTCGAAGCTCTCGTCGGTGGGCATGATCATCAGTTCGATCTCCCACGACCTGAAGGGTCTGCTCAACGGCATGGACGGCGGCATGTACCTCGTCAACAGCGGCCTCAAGAAGGAGGACCGCAAGCGCATCGACACGGGGTGGGAGATGGTCGAGCGCAACGTGGAGCGCATCCGCAGCACGGTGCTCGACATCCTCTACTACGCCAAGGACCGCGAGCCCGACTGGCAGGACGTGTCGGTGGCGGACGTGGTCGAGGAGGTCTGCAGCGTCCTGCAGGCCAAGGCCGACAACCACGACATCGTCTTCGAGACGCAGATCGCCCTCGCGGACGACAGCTTCGAGGCCGATCGCCAGGCCCTGCGTTCGATGCTCGTCAACATGATCGACAATTCCTTCGACGCCTGTCGGGTGGACAAGCAGAAACAGGACCACGCGGTCACGCTCGGCGTCGACGGCGATGCGGAGGAAGTCCGCTTCACGCTGACGGACAACGGCATCGGCATGGACCAGGACGTCCAGGACAAGGCGTTCACCCTCTTCTTCTCGTCCAAGGGTTCCGGCGGCACGGGGCTCGGCCTGTTCATCGCCAACAAGATCGTCCAGGCCCACGGCGGGGGCATCGAGCTCGACTCCGAGCCCGGCCGCGGCACCCGCTTCACGGTCACGATCCCGCGCCGGCGGCCCGAGGCGGCGCCCGCCGCGGACGACGTCGACGCCGGCCGCGAGGCGGCCTGGGGCGAGGCGCTCGACGACACCGAATAAGTGAAATCCCCCTCTCAGATTTCTGGACGCGGGCGGGTCGATCCGCTTATATTCGCCTAGCCCGGGCAACGCACACCCTCGACTTGAAGCCCCGCGCGGCGGGGACGAAGGAAGGCGGACATGGCAGACGCGAAGAAGATCCTCATCGTGGACGACGAGCAGGACGTCCGCACCTGGCTGACCACGTTCTTCGAGGACAACGGATACGGGACCGACACGGCCGTGGACGGGGAGGAGGGGTTCGCGAAGGCGCGCGCGGGCGGCGTGGACCTGATCACCCTGGACATCACCATGGACAACGAGTCCGGCGTGAGGATGTTCCGCAACCTGCAGAAGGAGCCCGCGACCGCCAACATCCCCGTGATCATCGTCACGGGCGTGGCCAAGGAGTTCAAGACCTTCCTCGAGCGCACGAAGCAGGTCGACGATCCCGAGGGCTACTTCGAGAAGCCCGTGGACCGCGAGGCCCTGCTGGCGAAGGTGCGGGAGCTGATCGGCTGATCCCCGCCAAGGCGGCACGCGCCGCCCCCGAGAACGGAAACGGCGCCCCGCGGCGCCGTTTCGCGTGCCCGCGCCCGACTGGAACCTTGACACGGCGCGAGCGCGGCACACATCATTCAGGCGTACGGCAACCCGGCGCGTCATCCCGGAACGGACGGATTCACCATGACCAGTGCGCAGGACAGGCCCACACGCATCCTGCTCGTCGACGACGAGGCGGACCTCGTCGAATTCCTGGCCCACCGGCTCCTGAAGCAGGGTTTCACGGTCACGGCCGCCAGCAACGGCGCCGAGGCCCTCGGGGCCGTGGAGCGCCAGAACTTCGACGTCGCCATTCTCGACCTGAGGATGCCCAAGATGGACGGCATCGAGTTGCTGGAGAGGATCCGCGGCCTGCAGCCCTTCCTCGAGGCGATCATGCTCACCGGGCACGGCGACACGGACTCGGCCCTCGAAGCCGGCCGCCTGCACGCCTTCCGCTACCTGACCAAACCCTACGACTACGAGAACCTGCTGGAGCGGATCCGCGAGGCCCGCGCGCACCGGGAGCAGAGCCTCCAGGCCGCCTACGAGGCGGAAATGGAACGGGCCATGTCCCCGGGGCACTCGTCCCACGAGATCCTGGCCCGGGGCGAGGAGTTGCGCCGCAAGTATGAACGCGACTGAGACCCGGGTGGCGATCGTCGGCGGCGGCAAGGCCTGCCATGATTTCCTGCGCATGATCTACGTCGGATCCCGGCGCTTCGGCCTGCGCGTGGTCGGGGTCGCCGATCCCGATCCCGATTCCGCGGGCATGCGCTACGCCCGCGAGATCGGCGTCGACCTGGTCACCTCGGATTATCGCGACATCCTGCACATGGAGCGGGTCGACCTGCTGGTCGAGCTGACCGGCGACCCGCAGGTCGGGGCCGGGATCAAGCGGGAGCTCCCGCCGCACATCCACTTCGTCGACCACTTCGCCTCGCGCTTCTTCTGGGACCTCTTCTCCTTCGCCCAGGAAAGCCATCGCCTGCGCCGCGAGAGCGAGGACAAGATGCGCGCCGAGCGCAACCGGCTGCAGAACGTCCTGGACAGCCTGCCCTTCGAGATCCTCGTGATCGGCACCGACTACATGGTGCAGATGGCCAACCGCACCTTCCTGGAGAACAACCGGCAGCGCCTCGACGAGGTGGTGAACCACTACTGCTACGACCTGGAGATGATCACGCGCGGTCCCTGCGACGTCAGCGTCGACGGCTGCCCCCACAACGCCTCGCTCCAGGCGGGACACACGGTCTCGACGGTGGTCAACAAGGTCGATCCCGTCCGCGGCGAGCGCTTCGCCTCGGTGCGCGCCGCGCCCATCCGCGACGACGACGGCAACGTGCTCGGCGTGGTGGAGACGGTGCTGGACATCACCGACCGCGTGAAGACCGAGGAGAGCCTCAAGGAGACCCGCGAGCGTCTCGGCCACTTCATCGACACCGCGCCGCTGCTGATCTACACGACCGACGCCAACCAGCGCATCCGCGAGGCCAACAGCTTCACGCTGAAGACCCTCGGCCTGCAGGAGGACGAGGTGATCGGCCGGGCCATGCGCTCGCTGCTGCCCGAACCGGCCGCCGACGAGATGCACGCGGTCGAGCGGCAGGTCCTGACGACAGGCCAGAGCGCGCGCCACGAGGGCGAGATGGTCGTCGACGGCGAACGGCTCCACTACCGGGCCACCCTCTTCCCGGTGCAGGTGGACGAGCGGGTGGTGGGGCTCTTCAACCTCATCGAGGACACCACCGAGCTGGCCGAGAGCGCGCGCAAGCTGGCCGCGCGCAGCGCGGAGCTGAGCGAGGCGCGGCAGTTCCTGCGCGGCGTCCTCGACAACAGCCGCGACCTGATCTTCCTCACCGATGCGGACGGCGTGCTGACCTCCTTCAACAAGGGCGCCGAGCGGGCCCTGGGCATCTCCGCCGACGAGGTCATCGGCCGGCCGGTCGTCGAGCTCACGCCCGAGAGCGACGCCTTCCGCGAACTCTTCACCCGGACCCTCGTCGAGGGACACGCCGAGAGCTACGAGGTGCCCTTCGCACGGCGCGACGGCGAGGCCATCCTCTGCAACGTCTCGCTGACGACCATCGCCGAGGCGGGCGACTCAGGCCTCGAGGTGATCGGCATCTGCCGCGACATCACCCGCCGCCGCCGCCTGCAGGACGACCTGGTGCGCTCGGACCGCCTGGCCGCCATCGGCAAGATGGCCGCCGGCGTGGCCCACGAGATCAACAATCCGCTGGCGGTCATGGAGGCCATCGCGGGTGTGCTCAGCGACACGCTGGACGAGGAGGGCGGAAACCTGCACCCCGCCAGCCGCGACATGCTCGAGAAGGCCGCCTCCAAGCTGAAGCTGCAGGTCAAGCGCTGCTCGGGCATCACCCACGGCCTGCTGGGCTTCGCCCGCAAGTCGGAGTCGGGCAACCAGCCGGTGGACCTCAACGCGCTGGTGGACGAGTGCCTCGACCTGCTGATGCCCGAGATCCGTAGCGCCGGCGTCGTGATCCAGCGCAAGTACGACCTCGAGCTGCCGCACGTCGCCACGGACCCCACGCTGGTCCAGCAGGTGCTGGTCAACCTGCTGAAGAACGCCTGCGACGCCATCGAGGAGAAGAGCCGCTACGGCGGCGGCATCACCCTGACCACGGCGCGGGACGGGGGAGGTGCCGTGATATCCGTGCGCGACGACGGCGTCGGCATCCCCGCCGAGGCGCTGGACAAGATCTTCGACCTCTTCCAGACCTCGAAGCCCGTCGGCAAGGGAACCGGGCTGGGCCTGGCCATCGTCCACGACATCGTCGGCAAGCTGGGGGCCGAGATCCAGGTCGAGAGCGAGTACGGTTCCTGGACCCGCTTCACCCTGCGCCTGCCGGAAGCGGGCCCCGACTACAACGGAGGAGGGCGGTCGTGAGCGACAAGGACAGCGGCCCCGCCCCGATCCGGGGCTGGCGCGAGCTCCTGCGCACCGAGGACTACTGGGCCATCTGGCTCGGCCTGATCCTGATCGTCGCCGCGCTGGCCGTCTACCTGCCCCGCCCGCCTGCCGACCTGGACGCCGGCCTCGACGCGGCCAACGCGGCCCTGGCCCGCGAGGAGGCCGCGGCCCCGCTGCGGACGGTGGCCTGGTACGAGACCCTCGACGCCAAGGCCAGGCTCAAGGGCACCTCCGAACCCCACGGCAAGACCCTCACCCGGCTCCTGGCCAAACCCCGCGGCTGGCGGAACAACCCCCTGCACGCGCTGGTGGGCGACGAGGCGCGCGCCGTGGTCCTGCGCGAGGCCGCCGCGCCGGACAACGCGGCCAGGGCGGCCGCGGCGGCCGCGGCCCGCGCGGC
>CAZTWK010000067.1:0-16202 GCA_964617805.1 uncultured Fibrobacteraceae bacterium | reverse complement strand
CGCCGATCAGGTCCAGCAGCCGGGACTGGTCCCGGGTGTAGGCCAGGACGTAGATGTGGTCGCCCGACTGGACCCTGTCCTCGCCGCCCGGAATGATGGTGTTGATGCCGCGCGCGATGGACACGATCCGGAAGTAGAAATCGTCGTACTGGCGCGAGACGTCCTTGAGCTTGGTGCCGGCCAGGGGGCTGTCGGCATGGACCCGCGCGGCGGTGACCTGCATCCGCCCGTCCGCGATGTCGATGACGGCGTTGCCCGCCCGCAGCTTCAGCAGCCGGGCGATCTCCTGGGCGGCCAGTTCCTCGGGGCGGATGACGAGATCCAGCTTCAGGTCGGCCGCCGAGATCAGGGCGCCGGGCTTCAGGACGTCGAGCGACCGGACCCGGGCGATCTTCTGCGGGATGCCGCAGCGGTCGGCCAGCAGGGAGGCGAAGATGTTCACCGCATCGTTGTCGGTGACGGCGATGAGGTAGTCCATGCTCCGGGCGGCGGCCTCTTCCCAGGAGGCGAAGCTCATGCCGTCGCCCCTGATCAGCCGGGCGTCGATCTCGCCGTCGGCCTTCCTGATCAGGTCGGGATCGGTCTCGATGGCCGTCAGGGCGTGCCCCTCGTGCGTCAGACGCTTGGCGAGGTGGTAGCCGACACCGCCGAGGCCCAGCAGCAGGATGTTCGCGCTTTTCTTGGGCATGATCCGCTCGTTCGTTCGGTCGGGGTTCGATCCTCGTCGGAAATGCTCGCACAGGGTTTCTGACAAGGCAAGAGCGGCTTGGCGGTGGTTCCGTTTCTTCCCTTCTTCCGTCCGGCTGCCTGACCGGTAGGCGACAACCGGCCCATACGGGCTCGTGGTGGCGTTCCGAATCCACGTTCCGGAATCCACGTTCCGGAATTTGACTCCGGCCCTTCAGGTGGGGTATGATCGGACCGGGGTGTGGCATCGAAGGGGGGGGCATACGGTTGGATATCCTCTGCGCGGAATGGCAGCGCGCTCGGGTTGACGAGGTCGGTCGATCTGGACCACGCCTCGCGCCGTCGCCTCCTTGCGGTTTTCTCGCCCTCCATTCCCCCGTACCATGATGCGCCGTTCGACGACACCCACGCGATGGATCTACGCGATCTACTGCCTGTCCGGGTTCGTCAGTCTCGGGTACCAGGTCTCGTGGTACCGGATCTATGTGGATCAGTTCGGCTGTTCGAGCCTGACCTTCATCCTGGTGCTGTCCAACTTCATCGTGGGGCTGAGCGTGGGGGCGCTGGCCAGTCGGAAGGTCGTGGCCCGGCTGCAGCGCCTGACCGGACTGGGGGACAAGCTTCGAGCCTACGGTTTGATCGAGTTGCTGGTGACCGTGTCGGTGCTGCTCACGTTCCTGACCCGCCTCGTTCCGGCCGACGCATGGGGCGTGTTTCCCTATCGGCTTGGATCCGACGGGGTCTACCAGGCGACGCTCGCCTATCAGATCTCGAAGATGGCGATCGCCACGCTCACGGTCTTCCTGCCGTGCTTCTTCATGGGCGTGACCTATCCTCTGCTCTGCGCCGTCTTCCAGCGCGATGCGCGGTTCCCTGCCGCCCTCTACGCGTGGAACACCCTGGGGGCCTGCTCGGGTGTCCTGGTCTGCCAGATCCTCCTGCTCCCGACCATCGGGCATACGTTGTCCTTCCTGGTGATGGCCGCGGTCAACGGGGTGCTCGGTCTCGCGATGTTGTCGAAAGGCACGGCTCCCTCCGCAAGCGCCGAATCATCACCCGACACACCGCCGGATCCCGGCCGGCCAGGGCTCATCGGTGTACTCACCGCGGTCGCCGTCCTGAGTGGGCTGCTCACCGGCGCACTCGAAGGCGACATGTTCAAGCGGATCGGCTTCATCGCCACCAAGTCCCCCGCTCTCATGTCGTTCATATCCTTCTGGGTCATCCTGGCCATCTTCGTCGGAAGCGCTCTGGTGAGGAACCTGGCGTGGCTGCGGCTGGCCCACATCAAGCTCGCCTGTGTGATCGCGGTCGCCGGGTATTGGGTCGCATGGGAAAACGCCTACTCCATCATTGGATGGATGCTCCGGAACACCTATGACACCGAGACGATACGGGCCGCCGCCATCCGCTACGGACTGCAGGACAACCCGGCGGGGCTGCCCATGGCGTTCCCGGCGAACCTGATGCAGCTTCTCGCGTATACGGGGATATACGTCTTTCCGGCCTTCCTGGCCCTGTCCATGCTGTTTCCGTACGTGTGCAACCGTCTCCAGGCCCATCGTCGGCACCTGGGCATGATCTACGGGCTGAACACGATGGCGTTCTGCGTCGGTCTCGTCGGTTTCAGCTATCTCGCCCCGCGGGTGAGCATCTTCTACTCGTTGAAGCTGATGATGGGCTTCTTGGTGATCGGGCTGTTGCTGCTGGTCCTGATCCGCGAATTCCGGCGGCTATCGGCCTGGGCTCCGTCGGCCGCGGCCGTGGCGTTCGTGGCTACGGCCTTGCTCACGCCGTCGGGGTACGATCCCGGTTTCTCGCAGCCGAGAAGCCCCGCGGCCCGGTATCCCGTCCGGGCCATGAAGAGCAACATGATGCACACCACGTACATCGTGTCCGAACCGAGCGGCGATTGCCTGTACTTCGACGGACACGCCATGACGGCGACGAATTTCGAGTCGCAGCACTACATGCGACTGATGGCTCACTTCCCGTTGCTCGCACAGCCTCATCCCAGGCGAGTCCTGCTGATCGGATTCGGGGTGGGGAACACGGCGGCAGCCATTGTCGCGCACGACACGGTGGAAGAGATAGACGTGGTCGAACTGAACCAGACCGTACTGCAGACCGCTCCGGCGTTCGAGCGCACCAATGGCCGGGTCTATCTCGATCCGCGCATGAGGTTCATCAACGACGACGGGCGCAACTTCCTGAATCTCACCGACCGTCGCTACGACCTGATCACCAGCGAACCTCCTCCTCCTCTCATGGTCGGCGTCTACCGTCTCTACTCGAAGGAGTACTACGAAAGGGTGCTGGAGCACCTGACGCGCCTGGGCATGATGACCCAGTGGCTGCCCATCTATCAGCTGCCGCCCCGTGCGTGTGAATTGATCGTGGCGACTTTCGTCCAGACATTCCCGCATACCCTTCTCTTCGCCGGAGCGGGAGTAGAACTGATCCTGGTGGGGAGCCGCGCCCCGATCGACCTGAAACAGATCGAGGACCGCTTCTCTCTCCAATCGCACGTGCTCCAGGACATGGATTATCTGCAGGTGTCGGGTCCCGTGGCCCTGCTGGCCAGGATCCTGATGGTAGAGCAGGACTTGCGCCTGGAGTACGGGGCCCTGCCGGTCATAAGCGACGAGCGCAACGACCTGGCCTACATGTTCGAAAACATGACCAATCCCGCCAGCATCACCTACCGGCCCCGTCTCTTGTACGACCATTTCGTCACCCACAGTCTGTCCTCGCAGGAGGCGTTGCCCCAGATCTTCACCGACCATCAGGCACGACTCCGCTACGTCCCGGACTTCCCGTTCCACATCCTCCGGAACGCACAGGAGAACCGCTGACCTCTGGTCGATGGTGCCCAAACACCTTCCATCCGCACTGCGAGTGCACCCAGGACGGCGTCCCGATCCTTGCGGTGGGATCAATATATGCTACCGTGGCCAAGCATCGCTCTGAAATCGCTTCAGGTGACCTGGTATTCCTTCGGGCTTGATTGCGGGGCGCCGTGTTCGAGAGACACAACCACGAGACACTGCCGCCCGACCTGGGAAAGATCTTCGCCCGGCGGCGGATGAAGGACCTGAAGGTCGAGCTGTGGAACACGTTCGCCGATTCGGGTCTGACCGGGATCTGCGACGACGACTGCTCCGTCGTGCCCCGCATCCTGCCCGCTTCGTACCTGTCGGCCATCGTGGGCGCGGCGCGCGACATCACGGAGTTCCTCCTGAAGTACCTCGCCTTTCCCGAAGATCGTCTCCTGGCCCTGCATCACAGCACTCCGGTGACCCGCTATCTGCTGAACCGGATCGGGGTCCTGGATCATCGTCCGCGGCGACTGACCGGCACCATCCGCTACGACTTCGCGATCGAGGGTCCGCCGCGGCCCGACAATCCACCCAAGCTGTTCGAGATCAACGAGATCGGATTCGACGGCCTGGGCCGGTCGTCCCACATCCAGAAGGCGATCCTCGCGTTGTTCCCGGAGCTTCGCAAGAGGGTCCGCGTCCTGGACACCGCCCGCAGCGAGGCCCGGAACATGTCGCGTCTGGGCAAGCGGCTGCTGCGCCTGCAGTACGACGTCTACAGCTGGGAAGAAGAGGTGACCATCGCCGAGGCGCGGCGCCATGGTGTCGAGATCGAGATGGTCTCGCCCGAGATCTTCGGCATCGAGATGGATCCGGACTTCCCGCTGCTGCGACGGGCCCCCGTCTCGTTGCGCCGCAAGCGGCTGGTCGCCGGCGGGAGCCCGGCCCCCCCCGACGCGGTGCAGATCTCGTACAGCTTCGAGTTGCCGGACTACAAGGAGGGGCGCGACCTGTTCCGCTCGATCGTCAGGTCGCGCACGCCCCACTACTCGCCGTTCCTGACGGGACTGGTGGCGCCGAAGTCGACGCTGGTGCTGCTGGACGACCACGACCTGCAGGAGGAACTGCTCGGCGCGCGGCGGGCCAGGCGGCTGCGCGGATCGCTGCTGCCGGTCAAGCTCCTGTCCGATTGCCTCGACGAGGTGAAGCGGAAGTACCGCCAACTGGTCATCAAGCAGGTCGACGGCCTGGGCGGGGAGCTGGTCTTCGTCGGCAAGGAGATCCTCCCGCAGCTCGACAGGATCCCCGCCCGGCAGCGGCGCGACTGGATCGTCCAGAAACGCGTCCTGCCCAACACCATCGAGGTCGACGGCATCCGGTCGCGCCGGCGGCGCGTGATGGGCGATCTCGGCGTCTTCGTCCAGTACGACTGGGACGGCGAGCGCTTCCTGAACTTCCAGGTCGGCGGGATGATCACCCGCGCGACCAACCGCAGCAAGAAGGTCAACGTCAGCGGGGGCGGCATCCAGGTGCCCGTGATGTTCGACCGGACGAGGTGATGGCGACGTGATGGTGCGGCGATTCTCCGAGTACGCGGTCTTCGTCCTGCTGGCCGGCGCGTGCGCGCTGTCGGGGTGCGGCTCCGGCGGCGATCCCGCGGGCCCGCCCAACGTGGTGATCATCACGATGGACACGGTCCGGGCCGACCACCTCGGCTGCTACGGCTATCCGGTGGACACGACCCCGCGTGTGGACGCCCTGGCCGAGGTCGCGACCCGCTACGCGCGCTGCGTGGCGTCGTCGTCGTGGACGGTGCCCACGCACGCGTCGTTCTTCACCGGCAAGTTCGCGTTCGAGCACGGCGCGCACGGCTTCCAGGTCCGGTTCGAGCGGAACAACGTCAACGCGCTGCCGGAGAAGGAGCTCACGCTGGCCGAGGTGCTCCTCGACGAGGGCTACTCGACGGGCGCCTTCGTCGCCAACTACGTGTATCTCGGGCCGCGCTGGCAGCTCGACCAGGGGTTCGAGACCTATCACGTCGAGCACGTGCGCTGCCCGGACATCAACCGGCGGGCCTTCGCCTGGCTCGATTCCATTCCGGAAAAGCCGTTCCTGCTCTTCGTCAACTACATGGACGTTCATCGGCCCTACAACGCCGAGACCGTGCCGGGGCTGCTGCCCCGGCCCGTCGTCGAGGACGACGGCGAACTCGTCGAGGCCCTGTGCGATTCGGTCATGCCCGGCCGGAGCCGCGTGCCCCGCGACCTGCAGCAGCAGGTCATCGACCAGTACGACACGGCCCTGCGCAACCTGGATACCGGCATCGGGGCCCTGATCGACAAGCTGAAGAGCCTGGACCGCTACGACAACACGGTCCTGGTCCTGGAATCGGATCACGGCGAGTTCTTCGGGGAACACCTGCTGGTGGAGCATTCGAAGGACGTCTACGAGGAAGTGCTGTCGGTCCCCCTGATCATCAAGTACCCGGGCCAGACGCAGGGCGCGCTCGAGACCGCCACGGCGTCGGCGACGGACCTGCCCAACCTGATACTGTCCGCATTTCCCGGAGACGACTGGGCCCGGCACCTGCTGAAGTTCCCCGACGCGCCGGGAAACCACGAGATCATCAGCGAGCTGTACTACACCCGGCTGAAGGACCTCTTCCACCCCGTGTGGGGCCACCGCTTCCGGCGCATCCGGACCGCCTACTACGACTGGCCCTTCAAGTACATCAACTCGACCGACGGCGACCACGAGCTGTACGACCTCGAGAGGGATCCCGCGGAGTCCTTCAACCTGGTCGATGAGGACGAAGCCGTGGCCGCGCGCCTGGCCGGCCAGCTGCGGCAGCTCCTGGAGTCGCGCACGCGCTCGGACGAGCAGGTGGAGCAGAAGCCGCTGACCAAGGAGGAGCGTCGGCGGATGAGGTCCCTCGGCTATATCGGAGATTGATTCTTGTGATACGGCCTCAATACAGTGTCTTGACGGCTCCCCACGTCATGTTCGTGGTCGGGACCGGATTGTCGACGCACTCGCCCGGCGTCGGCACGCCCACCAGGAAATCCACGGAGTTGTCGTCCGTGTCGGATCCGCAGAGGAGGCGGGACAGGCTCGAGCCGGCCGAGGCGTCCGGAGCCGCCGTTCCCTCGCCCCAGAAGAGGACGCCGCCGCTTCCGTATTGCAGGGCGTCGATCACGGTCATGCCCTGGCGAAGCTGCACGGCGTCGGGCGCTCCGTTCTGCCAGTCCACGTTCGCGAAGTAGTCCGCCTCGCTCAACGTGGCGCCGTAGGCGTCGACGGTGGCGATCACCAGGATACCGTCCGCGGGGATGATCATCCCGTCGAGGAGAATGGTGCGATACTCGGAATCGTCGCTTCCGTTGATGCCCACCAGCGAATAGCCGTTCAGGGACATGAGCGGCGGGCCGTAGATCTCCGTGAAGACGTCGTCGGTGTCGCCGCCGGGGCCGTCGTAGTAGATCTCCTGGATCACGGGCAGGGCGAGCGCCGGCCCTGCGGCCAGGCCGCAGCTCAGGGTACCGGCGATCAGGATCATCAGGTTCAATTTCGTTATGCTGTTCATTTCAAGCCTCCGGGTTCGGGAGTGGGCGCAGTCGTACTCCGGCATTCGAATCAGCGGAACAGCGCCTTCACGTCACCCCACGTCGCCGTCTCCTCGGAAATGGGTGCGCCCCTGGGTTCCTGCCGCAACGTGAATCCGGAAATGCCGGCGGGAACGTCGATGGTGAACATGAAGAACAGGGTGGATCCCGGCACGACGGTCGCCCCGCCGGCGTTGATCGTGCCGTCATCGAAGGAACCGACGGAGTAGGGCGAGAAGTCCATCGGGGAGTTGTAGTCGGGTGTGTCGAAGTCGAGCCCGGCGCCCAGTGCGACCGGCACGAAGGAGGCCCCGGTGCCGAAGCCCAGGCTGACCTGATATCCGATCCAGTCGTCGTCGGTGCCGTTGTATACGAATTCGTTCACGTTGTATTCACTCGTCGGCGCGACGAAATCATCGACGTCGAAGACGATGTCGATGATGGAGGTATCGCTGAAGGATTTCAGATCGATGATCAGCAGGTTCGGCGAGGAGCCGACGACGTCGTCGTTGCCGTTGCTCGGCGTGCTGACGCTGCCGAAGATCACGCTGCCCAGGCCGGGGCCGGAGGCGCCGGCGTAAGTGGTGATCATGGAGGCCTGGACGATGTCGGCGGACGAGCCGATCGATATGGCCAGGAGGAGGCATCCCAGGACCCGAATCGTGGCGGTGGCGAGTTTGTTCTTTCCTCTGTTCATGTTGTTCTCCTTGCGAGATTCGATGCCCTGTCAGGACACGAAGGCTAGATATCGACCGATTTGCACTTGTAAAGCATTCTCGTGTGCGACGTACGGAATCGGCGTCGTCCTACCGATACATGGCCTTCACCGCGCTCCACGTGCCCGCCTCGTTGCCGATCCATCCGCCGCAGTCGTACGAGAAGTCGTGGTCGTACGGGTCCGGATCGGGCGTGACGATCCAGTCGCCGGCCAGGCTGATCCGGGAGATGGACGAGCCGGCGGGAGCGTCGGCGACATCGACGGCGCCGGGCAGGCCGGTCTCGTCGATCAGGCCGTTGGTGTTGGCGCCGCCGTAGATCACCGCGTCGATGGGCGTGTCGGTCAACACGTCGGCCCCGGGGGCGAAGAGGGCCACGGCGTCCGCGGTGGAGCCCGAGTTCTGGATGTCCGGGTCGAAATCGACCGGTTCGCTGAAGGTGATCGGGTTCCCGTTCTCAGCGTCGGAGACGGGACCGCCCACCAGGAATACGGAGCAGTCGCCGATCTGGTCGTTGATGACGTGCTGGCCGTAGCCGTAGTCGGTTCCACCCCAGGCGAGGATGTAGCCCGTGAGGTCGATGGTGCCCGTATAGCCGGTGTTGGTGATCTCGACCCACTCGAAGGTCGTGTCGCCGCCGGTGTGGTCGTAAAAGACCTCGGAGATGAGCAGGTCGGCCGCGGCAGGGCCGGCTCCCAGGCAGAGCAGGCAGATCGTCAGGAGCATGGATTTCATGGGATGTCCTTCCGCTTGATTCGGCGTCGGGCGCGGGACCGTCGCCGTGGGTATCGTTGGGATCGATGAAATCGGACTATATCACACCTGTATTGCGGGCGTCAATATGCGGGCCTTGTCCCTATATGTTCACCTTCGCAGCACAAGCCCGACCGATCCCGTCGAACCCACCGCGACGGCGTTCTCGCCGTTCAACGCGGCCACGCCCCGCAGGACGTCCGAACCGCCCGGCCCCGAACTCTCCTCGGTCCAGTCCTCCGGTGCGGCGCCGCCGTCGACGGTCCGCCAGATGCTCCGCTCGTGGCCGACCACGTACCCGATGTCGGCGTCGTGGAAGGAGACGGAGTTCAGGTTCGGGCCGAGGGTCGTCAGCGTGATGCTCGGCCACGTGATGCCGCCGTCGGTGGTCGTGTAGATATGGCTGAGCTGTCCCACGGCGTGTCCCAGCGATCCGTTCACGAACTTGACGTCGTTGAGCATGGCGGTGGACAGGGAGGTCCAGTCCGTGCCGTTGTTCTCCGAGCGATGGATCCGGCCGCTGCCGGAGGTGACGGCCGTGACCGTGTCGCCGCCGTTGACCCAGACGCCCGTGACCAGATGGGCCGCGCCCGCCTGCGGTTCCAGCTCGTCCCACAGGGTGCCGCCGTTCTCGGTCCGATAGACCTTTCCGTCGGACGCGGAGATGAAGATCTTGTCCTGATCGACGACGAAGACGTCCAGCAGGTCGTTGGTGATGTCGCTCGGTACGGACTCCCAGCCGCCGCCGGTGTTCCTCACGATCGTCCCGGCGTTGCCGACGGCGTACCATACCGAACCGCCGGCGTGGACGCCGTTGAGGTGTTCGCTCGTGACGGCGGCGCTCGTCGTCCAGCCTCCGGCGAGCCCCCCGTTCCCGGAGCTGATGATCGTGCCGTTCGCGCCGACGGCGCAACCCGTCGTCTCGTCGCTGAAGAACACGTCGTTCAGGGGGGCGGTACCCGCCGGCGTGACGTCCGTCCAGAGGGGCGGCGTGGGGTCCGTCACGGTCAGCACGAAGCCCTTGAGGCCGCTCGGCGTGTCGCCGTTGAACGCGGAGACCAGGATGTTGTAGTCGTCGATCGGCACTGCGGCCTCGACGGTGAGGGTCAACTCGCTGTGGTGCGTCGTGGTCGGGTTGGGGTCGAAGGTGCCCGTGACGCCGGCGGGGAGCCCGTCCACTTCGAGTCGGATCGGATCCGCGCCGATGACGGTGATGGAGATCTGGACGATTCCATCTTCCCCCTGGGGTATGGAGATCGGATCGATGTCGTCGAGCGAAGCCACCGCTTGCGGAACGATCAGCCGCAGTTCGGCGGTTTCGAACTTCTCGTCGATCCATATGAATTTCACCAGCATGTCGTAGGTGTCGGGTTGGGCGCTCGCGGGCACCCGGAATTCCAGGAGGCTGGAGGTGGTGTTCGAGATCTGCCCCGGCGAGAAGGTCACGTTTTCCAGATCATCGACGATATAGGGGCCGATGACATCGTCGATGAGGTCGAGGGTCACCACGAAATCCGATTCCAGATCCCAGACGGTGGCCGTGGTCGACCCCGTCTCGCCTCTCGCCACAGTCACCGTCGCCGGCGATACCTTGTGACCGAAGATGTTGCCGAGATCCGCCACCGGTTCGCCGCAGCCGGCCAGCAGCAGGGACATCACCGCCAGGATCATGAGTCCCGATACGCGAGCGCCGAATCCGGTCATGCCGCTATTCATGTTCGATCCCTCCACGGAGTTCCCCCCTGATGTGTGTCGACGCGCAGGCCAGAGGCGTCATGATGTGGGCCGTCGACACGATCGTGCCCGCCCGCGCGACCTCTCATCATAAACAGGAGTATAATCATCTTATCATATATCAGGGAGGATTGGTAATCATGATCTGGCGAGGGCGGACGCCGCGGGGGAGATCGGATGACGCCGCGCAACATTTCCCGTCGCCGCACGAATCAACTTCACAAGGCGCCACCACTGGAGACCGTATGATCGTACGCCCCGCCCATCTCCTGCCACCCGCGCTCCTGCTCCTGCTGGCGTTGCCGGCCGCGGCGTGCAGCAGCTTCGCCACCTATGCCGGCGACCCGCTCTACGGCATGAACTTCGACTATCCGGCCTCGGCGGAGGTCCGCTTCGTCATCGAGACCGCCGGCGATCTCGAGGTCTTCCAGCTCACCTTCTCCCGGGGCGACCGCTTCATCCCGACCGTGGGCATGAACAGCGCGGGGCTCTTCGTCTCCGACCAGATCCTGGAGGGGGAGAGGATCCTGGCGGAGGAGCTGGAGGGGGAGACGATCTTCCCGGGGCAGCTCTATCACCGGGTCTTGAGGGAGTGCCGGGACGTCGCCGCGGTGAGGCGTTTCCTGGAGACGCGACGCCTCATCAGGAGTCCCTACAACGGCCTGCATCTGCTGATCGCCGACAGCGGCGGCGATGCGCTGATCGCGGAAGTGGGCGTGACGGAGAACGTCCTGCTGGACATCGAGGGCGACTTCATCGTCATGACCAACTTCTCCCACGACAACAACCGCGGTCGCGACCATGACGACATGAGGGGAATCGGCGCCCAACGCTATCGGATCATCCACGAGGGGCTCGCGCGCAACGAAGGCCGGGTCGACGTCGAGCGGGCCTTCACCCTCCTCGCCGACGCGACCAACCGCGCGCCGGGATTCCCGACCCGCTGCTCCATGGTGTTCGATCCGCTGCGCGGCCAGGTGTTCTTCGCCATGGAGGGGGATTACACGAGGATCTGGAGGGTCTCCATCGCGGAGGGCGTCGTCGAAACCTACCTGGGTTTCGGCGAACACCGGCAATGGCCCCTGGGCGCGGATGGGGTGCTGGCGACGGATCTGGACTAGCCGGTGTTAGGGTGGTGCCCTCTCAACGCACCTGAAGCTGGCGGATGAAGACCTCGGCGAGCCGGGCCGACAGCAACGACACGTTCTCGGCGCCGGACACGTTGGTCGCCACCGCGATGGCGATGCGGTGCTCGGGAACCGTCACGAGCGTCGCGGTCCCGCCGGATACCTGCACGTCGATGATCGTGGCCGAGAGGGGCCGCCGCAGGACCACGTCTCCGAGACCTAGGCCCACGATCCGCGTCGTGGGTCCGTCGCCGTCTACCGGGACTCGTCCCTCGGCCCAGCCGAGTCCCCGTCCGGTGGACTCGCCGGATGCCAGCTCCACCGGTGTCTGCAGTTCCTCCACGGTCGCCGGCTCGAGCAGTGCGCCGTCCATCATGGCGGAGCCGAAGCGCACCAGATCCGAGGGCGTGGACAGGAAGCCGGCGGCCGGCAGGAGGCAGGACAGCTCCAGCGTCGGCGCGTCCTGCAGGCCCAGGCCCGGGTCGAGCATCATGCGGGGATAGTAGAAGCGGGCGCAGCCGGTTTCGGTCCGGCCGGCGATGTCGGGAACGGTGCTGTCCATGCCCAGCGGCGTGAGGATCTCGCGCCGCATGAAGTCGATGTAGGGTTCGTCCGCCGCCGCGGCGACCACGGCGCCTACCAGCACCCAGCCGTAGGACGAGTAGAGGTACTCGGTGCCGGGGCGGAACCGCAGCGGATCGTCGACGAAGATCGACAGGCGCTCGGCGTCGTCCGTGCAGCCCGTATTCCGGTTGATCTCGCCTTCGCTGAGGTGGGGACGGTGACGGATGCCGGACGTGTGGGCCATGAGCTGGCGCGTGCTGACGGGCCAGGCCTTCTCGGGGAAGTCCGGCACGTAGCGCTGCACGGGAGCGTCGAGGTCGAGTCGGCCGCGTTCGGCCAGCAGCCCGACGGCGGCGGCGGTGAAGGTCGTCGCGATGCCGCCGACGCGGAACAGGGTCTCGGGCGTCACCGGCGTCTTGTTCTCCATGATCGCCCAGCGGAATCCCTCCGCCCAGACGATCTCCCCGTCGACGGCCACCGCCAGCGAGAGGCCCGGCAGCTTCTCCTCGGAGACGAGTTCACGGGCGATGGCGCGGCCCTCGTCGACCGCGTCGCGATAGGCGGCCGACGGCGGTTCGAGCACGTGCGACGGCAGGGTGTCCGGATCGGGAGTGGACGGGATCGTCACCCATACCCAGACGGCCACCCCGGCGATGAGCAGCAACCCGGCGATACCCATGACGAACAGCGACGGTAGGATCTTCTTCATGCGCGCGGTCTTCCCATGGTGTGCCCCCGGTCAACGATCAGAGTCGTCTCAAGTGGTCGGGCACGCGTGTCTCTTCAGATCCGCCAGGTCTATGAATTCGAGGGCCAGGATGTGCGTGGCCTCGAGGTATACCCTCGGCGCGGCGTCGTGTTCCAGGGCCTCCTGCCACCGTTCGGCGCACAGGCACCACCGGTCGCCGGGCTCGAGCCCGCCGAAACCGTACTTCGGCATGGGCGTGGAGAGGTCGTTGCCGCGCGTCTTGCTGAAGGCGAGGAATTCGGCCGTCGCCTCGATGCAGACCAGGTGGTGGCCGTGGTCGTCGGGGCCGGTCTCGCAGCTGCCGGTCCGGTAGAAACCGGTCATCGGAGCGCGGCTGCACTCCTGCAGTTCCGTTCCCAGTACGTTCAAGGGCTTGGGTGTCACGATGATCCGTTCTGTGCGGGGGCGGGTCTCTCGACATTCGAGGTCACATTCTACTCGTGATCGCGGGGAATGACGAACTCGTGTGTCAGTACCTCTCCTGCAGCCGTTCCGCCTGCTCGGACTCGCCGAGCGCGCGCAGCACGGTCACGAGCCGTTCCACGGTCAACAACAGGTCGGGATCATCGGCGGCGAGCACCTGTTCCTCGATCGCCAGGGGCGACCCGGCGCTCGATGGGTTCCGTCTGCTCGGCCAGGTAGACCTGTCCCATGCCGCCTTCGCCCAGGACCTGCAGCAGACGGTAGGGTCCGATGCTCCGGCCCACCAGATGGGCGGGCACACCGGCCGGCATGGCCACGGTCGCGTGCGCTTCTGCTCTGCCATGATATGGGGGACGTGTCGGTGGTCGCGGAGCGGCTCGTCGGTGACTTCGTCTGTCGTCCGCAGGGTCGATACTCAGGCCTACTGGATCGGGAAATCCAAGTCCTCGACCGTTCCGCCGTCGATGATCTGCACGATGTTCGCCGCGTCCCTGTCCAGGGTTCCGGGATACCAGACCGTGCCCTCCGGCAGCGGTTCGTCATAGAACCATCCCTGTCCTATCGGATAGGCGCCCACCAGATAGTCGCCGTCCATCAGGCCGCCGATCGAGTAGCCGGGATCGGAAAAGACATAGTCGAATCTCTCGCAGCGGTTCTCGTCCGCGGGCGTGACGACCGCGTAGTAGGATTGCTCCGGATCCGCCGGCCGCTCTATCGAGCCGGATATCCGTCCTCCCGTCTCCAGGACGAGCTCCAGGGTCGTGATCTCCTCCGTGGCGATGGTGATCACCTGGGCCTGCTCGGGCGTGTCCGCGCGGTCGAACCACTGGGGGATCCACCAGGCCGTGTAGATGTCCCACTCGTCCGGGGTCACGTACATGAGATAGTCGCCGGGCCACAGGTTCGGTATGGAGACGTAGTCGCCGCCGAAGAAATCGATGTTCGCGACGGAAACGAGCGACAGGTCGAAGGGATCGTGGAAGCGGAATTCCGTGTAGGTGGTGGGGTAGGCGTCACCGAGTTCCAGGCGGAGGCCGCTCTGGACGAATTCGATGTCCGAGACCGCCTGGCCGAGCTGCAGGTCGAAGACGGTGGCCTCGTCGAAACCGGGGCCGCCCACCCACTGCCCGACGCCGTTCTGCGAGACCTGCAGCTTCACGGGGCCGGGCAGGTGCAGGTCGACGGAGAAGCTGCCGTCGTCTTCCAGGATCCTGCGCAATCCCATGACCCGGAGCGAGTCGGGCGTCGCGAGGGATATCTCGGGTCCTTCGCCCAGTCCCATGTCCTGCCAGGCCCCGATGACGCGGCCCTCGATCCGCGCCGGATCCGTCGTCAGTTCGCACGTTAGGTCGATGACGGCGTCGGCCGCGATCCCGTACCAGGGGGATTCGTCCGGGTCGCGTGTGCCGGGCATCCACAGGTGTTCGCCGTCGTAGGGGCAGTAGCACATGTAATGCCGGCGCCCCAGGATGATCTCGACCTGGTAGTCGCCCGGCAGGATGCCCGGGATCCGGACCTCGAAGTGTCCGTCCACGATCTCCTCGTACTCGGTGTTGACGTAGGATTGCCAGCCCGGATCAGGGTCGTCGCGCCGATGGACGACCACCTCGCCGCGCTCCCCGTCGAGACGATCCGAGAGGTTCACCTGCACCGTCAGCCCGCCGAGGTCGAAGTCGATCACGATCGGGGAGTGTTCGTGATCGACCCGGACCGTGTCCGGGGGCACCTGGCCGTAGCCGAGTCCCGACGCCGTGTAGTCGTAGACGAACCTGTGGCCGTCGATGCGCAGCGACACGGTGTAGATACCGGCGGGCAGGTCCAGGATGTAATGGCCGGTGTCGTCGGGTTCGGTCTCGAAGGTGGCCTCGGCGCCCTCGAAGACGCGCTCGGCCGAGATCACGGCCTCCATGGGCAGCCAGCCCGTGCGCACGTGGCCCAGTATCCGACCGGCGGGGACCTCCGGCTCGCACGGGGCCGTGGGATCGTCGCAGCCGCCGAGGAACACCTGCGCCGCCGCGACCGACAGCAGCAGGAATATTGCCCAGAACCCGATGCGCTTCATGGCTGGTCCGCCTTGGGATCGGGCAGGTGGAATTCGATGTCCGAGACCGTCGCGTGATCATCGATGGTGAACGGGATCGAATCGACGAAGTCCAGAGTACCGGGATACCACCACGGCGTGCCGTGGGATATCGCCACCGCGAGACGGTATTCGCCGTCGGGCAGGCCGGTGAGCGAGAAGGCCCCGTCTTCGAACAAACGCCACGTATCCCCGTCCGGGCAGATGGACTCCCCCTGGGCGTCGAAGAGACCGCAGGCGATGATTTCGGGAGGCAGCCCGTCCGGCGCCAGCACGACGCCTTGGATCGCGCCGCCCTCGGCCAGCACGATCTCGATGTCGCGGAGTTCACCTTCGGCCAGTTCGATGGGTGTGGCGGTCTCGATGGTTTCGGCCCCGTCGAACCACTGGGCGGTCCAGGGCTCGCCCTCGCAATGCCCGTCCACGCGCACCAGGTAGTCGCCGGGCTGCAGATTGCAGATCGTAGCGGGATTCTCGTAGTGCGTGAAGCGGTTCAACACGTTTCCGGCCGCGTCGTACAGGTACGTCGAGTGCCGGTCGATGATCTGGTCCTCGGGATCCGTCAAGAGCACGCGGATGCCGCTCCCCACGAAGGAGACGCCCGTGACGTGGGATTCCGGCTCGAGCTCGAAGACCTGCGCGGTCTCGAAGCTGTCGCCGCCGATCCAGTTGTAGATGCCGTCGTTGCTCACGCGGAGCCGCACAGGCTGGGGTACGAGAAGATGGCAGGTGAAGGACCCGTCTTCTTCGCACCTCCGGTCGAGCAGGCGATACGTGTCCGAGTCGTACACCTGGATATGGGGCCGGTGATCGACCTGCTGCCAGCTGCCCGTGACGCTGCCGGAGACGGTCGCGTGGGTCTGAGAGAAGTCGATCTCGTACGTCGCGGTGAGCGCCGCGTCGACATGGAGCGTGTCCGCGCCGGAAGGATCCAGCGTGTCCGGCAGGT
>CAZTWK010000066.1:0-16589 GCA_964617805.1 uncultured Fibrobacteraceae bacterium | reverse complement strand
CGCACGAGCGAGGGCTCGCGGGCGGTGTCGTCCCACACGGGCACGCTGGTGGACCAGGCGACCATGGCCGAGGCCATGTACCGCAAGGCCGGCGTCGTGCAGTTCACCGACACCCACCAGATGATCAAGGCCGCCATCGCCATGTCGACCCAGGATCCGCCGCCGGGCAACCGCATCGGCATCATCACCAACACGGGCGGGCCGGGCATCCAGGCCGTCGACGAGTCCATCGACAGCGGACTCGAGCTGGCCACCTGGTCCGAGGCCGGCACCGCGAAGCTCAAGGAGGCCCTCTTCGCCGAGGCCAGCCTGGGCAACCCCGTCGACGTGGTCGCCACCGCGGACCACAACCACTACCACGCGGCGGTGAGCACCCTGCTGGCGGAGGCCGACACGGACATGGTGATGGTCTTCTTCGTCACGGCTCCGTTTACCGACACCGACGCCATCGCCGTGCGCATCAAGGAGGCCACCGAGGGCTCGGACAAGCCGGTGGTCGTGATCGTCGAGACCTACAGCGAGAACTACGCCCTGATCGACAAGCTGCGCGCCGCCGACCTGCCGGTCTTCGAGTTCGCCGAGGACGGCGCCCGCGCCCTGGCGACCATGAACCGCCACGCCCGCCTGCGCGAACGCCCCCGCGAGGACCCGCCCGACCTGGACGCGGACCGCGAGGCCGCCGAGGCGATCCTCGCGAAGCACCGCGGCCGGGACGCCTACCTGCCCCAGGCCGACGCCTTCGCCCTGCTGGCCGCCTACGGCGTGCCGGTGCCGGCGGTCGCATCCGTAGGACCAGGGAGCGGCGAGGACGACCTGGCCGCCGCCGCCGAGACCACCGGCTTCCCCTGCGTGCTGAAGGTCGACGCGGCCGACGTGATCCACAAGTCCGACGCCGGGGGCGTGGTGCTCGACATCGCCGACGCGGCCCAGCTCGCCGACGCCTTCGCCAAAATGCGCGCCGCCTTCCCCGGCGACGGCGTCGGCTTCCTGCTCATGGAACAGATGCCCAGGGGCCGCGAGCTGATCGTGGGCGCCACCGCCTCGCCCGGCCTGGGCAGCCTGGTCCTGTTCGGCCTCGGCGGCGTGTTCGTGGAGGTCATGAAGGACGTGGCCGCCGCGGTCGCTCCGCTGAGCCGCCCCGAGGCGCGCGAACTCATGGGCCTGATCCGCGGCCGCGCCGTGCTCGAGGGCCTGCGCGGCGAAGAGGGCGTCGACATGGACGCCCTGGAGGACCTGCTGCTGCGCGTGTCCCGCCTGGCGGCCGACGCCCCGGAGATCGTCGAGATGGACCTCAACCCCGTCTTCGCCTACCCGCCCGGCGCGCCCCCGAGCGCCGTCGACGTGCGGATCAGGATCGAGTAGCCCATGGCCCACCAAGTGCCGCTGATCGTGATCATCGTCTACCTGATCGCCCTCTTCGGCGCCACCTGGTGGGCGCGCCGCCTCACAGCCCGCGGCGGCGGCGGCATGGTCGGCTACCTGCTCGCCGGCCGCGGCCTGCCCACGGTGGTCGTGGCTTCATTGCTGGCCGGCCTCGCGGTCGGCGGCGCTTCCACGATAGGCGTGGCCGAACGCGCCTACACGACCGGCATCTCGGCCGGCTGGTACAACGCCGCCTGGGCCGCCGGCGCCGCGGTCATGGGCCTCTACGCCGCGCGGCGCTACCGCCGCTGGGAGATCACCACCCTGCCCGAATTGTTCGAGCGCCACTACGGCGTGGGCGGCCGCATCCTCGGCGTTCTGGGCCAACTCGTGATCCAGATCGTGATCACCTCGCTCCAGTACGTGGCCGGCGGCGCCATCCTCTCCTCGCTGCTCCCGGAGATCTTCGACTTCCGCACCGGCATGGCCGTCACCGCGCTCGTCTTCGTGGGCATCACCCTGATCGGCGGCTTCTGGGCCGCGGGCCTGACCAACGTGGTCAACGTGATCGTGATCTACGCCGGCGTATGCCTGGGCGCCGTGCTGACCGTGCGCGAGCTCGGGGGGCTGGGGGAACTGGCCGCGCGGCTGCCCGAGGGCCACGCGGGATTCGACCTCACGGGCGTGGGCATGGGCCTGATCGTCGCCTGGTTCATCGTGATGATCACCACGACGCATTCCACGCAGTCGGTGATCCAGGTGGGGTTCGCGGCCAAGGACGAGCGGACGGCGGGGCGAGGGTATCTGCTGGGCGCGGCGATCATCGCGCCGGTGGGATTCATCAGCGCGCTGCTGGGAATGTCGGCGGTGGTGCTGCATCCGGGGATCGTGCCGGCGGAGGCTTTGCCAAGGGTCGTGCTGGGGCTGCATCCGCTGGCGGCGGGGATCATATTGGCGGGGTTGTGGGCGGCGGACGTGAGCACGGCTTCGGGGTTGTTGCTGGGGAGTGCGACGCTGGTTTCCAACGATGTGGTGAAGCGGTTCTGGGCGCCGGGGTTGAGTGCGGGGCGGGATCAGCTGGTTTGTCGGGTGACGGTGCTGGTGCTCAGCGGGGTGACGTTTTTGTTGGCGCTGACTGTGACGGGGATCTTGAAGATGTTGTTGGTGGCTTTGACGCTGACGACTTCTTATACGCTGGTGGTGTTGATGACGATGATCTGGCCGGGGGCTTGTCGGCGGGGGTCGGCGGTGTGGACGTTGGGGATGACCAAGTTGGCGTTGGTGGTTTGGTTGGTGGCGCCGGAGGGGTGGCGGGTGGTGCCGCATCCGGTTTATTTCTTGTGGGTGGTTAGTTTGGTGACGTTCTTCGTGGTGCGGATGGTGGATCGGCGGCGGATTACGGGGAGTGAACTTATGTGATGGTTGATATGCGTAAACTCTTGTCAAGCACCATCACACATAGTCACTATCAAGTTGGTTCCTGCAAATAGTTTTAGTCTTTATCTCTGGGTCAATTATACTGATTAGCTCGGGAGTGTATTTCTAACTGTGTAAGCAGCCATGGTGTAGTTTCTCCCGTAGGAGGATCCCATGGCCCAGAAGAAGGAACCGGATAAGCTCGACAAGCTCATCGATGAGCTGACCCAGGACGCCACAGCCGAAGAGTTGCTCAAGGACGCCGGCCTGCTCAAGGAGCTGAAGAAGCGCCTGGTGGAGACGGCCCTCGATGCCGAGATGACCGACCACCTCGGCTACCAGAAGCACTCCCCGGACGGCCGCGGCACCGGCAACAGCCGCAACGGCAAGACCAGTCGTGAACCTCGATAGGTGTTTGGTGCAGGACGGCGTCTTGCGCCTGCAGCGAGAAACCAAGTCGGGATGCGGGCGGGTTGTGCTTACGGGAAGAGCGGCCTGGTACGGCCGCTCTCAGGAGCGTTTTGCTTGTTGACGGGTGGGGGCCTCATAAGTGTTAGGTCCTGCTCTCACTTGGCAATTCAGGCCAATCTCCGGCATTCACTTTCCCACGATTTCTTGAGTCAAAGTACTCAACCAAGGTGAAAGCAATGCGCAACCACCTATCCCTCTCCGTCCAACCTTCTGGAATCGGTGCATCTGATGCGTGAAGTGAATATATCAATGTCTGTGGATTCGCGATTGCTGCTGCTGCTACCCATACGCCTTTTACTTTTTGGCCCGCACCACTCACTATTAATGCATTATAGAGGTTCTTGACATCATCTTTGGATTTCTCAAGGGCTTCTAATATTACTGACATATCAGGGTCGCTAGCAATATGATCGATTAAGTCAGACAGCGCTTGGTCTTTCTTTTCAGAGTCAGCCATCATTGCATGAATATCACCGCTGCCTGCATCACGTCCAAGGGTGTTTATCAACTTAGCCCGTTTGTATATTCTGCGTGCATTCCCAAAGAATCCCATTCTCGCCTCCAGGTTTATCCAAATATATCAACGCCCTTGGACTTCAATTCCTTCACAATTCGCTCAATGTTGGCATTATAATACCCGTGAAACTTGACCATCCTGTTTTGCCCCCCACTCATCTGTGATGCTTCATCCTTTGTTGGTTTACGTTTCTGCTTCTTGGCCTTCCAAGATGCGCGCATACCGGCCTCATACATTCGTGCGCCATCTTGTAAATTGCGCCTCCATTGAACCGCAAATTCGGGATCAACTTTCTCAAGTGTTTTATCAGTAACTTTAGAACACTCTGAATGAACTTTCTTGAGTAGGTTGAGGATCTTTTTCATATCTGAATCATTCTTCGGCAACCCTAGCTGATTCACTTCATACCATGCCATAAGAGCCGTTGACAGATGCCCCATGCCCTTCATGTCGTCTTTATCAAAATACTGGCCTGCCTCTACACTGCGTACACCAGAAACAGAGAATCCCATAAGAAATAACAACAAGGCACCAACAATCGCCCTGGGAACAGTTGATTGGAAATACATAGCATCACCTTTCGCTATTGCGCTATGGCTCGAATTTTTTTGGACCTAACGTGTAATACACAGGTTTGCGTATCCAATAAAGACATGCTTCCCGCAGTCATCCCCCAGATACGACCCTACACATATATGACAGCCTAGAGCGCCGACTTTTAAGGCACCAAAACCGCCCTCTTCCCCAACTCCCCCCCATGAGCCGCATCCAACACCTCATTGATATCCCCCAGCCCATGCCTCTCCACAAACGGCGACACCTTGATCCGCCCATCCCCGATCCATTCCAGCGTCTCCGGATAAAGCTCCGGATCACACCCCCAGTTCCCCTGCATCGTCGCATCGAAAGCCATCAAATTACTCAGCCGCACCTCCAACTTCGCCATCGTGAACCCCACCATAGACACGTGCGCCCCCTGCCCCATCAGCGCGAACGCCGTTTCCTGCCCCGGCGCCGTCCCGGACATCTCGTAGATCCGTTTGCAGACGGGCGGCGCCCCGATGGCCTTGCCCTCCTCCTTCACCCGCCCCTTGATCTCCTTGATCGACAGCCCGCTCACGTCGATCACCGCGTCGGCGCCGTGATCGGCGGCCACAGCCAGCTTCTCCGCGTCCACGTCCAGCACGATCACCTTGGCCCCCACCGCCTTCGCGATCTGCACTCCGTGGATCCCGATCCCGCCGGTCCCGATGCAGATCGCCAGCCCGCCAGCTGTCAGCCCCGAGCTGCGCACCGCCTGGAACGGCGTGGTCACCGCGTCGGCCACCACCGACAGTTCCCACAGCTCGTGCTTCGCCAGCACCGCGTCGGGGACCGGGCACAGGTATCTGGCCGGCACCGTCACGTGGCTTGCGAAGCCGCCGTGGCGGTCGTTGCCCGGCATCACCTGGCCGCGGCAGATCCGTCGTTCGCCCGCCTTGCACAAAGCACATTCCCCGCAGGGCATCACCGCCGGCACCAGCACCGGCTTCCCAACCAGCGCCGCGTCCACCCCGTCGCCCACCTGCATCACAGTCCCGCTGATCTCGTGCCCCAGCGTCAACGGGGGCGGCATGCGCGTGGGCACGCCCATGTGCAGGAACGAGATGTCCGTGTGGCACACGCCGCAGCCGGCCACCTCGATGACGGCCTCGCCGGGCGGCGGGCTTTCGAGCGGCTCGGTCCGCAGCTCGCAGGGTTCGCCCTGGGCGGTCATCATCCAGCGGTCGACGGTTTGGTCGCTCATCACGCTTCTCCTTGATTGCAATGTTCCGCCTGCCGGGACTGCAGGCCCCACAGGGCCGCGCCGAGGGCGCCGGCCAGGATGGGTTCGGGGACGGCCTCGACGGGCAGGCCGATCTTCTCGGACAGGGCCTGCAGTACGCCGGGGAAGTACTCGGCCACGCCGCCGGTGACGCGGATCTTGCCGCGGAAGCGGCCGATCTCCTGTACGCGGTCGGCGATGGAGTGGATGCAGCCGAGGGCGACCTCTTCTCTCGTGGCGCCGTCGCGCAGCTTCTCGAGGATGTCCTGTCCGGAGAACATGCTGCAGTAGCTGCCCACGTCGGCGGGCGTCTCGGCCATGGCGGCCATCTCCTGCATGCGGGCGGGGCTGACGTCGAGGTGGCGGGCCGCGAAGATCAGGAACGTGCCGATGCCGGCGGCGCAGCGGCGCAGCGTGTGGATCGCCGTCGGGTGGCCCTGGTCGTTGACGTGGATGACCTTGGGGTCGCGGCCGCCGATGTCGACGACGGTCATTTCGTGGGGGTGGTGGTGGAAGGCGCCGAGGGCGTGGCACGCCGTCTCGCCGCGGAACATGCTCGCCATGGGCACGCAGTTCTCGGCGAAGCCGGTGGCGCAGATCCCCGTGAGATCCTGCTCGCCCACCTTGGCGTCCTCGAGCACGACGTTGTAGGCCTCGGTCACCCGGTCCTGGAAGTAGCCGCGGCGGGCGACGACCGTGTTGCCGAGCAGCTTGCCGTCGGCGTCGATGGCCACCGCCTTGACGCATTCGGTGCCCACGTCGATGCCGACGCCGATCTGTCCCTTGTCCGTCATGTCTCAGCTCCCGTTCCGGCTCAGCCGACGCCGCTGGAGGCCAGTTCCTGGATCTCGATGAAGTCGCGCAGCTTCTGCATGATCTGGTTGATGGAGAAGAGCCGTTGGTCGTGGGTGTCCGCCTCCAGCACCAGGGCCTGCAGGCCCGTGCGGCGGCGGAGCCTCACCTCGAGGCCGTAGCGCACGTTGCTCTGGTAGGGCGCGGTGCGCCCCTCGTGGTAGATCACGCCGTCGACGCCGAACTCCTCGAAGCGGCTCACCAGGGTGTCCTCCTTGGCCTTGTCCGAGCGGTTGTGGAAGATGCCCGTGTAGACCCTGGCCATGCTCTCGATGGGGTTGTCGGGATCGATCGCGTCGATGGCGCTGATGTCGCAGTAGGTCGAGGCGACGATGGCCGTCCGCTGGTTCAGGAACATGTCCGCGAGCTGGCGCAGGGCCGGCCAGATGGGCGGGCCCTCCCAGTAGAAGCGGAAGCGTTCGCCCGGCACCGCGGCCACGTTGGAGGCGATGCGCTCCTCGATCTCCGCTTTCAACAACGCGTAGTACTCGACGGCCTCCGGCGTGCCGCGCATGACGATGGACGGCGCGATGTGGATCAGCATGTCGAAGAAGGTCAGCGGCGCGGGCGTGGCGCGGCACAGGTCCATGATCTCGCCCCACAGCCGCGTGCACTTGTTGGTCAGCTTGACCACCTCGGACAGGCGGTCGATGTCGAGCCGGCGTCCGGTGGTCCGCTCGAGCCGGTCGATCATGTGCAGGATCTGCCGGCTGGCCATGTCGATCTCCACGGGGCCCACCTCGTCCAGCGAGGCCGGCGGGTGGAGGCCGACCACCGGCGTCTTGAAGTGGCGGCCGTAGTATTCGAACCAGCGGATCAGGTCGTGTCCGTAGTTGGTGCTGTAGGCCAGCACGTCGGGCGCGGGCGGGCCGTCGACGCCGTACACCGACACCAGCGGGCTGTCGCCCGCGAGCATGGCGCCCACGTCGCTGGCCATGGACGAGCTCGCGAACTGGGAGAAGCCCTCCTGCATGGCCCGGGGGATGTAGCGGCCCGTCTGGCGGCTGGCGCCGATCAGCGCCGCGTGGTTCTCGGGGAAGTACACCGACAGGTCCAGCGCGCGCAGGATCTCCACCGGGCCCGCGCCGGAGCACCAGGCGACCCGGCGGTCGGGGTCGTCGCTGGCCGCCTGCAGGTCGCGGTAGCAGTTGGTCATCAGCTCCTTGAGCTTGGGCGCCGTCTGCAGGGGCACGCGGCTGGGCGGCATGCCGCCGCCCGGGGCGGGGCGCATGGGTCGCACGGCGGACTGGGCGGCGGGCGCCTGGGCGGCGGGCGCATCCGTAGTATCGGCGTCCTCGGCCTGGGCGGCGGCCGCGGCCCGCAGCATGTCGGCCACCTCCTGCTTGCGCAGGAACTTCTGGTGCTCGCGCGAGTGGATGAAGCGGACGAGCCCGCGGTTGTGCGGCGCGTCCAGCCCCAGCCGCTCGGCCTCGCGCACCACGGCGCCGTTGATGGCGTCCACCTCGGTGCGGCACGAGCGGGCCAGGTCCTGCCACATGGACGGGCGGTTCTTGCCGAGGGCCTTCTGCGAGTTGATGACCGGGGCGTAGGGGTCCTCCTCGTTCACGATGGGCACGCCCCGTGCCTTCATCACTTCGATGGTCTCGAGGCAGAGGTCGCGCATGAAGGACTGCAGGTCCGGGTCGTCGAGCATCTCGCGGCAGGTCAGGCCGGTCAGCGCCGACACGGGGTTGACCACGCCGTTGTGCAGGAGCTTCTGCCAGATCACGTCGTCGATGTGGTCGCAGACCTCGGTGTTCAGGCCGGAGGCGCGGAACACCTCGCCCACGCGCTCGATCTCCGGCGTGACCTTGCCGTCATAGGGCGCGATCTGGATGGGCTTGATGCCCGCCCGGTAGCGGATGCGGTTGGGCCCGGTGTGCTGGATGCTGTGGTACGTGATCCCGCTGAGCACCCGCGAGGGGTCGATGATCTCCGCCATGACGTCGGTGTTGCCGATGCCGTTCTGCATGGACAGCACGAAGGTCTCGGATCCGATCACCGGCAGGCTGGCGCGCATGGCGTCCTCGGTCTGGTAGCTCTTGACCGACACGAAGACCAGGTCGGCCACGGGCAGGCCCTCCACCGAGGGGGCCACCGTCACCGGCACACACTTCTCGCCGGCCGTGCCCTCGGACACGAAGAGGCCGGACTCCCGCAGCAGCTTGACGCGGGCCTCGTTGATCTCGATGAGGGTGACTTCCTCGCCGCCGTCCGTCAGTTGGGCCCCGACCAATCCGCCGAGGGCTCCGGCGCCGATGATGACGATACGCATGTCAGCTCCGATCGTCTGTCATGAAACCAGCTAGGCGTTCTTCCACTCGGGCTTGCGCTTCTCGTAGAACGCCGCGATGCCCTCCACGGGATCCGCACTGGTCATCAGGTCCTCGAGGAAGACGCGCTCGGCCTCGGCGAGCGAGGCGGCGAAGTCTCCCGCGCGCGAACGCTTGAGCGTGCGCGTGTTGAGGCGCAGCACCAGCGGACTGGCCCGGCGCAGGTCCTTGAGCACGCCCTCGAGGGCGTCGTCCAGGTCGTCGGCGGGGACGACCCGCGAGACCAGCCCCAGGTCGGCCATCTCCGCCGCGTCGTAGTTGCGCCCCGTGGTCGTTATCTCCATGGCCTTGGCGCGGCCCACCAGGGCGGGCAGCTCCACCACGCCCACCGGCGCGAAGAACCCCAGCCGGATCTCGGGCTGGCCGAACATGGCCCCCTCGGCGGCCAGCAGGACGTCGGCCATCAGAATCAGCTCGAAGCCCGCGCCCATGGCGGCGCCGCCGACGGCCATCACCACCGGCACCTCCATGGCATCCAGACGTCGGAACAGGCGGCCGAAGGCGGCGATCATCGCCGGGGCCTGCTCGGGCTTGTGCTCGCCCACGTCGGCGCCCGCGCAGAAGGCCTTGCCGCCCGCGGTGAAGGCCACCGCCTTGAGGCTCTTGTCGGCGGCGGCGGTCTCCAGGGCGGCGGTGATCTCGTCCATCATCGCCGCGGTCATGATGTTCACGGGCGGGTTGTCCAGGTTCAGGTAGGCGACGTCGTCACGGACGGTGTAGGCGATCGTGGAGAATTCGGTCTCGGGCATGGCAAGCCTCCCTCGGGGGCGTCAGGACGAGTCGCTCTTGACCCAGTCCGTGCCTGGTTTTTCCAGAGTGTAGTAGACTTGGATGTCCTCGTTCTCTTCGAACATGCGCGGCACCACCTGCACGGGCATGTCGACGCGGATGTCGGCCTCGGCGATGGTCTCGCCGAACCAGGCCAGCAGGCGGCCCGTCTCCTCGAGGTCGATGACGCCCACGGTGAACGGGGTCACGTCCTCGAAGCCCGCCGGCGCGGCGTCGATCCTCGTGAAGGTGACGACGGTGCCCTTGCCGCTCATCTCCGTGTAGGTGAACTCGCCGTGCCTGCAGGCGGGGCAGTCGGCCCGCGGCGGGAAGCTGACCTCGCCGCACGCCGCGCACTTCGAGCCCATCAGGCGGCCGTCCTTCAGGTGGCGGGCGAAGCCCTCGACCTTGGTGTGGGGGCAGTAGCTGACCTTGCCGAACCAGTTGAACACGTCAATCCCTCCTGAAGACGTTGACGAAGCAATACTGTCCGATGCCGCCCACGTTGTGGGTCAGGCCCACGTCGGCGTCCGGCACCTGCCGCTCGCCGCAGTCGCCCCGTAGCTGGCGGATGATCTCGTAGGCTTGCGAGGTGCCGGTGGCGCCGATGGGGTGGCCCTTGGCCTTGAGGCCGCCGTCCACGTTCACCGGCGTCGAGCCGCCGATGTAGGGGGCCTTCGCCTCGATGAAGGCGCCGCCCTCGCCCTTGGCGCAGAAGCCCAGGTCCTCGTAGGCCATGATCTCGGCGATGGTGAAGCAGTCGTGGACGCCGGCGACCTTCACGTCCTGCGCCGTGACGCCGGCCATGCGGTAGGCCTGGTCGGCGGCGTCGGCGGCCGAGGGCAGCCCGGTCAGGTCGGGCCGGCGCAGCACCGACATGCTGGCCGTGGCGCAGCCCAGGCCGTCCAGCCAGACTGGCCGGTCGCTCAGTTCGCGGGCCTTGGGTTCGGCGGCCAGGATCAGGCACACGGCCCCGTCGGCGTTGGCGCAGCAGTCGTAGACGTTCAGCGGCGAGGCCACCGGGTCCGACGCCTGCGCCTTCTCCACGGTGATCTCCTTGCGGAACAGGGCGTTCTCGTTCCGCGCGCCGTAGTAGTGGTTCTTGACCGCGACCTGGGCGAGCTGGTCCTCGGTGGTGCCGTACTCGTGCATGTGGCGCTGGGCGAACATGGCGTAGTAGCCGGGGAAGGTGGTGCCGAAGATCGACTCCCACTGCACGTCGCCCACCCGGCCCATCAGGGCCAGGATCTCGGCGGTGGTCAGCTCGGTCATCTTCTGGCAGCCGATCACCGCCACCACGCCGTGCACGCCGGCGCGGATGCCCAGCCAGGCCGTGCGGATCGCCGCCGACCCCGAGGCGCAGGCCACCTCGGTCAGCCAGGTGGGGCGCGGGTTCAGGTCCAGGTACTCCTGGATCACCCCGGCCAGGGAACGCTGCTTGTGATACTCGGGCACCGAACCGATCACCGACGCGTCGATGAGCGCCGGATCGAGATCGCAATCGGCCAACGCTGCGCGGTAGGCCTCGTAGGCCAGCTCCTGCACCGTGGCGTCGCTGCGCCGTCCGAACTTCGTGTGGCCGATGCCGACGACTCCCACTCGGGTCATCAGGAACCTCCGGTCAGATGTACTGTCCCCCGTCGACCTTGATCACTTCGCCGGTCACGTGCCGCGCGAAATCGGAGCAGAGGAAGGCCACCACGTGGGCCACGTCCTCCGAGCTCGCGATGCGGCCCAGCACGGTGTCCGCCACCGCGGCGTTCAGGAACTCGGGCGGTATGCTGGACGCCATCTCGGTGGCCACCATGCCCGGCGCCACCGCGTTGACGTTGACGTTGAACTTGCCCAGTTCCTTGGCCAGGGCCTTGGTCAGGGCGTTGTTGCCTCCCTTGGAGGCGGAGTAGTTGGTCTGACCGAATTTGCCCCGCAGGCCGTTGATCGACGAGAGGTTGACGATCTTGCCGCTGCGCTGCTCCATGAAGACGCGCGCCGCCGCTTGGTTGTAGGTGAAGTAGCCCTTGAGATTCGTCGCGATGACGGCGTCCCACTGCTGCTCGGACATCTTCCAGATCACCCCGTCCCAGGTGATGCCGGCGTTGCAGACCATGATGTCCAGTCCGCCCAGCTCCTCGACCACGCGGTCGACCGTGTGCTCGGTCTCCTCGACGCTGGTCACGTCGGCCTTGATGGCCAGGGCGCGCCGGCCCATCGCCTCGATCTCGGCGGCCACCTCGTTGGCGGCGTCGATCCGACCCTGACAGGTCAGCGCCACGTCGCAGCCCTGACGCGCCAGCTCCCGGCTGACCGCCGCGCCGATACCCCGGCTGCCGCCGGTGACGATGGCGACTTTGCCCTCCAGTCCAAGGTTCATGTTCGCTGCTTCCTTTCTACCGCCGCGAGGATCGCGGGGCTGCTCGTTGCTCAGGCCCGGTCCGCGGGCGCGTTTCCCAGTCCGTTCAGGATCAGATCGATCATCTCTTCGCCGAGGCCGGCCACCGGTTCATCCCGTTCGGGGCTGAACCACATGAAAATCCAGTTGAGCATGCCGAAGATGAAGAGGGTGAGGTGGCGGATCCGTTCCACGTCGCCCGTATCGTTCGCATCGAGTCCCTCGAACTCGGCCACCACGTCGGCCAGGCACTGGTAGTGGCGACGGCGCAGCTCGGCGATGGTCGTGTAGCGCGTGCCCTGCAGTGATTCCAGTTCGAAGGTGCAGACCTTCAGCTCGTTGAAGTGTTCGGTGAAGTATTCCAGGTGGTTGCGCACCAGGCGGCGCAAGCGCTCCTCGGCGCTGCCGCCTTCCTGCAGGGCCGCCTCCTGGAGCGCCAGCAGGGCGCCGAAGGTGCGTTGCTGGATCTGGAAGAGCAGGTCTTCCTTGTTCTCGAAGTAGTAGTACATGCCGCCCAGGCTGAAGCCGGTCTCGCTGGCCACGTTGCGGATCGAGGTCTGACCGAAACCCTGCCGCGCCATCAGGCCGGCCGAGGCGGTCAGCAGCTTGTCCAGCTTGGGGGCGGTCCTGGGCGTACGACCGACCTTGCGTTCGTTGCTGGTGGTATGTTCGTTGTCGGCGAACATTACTTCTCTTCCCGTTCCCGTCGTAGCGCCTGCAGTCCGGCGAGGACCCGTTCGGGCGTGATGGGCAGTTCGGTGACCCGCACGCCGCAGGCGTCGTATACCGCGTTGGCGATGGCGCCCAGGATCGGCGGCAGGCAACCCTCGCCGATCTCCTTGGCCCCGAAGGGCCCGCGCGGCTCGTAACTCTCGACCGCCCGCGAGACGATGCGGGGCGAGTCGCAGATCGTCGGCACCAGATAGCCGTGCAGGTCTGGATTGACCAGCGAGCCGTCCTCGTGCACCAGCGTGTCTTCCAGGAGCGTCTCGCCGAGGCCCATGATGATGCCGCCCTCGACCTGTCCGTGGAAGGTCAAGGGGTTGATCACCGTGCCGGCGTCGCTGAAGTCGTGGAAGTCGTCCACGGTCACGAAGCCCGTCTCCAGGTCGACGGTCACCTCGCAGACGGCCGTGGAGAAACTGTAGGCCGGCGAGGTGCCGACCGCGGCGCCCTTGTACTTGCCGCCGAGGCCGGGCGGCGGGGAGTAGTGGCCGGTGCCGGTCACCGGTCCGCCGCGGGAGAAGGCCAGGCGCGCGGTCTCGTCCCAGTCCAGGCCGACGCGCGGGTGCTCGGCCACGTAGATGCGGCCGTCGCGGGCGGTCAGGGCGTTCACGTCGCAGCCCAGCTGCTCGCCGGCGACCACCAGGAGCTGCTTCTTGACCTCGGACGCCGCCATGCGCACGGCGTTGCCGGCCATCAGGGTCACGCGGCTGGAGTACGCCCCGAGGTCGGTCGGCGCGAGCACCGAGTCGTTTTCCACGAGCCAGATCCGGTGGTAGGGGATGCCCAGTTCCTCGGCCGCGATCTGGGGCAGGATCGTGTTGCAGCCCTGTCCGATCTCCGCCGCCGCGATGTGCACCGAGGCCGCCATGCCGTCTTCCGACAGGCGGATCATGGCGTTGGAGTGGGGAAACTTGGAACGATAGATGGGATACCCCGCGCCGGACACGAACCCGCCGCAGCCGACGCCGATGCCCTTGCCGGGCGGCAGCTTGCCCTTCTTCCCGTCCCAGCCCGTCCGTTCGCGCGCCTGCTTCAGGGTGGCCTCGAACTCGCACGACGAGATGTCGAGGTCGTTGCAGGTCAGGGTGTCGGGTTCCATGGCGTTGCGCAGCCGGATGTCGAACGGATCCAGCCCGAGCTGCTCCGCCGCCGTGTCCAGCAGCGACTCGAAGGCGAACCGGGGCTGGGGCACGCCGTGGCCGCGCATGGCCCCGCTCGCGGGCAGGTTCGTGTACATGCGGTAGCCGTCGTACTGGTAGTTCGGGATCTTGTAGAGCGTCGGCACCATCGAGCCGGCGTAGTAGGCCGTCACGATGCCGAAGGAGGTGTACGCCCCCCCGTCCAGCAGGATGTGCGATTTGCAGGCGGTGATCGTGCCGTCCTTCTTCAGGCCGATCTTCATGTCGATGTACTGTTTGTGGCGTCCGCGGAAGTGACGGAACATCTCCTCGCGCGTGTACTTCATCATCACCGGTCGTCCGACCATCCGCGCGAAGATCACGGCGCACAGGTCCAGGGGCGTGGTCTCGGCCTTCGCGCCGAAGCCGCCGCCCACGCCCGGCGCGATGGCGCGGATGTCACCCTGGGGGATGTCGAAGATCCGGCTCAGCATGTGCCGCAGATAGTGGGGCGCCTGGGTCGACGACCAGATCGTCAGCTTGCCCGCGTGATGTTCCCAGCGCGCCATCGACGCGTGGGGTTCGATGGGGCACTGGTAGGTGCGGTTGCCCTCGAAGGTGTCCTCGACGATGCAGTCGGCGTCGGCGAAACCCTTCTCGACGTCGCCGAAGTGCCACTCGACCGACGTGTTGACGTTGCGGGCGTACTTCTCCTCCTCGGGATGGATCAGCGGCGCGCCCTCGGCCAGGGCGTCGCGCGGATCGAAGACCGCCGGCAGGGGCTCGTATTCCACCTCGATCAGCTTCAGGGCCCGCTCGGCGGTGGCCTCGTCCTCCGCGACCACCGCGGCCACCTCGTCGCCCACGTAGCGCACGCGCTCGCGGGCGAGGATCTCCTCGTCGTAGCGGGGCGGGCTCACGCCGTAGCGCACGTCCGGCACGTCGTCGGCCGTGATCACCGCGAGCACGCCGGGCAGCGCGCGGGCCGCGCTGGTGTCGATGCTCTTGATCAGGCCGTGGGCGATGGGGCTGCCGAGGATCTTGCCGTACACCATGCCGGGCAGCTTGATGTCCGCGGCGTAGGTGGCGCGGCCGGTCACCTTGTCCGGTCCGTCGTAGCGCATCACGCCGCGGCCCACGGTGCTGTGGTCCCGCTCCTGGTCCCGCTCGTCGTGCTCGCCCGGTTCGGTGTCCAGGTCCACGCCCTCGAAGCTCTGCCAGTCCTTGACGGCCTCGAAGATGCGCGGGTAGGTGCCGCAGCGGCAGAGGTGCCCGCCGAGGGCGGTCCGGATGTCGTCGTCGTCGGGAGCCGGCTTCTGGCCGATCAGTTCCAGGCTGGAGATGACCATGCCCGGCGTGCAGAAGCCGCACTGCAGGGCGCCGTGCTTGAGGAAGGACTTCTGCAGGGGGTGCAGCTCGTTGCCGTCGGCCACGCCCTCGATGGTCGTGATCTCCGCGCCGTCCGCGGCGGCGGCCAGCACCAGGCAGGACGTCACCGCCTTGCCGTTCATGAGCACCGTGCAGGCGCCGCAGTCGCCGGCGTCGCAGCCGCTCTTGGTGCCGGTCAGGTTCAGCTCCTCCCGCAGCACCTCCTTGAGCGTCGTCCCGGGGGCCACGCCGAGGGTGTGGACGCGGCCGTTGACGGTGAGCTGGATCAGGTGGGCGTTGTCCCGGTGTTCGCTCATCGGTCCCGTCCTTCCGCGCGGTCGGCGGCCTGCGCGAGAGCGCGGCGGGTCAGCACCGCCACGATGTCGCGGCGGTACTGTTCCTGTCCTCGGAGGTCGCTGATGGGCCGGGATTCCTCGGCCGCGAGGCGGCCGGCCTCCGCGAAGACCTTCTCGCCCGGGGCCTCGCCCGTCACGGCTTCCGCACAGCGTTCCGCGAACAGGGGGACCGGGCCCACGGCGCCCATCACCACGCGCGCCTCGGCGATCGCGCCCTCCTCCACGTTCAGCCAGGCCGCCACCGAGGCGACCGCCAGGGCGGAGCCGCGGCGCAGGGTGAAACGCTGGAAGCTGGCGCCGGAGGTGTCGGGCTGGGGCGGGATGCGGATCGCGGTGACGATCTCGCCGGGCGCGAGAACCGTCGAACGCGGTGCGAGCACGAAGTCGCGGGCGGCGACCTCGCGGTCGCCGTCGGGCCCCGTCACGGCGATGGCGCCCCCGGCCGCGCAGGTGATGGGCGGCGTGTCGGAGCAGGGCACCCCGCAGCTGAAGTTGCCGCCCATGGTGGCGAGGTTGCGGATCTGGGAACCGGCCATGGTCTCGACGGCCTCCGCCAGGGGGTGGAACAGCGCGTGGACCGCCGGCGAGCCGGCGATCTCGTTCAGCGTGGCCAGGGCGCCGACGTGCAGCGTGCCGCCGTCGTCGAGGATCTCCCTGAGCACGGCGAGGCGTCCGAGATCGATGACGTGCCCCACCGTCTTGCGGCCCGAGCGGAGATCGACCAGCAGGTCGGTGCCGCCGGCCAGGTAGGCCGCGTCGCCGCCCAGCTCGCGGCCCAGGCGGCAGGCCTCGGCCAGTGAGTCGGGGCGGTGGAGGGCGAAGTCGCAGAAGGTCATGTCCGGTCAGCCCTCCTCGGGGGCGGGAAGCACCTCGGCGAAGGTGTCGTCGTCCATCAGGGCGCCCTCGGCGATGAGCTGGCGGAACTTCACGAAGTCGATCACGTCCTTGCCCGTCGCCTTGCGGTTGTTGAAGGCGGTGAAGCCCAGGAAGGCCTCGCCCTGCATGTTGGCCGCCAGCCAGTGACGGTTGGCGAGCTTGGTCTGGTCCCAGTAGAACTTCTTCTTGGCCCGGATGCCGTCGATGGACTTGATCAGGCAGCCCGGGAACAG
>CAZTWK010000065.1:0-16773 GCA_964617805.1 uncultured Fibrobacteraceae bacterium | reverse complement strand
TCGGCCCGGGAAAGGCGGGGTTGAAAAAAGGGGGCTTATGGGACAGGCTCTATCTACTCCATCATCTACGGCTCGATGCAGGGCACCTGCGCCAGCGGCGGCTTCCTGATGCACTGCGGCTGCCTCTACGCGGTCGAGTACTCGCTCCCCGAGACGACCTTCGTGCCGGGGTACACCACCGTCATCGTCACCGTGGATCCCTACAACCTCGTCCCCGAGACCGACGAGACCAACAACACGATGACCATCGACCTGGGCCCCATCGCCAACGAGTTCACGACCTGGAGCACGGTCAAGAGCATGTACCGCTAGGGATCGGTCGCCCACCCGACCCGATCCGGCCCCCCGGCAAGCCGCCGGGGGGCTTTTTCACGCCTGCTGTTTCGGTAAGTTGTGATATGTCAAATTACTGCTCGATAGCTCTAGGTTGTTGACTAAATATTCGGTATATCGTGTATGATTATAGTGGGATTCAACCGGGAGAAACGCCCTGGACCGGCGGGCTCCCGATCGACGCAACAGAGAGGGACGAGGGCATGAAGAGGTCAACGATCCGGAGAGGCGCGGCCCTGGCGGGTCTCGCGGTCTGCCTGCTGGCGGCGTCCGCGGCGGCCCAGGTGGACCTGGAGCTGAGCGACGTGCAGGTGGAGGTGTTCGAGGGCAGGAGCGAGACCTTCCAGCTGCGGCCCGTGGTCACCCTGCGCAACGCCGGCAACCTCGCGCCCCACGCCCTCGACCTGGCCCTGTACTACGTGCCGGCCGGCCTGCGGATGCTCAACGACACCGTCACCTACGTGCAGGACAACAACGACTGCTGGCAGCAGCCCATCACGGACTGTGGCGACGGCAACTGCCTCGACATCTACACGGGACTGGGCTGGCTGGACGGATTCTGCTCCAACAACGGCTTCCTGCTCAACTGCGGCTGCCTGTACATCATCAACAAGGAATTCGAGCCGATCCCCTATTCGATCGGTTACACCACCGTCACCATCACGGTGGATCCCTACAACCTCGTGCCCGAGACCGACGAGACCAACAACCAGATGACCATCGACCTGGGGGCCATCCCCAACGATGCCGCGAACTGGGGCGCCATCAAGAGCATGTACCGCTAACGACGGCGCTCAGATCGCGATCGCGACCTCGGCACCCTTCAGCCCGAGATGAGCCGCCACCGCCCGCGCCTCGCGCCGCGCGCCCGGGAGCATGGCCTTGCGCCAGCCGCCCAGGGGCGCGATCTCCACCCGCAACTCGCCGCGCCGCTTGGCCTGGGTCCAGACGGCCACGATGCGGCCCCGGTGCAGGACCGCGGCCGACACGTGGGCGCCCCGGCGCCAGACCGCCGGACGCTCGGCCGCGTCGGGGACGGTCCAGGTCTTGTCCTTGTGGCCCATGAGCAGGCCGTCCCAGAGGGGCAGCAGACGCAGGGGCCAGTCCTTGCCCGCCGGGGGATCGGCGCGCAGGTCCCGCGCGTCGTCGGCGAGGGCCGCCAGGCCCTTGCGCCCGCCGCAGGACACGGAGATCAGCCCGGGCGCCAGGGACGCCAGCCAGCCGTCGGCCTCCCGCACGCGGGCGCCGAAGAAGTGGGCCACGTCGGCGGGCGTGGCGGGCCCGTAGGCGGACAGGTAGCGGCGGGCCAGGCGGGCGGGTCGATCGTCGCGGGCCAGTCCAGATCGGGATACCAGTCCTCGCGCAGGGCGTGCATCCGCTTGGCGCCGGACTTGCCGGCCAGGCACAGGTCGCCGCGCAGCGCCAGGCACCAGAGCACCCGCGCGGCCGCGAGCCGCTCGGCGGACAGGCCGGAGCCCGCGGCCAGCTCCTCGATCTTCTTCAGGTAGGCGGGCGGCACCACGCCGAAGAGCGCGTCGCGATCGACGGGGATGCCGGCGCGCCGCATGGTGCGCAGGCCCTTGTCCAGGGTGCGCGCGTCCGGCATGGGGCCGCGGCGACCGCCGGGCGCCCACTGGGCCCGCGCGGCCACCACCTCGGACCAGTCCGCCGCCGCGTCGTAGAGGTGCAGCGTTTCCCGCTGGCCCCAGGTGCGCACCAGGGGGCGGGGCGCGTCGCTCAACAGCCGGGACAGGTCGGCCGCGGTGGGGCGGCCGGCCATGCGCTGGCTGAGTCCGAGCAGGGCCGGCACCGCCTTCTGGGCCTGGGCGCCGACGATGGCGCGGGCGGCCGCGGCGGCGTCGGGCGCGCCGGGCCCGGCCAGTCCCTGCCGGCGGGCGCGGAACCAGAGCACCTGTTCCTCGGCGAGCTCGAGGGGGGCCTTGCGGGTCATGGGCAGATCTCCTCCGGTCGCGCCTCCTCGCGGAGCCCGCGCAGGGTGTCGTGGACATAGAGGGCCAGCGCGAGCCAGATCAACCCGAAGCCCACGGCGTGGGTGCGGGTGAAGGGCTCGCCGAAGAGGGTCACCGCCAGCAGGAACTGTCCCGTGGGCGCCAGGTACTGCATGAAGCCGAGGGTGGCCAGGCGCACGCGACGCGCGCTCTCGGCGAACCAGATCAGGGGCGAGGCGGTCACCACGCCGGCCGCGGCCAGCAACAGGCTCAGCCCCGGCGCCACGTGGAGGAAGTGCAGGTCGCCCCGTCCTTCGCGCCAGATCATCCAGGCCACGGCCACCGGCGCGAGCAGGAGGGTCTCGGCGGTCAGGCCCTGCACGCCGGAGACGTTCACCCGCTTGCGCAGCAGCCCGTAGAAGCCGAAGCTCACCGCCAGCCCCACCGAGATCCAAGGCAGCCGGCCGTGGGCGGCCGTCAGCCAGACGATGCTCAGCGTCGCCAGAACCACCGCCGCGGTCTGGCGCGGGCGCAGCCGCTCGCGCAGGAAGACGAAGCCGAGCAGCACCGTGAACAGGGGATTGATGAAGTAGCCGAGGCTGGCGTCCAGGAGCCGTCCGTTGTCCACCGCCCAGATGAAGACGCCCCAGTTGAAGGCGATCAGGCAGGTGGTGCAGGCCAGGGTGAGACGGGTGCGTCCGTCGCGCAGCAGGCGCCGGAACTCGTGGAGCCGGCCGCGCGCCGCCGAAAGGACCACCAGCATGACCAGGGACCACACGATGCGGTGGGCCAGCACCTCCATGGGCGGCACCGAGCCCACCGCCTTGAAGTAGAGCGGCAGCAGGCCCCAGGCACCGTAGGCGGCCAGGCCGTAGAACACGCCGACGCGCTGTCGCCGCCGCTCTTCCATGCTCGAGTCCACCTTCCGATTCAAGCGTCGTGCGCCGCCGCGACGAAGGACGCGAGGGCCGTCTCGTCGAGACTGCCGCCGGAGCGCACGCCGCTGCACACGTCGACGCCGAAGGGCCGCACCGCGCGGATCGCCTCGCGCACGTTGTCCGGGCGCAGGCCGCCGGCCAGGAACACCGGCACATCCGTGCCCGCGACGATACGCGCGCTCAGGGACCAGTCGTGGGTGCGGCCGGTGCCGCCGAGCTGCCGGCCGGGACCCTCGCGCACGCCGGTGTCCAGCAACAGGCCGTCGACCGAGTGGGCCACCGCGAACGCCTCGTCCACGGCCGCCTCGCCGTCGACGTGGACGACGCGGACTACCGGGATGCCGGGCAGCCGCTCGCGCAGGGCCAGGTGGTCCGCGGCGTCCAGCGGCGCGCAGAGCTGGATCGCGTTGACCCCGGTACGGCGCTGCTGGCGCACGATGCCCTCGACGTCGGTGCGGGAGGTAAGCAGCACGGTCGTCACCAGGGGCGGGGCCGCGGCCGCGATCTCGGCGATCAGGTCCTCGTCGATGACGCCGGGGCCGCTGGGCATCTCGGAGACGAGACCCAGGGCCGAGGCGCCGAGGCGCACGGCGGCCCGCGCTTCGGCCGTCGATTCGATGCAGCAGATCTTGATGCGCACGGACACGTCCCCGCTCCCGTTGAGGATTGCAGACACATACCAGCAGATCCGCCCCGCCGCAAGCGCCGTGGGTTGACGATCGGCCCGGTGTGGCCGAAGCTGTGGATGACGGCCCCGCCCGGCCGAGAGGAGGACGCATGGCCATCTTCACGCGCATTCTCTGTCCCACCGACTTCAGCGAACCGGCCCGCCAGGCGATCGAGCTCGCCCGCGACCTCGCGCGGCGCTTCGGCGCCGAGCTGCGGCTGGTGCACTGCGTCGAACCGGTCACCCTCCACGGCCCCACCGTGGACATCGGCGCGCCCACGAGCACCTTCGACGTGACGGGCTACCAGGAACTGATCTACGAAAAGGCCGCGGAACGCCTGCGGACCATGGGCGAGTCGCTGTCGTCGGCGGAGCTGTCGGTGTCGACCCACCTGGGGCGCGGCAAGCCCGGCGACGAGATCCCCGCCCACGCCGAGGACTGGGGCGCCGACCTGGTGGTCATCGCCACGCACGGGGAATCGGGCTGGCGGAGGTTCCTGTTCGGCTCGGTCGCCGAGAAGGTGATGCGCACCGCGCGCTGCCCCGTCCTGACGGTCAACGAGGGCGGCGTTCCGCCGGCCTAGGACGCCGGCGACGCTGTCCGGATCCGAACACCCGACGTCCGGACCCGCACGCCTCGGCCGCGTCAACCAATCCCTATCTGTCGTCGTTTCAACGAATTGTGCACAGGCATGCCCATTGCAGTGGGCCCACTGGAGGTATGCTTGTGGACAGTATGGACCGCGCCATAGATCCGACCACCCGCAGACGACGCACGCTGAAGCGCCTGGCCGTGCCGGTCGGCGCCGTCGCGGTCGTCCTGATCCTGTTGATCCTGATCACCGGCTGGCTCAAGCCGTCGCTGCGGCGGGACCGGGTTCGCACGGCCCACGTCGAACGCGGCGACGTGTCCGCCACGCTCGACGCTTCAGGCCTGGTCGTGCCGGAATTCGAGTACGTGCTCACCTCGCCGACGGTCACCCGGATCCGGTCCATCCTGAGGAAGCCCGGCGCGGAGGTGGCCTCCGGCGAGCCGATCGTCCTGCTCGACGACGCCGACGTGCAGCGGGAGGTGTCGCGCCTGGAGGAGCAGATCTCCCTGGCGCGGAACCTGCGGCGGCAGACCGACCTGGAACTCGAGCGGACCCGCAATGACCTGAGCATGCGCCACGACATCAAGACCCTCGAGTTGAAGTCCTTCGAGTTCGACGTGGTGCGCAACCAGGAGCTCTTCGACCTCGGCCTGATCATGTACGACATGGTCCGCAAGGCCAAGATCGACGTGGAGCGCGCGACCATAGAACTGCGCCACCTGGAAGCCATGATGGACAACGCCGAGCTGGACCTGGTCGCCAAGCTCGACGGGCTGGCCCTCGAGATATCCGTCCTGGAGAAGGATCGCGAACAGGCGAGCGCGCGGGCGCGCCGCACGGTCGTGACGAGCGAGCACGCCGGCATCGTGACCTGGGTGGTCGCGGAAGAGGGCGCGTCGGTGGCCGAGGGCGAGCCGGTGGCGAGGGTCGCCGACCTCAGCACCTACCGCGTCGACGCCACCCTTTCGGACGTGCTGGCCCGCAGGCTGACCGAGGGCCTTCCCGCCACCGTCCGCAGCGGCGACACGCGCCTCGGCGGGTACGTGCGGAAGATCCTGCCCACGGTGGTGAACGGGATCGTCACCTTCGAGATAGCCCTGGAACGGGACGACCACCCGATCCTGCGCCCGAACCTGCGCGTGGACGTCCACGCGGTGACCGACAGCCGGCGCCAGGCGCTGCGGCTGAAACGGGGCCCGCTGCTGAACGTCGACGGGCACGACACGGTCTTCGTCCTGCGGGAAGACAAGGCGTTGCGCACGCGGATCGAGATCGGTCTTTCCAGCTTCGAACACTACGAGATCACGAGCGGCCTGGCCGAGGGGGACGAGGTCATCGTCTCGGACATGTCGGATTTCAGGAACGCCAAGGAGGTCAAGCTGCGATGAACGACGGCAACACGGCAATCGATATGGCGACGGAGGGCGGGACCCATCGTTCGTCGGGCGGTCACGGCGTCGCCGTCCGCCTGGAGGGCGTCGACAAGATCTACCGCACCGAGAAGGTGGAGACCGTCGCCCTGAGCACCATCAACCTGGACATCGTCGCCGGGGAGTTCGTGTCCATCATGGGCCCCTCGGGCTCGGGCAAGAGCACGCTGCTCAACGTGCTGGGACTGCTCGACGAACCCTCGGAGGGCCGCGTCTTTCTCGACGAGTCCCCGATCGCGGGGCTGGGCGATCGCCGCCTCGCGGGGCTGCGCAACCGCGAGATCGGATTCATCTTCCAGAGCTTCCACCTGATCTCGGACCTGAACGCGCTGGACAACGTCCAGATACCGCTCCTCTACCGGAATGTCTCCAATCACGAACGGACCGAGATGGCGCAAATCGCGCTGGAGCGGGTGGGGCTGGCCGCGCGCATGCACCATTTCCCGACGCAGCTCTCGGGTGGGCAGCAGCAACGGGTGGCGATCGCGCGCGCCATCGTCGGCGCGCCGCGCCTGCTGCTCGCCGACGAGCCGACCGGCAATCTGGACAGCAAGATGGGCGAGGACGTCATGCAGATCCTCGAGGAATACAACCGCGAGGCGGGCGTGACCGTCGTGATGGTCACGCACGACCAGCGGTTGGCCGAGCGCACCGAGCGCATCGTGCGTCTCTTCGACGGCCGCCAGGTCCACTAGCCCCGGGGGGAACGACATGTTCGTCAACTACCTGAAGATGGCCTGGAAGGTGCTGCGGCGGCGCAGGTTCTTCACCTTCGTCAGCCTGTTCGGCATCGGCTTCACCCTGACCACGCTGATGACCGTGGTCTCCATCGCCGACCACCAGCTGGCGCCCTCATACCCCGAGACGCAGCTCGACCGCATGCTCGTGCTGAGCCAGATGCAGATGTACGGAGACCGCAGCACCTGGTCGTCGGGGGCGGGCTACAGGTTCATCGAACGCTACGGCCGCGACCTGCCCGGCGTCGAGCGCATGACCGTCTACACGCGCGGCCACCAGACGATCACCTTCAAGGAGGGCCGCAAGCTGACGTTCGACGCGCGCTTCACGGACGCCGAGTACTGGCGGGTGTTGCAGTTCGCCTTCCTGGAGGGCGCGCCCTTCGGCGCAGAGGACGACCGCAACGCCAACCGGGTGGCCGTGATCAGCGAGGGCACGCGGCGGCGCTGTTTCGACGACGAGCCGGGGCTCGGCAAGTCGGTAGAGCTGGACGGCTCGGAGTACAGGGTCGTCGGCGTGGTCGAGGACGTGCCGTTCTATCGCCAGACGGCCGCCGCCGATATCTGGCTGCCGATCGGGTGCAACACCGCGGCCGGCTTCACCGACGCCCTGATCGGGGGCTGCAACGTGGCCTACCTGGTCGAGGAGGGCGGCGACCGCAAGCAGGTTCAGGCGGCCTTCCGCGAGCGGTTGACCCGGGTCGAGTTCGAGGATCCCGAACGCTTCCACACCATGGCCGGCCTGCCCATGACGACGTTGGAGGCGCTGTCGAGCCTGATGCTGAACCTGGACCGGGGGGAAACGGCGCCCCGGCGGCTGGTGCTGGTCGCCCTGCTGGCCATGCTCGCCTTCATGGCCCTGCCCGCGATCAACCTTGTCAACATCAACCTCAGCCGCATCTACGAACGCTCCGGTGAGATCGGCGTGCGCAAGGCCTTCGGTGCCGCCAGCCCCGACCTGGTGCTGCAGTTCGTGGTCGAGAACGTGGTGCTCTGCCTGTTCGGCGGGGTGATCGGCCTGCTCGGCGCTTTCCTCGTCCTGCATCTCGCCACGCTCTTCCCGCAGACGCCGCTCATGACCTTCCACCTGAGCTGGCGCATCTTCGCGGCCGGGTTCGCCCTGGCCGTCGTCTTCGGGCTGCTCTCGGGCGTGTGGCCCGCGTGGAAGATGTCGCGGCAGCATCCGGTCGACGCCCTGAAGGGAGGCACGTCATGACTCGTCACATATTCAAGCTGGTCTGGAACCGCAAGCGTTCGACGGGCCTGATCCTCCTCGAGCTCTTCATCTGCTTCCTGGTGCTGTGCGGCCTCATGGCCTCGACCGCCAACCTGGCCGACCGTTGGCGCCAGCCCCTGGGCTTCGACTACGAGAACGTCTGGACCGTGGACATCGGCGGCATCAACTGGCGCGCCGAGGGGGAAGAGCTCGCCGCCGACCGGCGGGCCATGTCCGACCTGGTGCGGGCCGCGAAGGGCCTGCCGGAGGTCGAGGCGGCCGCCGCCTCGACGAACACGCCCTACAGCAGGAGCACCTGGATGGACGGGACCTGGATCGACGGCAGGCAGGAGGGTTTCCTCTGGACCATGGCCACGCCGGACCTCATCGACGTGCTCGACCTGGAGCTGCTGCATGGACGCTGGATCGAGGACACGGACGCGGCCCTCGCCTATCAGCCCATGGTGATCTCCCGCCTTTTCGCCCTCGACATGTTCGGCACGGACGATCCGGTCGGCATGGATATCCCCGTCTTCGACGACGACGGCCAGCCGACGACGCCGGAGGAGGATGCGAAGATCAACCGCGTGGTCGGCGTGATGGACCACTACCGCCGCTCCGGCGAGTTCCAGGAGGAGCGCTACGCCGCGTTCCTGGCCGTCGATTTCGCCGCAGGCGAGGACATGCCGGACGAACTGCTGATCCGCGTCCGGCCGGGAACGACGGCCGAGTTCGAGGAGCGGCTCGTGCGCACCCTGCAGGACATCGCGCCCCGCTGGTCCTACGACACCGCGCTGCTCGAGGATCACCGGCGGACGAGGAACAGGGACTACATCGGCCCCATCCTGATCTCGGCCGTGGTCGCCGGTTTCCTGATCGTCATGGTCGGCCTCGGCCTGGTGGGCGTGCTGTGGCTGAGCGTGACGCGCCGCACCTCGGAACTGGGCCTGCGCCGCGCCATGGGTGCCAGCGCGGCCTCGGTGCGCGCCCAGATCCTGGCGGAGCTGTGGGCCCTGACCACCATCGCCGTCGTGGTGGGCGCGATCGTCTTCCTGCAGTTCCCGCTCTTCGGCGCGAACTTCGGCGCCGGCTGGCCCGTATTCCTCGTGGGGTTGACAGCGGCGACCCTGCTCATCTATGCCTTCGTGACCGTCTGTGGACTCTATCCGACGTGGCTCGCGACCCGGGTCCAGCCGTCGATCGCCCTGCAGTACGAGTGAGACCATGATCCTGATAGTCGACGACGACCGTGCCATCCTCCACTCCCTGGAACTGCTGCTGAAGCGGGCCGGCTTCGCCGCCGTCGGCGTCACGGACCCGGCGGCCGTGCCGGAGCGCCTGGAGGATCCCGACCTGGAGCTCGTCCTGCAGGACATGAACTTCTCGCGCCAGACCACGGGCGAGGAGGGACTGGCCCTGCTGGACGTGATCAAGGCGCGGCGGCCGGGGTTGCCCGTCATCCTGATCACCGCCTGGGGCTCGATCGAGCTGGCCGTTCGCGGCATGCAGGCCGGCGCGGCCGACTTCGTGACCAAGCCCTGGCGCAACGAGCAGGTGGTCCAGTCGGTCAGGACGGCCCTGAACCTCGTCGCCAGCGGCGCCCGTGAGACGTCCGCCCCCGTGCCGACGCGCGACGAACTCGACGAGCGTCACGACTTCGGCGGCGTGCTGGGCCGCGACCCGGGCTTCCTGCGCGTGCTGGACCTGGCCGGACGCGTGGCCGACACGGACGCCTCGGTCCTGATCACCGGCGACAGCGGCACCGGCAAGGAGGTGCTCGCCGCCGCCCTCCATCGCAACAGCCGCCGGCTCGACGCGCCGTTCGTGAAGGTCAATCTGGGCGGCATCCCGACGAATCTGTTCGAGAGCGAGATGTTCGGCCACGTCCGCGGGGCCTTCACCGACGCCGGGCGGGACCGCGCCGGACGCTTCGCGACCGCCGACGGGGGCACGATCCTGCTCGACGAGATCGGGGAGCTGGACCCGCGCAACCAGGTCAAGCTGCTGCGGGTGCTCCAGGACGGGACCTACGAGGCGCTCGGCACGAGCGAGACCCGCACCCTGGACATCCGGGTGATCTCGGCCACCAACCGCGACCTGCGGCAGGCCGTCCGGGAGGACGCCTTCCGCGAGGACCTGCTCTACCGTCTGAACCTCATCACCCTGCACCTGCCGCCGCTGGTCGAACGGCGGCGGGACATCCCGCTGCTCAGCGCGCACTTCCTGGCCCGGGCCGCAGCCATGTTCGGCCGCGAGGACGCGCCGCCGGTGGTGACCGCCGGCGCCCTCTCCTGGCTCGAGGGACAGCCGTGGCCGGGCAACGTGCGACAGCTCGAGCAGTTCCTCGCCCGCGCCGTGCTCGTGGTGCCCGGGCCGCGACTGGACACGGCCGCCTGCGAGCGCGTGATGGCCATGGAGAACGACGAGCCGGACCGCGACACCCTGCCGCCGGTCGGCAGCATGACGGTCGACGAGATCGAGAAGGCCATGATCGAGAAGGGTCTGCGCCACCACGACGGCAACATCAGCAGGGCCGCCGAATCCCTCGGCCTCAGCCGCTCCGCCCTGTACCGCCGTCTGGAGAAGTACGGGATCGGGTCGTGACGCTCCGGCGACGCTTCCTGCTCTACCTCGTGGCGCTGCACGCCGTCTTCGCAGGCTGCGCCGTCTGGTTCCTGATCGAACGGCCGGTCTGGCTGATCGCCGTGGAGGTCTTCTTCGTCGCGACCTTCGCCGTGGGCCTGCGGCTGCTGAAGGCCTTCTTCGGCCCCCTCCAGCTCATCCGCTCCGGCGCCCACTACCTGCGCGAGGGCGAATACTCGACCCGCTTCGCGAACGTCGGCCACCGGGACATGGACCAGCTCGTCGACGTCTACAACCGCATGGTGGACACGCTGCGCGAGGAACGGATCCGCAACGAGGAGCAGGAGCACCTGCTGCGCAAGCTGCTCGCGGAGTCGCCGGGGGGCGTGATAACACTCGATGTCGACGGACGCGTCGCGACCGTCAATCCGGCCGCGGAGGCCCTGCTCGGCTGCTCGCGGGAGACCCTGGTCGGACATCCGCTGTCGGACCTGGGCACCCCCTTCGCCCACCGGCTGTCGGAGTTGCCGCGGGACGCGTCCCGCCTGCTCACCCTAAGCGGACGCCGCCGCGTCCACTGCCAGGCCGCCTCGTTCATGGACCGGGGATTCGAGCGGCGCTTCCTGCTGCTGGACGAGATGACGCAGGAACTGCACCGCAGCGAGAAGGCCGCCTACGAGAAACTCATCCGCGTCATGAGCCACGAGGTGAACAACACGAGCGGCGCCGTGCAGTCCCTCCTGCAGTCGTGCCTGTCGTACCGCCATCAGATCGGCGACGCGGACCGGCACGATTTCGCCCGGGCGCTGGAGGTCGCCATCGAGCGCACCGCGCACCTGGACGCGTTCATGCGCGGTTTCGCGGAGGTGGTGCGCCTGCCGCGGCCGCGCCTGCAGCCTGCGGATCCCTGGGAGATCGCCTCGCGGGTGGGCCTGCTCTTCGGCGACCCCTGCAAGACGGCCGGCGTCGCCTGGCGCGAGGAGCGCGAGCCGGACCTTCCGCAGGTGGCCTGCGACCAGGTGCAGATGGAGCAGGTGTTCGTCAACCTGGTCAAGAACAGCCTGGAGGCCCTGGCGTCGGACGGCGGCGGCGGGGGCGAGATCGTGCTGCGGGGTGGACGGCGCGGACGGCGCAGCTTCCTGGCGATCCGCGACTCCGGGCCGGGCCTGTCGCCCGACACCCAGGCGAAGCTCTTCACGCCCTTCTACACCACCCGCCCCAACGGCCAGGGCATCGGCCTGACCATGGTGCAGGAGATCCTGCTCGGCCACGGCTTCGACTTCACCCTGGACAACCACCCGGACGGCGGCGCCGAATTCACGATCGTCTTCTGAGCCCCGCGCTCCACCAGAATGAAGAGGCGGACGGACGGCGTCGCTTGCGGAACATGGCATCGACTTCTTGTCGCCGATCCTTGTACAATTCCAGCGGTGGGTTCGATCACCCCTTCCCTTCGGCGGTATCCATTGGCCCAGACCGCGCCAGAAAAGACGGTGTTGAGGCACCCGGACGGCCGCGTCGTCATGACGCCGCTCGACGGCGGGCGCTGGCGCGTCGGCATCGAGACGGACGTTCCCTTCGCCTGGCCGCGTCCACTCACCTGGGAAACGCGATACCCGCCCGAGCTGGTCGAGACCCTGATGCACGTCAAGATGCCTCGCTGGGTGATCGACGAGATCCGCCGCGACGAGGATCCCCTCTACGTGGAAAACGATTTCGAGCACGACATCTTCTGCTTCGTATCGCCGGATGATCTGCGGGGCAAGGCGGTTCTCGATTTCGGCTGCGGCTGCGGGGCCAGCAGCGCCGTGCTCACGCGCCTGGCTCCCGGCTGCAGGATCACCGGCGTCGAGTTGTTGCCCGATCTCGTGAAGGCCGCCGAGCAGCGCGGGGCTTTCCACGGTCTGGAGGCGCGTTTCCTGCTGTCGCCGTCCGCCGACCGCCTGCCGCCGGATCTAGGACGCTTCGACTACATCCTGTTCAGCGCGGTCATGGAACATCTGCTGCCGGGGGAGCGCGAATCGCTGTTGCCGCTGATCTGGGACCATCTCGCGCCGGGCGGCGTGCTCTTCATCAACCAGACGCCGCACCGCTGGTTTCCGATCGAGGGTCATACGACGGGACTGCCGCTGCTGAACTACCTGCCCGCGGAGCTGGCCTGGCGCGTCGCCGGGCGCTTCTCGCGCTTCGGGCACCGCGGCGCGTCGTGGTCCGAGATGCAGCGCGCCGGGATTCGCGGCAGCACCGCGCGCGAGATCATGACGATCCTCTCGCGCGGCGACGGGCAACCCGTCAGCCTGACACCCTCGCGCCGGGGCATCGCCTCGCATCTCGACCTGTGGCGCAGTTCCGCCGCCTCGCGACACGGACGCACGTCTTTGAACCTCAAGTATGTCGCACTGAAGGGTGTGCGCGCATTGACCGGCGAGACCCTGATTCCCAACATCTCGCTCGCGCTGCGCAAGGACCCCGCTCGATAGGAAGCCGCCGGTTCTCCCCCCCTACCAGGTGACCCAGTAGGTACAGGCGTCGGCGCCCTTCTTGCGGCAGGGCTGCTTGTCGTCGTGCTTCACCTTGAGGAAGAGGCTGCCGGACGGTTTGAACTTGCGGGCCATGGCGTCGATGATGCCCTGGTCGAAGTCGCAGGGGTAGGGATTGCCGCAGGTCATCTTGACGAGCTTGTCGCCCGTCTTCTCGTAGCTGTAGTGGCCGATGCCCTCCAGCATCCGGCCCGTGGCGGGGTCGAACATGGGCTGTTCGCCGATGCGGTGGTTCATGTGGTAGGCCACGTCGATGGACTGCAGGGCCTTCTCGAGGCCGTCGATCTCCCGGGGAAACTGGGCGTTGCTCGGGATCTTGGTGCCGATGGCGAAGAGCACGGACGCGCCGACGTCGTCGTGGATGTTGCGGAAGGCGTCGAGCCAGGCCTGCTGAGGGTACCACCGGCCCGCGCGCGGATCGTCGATCCCCACGTCGGAGAGCATCTTCTGGGCGATCGAGCGGTAGGCGCCCATGCCGTCCAGCAGGGCCAGCACGGCCTCGCCCTTGACCTCGATGCCGTCTGCGAATGCCTTGAATTGCGTCATGGCTCGGATTCCCTTCCCATATGCCGGGCGATGTCGTTCGAAATACCCACACGGACGGTTCCACATCCCTGTTTCGCGACCATGATAATCGCCCACAGCGACGCGGACAAGCCCGGTCCCGCCGCCGCGGCCATTGATCGCGACCCACCCGAAGATGTATAATCATCCATCCCCCGCCGCTCCACGCACCCCGGAGGTCAGCCGTGCGCATCCTCACGATATCGCTGCTCTGTATCGCCTTGCCCGTGGCGGCTTTGGCCATCCCCATCGGCAACCTGCACCAGAACTTCGCCAACGGCACGCCGGCCCTGCTCGGGCAGACGGTCACCGTCAGCGGCGTGGTCACGGTGCCCACCTATCTGCTGAACGGCTACAGCCTCGAGGTCTACGTGCAGGACGAGACCGGGGGCGTCAACGTGTACGTCACCGGCGGCGCGTCGAGCTGGAACCTGGCCCTGGGGGACAGCGTGACCGTCACCTCGCAGGTGGCCTTCTACAACGGCCTGACCGAGCTGGGGACCGACTCGAGCTACACGACCATCGTCAACCACGGGCCGGCCTCGTCGCTCCCGGCCCCCGCCTTGCTGACCTGCGACGACGTGGCCAACGCCATGCTGCCCAGCAACTGGGACCCGGACGAGAGCCGGCTGGTGCGTCTCGACGGCCTGAACATCACCAGCGGCACCTGGCCCACCGTCGCCGGCGGCAATACGGTGCTGACGGTCAGCGATGGCGAGGGGAACTGCCTGCTCTACATCGACCAGGACACGGAGCTGAACGGCAGCCCCGACCCCGGCGCCAACTTCTCCATCGTGGGCGTGATCAAGCAGTTCGACTACAGCAGCCCCTACGACTCGGGCTACGAGGTCATGCCGCGCTGGCTCACCGACGTGAACCCCGAGGGCTCGGGGCCGACGATCGTGGGCGACATCACGGTCATGAACATCACCTCCACCTCCGCCGGCGTGCTTTTCTTCACCCAGGACCCGGGCAGCAGCGAGGTGGAGTACGGCACGGACGACTCCTACGGACAGACCGCCGGCTTCCCCGGCGTGGAGGTCACCGTCCACGTGGTGACCCTCGAGGACCTCACGCCCAACACCCTCTACCACTTCCGCGCCAAGTCCACCAACGCGGGCGGCACGAGCTACGGGCCCGACATGGTCTTCGTGACGCCGAGCGAGATCCCCGGCGAGATCCACGTCTACATGAGCGGGTCGGCCGAGCACGTGCTGTCCACCGGCTCCTACGTGAACGAGAACGAGGACCTGGCCGCGCGCCTGGTGACGCTGATCGGCGGCGCCACGGTCTCGGTGGACGCCTGCCTCTACAGCTTCAGCCTGGACAGCGTACGCGACGCCCTGATCGCCGCCCACAACCGCGGCTGCGACGTGCGCCTGATCATCGACCAGAACAACTCCCACGCCGACGCCGACGTCTGCGCCGCCGCGGGCATCCCCTACATCGACAGCGGCTACGGCGGCAACCACGGCTCGGGCAGCATGCACAACAAGTTCGTGGTGGTCGACGGGCGCGACGGCGACAAGTATGACGACTGGGTCTGGACCGGCAGCGCCAACATGAGCATCTCCGGCAGCAACGACCTGAACAACGCCCTGGCCATCCGCGACTACGGCCTGGCGCGGGCCTACACCCTGGAGTTCGACGAGATGTGGGGCAGCGACACCCAGGTCGCCAACCCCGCCGAGTCCCGCATGGGCGAGGCCAAGCTCGACGACACGCCTCACCAGTTCACCATCAACGGCCTCGAGATCGAGCAGTACATGAGCCCCAGCGACGGCGTGACCGCCCGCGTGATCGAGGCCATCGAATCCGCCGAGAAGAACATCTATTTCGCCATGCTGGCCTTCACCCACAACGACATCTCCGACGCCATGCGCGACCAGCGCGACGCCGTGCCGGAGCTGGCCCTGGCCGGCGTCTTCGAGCAGGACCAGGGCGACTGCAGCAGCGGCAGCGAGTACTGGCGCATGCACGGCGACGCCTGCGCCCCCGACCCCTGGTCGCCGGCCGCCGACGTGTGGCTGGACACGGCCCTGTCCACCAGCGTGCTGCTGCACCACAAGTACCTGCTCGTCGACGCGCCCTGCGGCCCCCTGCTCAAGGACGCCGGCGTCTACGACTCGCTGGTCCTCACCGGCAGCCACAACTGGAGCTACAGCGCCGAGAGCATCAACGACGAGAACACCCTGGTGATCCACGACACCAGCATCGCCAACATGTACCTGCAGGAGTTCGGCGCGCGCTACTGGGAGTCGGGCGGCAGCAATTGGCTGGGCTACGTCACCGGCGTGGACGACGGCGCCGGCGAGGCGCCCCGGACCATCGCCGCCCTGCGCGCCTGGCCCAACCCCTTCAATCCCCAGGTGAACTTCTCCTTCACGACCGCGCGCGACGCCCGCCTGGACGTGGCCGTCCACGACGCCCGCGGCCGCCTGGTGCGCACCCTCGCCCGCGACGACGCCCAGCCCGCCGGCCTGCACGTGCTGGGCTGGGACGGCCGCGGCGACGACGGCCGCGCGGCGTCGAGCGGGGCGTATTTCCTGCGGGTGAGCGAGCGGGGCGGGGAGACGGCGACGTGGGGGGTGTCGCTGGTGCGGTGATATTTTCTTCAAAATCGCCGCCTCCAACTGTCTCTGTAATAGTTCCAAAACGTAGCGGTGCAGGCTGACCGCGAGCGGGTCATTCGTGGGTTTGGGCAGGCGGCCTGATCAGGCGTTTTTTTTATTTGGAAAAGTATGGGTCAACATAGAGCACACATCAGCAAATACACGCGAGTCCCATCGCCTGAAATGGGCACATTCAGTGATGGGTTTGCTTATGTGCCCGATCCTATCGGAGGAACAATTGAGACGATCACTCACTATCACACTCCTCGGAGCCTCTCTGATCACAGCAGCAGTTATCGGCTGTACATCAGACCCCACACCTATTGAGGCAACGAGCACTAGCACCAGCAACTCTATCATCCAACCGGCTAGCTCATACGCCATTGATGTCTACGATGGCGAATCCCATTCTGGCGACAAGGATGGTGTGCAAGCCTCAGTTGGAGAGCTTCACAACATGGCTCTTGCTGAGTTCGACAAGCGACATGAATTCTTCACCGCTGGCAAGTGTACTGATTTTCATGAATGGTTGGACTTGCTAGTGACATCTCTTAATCCACACCTGTCCAAGATAACTTTCTAACCGAGGTATGAAGATGCCCTTCGGCATG
>CAZTWK010000064.1:0-17937 GCA_964617805.1 uncultured Fibrobacteraceae bacterium | reverse complement strand
GCGTGAGGAAGATCTGGTTGAAGCTGGTCCAGAAGCCGGCCATCAGCAGCAGGAACACCATGTAGCGGCCCTCGCCCACCTTCATGGGCTGCAGCAGCCAGGTGCCCTCGCCGGCGCGGCGTCCGGCCTTGCGCAGGCCCAGGTCGGCCAGCAGGTTCAGCACGATCCAGCCCAGGGCGATGGGACCGATCAGGCCGAAGGGCCACCACTTGGAGCCCATCACCAGCACCGTCAGCACGCCCGAGACCAGCACGAAGAAGCGGCCGTTGCCGACCACCGCCACCATGCCCTCCAGCACCTCGCCGAGGCTGCGCGTCCCGGTCTCCGCCTTGTCCTCGGCGGTGCGCGGGTCGCGGTAGAAGATGAGGCAGGTCAGGGCCAGCACGCCGATCCAGATGGCCGAGGCCCAGAACACGTAGGTCCAGCTCCAGCCGCGCACGATGCCGGCCACGATGGGGCCCAGGAAACCGCCCACGTTGACCATCATGTAGAAGATGCCGAAGCCCATGGACCCGGTCTTCTCGTCGGTGGTCTTGGCCACCGTGGAGATAACCACCGGCTTGAACATGCCGTGTCCGATGGCCACCAGGAAGTACACCGCGAAGAAGCCCCAGAAGCTCGTGGGGAACTGCAGCAGGACGTAGGCGGGCGCCATCACTACGCAGGAGGCCAGGAACATGGACTTGTAGCCGTAGCGGTCGGCCAGCGCGCCGAAGACCGCCGGGAACAGGTAGAGGAAGAAGGTCACCACGCCCTGGATGACGCCGCGGTCCTCGCTGCTGAAACCCAGACCGCCGTCGGCGATGGCGCCGGTCAGGTAGATGCTCGACACGGCGTAGAAGCCGTACCAGCCCATGCGTTCGAAGATCTCCATGACGTTCGCGGACCAGAAGGCGCCGGGGAACATCCTGAAGACCGAAGTCTTCTCGGTCGTGGTGACGGACATGCTTGGCTCCGGGATGGGGGTCGAAAGAAGCCACCCGGCCGAGGGGACCGGGTGGCCATGTCGGGATCATGATACGACCGATCGCCGCGGCGGTCAACCGGCAGCGGCTAGTAGTCGGCCTCCCGCTGCCTGCGCAGCAGCTGGTGCGAGGCCTCCAGCCGCACGAAACGCTCCTGCAGGACCAGGTAGCCCGCCACGACCACGGCCAGCGCCCCCGCCCAGTAGACGCCGGTCGGCGCCGGCCACGACTCGGCCAGCCGCCGCAGCGCGATGAGCGGAGCCGCCGCCTGGGCCCACATCTTCGTGCCGCCGAAGAGCTCCGAGAGGAGCATCGAGGCGATGGTCAGCAGGGGCAGGAGCACGGCGGCCAGGGTCGCCCGGTTGCGCACGCCCGCCAGGGCCCGCGGATCGTAGGCGATGCTGCCGATCAGGATCAGCGGGACGCAGAGCAGGCAGAAGGCCACGGCCAGCAGGGCGTAGCTCTTGGAACGCAGGTCCGAGCCGCGGCCGCGCGAGGCCTCGAGATCGAAGCCGCAACAGGACTCCGTCTCATCTTTGGGTCCGAGTGCGGCGTAGCGCGCCGGGTCCGGCGGCGGGTCGCCGTGGACGGCCGCCACGGCGCGGTCGATCTGCAGGGCGTTCAGGCGCACCGAGGTTTCGGGGCCGACGGTGTAGGGCGAGTAGACCACCGCCTCGCTCCAGGGCAGCAGGCGCGTGCCCCGGGGCACGACGCGCTCGCCCCAGGGCGCGGTGAACGCCGGCGGCGCGCCGTCGGGCGCGATCTCCCGGAATTCGTAGGGCACGATCAGCTCGCCGTCGCTCAGCCGGACCATCTTGGCCGGGCGCTCGCGCAGTTCGTTGCCCGCCAGGCCCAGGACCGTGCCGAACATGAAGCCGGCGATCAGCGGCAGCGTCGCGTGGGCGAAGAGCAGCCGCCGCGACAGGGGCCAGGCGTCGACGGGATGCACGCGCAGCAGGGCCTGGATGCCGGCCCCGAACCCGAAGACGAAGAGGTAGAACATGAAGATCAGCCCGGTGCGGCCCTCGTGGTAGATGAAGGTGAAGAGGAAGCCGTAGATGGTCATCAGCACCGTGAACAGCCAGCCGAGCCAGTGGTTGTGCAGCATGCGCCAGATGGACCTGTGCAGCAGCAGGCGCGAGCCGCCGTTGTGGAGGTAGCGCGCCGGCGAACCGCCGGCCGCCTCGCCGCCCGCGGCCGCCGCCTCCTCTGGGATAAGCAGGTCGGCGTTCCGTTCCGGTTCCTGGGACTCGAGCACGAAGGCGCCGGGGATGCGACGCCACGTGCGCCAGCCCAGCAGCAGTGCCGTGGCCGCCACCGGCGCCGACAGCCAGGCGTCGCGGGGGCCCAGCACCAGCAGCAGCAGGCCCAGCAGCCACATGACGATCGTGAACGTGATGTAGCCGACGGAGTTGCGCAGCCGGCGCAGTCCGGGCGAGGGCGCCTGCAGGACCATCAGCAGCAGCAGGAACACGGCCGCGACCCGCAGCGATCCGAGCCAGACCGTGCCGACGACCGTCAGCCCGCCGTCGGTCGTCGCGCGGATCGAGGTGACCACGGCGACCATCACCACCATCGTCAGGCAGCCGATGCAGATCGATCCCATGCGCGCGAGCCACAGCAGTCGCGCGGGCAGGGGCAGGGCGATGTGCAACCGCGTGGCGCGCAGCCAGTAGTGCGAACCGATCAGACCGGCCAGGAGGACCGCCCACACCGTGATGTTGTGGGCGAACCAGACCGCGCCCTCATTGCCGGGGCCGTACATGGGACCGGTCGCCTCCGCCGCTTCCATGGCCCGCATCAGCAAGCCGGCGAGGGCCGCGATGGCCGCGGGCATCAGCAGGTTGTCCGAGCCCTGGTCGCGCCGCAGGAGCTGGCGGATCATGACTGTCCCTCCGCGATCTCGATGAACATCTCCTCCAACCCGAGCCGGTCGTAGCGGCCCTCGCGGATGCCCATCCTCGCTTCCACGGTCCGGCGGGCGTGCTCGGGATCCAGCCGCAGCACCGCGTGCAGGCCCTCGATGCGGTCGCGCACGCCGAGGCATTCGGGCAGGGTCTGCAGCGCCGCGGCCCGCCCCTCGGCGTGGGGCACGATGGCCACCGCGAAGTTCTCCTGCAGCTCGTCCAGCGGGTCGTCCAGCAGCACCTTGCCGTCGTGGAGCATGACCACGCGGCCGGCCATCCGCTCCACGTCGCTCATGTGGTGGGAGGAGAAGAGGATGGTCGAGCCGGCCTCGTTCAGGAGCTGGATCGATGTCTCCAGGAAGTCGCGGCGGGCGGCGGGATCGAGGCCGCCGGCGGGCTCGTCCAGGATCAGCAGTTCGGGCTTGTGGGACACGGCGCAGAGCAGCGCCACCTGCCGCGCCTGGCCCTTGCTCAGGGTCTTGACGCGCTTGTTCCAGTCCAGGGCGTAGCGGTCGCAGAGGCCCTCGGCCATGAGGTCGTCCCAGTGGGGGAAGAGGTCGCGGTGGAGGCGGATCACGTCGCCGATGGACATGAAGCCCGGCAGGGTCTGCTCCTCCGACACGTAGCCGATGCGGCGCTTGACCGTCAGCGGATCGCGCCGCGGGTCCAGCCCGAAGACGCGCACGCCGCCCCGCTGCGCCTCGATCATACCCATGGCGATGCGGATCAGCGTGGTCTTGCCGGCGCCGTTGCGGCCGAGCAGGCCCACGACCTCGCCCTCGGTCACGTCGAAGCTCACGCCGTCGAGCACGTTCTCGCCCTTGCGGTAGGCGCGGTGGACGTCGTCGAATTCCAGAACCTTCATCACGGTGTCTCCTCCGGCTCGCTCGTCCGGTCGAGCATCTCGCGCAGCATGTTCACGACGTCGTCGGGGGCGACGTCGAGCTGCCGCGCGGTCGTCACGGCGGGCGCGAGGCTCTCGCGGATCTGCTCCAGCTTCTTGCGGCGGGTCTGGGCGGGGGGCAGCGCGCGGACCACCAGCGGACGGCCGGGCCGCCGCTCCAGGATGCCCTCCCGCTCCAGCTCCCCGTAGGCCTTGCTCACGGTCATCGGGTTCACCCCCAGCTGCGAGGACAGGACACGGGTCGAGGGCATCTCGTCGCCTGGCGACAGCCGGCCGCCGGTCACCTGCAGCCTGATCTGCTCGATCAGCTGCCGGTAGACCGGGACGCCGCTGTTGGGGCTCAGGACGATGAACATGCGCTCGCTGCCTCCTCGTTCGTTCGGTGCGTGGGGGTTCCTACGCAGGCGAAGTGTATTGGTTACATAATACAGTAATACAGTTTTCCGGGGGCCGTCAAGGCCCTAGGCGCCGGATTTTCGGCGAGTTGCGCCGTTCCGGCTCCGTCGTGTAGGATGGGACGGCTGAAGATACCGGCGAAAGGAAGCGAAATGGACCGCAGATCGACGACTCTCGGATTTCTCGTGATCGTCCTCGCCCTGACGACCCCCGGCTGCGTGCACGAGAACAACGCCGCCGCGCTCGACGACCTCCTCGCCGCCGACCGCGCCTTCGCCGCCCTGAGCCGGGCGGAGGGCCCCGCCGCCGCCTTCGCCGCCTACCTCACCGACGACGCGCTGCAGCTGCCGGCCGGCGCCGCGCCCGTGCGGGGCGGCGCCAACATCGCCGCGGGCATCGCCGAGGTGCCGGACATGTCCCTGGACTGGGAGCCCGTGGAGGGCGGCGTGGCCGACGCCGGCGACATGGGCTGGACCTGGGGTCGCTACACGGCCACCTACCCCGGCCCCGAAGGCGAGACGGCGACCTCCCACGGCAAGTACCTGAACGTCTGGATCAAGGACGACGCGGGGGACTGGCGGGTGCGGGTCGACATGGGGAACAGCGGATGAAACGTTAAAAGTCGCAACGTTGCGACTTTGAGGCGGGTTCTCAAAACGAGGCCCCGGGGGGATACCCGGGGCCTCGTCCCATTGTGAGAACCATCTATTTGATCAACGCGATCTTCCGCGAATCCACCCCGTCGCGCGTCTCCACGCGCACGAAGTAGACGCCGGTGCCCACGGCCTCGCCGCGGTCGTCGCGACCGTCCCACAGCACGCCGTGCTCGCCGGCCGGCCGGTCGCCGTCGACCAGGGTGCGCACCGCGCGGCCCATGAGGTCGTGGACCGTCAGCCGCACCTGCGAGTCGCGGCTCAGGCTGAACTTGAGCGTGGTGCTCGGATTGAACGGGTTCGGGTGATTCGGGTGCAGGGCCACGGCGGGCAGGCGGCCGGGCAGCCCGTCGCCCGCGGAGGTGGAGCCGTCGCCGAGCACGCAGATGTTGTCGATGGCGAACTCCTGGCCGCCGACCAGCAGCTTGTCCACCTGTCCGGTCAGCGTGACGAAGCCGCGCACGCCGCCCGGCACCGGCCAGGTGACGACGCTGAAGGTCACGCCCGGCGCGATGTTCGCCGGCGCCAGGTGCAGGTCGCCGATGTAGAGCCCCGCGCCGTTGACCTGCAGGTTCTCCGTGCCGCCCACGTCGAGGTACTCGAAGGTGACGCCGCCCACGGCGACGCCCGCGGCCAGGATGTCGTAGAGGTTGCTGACGTTGGACATCCACATCACGTTGCCGGCGCCCATGCCGCTCATGGCCGGCATGACCTCGCAGTAGTAGAAGACGGGGCCGCTGCCGGTATCGAAGAGGTCCACGAACACTGGCACGCCGTCCTCGTCGAAGATGTAGTCGCCGGGGGCCTGGCCGTAGCCGTTGCCGTAGCGCGTGCCCACGCCCAGGGACTCGTGGTCCACCAGGCGTTCGCAGGGCGCGGGCTCCTCGGCCTCGACCACGCACACGTTGTCCATGTGGAATTCCTGTCCGCCGGCGATGAGCTCCTGCACGTGGCCGGTGATGGTCACCACGCCGTAGATGTCGGGGCCTACCCAGGACCAGGTGACGCTCACGCTCACGCCCGGGAAGTAGGTCGCCGGAATCAGGTGCAGGTCACCCACGTAGAGCGGGTGGCCGTTGACGCCCAGGTTCTCCGTTCCGCCCTGGTCGTAGAACTCGAAGCTGACGCTGCCGGTGGTGATGCCCAGCGCGCCGATGTCGAACCTCTGGTTGATGTTGTTGACCGCGGCCACGTGGACGGCGCCCAGGGGCGCGAAGGCCGGCGCGATCTCGAACTGGTGGAAGAACATCCCGCCGCCGGTGTCGAAGAGCTCGGCGAAGACGGGGATGCCGTCCTCGGCAAAGCAGAAGTCGCCGGGCGACATGCTGGCGGGCGCGCCGTAGACCGTGCCCAGGGGCAGGTAGTCGTAGGTGACCTCGTAGTCGCAGTCGCCGGTGACGGGGCTGATGCCGTTGGCGCAGCCCATCCCGTCGAGCCACAGTTCCTGGCCGCCCACGCGCAGATGTTGCACCGGGCCGGTCAGGGTCACCAGGCCCGCGATGCCCGGTCCGGCGGGGAAGGCCGTCGCGTTGACGGTCACCGCGCCGTAGACGCCTACCAGGCTCATGAAGTCGGGGCCCACCAGGGGCGCCGCGAGGCCGTCGAACTGCAGGTTCACGTCGCCGCCCAGGTAGAGGTACTCGAAGGTGACGTTGCCGGGCGCCGTGTAGTCCACGTCAAGCGACACGTTGTTCACCTGCATGATGTTGATGTTGCCGAAGTAGGTGAAGGCGGGGTCGACCTGCATGTAGTTGAAGGTGGGGGAACCGCCGGTCCAGAAGTCGTTCACGTAGCAGTCGGCGAGATTCTCGGTGAAGACGTAGTCGCCGGGCAGGTCGCCGGCGGGCGCGCCGTAGACGGTTCCCGGGATCAGGGAATCGAAGTCGACGGCGTTGGCGAGAGCGGTGGTGGAGAGCAGCAGGGATGTCAGGACGATCGTGATGGTGAAGTGGGTCCTCATGGCCCTCATCCTCCTCTGTCAGGGCAGAAAAAGTGTGAATAGCGGCACCGGGGTAACAACCCCCAGTGCCGCGGATGTTTGACGGAGAGACGAGGTCTTACGCGGAAAAGCGGCGGGCTCAGTCGCTCCCGCCGGAGAGCACGAAGGCCGCCCACAGGGCCGGGTGGGCCAGGTCCAGGCCCTCGACGGTGCCGCCGTCGATCATGCGGCGCTTGGTCGCGGCGAGGGCCGCGGCCGAACCGTCGCCGTCGGCCAGGCGGCGGTAGTAGTCGGACATGAAGGTGGCGGCGCCCAGGCCGGGGATGTCCCACAGGGCGGCCACCACGCCGCGCGCGCCCGCGTACATGAAGGCGCGCGTCAGGCCGACCAGGCCCTCGCCGTCGATCTGCTCGCCCAGGGCGGTGGAGCAGGCCGAGAGGGTGACCTGCTCGCAGTCCAGGTCCAGGGCGAAGATCTCCGAGACGCTCAGGAAGCCGTCGTCGCCGTTGTCGGGGTCGGGGGAGAGGGCCAGCCCCGAGAACTGGGGGCTCTGCTCGTTGAAGAGGCCGTGGGCCGCGAAGTGGAGGTAGCGGCAACCGGCCGACTGGGGCGACTCGGACAGGGCGGCGGCGTTGGCCGCCTCGCCGAAGTGCATCAGCATCGGCGAGAAGGGGCAGGCGATCAGTTCGCGCAGCTCGTCCTTCACGTGGGGCACCGGGCGCAGGCCCGCCGCGCCGGCCACGCGCGCGAAGACGCTCGCCTCCTCGGGCGAGGGTTGCACGGGATCGCCCACGATCATCAGACCGCCCGTGTCCCCCGCTGCGCCGGGCGCGGCACGCAGCCGCTGCAGGGTGCTCACCGAGGGGGCGTAGGACACCACCCGCGACCGCGCCAGGAACGGCATCTCGGCGTAGGCGTTGGTGGCGGAGGGGCCCAGGGGCAGGGCCTCGAAGGGGAGGTAGTGCAGGGCGCCGTCGGGCACGATCAACAGACGGTGGGCGGCGAAGATATCCCTGGACACCGGGTCCAGCAGCAGCCGCGCGAGCTCGTCGGCCACCGCCCCGTAGTAGACGGCGTCGGCGCCGGTCACGTTGTAGTCCTGTAGCATGGGCAGCAGTTCGCGCACCAGCGACTCGATCTCCTCGCGCGGGGGCAGGGTCACCATGTGGAAGCCCGCGCGCACCGCGACGAAGAGGTGCGATTCCTCCTTGCCGAGCTGGAACTCCAGCAGCAGCTCGGCCTCGCGCAGCATCGCCTGGGCCTCGGCCAGGGTGCAGGGACGGGGGTAGCGCAGCTCGGCGTAGCGCGGGTCGGCCTCGCGCAGTTCGGCCTCCAGCAGGTCCAGACGGCTCTCGAGGCGGGCGATCTCGGCCTCGAGAACGGCGGCGCTATCCGGCGCGGCGGCGTCGAGGGCTTCCTGCATCTCGGCGATGCCGCCCAGGATTTCGGCCTCCCGGGCCTGGTAGTCCTCGCCGGCGCGCACGCGCAGGTCGACCTCCGCCTCGGCCAGCATGTCCAGCAGGGAGCGGGCCTTGGCCATCTGGGCGATGTCGAAGGCACGACGGTCGTATCCCGCTTCCGGATGTCGGGCGTGCAGTTCGCCCAGCACGCTGATCATCTCCTCGAAGGAGCGTCCCACCTGGCTGAAGTAGCCGCTCTGCAGGCCGGCCGAGCCGCCGCTGCGCCGCCGCACCGTGGTGACGATGTCCACGGCCTGTTCCAGGTGGGACAGCGCCTCGTCGAGACGCCCCTGGGCGCGGGCCACCTTGGCGCGACCCAGCAGGGCCGACTCGGTGATGTCGAAGTAGCCGGTGGTGGCGGCCATGTCGGCGGCCGCGGTGAGGGCCGCGGCGGCCTCGTCCAGACGCTCCAGGTCCAGCAGGGCGTGGCCCTTGAAGTGCAGGGCGTAGGCCTCCTCCAGGGGCATCTCCCACGCGCGGGCGTAGGCTATGGCCTCGTCCAGCTTGACCAGCCCCTCGTCGTAGCGCTTGAGCTCGCAGAGGCTCTGGCCCTTGACCTGGAGGATGGTGCTCACGTTGCGGTGGTCGTCGGCGGCGATCATGGCCGCGTGGGCCTCCTCGTAGACCTCCAGCGCCTCCTGGTGGCGCCCCTGGTAGGCCAGGATCGAGCCAGAGTTGAGCAGGTACCAGCCGCGCCGCCGCGGATCGCCGGCCAGGCGCGTGGCCTCGGCGTACTGGGCCAGGGCGTTGTCGTAGTTGCCGATGAGGTAGTCGATGCCCGCCAGCCCGCCCAGGATGCCGCTGAGTACCTCGTCCTCGCCGGCCTCGCGCGCCATGGCCTCGCCCTGGTGGAGCATGGAGGCGGCGCGCGTCAGGTCGCCCTTGAAGATGTGGATGGTGCCGATGTACTGGAGACAGCGGGCCTGGCCGGCCAGGTCGCCGGCGCGGGTGTAGGCCTCCAGGGCGGCCTCGCGGTGGAAGAGGGAGGTGTCCAGGTCCATGCGCAGGCGGCTGATGATGGACAGGGCCAGGTGGGCGTCGGCCTGCCAGGGCGCGATGTCGTGGGCGTCGGCCGTGGCCAGGGCCGTCTCGAGATGTCCGGTGGCCTCGTCCATCTGGCGGCCGCGGACCAGCACGCGCCCCAGGTTCAGGTGCGCCCGGGCCGCGGCCAGGGGCTGGGCGAGGGATTCGGCCAGGTCGACGGTCGCCGGGAGGGCCTCCTCGGCCGCCCCGTAGTCGTGGGCCGCCATCCAGGAGAGGGCCAGCCGCTCGATGGTCACCAGTCGGCCCAGCGAGTCGCCGCGCGCTGCGTAGGCGTCGCGGGCGGCGGCCAGCTTCGCCAGGGCGGCCTCGTGGTCGTCGGCCCCGGCCAGGCGCACGCCGGCGGCCAGGTCGGCGTCCGGCTGCGCGGCGAAGACGGCGGTGGAATCGGCCAGGGCGAGCACCTGGACCAGGCGGGCGTGCCCGGGCGACGTCTCCAGCCCCGTGCGGGCGGTCGCGGCCGCCGCGGCGGCCTCTCCGCGCAGCAGCTGGCTCCAGGCGGCTTCGCCCGCCTGGAGCGCCCCTGTGTCCTTCCCGATTGCCGCTCCGGCGCCCAGCGTCGCAATGAGGCAGAACGTCATTCTCAAGAATAACTTGTCAAGGCGCGGCCGGACGGGACAGTATGATCCGGCCGATACCCGCCGCGCGCCGGTCGCGCGGGCGCGGGTCGTGGTCTGCGATGGCTCGGCGTACATGTGCTGAACCCCCTGGCACGTGTGAAGTCGCCATTATGCACGGAATTGCGGGCCGCGGCAACGCGCGGGTGATCGACGCTCACGTTCCGGAGAACCGCATGGTTGATGCCCAGTCGCCCACTTCCTCTCTCGACGCGCTCTGCGACCGCGCCGTCGCCGGTGACGAGCGCGCCCAATCCGAGCTTTTCACGAATCTGCGCGTAAGGTTCCTGCAGGTAGCCAAACGAAGGGTGCACGGAGATCACCTGGAGGACGTGGTCCAGGATGCTCTCAGGATCGTACTGGACAAGTACCACGCCAGGACCGGAGAGACCGGCATTCTCGTTTGGAGCTACACCGTGTTGAGGAACGTGATCGGAAACCATTACCAGGCCCGCAAGCGTGACGTCGAACGCACGACCCACGTGGAAGACTGGCAGACCTTCGGCCCGGCGGCCGTGATCGTCGATCCCACCCGGGATCGGGAGAGCGCGGAGTTCACCGGCCGGCTGGAGGAGGCCATCGCGGCCCTGGCCCGCAAGTCGCCCCGCTGCGGCAGACTCTTCGCGAACCTGCTGGAGAGTTTCCGGGTCGGCGGCGGTCAGCGGGAGGTTTCCCAGCGTGCTCTCGAACTGGCCCAGCAAGAGGATCCCGGCCTTTCCCGCAACACATTCTACGTGGCGTTGCACCGCTGCCGCGCGCAACTGCGCGCCCTGCTGGATGCCGAGGAAGGGAGCCTGAGCCATGTTTGAGCGCGACGATGCCCGCACCCCCCGTGCCGCGGATCTGATGGCCGCCTACGAACTGGGACTGCTCGACGAGCAGGACCGCGCCCGCTTCGAATCCGCCACGCTGGAGAATCCCGAACTGCTCGAGGAGCTCTTCGAGCACGCCTCGGAGACCCAGGCTCTGCGCGAGGATCCCGAACGCTACGCCCGGGTCGCCCGCAGCACCCTGCGCGCGGCGGAGCCCTCGCCCCTGGCGCGCGCGGCTTCCGGACTGCGCCGCCTGCTCTCGCCGCGCGTGCTGGCTCCCGCCGTGGTGGCCGCCGCCGCGGTGCTGGTGCTGGTGCTCATGCCCGACGGCGGCGAGCTGAACCGGATCGCCGTGCTCGAGCCCGCGCCCTACGTGCAGGTCGATACCCGCGCCGCCGAGACGGAGGCCGCGACCCTCTTCCGCGACGCCATGTCCCACTACCTCGACGCCCGCTGGGGCGAGGCCGCCGACCTGCTGGACCGCGCCCTGGACGCCGGCGACACGGACTGGCACCAGGCCGAGCAGGCCCACCTCTACCTGGGCGTGAGCCGCCTGCTCGACGGCGACGCCGCCGCGGCCCTGGCGCCCCTGCGCGAGGCCGCCGGCTCGTCCCGGCTGCCCATCGCCGAGCGCTCCCGCTGGTACCTGGCCCAGGCCCACCTGGTGGCCGGCGACGCCGAGGCCGCCCGCGAGGCCCTGGGCGCGCTGGTCGACAGCCCCGTCTACGGCGACGAGGCGGCGGCCCAGCTGGAGGCCCTCACCGATCATTGAGCGGACGACGAAAACCGGGCGTGAACTTACGCCCGGTTTGTCCGTATATTCCCCCGTGGACCTTTCCCCACCCAACCCGGGAGTCGCCGTGACCCGACATCGCCCGCTGTTGACCCTGTCCCTGCTCTGCTTCGCCGCGGCCGCCGCCGCCGCCCCCGCCCTCCACGAGATCCGCACCGGCCAGATCGCCACCGACGTGGACGAGTACTTCGAGCTCTCCGGCGAGCCAGGCGAGTCCCTGTCCGGCCTCTGGTACCTGGTGATCGGGGACGGCGATGCGGGCGACGGCGTCGTGGAGACCGCCATCAGCCTCTCGGGCCACGCGATCGGCGCCGACGGGTTCTTCTCGGTCGCCGAGGACGCGTCCGTGCCCTGCGGCGAGATCGACCTCGTCCTGCCCGAGGCCCTCAACTTCGAGGACAGCGACAACGTCACCCACCTGCTGGTACACGGCTTCATCGGCACGCTGGGTACCGACCTGGACACCGACGACGACGGCGAGCTGGACAGCGAACCCTGGCTGGAGACCCTGGATTGCCTGGCCCTGATCGAGACGCCCCTGTCGGGCGACGAGGTCTACTGCGACACGCAGCTGGGGCCCGACGGCCCCTTCGCGCCCGCCCACGCCCTGCGCTGCACGACCGGCTGGGGTTTCGGCGACATCGAGGTCTGCGGACTCGACTCGCCCGGCGCCGCCAACGACGCGGCCTGCCAGGTGCCCAACGCGCGTCAGAGCTGGGGAGCGGTCAAGTCCGGCTATCGTTGACGGTCGCGACGGCCCGCGCCAACGCCCGCACCTTGTCCAGGGATTCCTCCCATTCCGCGTCCGGATCGCTGTCCGCGGTGACGGCGCCGCCGGTGCCGTAGGTGGCGCGCCCGTCGGCGGCGACGATGGTGCGGATCACCATGTTCAGGTCCAGCGCCCCGTCGCAGCCCAGCCAGCCGAAGGCGCCGGCGTACACGCCGCGCGTGTGGTGTTCCAGCTCGTCGATCATCTTCAGGGCCTCGATCTTGGGCGCGCCGGTCATGGACCCGCCGGGGAAGCAGGCCCGGATGGCGTCGACCCCGTCCAGCCCCGCCCGCAGCCGGCCGCGGACGGTGGAGACGAGCTGCCAGACGGTGGCGTAGCCCTCGATCGCGCACAGTTCGGGCACGTGCACGCTGCCGGTCTCGCAGACGCGGCCCAGGTCGTTGCGCGCCAGGTCCACGATCATGACGTTCTCGGCGCGGTCCTTCTCCGCGGCCGCTAGCTCGTCGCGCAGGCGCGCGTCCCCGGCGGGATCGGCGCCGCGCGGACGGGTGCCCTTGATGGGCCGCGTCTCCAGGGCGCCGTCGGGATCCAGGCGCAGGAAGCGCTCGGGCGAGGCGCAGATGACGGTGGCGTCGCCGTGGGCCAGGTAGCCGGCGAAGGGCGCGGGATTGTCGCGGCGCAGCACGCCGTAGAGGGCCCAGGGATCGCCCGCGAAGGGCTGCTCGAAGCGGTGGGTCAGACAGCACTCGAAGACGCGCCCGTCGCGGATGTCCGCCTGCACGGCGCGCACCTTGTCCAGGTAGGCCGCGCGGGGGACGGACGGCGGGGGCAGGGCGTCCGGCATGTCGGGGGAGAGTCCGGCGGCCGGGTCGGGGCCGGGCCGCCAGGCCGCGAGGTGTGCCAGGAAGCGGTCGCGCATCCCGGCGGCTCGCGCCTCGGCCTCCTCCGGCGAGGGGCCGGCGGCCACGACCGAGAGCCAGGTGCGATCCGTCTCGTCGTCGCGGACCATCAGGAAGGGGTGGACTCCGAAGTAGATGTCGGGCAGCTCCAGGTCGTCGGTGCCGGTGTCGGGCCAGCGCTCCAGGCAGTGTCCCGCCTCGAAGCCGATCCAGCCCACGGCCCCGTGGACCAGGGGCGCGGGGTGGTCGGACAGCACGTCGTCCGGCAGCCGCCACTCGTGCCACCACCCCGCCAGCATCTCGAAGGGATCGACGTCGTCGAGATGCCGGCTGTCGCCGTGAGTCCGGATGACCACGCGCGCGGTGCCGTCGGGATTGCGCCAGGCCTCGAAGGTCCGGTCCGGCACGGGCCCCAGCCAGGACCAGCGGCCCTGGCGCCCGCCCGCCAGGGCGCTGTCCAGCAGGAAGGGGTGGGTCGACCCGGTGGACGGGAAGGCCTCGCGCAGCCGCCAGAAGGGCGCCGCGTGCCTGTATTCCTCCAGGATGTGGTGGTAGTGGATCATACCCCGATCCTCGCCGCCGCCGGGGCCGGAGTCAAGGCGCGGCGTTGACCCGGGGCCGCTCTGCCCTTAATGTGCCCGGATGCTGTTCAACTCGCTCATCTTCGTGGCCTTCCTGGCCGTGGTGCTGCTGGTCTACCCGCGGCTGCGCCACCGCTGGCAGAACTGGTTCCTGCTGGTGGCCAGCTACGTCTTCTACGGCTACTGGGATTGGCGCTTCCTCACGCTGCTGGCCATCTCCACCCTGACGGACTTCTACGTGGGGCGCCGCCTGTTCCGCACCGAGCACGTCGCCACGCGCAAGCGCCTGCTGGCGGTGAGCGTCTGCGTCAACCTGGGGCTGCTGGGCTTCTTCAAGTACTTCAACTTCTTCGTGGACTCCATGGGGGCCATCATCGAGGGTTTCGGCATGGAGCCCCACATGCCCCTGCTGCGGGTGCTGCTGCCCATCGGCATCAGCTTCTACACCTTCCAGACGCTCAGCTACACCATCGACATCTACCGCCGCCGCCTCGAGCCCACCGACGACCTGCTCGACTTCGCGGTCTTCGTGAGCTTCTTCCCGCAGCTCGTGGCCGGGCCCATCGAGCGCGCGCGCAACCTGCTGCCCCAGGTGGCCACCCCGCGCACGATCACGCGTCGCCACGTGGAGACCGGCGCCAACCTCATCCTGCTGGGCTTCTTCAAGAAGATCTTCGTGGCCGACACCCTGGCGCCCTTCGTCTCCCAGGTCTTCGACGACCCCGGCGCCTGGACCAGCGGCCAGCTCCTGACGGGCGTCTACGCCTTCTGCTTCCAGATCTACGGCGACTTCTCGGGCTACTCGGACATAGCCCGCGGCGTGGCGCGCCTGCTGGGCTTCGAGCTCATGGAGAACTTCCACGCGCCCTACCTCAGCCGCAGCCCGGCCGAGTACTGGAAGCGCTGGCACGTGTCCCTGTCCACCTGGCTGGGCGACTACCTCTACATCTCCCTGGGCGGCAACCGCAAGGGCACCGCGCGCACCTACCTCAACCTCATGGTGACGATGCTGCTGGGCGGCCTCTGGCACGGCGCGAGCTGGACCTTCGTGGCCTGGGGCCTGTGGAACGGCCTCTACCTGGCGGCCTACCGCCTCACCGGCGGCGGTAAGGTGGACCTGCGCTGGCCGCGCAAACTGAAACCAGTGGTCTGGAATGTGGTCAAGGTGATCGTCACCTTCCACCTGATCGCCGTGGCCAAGATCCTCTTCCGCGCCGGCGACTTCGGCACGGCCTGGCAGGTGATCACCGGCATCCTGGCCGGCGACGGGCTCTTCGTCTTCGGCGCGACCCACGTCTTCCTGGTGGTGGCGGTGACGGTCGTGGTGGACATCGTGCAGACCCGCACCGGCAACCACACCTGGATCGCCGACGCGCGGCCCCCGATACGCTTCGTGGTGGGCAACGCCATGCTGGCGCTGGTGTTGGCGGCGGCGGTGTACCGGGTCTACAGCAATCCGCCGTTCATATATTTCCAGTTCTGACGATCATCGTTCTCGACGATGCAGATGCCGCCGGTCTTGTTCCCCTGTCACCGGGTCAAGCGGGCAACCGCGCGCCTACTTCAGCAACATCACTTTTCTGAGTTCATGAAGATCGCCACATTCCACGCGAACGAAATACATGCCCGAAGGCATGCGCTGTCCGTTTAGGGCAGTGCCGTCCCAGCGCAAGGCGCAGTCTAAACAATCGGTTACGGTTCTTTCATAGAGGAGCTTCCCCCTCAGGTCATAGACCCCGATTCGGACCGGGTTGCCATCGGGGTTGGTGATGTGCATGTTCAGGATCGGATTGAACGGGTTGGGGTTGATGTTGACGCGTATGTCGTCGTCCTCGTCCGGCGGCTTCGGGGTGCATGTCGGCAGGTTCTTGCTCTGCATCGCCGAGAACTCGTAGTGGCTGCCGTCGAAAGAGCTGCCGACGGAGTAGTAGACTGTGCAGCCGGGATCACAAACACCTGCCGAATAGGTTAAGGTATGCCTGAAGGTCTCAGTCTCGGAATCCCAGGATACGGCGGTAGCGCTGTTGGACGCGTCGAAGACCGTCGCCTGCGGTGTGCACACGGGATCCATTGAAGCATCATCAAGTATGACTTGGTCATGCTCTGGCTCACTGTACATGAGAGACTGCCAAGTATAGGTCCAGACCTCAGGGCCGCCGTTGGAGTTCATCGTTCTTGTCATCGAGATGCTGTCGGGTCCGATATCAGGGGTTTCCATGAGAGTAACCGTCTGGTTCAACTCCGAAAGGACGTACTCCTGAGTGTGCCAGGAGCCGAACAATACCTGGACCGTCGCCGAAGCGGCAGTCCCCAGGCCGACGTGCGTCACGGGAAGACCGTTGCTGTCGTATTGAGGACCCAGGAGCGACGACGCGTGTCCATTGATAAGTATCTGGCCCGTGGTGAAAGGAACGCCGAGATCGTTGACGACCTTCAGCTTGAGGTAGTTGTTGCCGCTTCCCCGGTTCTTTACGGTATACAGTTTGTTCCCACTGTAGAGCACAGCGTCGAAATCGCCGTCGTCGTCGATGTCGGCGAAATCCATGACGGAATTACCCGTCTCCACTATGTCCGTGAATACCTGATTGTTGAACACGCCGTCGTGGTTCACGTAGAACTTGCCGTCAAGATAGGCGTCCAGACAGCCGTCGTTGTCCAGGTCGACGAGCTTGATAGTGTGAGTCGGATAGGGCAGGCCACTGTTTTGATGTGGTGTAAATATGCCGCCCTCATTCAGATACGTCTCCTCGCCGACGATATCGACATCGCCATCGTTGTCGATATCGCCCAGAGCCGCTCGTCCCGTCCAGGCATGCCATAGGCCGGCCTCCTCCGTGACGCCCGTGAAACTCCCATAGGTGTTCTGGAAAAGGGTCTCGAGTGACCGGCCGTCGGTGCGCAGCAGGATGTCCTGCATGCCGTCGGCGTTGTAGTCGAAGAGATAGATGCCGTCGTAGCCCTGATCTTCGTAGATGGGGAGGTTGACGAACTGACCCCAGTCATTCCCATCTCTCATGACAACACTGGACATAGTTGCGTTCTCGGTCAGCATCAAGATGTCAAGCAAACCGTCGCCGTTGAAGTCCGACCAGGCCGACGCGACGGTGTTCATCGTGAGGTCGGCGCATTCGATGCAGTCGCGAATCGTCATGGTGCCGGATCCGTTGTTCTCCAGGTAGGCACTCGTATGGCCCGGCTGCCTGTTGGCCAGGATGTCCAGGTCGCCGTCGAGGTCGAAATCGGCGAAGCTGACGCTGTTCACGCCCGGGACGGGGATCTGGTGTAATTCATAGTCGGCGGGGCCGTCGCTCATGTAGACAATGACTTCTCCGTTGTCGACGTCCGTTTGCACGAAATCGTCCCAGCCATCGCCGTTCAGGTCGCAGGCATCGATGTGTCCTGTGGTCAGCAAGGAGTTGGCAACAACGGCGACTTCGCCGAAGAACATCTCCTCGCGATCATAAACTGCCTTGATGTCGGTGGCCTTGGTGTTTGTTGTCGCAGCCATGTCTGCTGTGTAGCGTTCGAAACTCGGGCCCAGGCCATCCCAATAGTGAAAATAGAAAGGCCCTTGTATGTCCGCCGATTGCGCCGGCGCGGAGACCTCGATCTCGAACGGCAGTTCCTGCGAAGGGAGCAACTCGTAACTCGGAGTCGTCATCGAATAGACATTGGTACCTGCGACACGGACCTCGATATCGATCTCGACCTTGTCATCCCCACAGCGCGCTGAAGTGAAGAACATCGGGTCGGTGTTGTCCAGGTTGCTCCGCGAGGGGCCGGTGTAGTAATGCGTTTCGGCGGGATTACGGGTTTCCCACGTCTGTTGATAAGGTGGGGTGACTGGCGCGTTGTTACCTTCGTTCGCGAATGCGTGCCAGGGGGTTTCGACGGAGTGGTGTCCCCAGAAGAAGTTGCCGCGCATCCAGCCATAGTAGGGTATGTTCTCGAAGGTGTCGTCCCCGTATCCGTCCTCGTCGCCCTGGATGCCGATACGATCAACCTTGGGCCAGCGGCAGGCCCATACTTCATCGTAGTGTATAAATTTCCCACCCAGTGCGACGTACTCGTCAACCCAGTCTTCGCCACATAGGGGTTCGAATAGCCAAATGACATCCCAGCCCACATCTACCCAGTTGCCGTAGGTCGGATAGCTCGCACCGCTTTCCTCTCCCGTGCCGACTATACCCCATGATTGCATAAATCCCAGCATTCGAGAGGACCGAAAACGTTGAAAGAC
>CAZTWK010000063.1:0-18703 GCA_964617805.1 uncultured Fibrobacteraceae bacterium | reverse complement strand
GGCGGTGTTTTTCGTGGTTTTGTGCCTGGGTTCGGGGGGGGGGGTGCCGGCCTTTTCGGGTGGCGGGGGGGCGCGGCTTCCGGGCCCTTCCGCCCTCCTGGCTCCAGGACCCTCCAGACGCCCCCGGAACGAGGGCTCAACACCAGGATCTACACTCCTGTCACCCTCTATATGACCATGCCTCCATGGCGAGTTCACTAGGGTTGACTTCCCCAGGGATGGGACACACCTTTCGCCGGTCAATTCGAGATTTATCGTGTTTCGGACTCAACGGGGGAGGTGTCCCATGGGAACCACCGCTTTCGTCCTCTTCGCCTTTTCTTCGCTCTTCGCCGTGATCGATCCGCTGGGATGCATCCCGTTCTTCAGCGGCCTCACCTCGCACCTGGACCGGGCGCAGCAGCGCCGCGTGCTGCGCAAGGCGCTGGCCGTGGCCTTCTTCGTGCTGCTGGTCTTCATCTTCTTCGGGCACCAGCTGCTGGAGCTGTTCGGGATCACCATCGAGGCCTTCCGCATCGCCGGCGGGGTGATCTTCTTCGGCATCGGCCTGGACATGCTGCAGTCGAAGCCGCGGCGCTGGCGCACGGGCATCCGCAAGGCCTTCGCGCGGGACCAGCAGGAGAGCGAGGAGGAGGAGGACGACGACCCCTCGGTCACGCCGCTGGCCATCCCGCTCATCGCCGGGCCGGGCTCGATCACCACGGTGATGGTGCTGGTGAGCGAGGCGCCGTCCGGCCCGACGGGCCAGCTGCTGATCCTGGGCGCGGTGCTGGCCATCCTGCTGGTCGCCGGCGGCATCCTGATGGGCGCGGACATCGTCATGCGCCGCGTCGGACGCACCGGGCTGCGCATCGTGGAGAAGCTGATGGGCCTGCTGGTGACGGTGATCGCCGTGCAGCTGATCATCGACGGCTTCGGACCGGTGGTGCGGGAGCTGATCGGCTGAGTCGGGTTCCGACGACAGTGTGGGGTAAAACGCAGGGGTGGCCTCTCGGCCACCCCCGCTCTTCGTGACGTGTCCAATGTCGCCGGCTACAGCGGGATCACGTTCCCCGCGCCGTCCTCCAGGCGGCCGACGCCGTCGGGACCGAAGGTCACCGTGTAGGTCACCGAGTTGCCGTACTGGGTGATGGTCACGGTGCCGGTGCCGCTGCCGTCGGGGGCGTAGAAGATCTCGCCGGTGATGCTCGGGCTGCCGTCGGCGGCCGGGTCGCTGGCCGCGAAGGCCAGGCGGGAGCCGCCGCCCTCGAGCATCTCGATCTCGAACTCGCCCGTGGCGCCGTCGTTGCGCTCCCACTCGCCGCTGGCGTTGCCGGCGGTGTCGTGGGTCAGACTGAAGTCCTCGCGGTCGGCGCCGTCGATGCGGTAGCCGGTGGCGGTGGTCTCGTCGCCGCTCTCGACGGCCGAGAAGTAGGTCTCGTCGTCGTGGCCGTCCTGCCAGGTGACGATCTCCCAGGCCTCGACCGAATCCTCGCCGACGGTGCCGTGGCGGTCGCGTTCGACGGGATCATGGCCGGCGGGGTAGGTGGTCACCAGGGAGTAGGCGCCGGTGGTCTCGTTGAAGGAGCCCACCACCACGGTGCCGTCGGCCCGGTTCTCGGTCACGGTCGCCGCGCCCAGGCCGTCCCAGGTGATGGTCCGCGTGTAGCTCGTGCCGTTGCGGAACTCCATGGTCTCGGTCAGCGTGCCGCTGCCGTCGCACTCGATGTCGGCGCTGCGCGTCAGGCGCGAGAGCCACCAGTCCGACGGGTAGTGGACGTCCTGCAGGGCCTCGCCGCCGCAGGGCTCCTCGCCGGGGGCCACGGGCTCGTCGGGCATCATGTGCACGTAGCTGCGCGGGCTGCCGCCGTCGGCGGCGACGCCGTCGAAGACCGCGGCGCGGCTGATCTCGTAGAGCAGGTCGTCGCTCTCGTCGTCGAGGTCGCCCAGCATCACGCGCAGGGTATCGGCGGTGGACTCGAGCCACAGGTTGTTGGGTCGCGCCGTGAAGGCGCCCACGGCCCACACGTGGCTGTCGGGCAGGATCTCGTCGCCGGCGACCGGCGCGATGGACGCCGTGTGCTCGGCGTCGTTGCGCCAGTGCACCGTGGCGGTCAGGGAGTGGATGGTCTCGTCGCCGTCCACCTCGAGCTCGCCCGGATCCAGGATCATCTCGGCCTCGTGCCAGGCCTGCAGGATGTGGAAGCTGGGATCGTCGACGCGGTGGTAGGCGCGAACCTCGACGCCCGGCTCGATGGGGCCGCTGCCGCCGGTGGGCGCCAGGGTGGCGGTCGTGGCTTCGCCGTTGCCCCGGGTCTCGGCGTGGTCGACCGCATGGATGGCGTCGTCGCTGCCGTCCTCCAGCGTGCCGTTGCTGTCGAGGATCAACTCGGTGCTGCGGGTCGCGATCTGCAAGGGTCCGGCGCCGGGGTAGGCGCGCTGGGAGACCAGGCGCACGATGTCCGTCTCGTCGGTCTCGATCAGGGCGTCCAGGCCGGTGCTGTCGGCCGTGTCGTAGTAGACCACGGCGATCGTGTCGCCGGCGGCCTTGCCCGGATCCGCCAGGTGCAGGCGCGTCACGCGCGCCAGGGGGCCGTCGCCGGCGGCGGTGGCGACGCGGGCGACCGCGGCGGCCGTCCTCGCGTCACGGAAGCCGGCCGCGGTCATGGCCGCCTTGCTGGGATAGTCGTAGTCGATGTCGCCGCCGGGCCAGTCCCCGTCCATGGGAGTCTCCTGGTAGATGCCGGCGTCCTCGGCGAGGTTCGACAGGGGATTCTGGAACATGTCCAGCTCGTCGAGGGTGTCGCCGACCTTGGCCGGGCCCTGGACGGCCGCGGTCAGCTCCGCCGCCTTCTCGGCGTCGGGCGTGGCGGCGGGATCGGTCGGATTGTCGCTGCAACCCGCCAGGCCCAGCGTGAGCAGGGCGAGCAGGGGAAGCCAGCGCAGATGGGTTAGGGCATTGTTACGATTCTTCATGGCGTCATCCCTCCAATAGTGGGCTTGGGTGCGAACTCGACCAGCCAACTGCAAGAGGTGTGCCTGAATAGATCGGGTCCGATCACGCCGAAATGGGCGGTTTTCGGCGTCATACGACGGGAAACGGGGATTTCATGTGTGGATGTTCACCGCAGGAGGTGTGAAGAATCGCCGCGATCGCGTCTCCCGAGATTTCATGCAGTAAACATTTTGGGATGCTGTAGACTGCAAGCGAATGGCCATCCACGGCTGGGAGGGGAGCATGCCGGGATTCGGATCCATGACCAAGGCCCAGCTGATCGCCGAGATCGAACAGCTCCGCGGCCAGATCGAGGAGATGAACTCGCTGCGCGCCTCGGAGGCCCAGTGGCGCTCCATCGCGGAGTACGCGCCCGACCACATCCTGCTGGTCGACCTCGACCGCAACATCCTGGCCATCAACCACACCGACCGGGGCGTCGAGCGCGCGGACGTGATCGGCCGGCCCGTCCTCGACTTCGTGCAGCCCGAGTACCGCGAGGAAGCCGAGCGGGTCTACCGGAGCGTCCTGGAGACCCGGCGGATCACCGCCTACGAGACGCGCTTCGAGGCGCCGGACGGGAGCTCGGGCTACTACGAGGCCAAGGTGAGCCCGGTCGTCGAGAACGGCGAGGTCGTCGCCTTCTCGCTGATCGTGACCGACGTCACCGAGCACAGGCGCACGCGGACCTTCCTGGAGGCCGCCGCCAAGGTCTCGAGCGATCTCATCTACGAGTGGAATCCCTACGAGGACTCCCTCCACTGGCGCGGCGATATCGAGAAGGCGCTGGGCTACGCGGACGCGGCCTTCATGGACACCATCGAGGGCTGGGTGGGCCTGATCCATCCCGAGGACCAGCTGCGCCTGCGCGACGCGGTCGAGCGGCACCGCACCTCCACCGAACCCATCTACGAGGTCTACCGCATGCGCGACGCCGCCGGCGAGTGGCGCGACTGGGAGGACATCGGCACGCCCATCGTGGAGGACGGCCGCCCCGTGCACTGGATCGGCGCCTGCCGCGACATCACCGACCAGATGCGGGCGGAGCGGGCCCTGCGCGAGAGCGAGTCCAGGTTCCGCAGCATCGTGCAGTCCTCGCCCATGGGCATGTTCGTGTACAGGCTCGAGGCGGAGGGCCGCCTCGTCTTCGCGGACGCCAACCCGGCGGCTGACGAGCTGCTCGGCGTCGACAGCAAGCAGTTCGTCGGCAAGACCATCGAGGAGGCCTTCCCGCCCCTGGCCGATACGGAACTGCCCGACCGCTACCGCGAGGCGGCCGCCAACGGGACGTTCTGGAGCACCGAGCAGATCGACTACGCGGACGACCAGATCCAGGGCGCCTACGAGGTCTACGCCTTCCAGACCTCGCCGGGGGAGATGGCCGTCATGTTCCTCGACGTGACCGAGCGCCGCAAGAACGAGGAGGACCGCCACAAGCTGGAGTTGCAGGTGCTACAGGCCCAGAAGCTGGAGAGCCTCGGCGTGCTGGCCGGCGGCATCGCCCACGACTTCAACAACCTGCTGATGGGGATCCTCGGCAACGCCGACCTGGCCCTGATGGACCTGGCGCCGGAATCCCCCGCCCGCGACAGCATCCGCGCCATCGAGACCGCGGCGCGCCGGGCCGCCGACCTGTCCCGCCAGATGCTCGCCTACTCGGGCAAGGGCAAGTTCGTGATCAAGCGCCTCGACCTGCGGATCCTCATCGAGGAGATGATCCACCTGCTGGAGGTGTCCATCGGCAAGGGCACGGTCATCAAGTACGACTTCGCCGACCAGGTGCCGCCGATCGAGGCCGACGCCACGCAGATCCGCCAGATCGTGATGAACCTGGTGGTCAACGCCGCCGAGGCGATCGGCCGCGAGAGCGGCGTCATCTCCGTGCACACCGGGGCCATGGACTGCGACGGCGACTACTTCCGCGAGACCTTCTACGACGTGGACCTGCCCCCCGGCCCCTATGCCTACTTCGAGATCTCCGACACGGGCTGCGGCATGGACGACGAGACCGTCGACAGGATCTTCGATCCCTTCTTCACCACCAAGTTCACGGGGCGAGGCCTCGGGCTCGCGGCGGTGCTGGGCATCGTGCGCGGGCACGGGGGCGCCATCAAGGTGTACAGCGAGCCGGGCAAGGGCTCGACCTTCAAGGTCCTCTTCCCGGCCGTCGAGGGGACGGCCGACCTCATCGAGACCGCGGCCACGGCAGAGGAGGCGCCAGACTTCGCCGGCGCGAGCGTGATGCTGGTGGACGACGAGGAGACCGTCCGCGACGTCGGCCGGCAGATGCTGGAGCGGCTGGGCCTCGAGGTCCGCGTCTGCGCGAGCGGGCGGGAAGCCCTTGACCTCTTCGCGGAGGATCCCGACCGTTACGATTGCGTCATCCTGGACCTCACCATGCCCCAGCCGGACGGCGAGGAGACCTTCCGCGAGATGCGCCGCCTGCGCAAGGACGTGCGGGTCGTCCTCTCCAGCGGCTACAACGAGCAGGACCTGATCGCCCGCTTCGCGAGCAAGGGGCTCGCGGGTTTCATCCAGAAGCCCTACGTGCTGCGCAGGCTGCGCGAGGTGCTGGCCGGCACGCTGGGCTGATCGGTAGTTTCGAATCATATGGAGGCCACGACTATGCGAACCACGCTGATCCTGTCGCTCGCCGCGACGCTGCTGGCCGGCACAGCCGGGGCCCAGACCTGGGTCGCCGGCGATATCTACACGGACACGACCTGGGAACTGGCGGGCAGCCCATATATCGTGTATGAAACCATCTATGTACTCGACAACGCCACACTGACCATCGAGGCCGGCGTCACCGTGGCCTTTCATAATACTCACCGGGGTGTGTGGGCGGAGCAGACCGGCTCCATCGTGGCGATCGGCACGCCCGGCAATCGCGTGATCTTCACATCCAACGCTCCCGAGCCGGCTCCTGGCGACTGGGCTCATGTGACAGCGTACGCGTCCCCCAATTCGACCTTCATGTACTGCACCTTCGAATACGCCGAAATCGGATTATGGATACACTTGGCGCCGGCGACGGTTTCGTATTGTAGGATAAGCAATTGCGTCACCGGGATCTGGTGCTATAACTCCTCACCGACCATCGAGCATTGCCGGATTACAGGCTGTGCCGACGGCATCCGACTCTCCGAATACCCATGCCAGCCTGCTATCAACAACAACTACATCTATGGCAACACGTATAGGAATCTACGAGCATATCCCTCCCAACCCCCCGAGACATTCATAGATGCCGAGCACAACTGGTGGGGGTACACCGATGCCATTGACATCGCGGCCACGATCTACGACAGCACGGATGATCCGAACATATACGTGACCATCGATTTCGATCCCTGGCTGGGGGAGATGCCCACCGAGTCCATGAGCTGGGGCGGGGTGAAGGCGCTCTACGAGCACTGATCCGCACGTTAGACTGGAGACGAGGACCATGACCCGCTGGATATCTTGCCTGCTACTGCTCGCCCTGATCGCCGCGCCCGCCACGGCTCAGGATCCGGATCCCGCCCGCCACTTCGCCGTGCTCTTCTTCGCCGGCGACGATGCCGCCTACCAGGACATGCTCTCGGCCGACATGCGGGCCGCGATGCCCGCCGACGCCGCCGACCGGATCCGCGAGGACATGCTGACCCGGCACGGCCCCCTGCAGGAACTCGGCGAAGCCTGGCAGCAGGACGTGGTGCAGGAGCACCGGCGCTTCCGCGTGCCCGCCGCCTTCGAACGCGAGACCATCGACCTGCTGATCGTGCTCGACGCCGCGGACCAGGTCACGGGCTTCTTCCAGCTGCCCCACGTGCCCACGCCGGACGAGCGGGCGGCCGACGTCTCGCTGGTCAGTGCGCCGAATCCCGCCGTCGAGGGACACTGGGAGGGCAACATCGAGCTGCCCGGCACGCCGCTGCTGGTGCGGATCGACCTGAATCACCGGGACGGATACTGGGTCGGCACCATCGACATCCCTGCCCAGGCCGCCGAGGGACTGCCGCTGGGGAACTTCGCCATCGACGGCGAGGCGATCTCCTTCGCCATCGCCGACATTCCCGGGGATCCGGTCTTCAACGGCCGGCTCGAAGGCCTCGAGATGGCGGGCACCTTCACCCAGGGCATGTTCGAGGCGCCCTTCCGGCTGGGCCGCGAAGAGGTCGCGGAACCGGGACGCACCCAGCAGCCCCGTCCGCCCTTCCCCTACGACGAGATCGAGGTGGCGTACGACAACGGCCCGGTCCGCCTCGCCGGCACCCTGACCGTGCCCCACGGCGGGGGCCCCTTCTCGGCGGTGCTGCTCATCTCGGGCAGCGGCGGCCAGGACCGCGACGAGACCGTCTACGGCCACCGCCCCTTCCTGGTGCTCGCCGACCACCTCGCGCGCACCGGCCTCGCGGTCCTGCGCGTGGACGACCGGGGCGTGGGCGACTCCACCGGCGACCGCCGCACCGCCACCACCGAGGACTTCGCCGACGACGTGCTGGCCGGCGTGGAGTTCCTGACGGGGCGTATCGAGATCGACCGGCGGCGCATCGGACTGATCGGCCACAGCGAGGGGGGCATCATCGCGCCCATGGTGGCCACCCGCAGCGACGACGTGGCCTTCATCGTCCTGCTGGCCGGCACCGGCGTGCCGGGCGACGAGGTCATCCTGCGCCAGGTGGAGCTGATCAGCCTGGCCGAGGGCCTGCCCGCCGACCAGGTCGCCGAGGCCCTGGCGGCCCAGCGCGACTTCTTCCACCTGCTGAGCGTCGGTGCCGGCGATCACGAGGTGCGCGCCAAGATACGCGAGGTCGTCCGCGCCCAGTTCGGCGCCGAGGTCCCGGACCGGTCCGTCGACGAGATCGTCGACCAGCACCTGCAGCAGTCCCGCCTGCCCTGGTTCCGCTTCTTCCTGGACTACGATCCCCGCCCGGCGCTGCGCGAGGTCGACGTGCCCGTGCTCGCCCTCTGCGGCGGCAAGGACCTGCAGGTGGACCCCGAGCAGAACCTCACGGCCATCTTCATGGCCCTGGCCGAGGGCGGCAACGACCGCTTCGCCATCGAGGAGCTGCCGGGCCTCAACCACATGTTCCAGCGCGCCGAGACCGGCAGCCCCATGGAGTACTACGCCATCGAGGAGACCATCGATCCGGTGGCGCTCGAGGCGGTGTCGGGATGGATCGGGGAGAGGTTCGGGGAGGGGGCGGCGTCAGACGACTAAACGCATGCCGCGGAAAGAAATCGGGCCGCAGGTATTGATTTCGGCCTGCCGAATTCCATAAGTTGAACATCCGACCAAGCAGCTCACCCACATTGCGACTCCTCTGAAGGGAGATGACATGTCCAAGTCATCCGCATTTCTCGTGGTATTCGTCTGCCTGGTCGCCTGCGCTCACGCCGGCCCCATCGACTACGATGCCGAACCAATGTTGCACAGGTCGGAGGTTCTCACGCCCACCACGACCCACGCCAAGGCCGACACCACCGTGGTCGCGTTCTGGGATTTCTCGGATCTCGCGCAACCGGGCCAGGGGGACTGGCAGGGCTGGACGGCCGTCGACCTGACCTACCAGGTACCGAAGTGGCACATCGGCACCTTCAACGCCGAGAACCTGAACGGCCACGGCGCGGGGAACAGGGCCTTCTGGGCCGGTGAGACCTTCGCATACGACTGCGGCGGCAGTCTCGAGGGGTACGGCAACGAGTACAACGAGTTCCTCGACTGGTGGGGTACGGTCGACGATCCCGAGTCCGGCCTGGAGGTCACCGTCGAGGCCTACGTCAACGTCGACACCGAGGTGGACTGGGACTACCTGTATCTGCAGTACGAAACCGGCACGGGCTCCATGCAGAGGATCACGCTCGACGCCACAGCCAGTCAGGGCATGACCGGCCTGCACGAGAACGTGTTCAAGAGCGTCTCGGTCAACCTGCTCAGCGGCGAGTACGTCTACGGCGACCAGGTCCACCTGCGCTGGCTGGCCCAGTCCGACCTCAACGTGTCCGACTTCGACTGCCCGCTCAACGAGTTCCACGGCAACGGCCACACGCAGATCGACGACATCGCGGTCTACTTCGACGGCGTGCTGCAGGGCACGGTCAACACCTTCGAGGAGGGGTCCCAGGTGGACTGGGAGGCCGTCCAGGTGCCCTACGTCGGCGACTTCGCCGACGTCTGGGATGCCCTGGCCGGCGTCGATCCCTGCGTGGACAACACCACGCCGCAGGTCGCCTTCATCGACTACGGTCAGAACCCGGGCATCGGCCCGTCGGCCAGCATCGTCTGGAACTACGGCCCGGGCGGCTACGTGACCAACTACACCTACGGCTACGCGGGCACGATCGACTACCGTCTCGACAACGCGGTCTGGTCGCCTCCCATCGAGATCGACCCCGCCACCGCGGGACACGAGCTCCGTTTCGCCGTGTACCGTCACATGGATCTGACCAGCATGGCCGGGCAGTTCTACTTCTGGAGCGTGCGCTCGAGCACCGACGGCGCCATGTGGACGCCGTGGCGCAACCGTGCCTTCTTCTTCTACGGCGGACCCGACTACGCCCGCCATCACGAGGACGTCACGGATCTCATGACGCCGGGCGCGACCCACGCGCAGGTCTCCCTGGGCGTCAGCACGCCGTGGACCGCCTACATCTTCGGCTCCTCGTCGCCGAGCCCGTACTACGACAACGTGTCCTGGCACGCCTACGACTACGAGGGCCCCGCCTTCGCCTACCGCGAGTTCGAGCTGGCCCAGGACAACTTCCCCCACGACGGCGATGGTCTGAAGGCCGTCATGGACTGGGGCAACCTGGGCGCCATGGACGTGCCGTTCAACATGGGCGAGGACATCGTCAGGGGCACCGGCGCCGGTATCCAGCACGGCGACTCCATCGTGGTGAACATCGACGCCGTCCGCGCCGGCGCCGGCCTGGACGCGCGCCCGCGCATGTACTACGAGGTCGAGACCAACCCGGTCTTCGACACCGATCCGACCTGGCGTTCCAGCGGCGTGCCCTACACGGGCTACGTCGAGGGCGACACCATCTGGATCAACGATACGCAGTACGCGGGCGGTCGCTGGTCCTTCCGTCTCCCGGACTACGACTTCCTGTACCCGGGCGACGTCCTGCACTACTACTTCTCGGCCTCCGACACCATCGGCGCCGAGGCGCCCGTCTTCTCGACCCTGCCCGCCGACCTCTCCGGCTTCGGCGTGTTCGAGGGCGAGCCCGGCTTCGTCCCCTGGCAGTGGCCGAGCGACTTCACGGTCCACTGTCTGCCCACCGTGCTGTCCACGACCGTCGGCGACATCCCGGACATCCTGCTCTGGAACGACTTCGGCGACCGCGGCGGCGAGAACGAGTGGGAGGGTGCGCTCATGGCCCTCGGCCAGCAGCGCGGACGGGACTACGACCTCTACTACACCAACGGCCCCTCCTCGGGCACCGGCAACGGCCTGGGCGCCACGTGCGTCTCGGGCACCTTGACGCACTACGATCACCTGCTGTACACGGCGGGCGACCTGGACGGCGTGACGATGACCGGCACCAAGGTTCCGGGCGTGGAGAACCCCTTCGACGGCGACGGCTCCAACGATATCGGCCTGGTGAAGTCCTACATGCTGAGCGGCGGCAACCTGTTCGCCACCGGCGACAGCTTCATCAGCAGCATATTTGCCGAGCCCGACGGCAGCGGCGTCTCGATGGTGAACAACTTCTTCGGTGTCAACTACGTCACCGACGACATTCGTTTCACCATCGACAACCAATCCGCTCCGACGATCGCCCCCGTGGCCAACGGCTCGGGTCTGGACGTTGCGTACGAGTTCGTCGCCTACGGATCCTGCCCGAACTTCAAGCAGTTCGACGGCATCGACGAGGCCGGGCCGACCGCCTACCGGGTGGCCGAGTTCCTGGGCCCCGACGGTAGCGCCGGCGCCTATACCGGCCTCGCCGCGATGGTCGCCAACGAGCTGCCGACCGACGCCAAGGTCGTGGTCTGTCCCGTCGACCTGAACTCCTGGTACACGCCGTACAGCAAGGTCGCCGCTCCCTTCGCGGTCCGCGTCGACGTGCTGTGCAAGATCTTCCAGTACTTCTCCGGCGATCCGGCCATCTGCGAGACCTGGGGGCCGGTCGTCGGCGTCGGCGTCCCGCAGCCGTTCTATGCCAGGAACTGGCCGAATCCCTTCAACCCGATCACGAAGATCGAGTTCAGCGCGCCCGTCCGCGGGCATGCGTCGCTGAAGATCTACAACGTGCGCGGCGAGCTGGTGCGCACCCTCGTCGACGAGGTCGTGGACGCCGGTCCGCGGGTCGTCGAGTGGGACGGCAGCGACGAGCGCGGGCAGTCCGTGGCTTCCGGCGTCTACTTCTACGAGACCAGGACCGCCGGCAAGTCGATCGTCAACAAGATGGCGCTGGTGAAGTGAGGCGCTGATCATCCCGGAAGGAGACGGGGCCCCGGTTCGCCGGGGCCCCGTCGATCCGATCGTCGTATGATCCTAGGCCTTGTCGCCCAGGATCGCCTCGCCTTTCGTCAGCCAGGACACGCCGAAGGCCACGATGGCGATCGACTCCAGCCAGTAGATGGGATTGTAGCCCTGCAGATCAGCCTTGAGCTGCGGATTCTGGATCGCCAGCAGCACCATCAGTGCGATCGCGGCCAGGATCGTGTAGCCGCAAACCCTGTAGACTCGATTGCGCCACCGCTTTCTCGACGTCGGCGTCTTCGTCTCGTCCGTCTTCGTGAACAGGTGCAGTGAGAAATAGGCGAGAACCAGGAAGAACAGGGCCGCGAACACCAGGTGCAGCGTCCCGATCGTCTTCTCCAGGGCCGTCGTCATGCCGGCCGGCGTCGTGGGCAGCAGGGCCACGCAGACCGCGAAGAGGCAGGCGACGTTGCCGGCCCAATCGTCCTTGCGCTCGTAGCCCTTGTACGAGAGCAGGAAGACGCCGATCGCACAGAGCGTCCCGACGAAGACGTCGCGCATGCCCGTGTAATAGTAACTGCTGATGGAATGCTGCAGGCCCGTCTTGAAGAGCGCCACGGCGCCGAGAGACAGGATGAGGGGGAGAAGCACGCCGAGGATGCCGATGGCTCGGCGCAGCGAGATGTAGGCCATCACGAGCGTACTGACGGGATTGCCGGTGTTCTGCATGGGATTTCCTTTCGTCTGACTTCGATAGTGGGGATGCCGTGCGGGATATGGTTGGTATTCAGCAATAGTATGGTGTCGCACGGCCCTGCCTCAGATCTTCCGCTCCTTCCAGTTCCACCATTTCTTCAGTTCCGGATCGTCGTCCCCGCCCGTCACCTGACCAGGACCAGGCGGCGGACCTGCCGGATGCCCGCGGCCTCGAACCGCAGCAGATAGACCCCCGTCGCCAGGGGCCGACCCTGATCGTCCACGCCGCGCCAGACCGCCTGGTGCCGGCCGGCGGACGCCTCGCCCGCCGCGAGCGTTCTCACGCAACGTCCCGCCGTATCGTAGATCCGCAGCCGCACGGGACCGGGATCGGCCAGGTGATACGCGATGTTCGTGGCCGGGTTGAAGGGGTTGGGGTAGTTCGGCGCGAGATGGGTCGCCCGCACGCCACCGGCCGCGCTCGTCGCCGGGCACCCGGCCGGCCGCGCGCCGATCAGGCCGCAGCCGGCGCTGTTGCCGGGCAGGCAGGGGGAATCGTCCCGCAGGGTGAAGTCCCCGTCGCCGGCCGCGCAGAACAGCGGGTCGGCCTCGAGATTGCAGTCGATCCCCGGCAGACCCGCGATCGCGCCGACCCAGTCGCCGCCCGCGTTGCCGAAGATGTCGCTGTACGTGACCTGGACGCTGCCGTTGAACACGGCCAGGCCCTGGCCCTCGGGACCGAAGGCGATGATCGTGCGGTGCACCGCGACCTCGGCTTCGGTCGAGACCAGGATCCCGCCGCCGAACCAGGCGCTGTTGCCCGCCAGGGTGCAGCTCGCGACCGTGCCCCCCGCGTGGCTGTAGTAGACGCCCGAGCCGTAGCCGCCGACGGACGCTTCGGGGTAGTCGTTGCCGCTGAACACGCAGCCTGTGAAATCCACGTCGCCGAAGCCGTTGCAGTATCCGCAGTAGACGCCCGCGCCGTCGGTAGCCAGGTTGTCGCGGATCGTGCAGTCCTGGAACGAGGCGGCCCCCTGGTAGACGAAGACCGCCCCGCCGGCCTCGGCCCGGTTCTGTTCCAGGACGCAGCGCTCGAAACGGAGCGAACCGCCGGGCGCCAGGCCCTCCACGTAGACCGCGCCGCCGTAGCCGGGCGCTTGGGGTGCGGGCAGGGCCCGGCAGTCGCCGCCCCGCAGCGTGAGGCCCTCGACGAGGACCGCCGTGCCCGGTGCGGCGATGATCGTCAACGCCCGCCCCTGCTGCTGGATGTCGAGGATGCAGTCGGCCGGGTCGCCGCTCGCGCCGCGGAGGGTCACGTCGCCGGCGAGCGTGAGGTTGCGGTTGTCCGGGCCGGTGAAGACGCCCTCGGCGAGGCTGATCGTGTCGCCGGGCTGCGCGGCCAGCAAGGCCTGCCGGAGGTTCGGGTAGGGGCCGGACCCGTCGGGGTGGACGTCGAGGATGGCGGCGGGGGCGAGTCCGGCGGCGACCAGCAGCAGACAAACCGCACAGGTACCCGCAGCGAACAGACGGTTGCGATGTGGCATCGGACTCTCCCTCACGGTTGCAGGGAAGGCATCATACAGCAACGCGTAGGCGTTGGACAAGCAGTGGGGGGAATCGGCGCCGCCCGTACTAGTCGCGATCCTCGAAATATCGCCGCGCCTCGACCATCACCCGCCCGATGAACTCGGACTTGCCCTCGGTGTAGGCGACCCGGTCCCGCGCGTGCTCGGTGGCCAGGCGGAGCTTCAGGGCCTCGTAGTCGCGGGCCGTCTGCGGATGCGCGATCAGGTAGTCCACGAACAGCAGGCGTTCCCAGTGCCCGGCGAAGTCGGCCTCGACCATGTGGATGTGGTGGGTGCGCGCGCCGGTCCGCGGGTCCCGCTTGATGAACCAGGCGTAGAAGGGCGGGACGTCGTCCCCGTGGGTCGGGCGCCAGAAGTAGTCGTAGCCCTGGGATTCCAGCAGCGGCGCGATCCGTTCCCGGGTCGCCTGCAGGTCGCTCACCTCGACGAGCATGTCCACGATGGGTTTCGCGGCGAGTCCCGGCACCGCCGTGCTGCCGATGTGCTCGACGCGGCGGATCAGGTCGGCGGGCAGGCAGGCGAGGAGGTGTTCCTTCTCCTCCAGGAACCGACGGGGCCAGGCGGGGTCGTAGGGCGAGATCGCGACGTCCTCGCTCAGGACTCGCTCGAGGCGTTGCTCCAGGGATTCCCGATTCACCCGCTCAATCCTGCCGCCAGGGCACGTCGATCCCCCAGGTCGCCAGCTTCGCCTCGAACTCCCGCCGTTCCCGGTTGCCCTTCAGGCCCTTCTTGCCCGGCTCGAGCCATCCGGCGTCGCGGGCGATCTCCACGGCGCGCGCCGTGTCGCCGGCGCCCGCCGCCGCCAGGATCTCCGACTCGATCCGCGAGAGCCCCGTGGCGTGGAAGCGGTAGTCCAGGAAGGCCTCCCAGGTCAGCGGCACCCAGCGGGCGACGATCTGCTCGCCGATCACCGTGGCGTAGTCGCGGATCTCCTGCTGGGCGTGTCCGTCCATGCGCAGCGACAGGAAGTGGAGCAGGTTGTGCAGGTCCATCTTCCAGTAGGCCTCGGTGTAGGTGCACAGGGGGAGGTCCTTGCGGGCCTGCTCGCGGGCCACGCCCCGGTCGATGCGTTCCTGGTAGACGGCGCGTGCGCCGTCCTGCAGCTCGCGCTCGCGGGCGCTCAGCGCGGCGCCGGCCTCCGCGTCGAGAGGCGCGCCGCTGCCCTGCTTGTTCTGCTGGGCCTGGGTCCGCCACTGGTCCGGGGCGGTGCGCTGCGCCGCGTCGATGGCCACCGAGTAGCGGGTGGAGTATTCGTTCACTGAATTATGTGTGACAATACCGTTGGCAATGAAATTGTGGTGTGGTCCTTTGACCTCCAGATCGTATGTCTCTTTCTCACCGACGTAAGTGATGTTCCGGATACGAACCGGACGAGTTCTCGTCAGCTTGTTCCAGGCTTTTCGTGGCTTCTTCGTCCAGTCTGACTTCACGGGAGGCCCGCCGAGAGTTTCGACATATTCAAGCTCATTGCCGGATATCTTCCGGTGACAACTGCCACACAGTGTCGTCAGGTTACTTTCGTCTCGAGCGCGTTCGAGATCTGCCCAGACCGGAACAATGTGATGGCAGTGCAGGTCCGTTTCTTTCTTATGACACAGTTGACATGTCCACTGATTGCGTTTGTGTATCCTAGGAGCTGCTTGGGTCGTCCACCGTCCGATTGACTCACGCTCCGTGGATACACCTCCCTTCCAGAAATTCGAGGCTTGACCTGACCTGGCCTTGCGGACTTTACGGAGCGTACTCGGTGATGGAGTCCTGTGGCCGAGCTTATAGGTTTTACCTTTGTTCCATGCTGGTTTTGAGCGACCGCCTTTATCCTTCTGGATGCCATGTGTTCTCGGCCACTTGCGAATGGTGTGATAACTTACACCGCATGCTTCAGCAATGTCGGCCATCCTCATGTTCTTGATGTTGTACTGATCATTGAGCCATCTCTTGTCTTGGTGCAGGGGGGGAGATTCGACCTCTTGCCCATTAACGTGGAGGTAGAAATCGCCCTGATCCCAGACAGCCAGACCGCTGTTGCTTGTCAAACCGAGCTTCTTCCCTGGTGTACTCCAGCCATCTGAAAACAAGAATCTATGATCTGCAGTAGTCTCGATAGACTTGCCATCCTCAAGCTCGAATCTATATGTGGGCTTCTTCCCGTTCTTGAACACATCGATGATTCTGGTGTGCTGAATGACCAATGTATCTTCATTGGCCTGCCTCAGGCGCATATGCTTGACACGATCGCGACGGTAATAGGAATCCCTTTGTTTGTCCGGTCTATGTGTATTGCGTGTCGGCTGGAATCTCTTCCATAGGTCTTCGATCTTGATCTTGTAGAGTTGGTTCCCTCTGCGATCGATCCCTCCCGGGAGGTCGAAGTAGATCTCTGTACCTTCAGCCAGACAGGCCGTGCGGTGCCGGATCCACTGGCGCCAGGCGTCCATGGGCACCCGCACGTGCAGCTTGAGCTCGCACATCTCGAAGGGCGTCGTGTGGCGGTGGCGCAGCAGGTAGCGGATCAGGCCGCGGTCCTCGCTCACCTTCCTGGTGCCCGCGCCGTAGGACACGCGCGCGGCCTGCACCACGGACCGGTCGTTGCCCAGGTAGTCGACGACGCGCACGAAGCCGTCGTCCAGCACGGGGAAGGCGCGGCCCAGGATCTCGTCCAGGGCGGGGGAGGCGGCGCGCGTGATCTTCTCGGCTTCGGGCTGCATGTCTCTCCTAGTCGCTGAAGGCCTCGTCGATGGCGTCGCCGACCAGCTTGTCGTCTGCGTGTGCGGGCAGGGTGACCCGCAGGCCGGGCTCGTCCGCCATGGCCCGCTGCACCGCGAATTCCGCGCCGGGATTGCGGGCCCAGGCCCGCCGGGCGATGCCGTTGTTCACGTCCCAGGCCAGCATCATGTTGAGGCGGCGGGTGGCGTCGTCGCTGCCGTCGAGCACCATGCCGAAGCCGCCGTTGATCACCTCGCCCCAGCCCACGCCGCCGCCGTTGTGCAGGCTGATCCAGGTGGCGCCGCGGAAACCGTCGCCGATCACGTTCTGCACGGCCATGTCGGCGCAGAACATCGACCCGTCGTAGATGTTGGCCGTCTCGCGGAAGGGGGAGTCGGTGCCCGAGACGTCGTGGTGGTCGCGGCCCAGCACCACCGGCGCGGAGATCTCGCCCGCGGCGATGGCCTCGTTGAAGGCCTGGGCGATGCGGCGCCTGCCCTGTTCGTCGCTGTACAGGATCCGCGCCTGGCTGCCCACGATCATCCTGTTCTCGCCGGCGGCGCGGATCCAGCGCAGGTTGTCCAGGTACTGCTCGCGCGTCTCGCCGGGGGCGTCGGCGGCCAGCGTCTCGATGACGTCGCCGGCGATGCGGTCTGTGACGGCCAGGTCGGCCGGATCGCCGCTGGTGCAGACCCAGCGGAAGGGCCCGAAGCCGAAGTCGAAGCACAGCGGGCCCATGATGTTCTCGACGTAGCTCGGATAGACGAAGCGCCCGTCGGGGGTGGCGATGTCGGCGCCGGCGCGGCTGCACTCGAGCAGGAAGGCGTTGCCGTAGTCCCAGAAGTGGGTGCCCTTGGCCACGCAGCGGTCGACGGCCGCGATGTGGCGCAGCAGCGTGGCGCGCACCCGCGCCTTGAAGGCCGCGGGATCGGCGGCCATCATGGCGTTGCTCTCCTCGTAGCTCATGTCCACGGGGTAGTAGCCGCCGGTGTAGGGGATGTGCAGGCTGGTCTGGTCGCTGCCCAGCTCCACCTCGACGTCGCTGTCGGCCAGCTTCTCCCACAGGTCCACCACGTTGCCCTGGTAGGCCAGCGCCACGGCCTCCTTGTCGGCCTTGGCCGCGCGAATGCGGTCCAGCAATCCGTCGAGGTCCTCGTGGACCTCGTCCACCCAGCCCTGCTCGTGACGCTTGCGGGTGGCGTCGGGGTTGATCTCCGCGATCACGCCGATGCAGCCCGCGATGACCGAGGCCTTGCCCTGGGCGCCGCTCATGCCGCCCAGACCGCTGGTCACGTAGAGCTTGCCGGCCAGGGGGTGGGCTTCGCCATTTCCGGAAGTGTCGCCGCCCAGGTAGGTCCGGCCCGCGCCGAGGATGGTGATCGTGGTGCCGTGCACGATGCCCTGGGGACCGATGTACATGTAGCTGCCCGCGGTCATCTGCCCGTAGCTGGTCACGCCCAGGGCGGCCATGCGCGTGTAGTCGTCGCCCGAGCTGTAGTTGGGGACGACCATGCCGTTGGTCACCACCACCCTGGGAGCATCCGGGTGCGAGGGGAAGAGCCCCAGGGGGTGGCCCGAGTACATGACGAGGGTCTGCGTCTCGGTCATCTCGGACAGGTAGCGCATGGTCAGCAGATACTGGGCCCAGTTCTGGAAGACGGTGCCGTTGCCGCCGTAGGTGATCAGCTCGTAGGGGTGCTGGGCGACGGCCGGGTCCAGGTTGTTCTGGATCATCACCATGATCGCCGCGGCCTGGGTGCAGCGGGCGGGATAGTCGCCGATGGGCCGCGCGTGCATGGCGTAGTGCGGGCGGTAGCGGTGCATGTAGACGCGCCCGGTCTCGGCCAGCTCGCGGGCGAACTCGGGCGCCAGCTCGGCGTGCAGCCGCGCGGGGACGTAGCGCAGGGCGTTGCGCAGGGCCAGCGCCTTCTCGTCCGGCGAGAGCAGCATGGGCCGCCGGGGCGCGCGCGGGACCGCCGGGTCGACCGGGGGCGCCGCGGGCGGTTCTTCGGGTATGCCGGCGCGGATCTGCGCCTGGAAATCGCTCGGCGTGGTCTGGCTCATCGTTCCTCTCCGTGTCGTGTGGATCGCGGACCGCAACGATAGCAAATTGGCCGGTCCGCTTCCAGCCGGAACCGCCGGGAAGCTTGACCGCCGCGCATTCTGCTGCCACAATCCGCGGCGAAATCGACCACAAACCGGGGAGGGACGCCATGAACCAGCTGTTCGACCGCATGCTGAGGGCCGCCAAGCTCGATTCCATGCTCTACGAGGAAGTGGAGCACGACACCACCGCCACCAACCAGGCCGTGGCCGTGGTGGTG
>CAZTWK010000062.1:0-18806 GCA_964617805.1 uncultured Fibrobacteraceae bacterium | reverse complement strand
CGTCGCTGTTGGTTTGTGGGTTATTTATTTTCCCCCCGGCCCCGGGGGGGGGGGGGGGGGGGGGTTCGGTGGGGGGGGGGGGGGGGGTTGAAGGGTGCATCGTCGAAGGATATCGGAGTGAATAGGGGAGGGGACATGCGGAAGCGGAGTGGCGTATGGCTCATGCTCTCGTTGGCTTTTATCGGTGGATGCTCGACCAGTCGCTATATCGTTTCGCCCTACGCGGTACGGACATCCAACGAGGGGCTCGGTTCAGAACTGGAATCCGGTGACTCCATCGAGGTGACGGTCGTCAGCGGCGAGACGTACGCGGGAGTGTTCGAATCGGTCGGCGAGTCCGCCCTCACGCTGGACATCGATCCCCTCTACACTCCTGGGCAACTCGTCACGGTTCCTCTCGAGGACATCCGCAGCCTGGAGAAGGTCTCCTTCAGCGCGACCAGGAGTCTCCTGCTGGCCACCGGCCTCTGCCTGGCCCTTCTGGTCCATGGCCTGGCCACCTTGGATTTCAGCATGGAATGACACACGTTCACTTGGAGCGGATCTGGAGGTGTCGGGATGCGGAAACGTGGATACGCATGGCTGATGCTTGTGCTGGCCTGCCTCGGAGGGTGTACCACCGGGCATTACGTGGTGGAGCCCTGGACGAGGACGGGCACGCTCCCACACGTCGAGACCGAACTCGCGCACGGCGACTGGATCAAGGTCATGATGGCTAGCGGCGAGACGTACTATGGCGAGTTTATCCGTGTCGACGCCACGACCCTTTACATGGACATCGATCCCTACAATGCCGTCGAGATGGCGAGACTCAGCCGTCAGGATATCGTCAGTCTCGACAAGAGGACCTTCCATTTCGGGTATACCGTGCTCACGACCGTGATCGTAACTGCGACGGTCATAGCTACTGCCTTGTATATCGCCTTGAGCAACATGGGCCCGATCGGCAAGTGATCCAGACCCCGGGTTTCCCGATTCCCCCCGCGGGATCCGCTTTTGACAGTTTTCCGGATCTCGTGTAGTTTGTATGCGTTCGGCGATTCCGATGGGGGCGACATGGCTTCGACGGGGTCGGGGGACTATTGACTGCATGCCGAGATTCCAGTCATCTCGTAAAACGCTGGAAAAACAAACAAATGACAACGAGCAATACGCTCTCGCTGCCTAAATAAGAGGTAGCGCGTTCCTCGGGGAACGGGGCACCAGGGTCCCCGCAGGAGCGCCGTCATCTGGTGTCTGGTCCGGAGCCTGGTCTCTTGGTGAAGGACGAGATTATTATAGAGACTGGCCTCTCGCTCAGCCCGTCGCTGAGCTAGGCGCGGGGCGAGATTGATCAGCGACTATGCATGTAGACGTCGGTAGGGTACCGGCTTCGGACGCGGGTTCGATTCCCGCCGCCTCCACCACTCCATATGGCTTTCCTGTCCCCCGCGGGGGCTTGCCGGCCGTCCGGCGATTCGCGTTATTCAGATCAGACGACGATTCCGCTTTCGACGATGAGATACATCACCTCACGCATCTGAAAACTCGGCACGGGAGGGCACGGCATGACACGATCCGTTCGGCTCTGCGCCTTGATCTCCGTCGTCTTCACAGTCCCCCTCACGACCGCCATCGATACCCACGCACAGGATTGCACCGACTACCCTGACTACTTCCACTGGTCGGCGGCGCTGGTTCTGGAAGCGAACGCAGTGGGAGTTTCCGAGAATTCGTCCAAGGTCTATCTGGTCGATAACGCGGGCCGTCTCGGGGTCTTCGACATGGAGAATCCCTCGTCTCCGCTCGAGATAGGCGGGGTCGAGCTGAATGTGCAGCCCACGGGACTGGCCCTGGCCGGCGACGTCGTCTTCGTGACCACGCAGGGATTCGGCGTTTGCCCCGTGGACGTGAGCGACCCGACCGCTCCGGATCCGCTGCCCCCCTTCGTCTACGGTGGGCCTCTGGGCAGGATCGAAGCGGACGGTCTGCTGGCTGCCGTTCCACTGGACGATGACGGGATCCTCGTCTACGACGCCACCGACCCGGGTGCGCCGACGGCCCACTGGCTCCCGCTGAACGACGTGTTCGATCTGGATGTCCTGGCAGGATACGTGTACGTGGCGCGGAACACGCTCACGATCGTGGATGCGCGGGATCCCCACGATCTCCAGATCCTGTCGACCTGGCGCCCCGATCCCTATTGGATCAAGCGAGTGGTCGCGACGCCGGGATATGCCATCTGCTGGGCGACCTGGCGGGATCCGCACTGGGGGGACAACTACTATCGAAGCTATACCGTGGATATGGCCGATCCCGAACATCCCGTCGAAGTCGCCAGCTCCACCCCGAGTCTCGAATCCTTCGCCGACGAGTACATGGCTCTCGGATCGGATGTCGTGACCATCGACGGCAACCACCTGTCGGTCTACCGGATGCTCGTCGGCAGCTTGTTCGATCGATATTTCGCCACGTCGATACGAGCCGTGGGTTCGACCGGGTCGTTGATCCTGATGTCGATCGCGGATCAGGTCCTGCTGGCCTTCGATCCGGTGAACGAGGAGGAGGCGCCTTTTTCGGTTCATGCCGGCACGGAGGGCAGCCGGGACGTGGTGGCGTCGGGCACTCGGGCCTACCTGGCCAATTCGCAGGGGTTGCGGGCGTTCGACGTGAACGATCCCGCGAACCCGATCCAGACGGCGGTCCTGCCCCAGGTCCAGGCGCTCCGCCTGGATATCGCGGGGGACATGCTCGTGTCCGCCGATTATTCCGGCGGGATCTCGATCGTGGACATCACCTCGCAGGCGGCGCCGGTCCACGTCGCATCGGCCCCTTGTCTCGGGACTCCCGAGCACGTCACGGTAGTGGGTGACGTCGTCTATGCGGCCTGCGGCGAGGTGGGTTTGACGACGATCGACATCTCGGATCCGCACGACACGCGCATACTCGGCTGGGCCGACACCCCGATCCACGCCACGGCCATCGATGTGGAGGATGGTCTCGCCGCCATCGCGGACGGTCTCGGCAGCGTCGTCCTGATCGACGTCACGGCCCCCGGCGATCCGAGGATCGAGGCGTTGATCGGCATCTACGGCACGGCGAGGGACGTTCGCCTCGAGGACGGGATCCTGTATCTGGCGGCCGGCGACGAGGGCGTCAACGTCTACGATGTCACCGTACCGGATCAGCCGGAACTGATCGTGACGCTCGGGACGGAAAGGCCGGCGCGCCGGATCACGGTCGCCGACGGGCTGGTTTTCGTCGGCCTCGACAGCCAGGGCGTGATGCTCTACGACATGTCGAATCCGATTCAACCCCTGAGCTTCGGATACCTGGACATCTCCGCGAATCCCTGCATCGCCCTCGCCGACGACACCATGGTGCTGTCGATCAACCTGCTGATCACGGCCCCGCTGCCCTGCGATCTCCTCTTGGCCGCGCCCGCGGTCGCGCCGCCGCGCGCGGGCATCGCGCTGGCTCCCAACTACCCCAATCCCTTCAATCCCAGCACCACCCTCCGCTTCCATCTCGCGTCCGAGGCGCATGTGCGGCTCACCATCCTGGACGTCAAGGGGCGGCGGGTCCGCACCCTGATCGACCGGGCGTACGCGGCGGGCCCACACGAGGTGGCCTGGGACGGCCGCGACGGTGAAGGGGCGGCCGTCGGCTCCGGCGTCTACTTCGCCCGGGCCGAGTCAGAGCTCGGCGCCGCCGCCACGCGGATGACCCTGATCAGATGAGTTGATGGATCGCCCGCCACGGGTTATCTTGCCCGGGCGCCGCGTGGTCGCGGCGCCCGAACGAGACCTTCCCGAGGAGAGATGACATGCCGCTGGTACCCATGCGCGTCCTGCTGGACCACGCCGCCGAGCACGGCTACGGCGTCGGCGCCTTCAACGTCAACAACATGGAGCAGATCCAATCCATCATGATGGCCGCCGTCGAGACCAACTCGCCGGTCATCGTGCAGGCCTCGCGCGGGGCCCGCTCCTACTCGCAGGACAACTACCTGCGCCACCTGATGCTGGCGGCCGCGGAGCTGAACCCGCAGATCCCCATCGCCATGCACCAGGATCACGGCAACAGCCCCGAGACCTGCTTCAGCGCCATCGACCAGGGCTTCACCTCGGTGATGATGGACGGCTCGCTGCAGGCGGACGGCAAGACCCCGTCGAGCTACGAGTACAACGTGGAGACCACCAAGAAGGTCGTGGACAAGGCCCACGCCCTGGGCGTGACCGTGGAGGCGGAGATCGGCTGCCTGGGCGGCATCGAGGACGGGCACGGCGCCGGGCTGACCGGCGACGAGGCCCTGGCCCACCTGACCGACCCCGACGAGGCCGAGCGTTTCGTGGGCGACACGGGCTGCGACGCGCTGGCGGTGGCCATCGGCACCAGCCACGGGGCCTACAAGTTCACCAAGAAGCCCGGGGGCGACGTGCTCAAGATGGACCTCATCGAGGAGATCCACGGACGCCTGCCCAACACGCACCTGGTGATGCACGGCAGCAGTTCGGTACCCAAGGAGCTCATCGACATCATCAACGCCTACGGCGGCGAGATGCCCGAGACCTACGGCGTGCCCGTCGAGGCGATCCAGAAGGGGATCCAGCACGGCGTGCGCAAGATCAACGTGGACACGGACAACCGGCTGGCCATCACCGGCGCCATCCGCAAGGTCTTCAGCGAGACGCCCGGCAAGTTCGATCCGCGCGACTACCTCAAGCCCGCGCGCGTGGCCATGGCCGAGGTGGTCAAGGCCCGCATGATCGCCTTCGGGCAGGCCGGACAGGCCGACAAGGTACCCCTGAAGTCGCTGGACGACATGAAGGTCTACTACGTCTAGAGCCATGCACGAGGAACTCAGCCGCCAGCTCGAGAGAGACCTGTCGTCCCTGCGCGACGAGGGCCTGTACAAGTCGGAGCGCATCCTCGCCGGACCCCAGGGACCGGAGGTGATCGTCGGCGGCCGCGTCCTGCTGAACTTCTGCGCCAACAACTACCTGGGCCTGGCCGCCGACCCGCGCGTGGTGGCGGCGGCCCGCGACGCCCTGGACGCCTGGGGCTTCGGCATGTCCTCGGTGCGCTTCATCTGCGGCACCACCGAGCTGCACAAGCGGCTCGAGGCCGAGCTGGCCGACTTCCTGGGCTGTGCGGACGCCATCCTCTACGCCGCCTGCTTCGACGCCAACGGCGGCCTCTTCGAGCCCCTGCTGGACGCCGACTGCGCGGTGATCTCCGACCGCCTCAACCACGCCTCGATCATCGACGGCGTGCGCATGTGCAAGGCCCGCCGCCTGGTCTACGACCACGCCGACCTCGACCAGCTCGAGACGGCCCTGCGCGAGAGCGCGGGCGCCCGGTTCCGCCTGGTGGTCACCGACGGCGTCTTCTCCATGGACGGCGATCTGGCGCCCCTGTCCGGCCTCTGCGACCTGGCCGAGCGCCACGACGCCGTGGTGGTGGTGGACGACAGCCACGGCACCGGCGTGCTGGGCGCGACCGGCCGCGGCACCCCCGAGCACTGCGGGGAACTCGCGCGCGTGGACCTGGTGACGACCACCCTGGGCAAGGCCCTCGGCGGCGCCCTGGGCGGCTGCACCGCCGGTCCGGCGCCGGTCATCGACTGGCTGCGCCAGAAGAGCCGGCCCTACCTGTTCTCCAACACCCTGCCGCCCTCGGTCTGCGGCGCCGCGCTGGAGGTGCTGCGGATCCTGCGCGAGGACGACGCGCCCCTGCGCTGCCTGCGCGTGAACCAGGCGCTCATGCGCGGGGGGCTGCGGGACCTGGGTTTCGACGTGGCCGACGGGGACCACCCCATCATCCCGGTGCATCTGGGGCGCTTCGAGCACGACGCCCGCCTGGCCCAGCGCCTGAGCGCGGACCTCTTCACGCGCGGGGTCTACGCGGTGGGTTTCGCCTTTCCCGTGGTGCCCCGCGGCCGGGCGCGCATCCGGCTGCAGGTCTCGGCGGCCCACACGCCGGCGATGATCGAGCGGGCGCTCGAAGCCTTCGCCGCCGCGGGACGGGAACTGGGGGTCGTCTGAGCCACCCCTTCGCTAAAAAGCGACAAATCTGCTTGCAAATGTCCATTTTCAAAGTATATTCCGCGCGGCGCCCACCCACTGCAGGTGGGCGTGTGCCTTGTTCTGGACCGTGTCGGTCCCGGACGGCCCGGACAGCAGCCACGGGGCGGATCGCCGCCCGGAGAGAGCCATGGCCAGAGATATCGCCAAGATCCGCAACCTCGGGATCAGCGCCCACATCGACTCGGGCAAGACCACGCTGACCGAGCGCATCCTCTACTACACCGGCCGCATCCACGCGGTCCACGAGGTGCGCGGCAAGGACGGCGTGGGCGCCACCATGGATTCCATGGAACTCGAGCGCGAGCGCGGCATCACCATCGCCTCGGCGGCCACCTACTGCGAATGGGACGGCTATTCGCTGAACCTGATCGACACCCCGGGCCACGTGGATTTCACGATCGAGGTCGAGCGGGCCCTGCGCGTGCTCGACGGCGCCGTGCTGGTGCTCTGCGCGGTGGCCGGCGTCCAGTCCCAGTCCATGACCGTCGACCGGCAGATGAAGCGCTACAAGGTGCCCCGGCTGGCGTTCGTCAACAAGTGCGACCGCTCGGGCGCCAATCCCATGCGCGTGACCGACCAGCTGCGCGAGAAGCTGCACCACAACGCCGTGCTGCTGCAGATCCCGCTCGGCCTCGAGGAGGCCCACGACGGCATCATCGACCTAGTGCGCATGAAGGCCTGCCGCTTCGAGGGGGAGATGGGCGAAACGCTCGTCTGGGAAGACATCCCCGAGGCCAGCATGCTGGAGGCCGAGGCCCGCCGCGAGGAACTCATCGACGCCGCGAGCATGTTCAGCGACGAGCTGATGGAGGCCGCGCTGGAGGGGGAAGTGAGCGAGGAGATCATCCACGAGGCGGTGCGGCGCGGCACGGTCTCGCGCGCTCTCACCCCCGTACTGCTGGGCAGCGCCTACAAGAACAAGGGCGTCCAGCTCCTGCTCGAGGCCGCCGTGCGCTACCTGCCCGATCCGACCGAGGTCGAGAACGAGGCCCATCGCGTCGACGCCGCCGGGGAGGAGGAGATCTTCACCGTCTCGGTGTCCGACGACGAGCCCCTGCTCACCCTGGCCTTCAAGCTCGAGGACGGCACCTACGGCCAGCTCACCTACATCCGCATCTACCAGGGGACCCTGTCCAAGGGCGACACCATCCACAACACGCGCACGGGCAAGCGGGTCAAGGTCGGGCGGCTGGTGCAGATGCACGCCGACCAGATGCAGGACATCGAGAAGGCCCACGCGGGCGACATCGTGGCCCTCTTCGGCGTCGACTGCGCCACGGGCGACACCTTCTCCGGCGGCGACCAGGTCTCCATGACGTCCATGCACGTGCCGGAGCCCGTGGTCTCGCTGGCCGTGGTGCCGGTGGACAACAAGTCCCAGGCCAACCTGGCCAAGGCGCTCGGCCGCTTCACCAAGGAGGACCCCACGTTCAGGACCCGCAAGGACGAGGAGACCGGGGATACCCTGATCATGGGCATGGGCGAGCTGCACCTGGAGGTCTACCTGGAGCGCATCCGGCGCGAGTACAGCGCCGAGGTGGAGGCCGGACGGCCCAAGGTCTCGTACCGCGAGTGCATCACCACGCGCGTGCCCTTCGACTACACCCACAAGAAGCAGACCGGCGGTTCGGGCCAGTACGGACGGATCAAGGGTTTCCTCGAGCCCAGCGACGACGGCGAGTTCCACTTCGAGAACCGGGTCGTGGGTGGCAACATCCCCACCGAGTACATCCCGGCGGTGGAGAAGGGCTTCCTGAGCATGCTCGACGAGGGCGCCTACGCCGGCTATCCCGTCCAGGGCCTGAGGGTCGTGCTCGACGACGGGGCCTTCCACGCCCAGGACTCGTCGGATCAGGCCTTCCGGGCCGCGGCTCGCGGTTGCTTCCGCGAGTACTACCGGCAGGGCTCGCCGATCTGCCTGGAACCGCTGATGCTGGTCTCGGTCGAGGGCCCCACCGAGTTCCAGGGTGAAATCCTTAGCACCGTCATGAAGCGGCGTGGTATCGTGATCGGCACCACCGAGGACGAGGGTTTCGTGCGCATCGACGCCCACGTGCCCCTGGCCGAGATGTTCGGCTACGCGACGGTCCTGCGCTCGAGCACCCAGGGCAAGGCCGAGTACACGATGGAGTTCGCGCGGTATTCGCCGGCTCCGTCGGAAGTGGCCGAGGAGCTCGTCGCGACGTACCTGGAGAAGCGAGCGGCCGGCAAGTAACAACACGAGGAGTGGCGATGCCGACGAACGACATACAGCTCCGCAGCCCGCTGCGGATTTTCGAGAAGGCGACCGACGGCGGACTGGGCGCCGGCAACCTGGGCGTCGTGCTCTCGCGCCACGGCGTGGGCAAGACGGCGTTCCTGGTGGGCATGGCCGTCGACGCGCTGCTGCGCGGCCGCAAGGTCCTGCACATCTCCACCGAGGAGCCGGTCGAGCATCTGCGCGCCTTCTATTTCGAGATCTTCCAGCTCATCTGCGAGCGGCAGCACCTGGACAACCGGCTCGAACTGCGCCTGGACCTGGAGCGCAACCGCCACATCCTGGTCTACAACCGCGAGACCCTCTCGCTGGATAAGCTGCGCCAGTCGGCCGAGTTCCTCAAGGACGCCGCCCATTTCTCGCCCGACGTGGTGATCATGGACGGGACGCCGCGTTTCGAGCACAGCGAGGACTGGGAGATCGAGGGCATCCGCGAGCTGGCGCGCGACTGGGACGCCGAGCTCTGGACCTCCTCGCGCCTGCACCGCGAGGGCCAGGACTGCGACGCACGCGGCGTGCCCGAGAAGGTGGCCCGCTTCGACGACCTGATCTCGGTCATCATCCAGCTGGAGCCCCAGGACGATCACGTGCGCGTGCGCCTGCTCAAGGAGCACGACAAGACCGAGATCCCCGAACTGAACATGGAACTGGATCCCCGGACGCTGCTGCTGCGCTGGCGCTAGGGCACCTCCGGGCACGGGGGCCGACATGAGCGATGTCGCCGAGAACCTGGCGGGGCTGCGGGACCGGATCGCGACCGCCTGCGCGCGCGCGGGCCGCGACGCCGCCGAGGTCCGCCTGGTGGCCGTCACCAAGCGCATCCCCCTGCCCCTGGTCGTCGAGGCCTGCCGGGCGGGGCAGCGCCTGTTCGGGGAGAACCGCATCCAGGACGCCCTGCCGCGCCAGCCGGAACTCGCCGGACTCCTGGACGACGACGGCGTCCGGGCCGAGTGGCATTTCATCGGCAACCTGCAGCGGAACAAGGTGCGCAAGGCCGTCGGCAGCTTCGCGCTGCTGCACGCCGTGGATTCCGGGCGCCTGGCGGATAAGATCTCCGACGAAGCCGTCGCCGCCGGCCTGGTGCAGCCCGTCCTGCTGGAGGTCAACGCGAGCGAGGAGCCCCAGAAGCACGGCCTGGCGCCGGCCGAGGCCGTGGCGGCGGCCGTCGACGCGGCGGCGTTGCCGGGCCTGGACCTGCGGGGCTTGATGTGCATGGCGCGCTACGGAGCGCCCGAGCGGGAACTGCGCGGCACCTTCGCCGCGCTGCGCGGACTGGCCGAGACGGTCCGCGCGGAGACGGGCCGGCCCCTGCCGGAGTTGAGCATGGGCATGTCCGACGACTTCGAGTCGGCCATCGCCGAGGGATCCACCATGGTCCGCGTGGGCACGGCCATCTTCGGCCCGCGCGAGCGGGCCTGACCGGGAGGGGAGTCGCGTGGCGGCACGTCTGCTGCTTGCGGTCTGTCAGGTGTACAGCTGGTTGATCATCGCGCGTGTGGTCATCAGCTGGCTCAATCCGCGCCCGCAGAACACCTACCTCGTGATGATCTGCCGGCTGGTCGATCCCCTGCTCGACCGGTTGCGGCCCCTGATCCCGCTGCGCGGCATCGACCTGTCGCCGATCGTGGCCCTGCTGCTGGTCAGGCTGCTGAGCGCGCTGCTGGCCCGCGCAGTCATGTGAGCGACCCCGCGCGGCTTTTCCCTTTATCGGGCCAGGGGCGCGTGTTAGCTTATCTCGTTTCCGGCGAACGCACCCCCGCGGAGGTTCACCTGTGAGCGATACCTGGACACAGATCGAGGAGGCCGTGGCCTTCCTGCGCGAGACATGCGACCTCGTGCCCGAGGTCGGCCTGGTCCTGGGCACCGGCCTGGGCGGTCTCGCCGAGAAGATCGACGCCTGCTGCGCCGTGCCCTACGGGGACATCCCCCACTTCGCATCCTCCACCGTGCAGAGCCACGACGGCCGCTTCGTATTCGGCACCCTCGGCGGACGCCGGGTGGTCGCCATGCAGGGGCGCGTGCACTACTACGAGGGCTACGGCATGCGGCGGATCACGCTGCCCGTGCGCGTGATGCGCGCCCTCGGCGCCCACACCCTAGTCATGTCCAACGCCGTCGGCGGCATGAATCCCCAGCTCGGCCCCGGCGACATGACGGTCATCACCGACCACATCAACCTGATGGGCGACAATCCGCTCGTCGGCCCCAACGACGACCGGCTCGGGCCCCGTTTCCCGGACATGAGCGAACCCTACGACCGCGACCTGGTGGAGCTGGCCGAGACCACGGCCCTCGAAATGGGGCTGCCGCTCAAGCGGGCGGTCTACGTGGCCGTGGCCGGGCCCAACCTGGAGACCGCGGCCGAGTACCGTTTCCTGCGCACGGTGGGCGCCGACACGGTCGGCATGTCCATCGTGCCGGAATGCCTGGCCGCGGTGCACGGCGGCCTGCGCGTGCTGGGCCTGCAGGCGGTGACCGACGCCTGTTTCCCCGACACGCTGCAGCCGGCCGACGTGGACGAGATCATCCGCGTGGCCCGCGAGGTGGAGCCCAAGCTCTGCAGGCTGGTCACCGAAGTGCTGCGCCGGATGCCGGCGCCCGACGAGGCGGGTCATGGCTAGCAAACCGGACATGCAGGCCGAACGCTACCGCCCCCTGGCGCGGAAGTTCCACGACGCCGAGTCGGAACGCCTCGTCAGCGAGTTCTGGCGCGAGCACGACACCTTCCGCCGCAGCATCGCCGAGCGCGAGGGCGGGCCGGACTGGGTCTTCTACGAGGGACCGCCCACGGCCAACGGCCTGCCCGGCGTGCACCACGTGATGGCGCGCCTGACCAAGGACATCGCCTGCCGCTTCAAGACCATGACCGGCCACCGCGTGATCCGCAAGGCCGGCTGGGACACCCACGGCCTGCCGGTCGAGCGGTCGGTCGAGAAGCAGCTCGGCATCCAGGGCCGCGCGGCCATGGAGGAGTACGGCCTCGAGCCCTTCAACGAGAAGTGCCGCGAGAGCGTCTGGAGCTGCAAGGCCGAGTGGGACGAGTTCACCGAGCGCCTGGGCTACTGGCTGGACCTGGACGACCCCTACATCACCTACACCAACGAGTACATCGAGTCGGTGTGGTGGATCCTCAGCCGCTTCGACGCCGAGGGCCTGCTCTACCGCGGGCACAAGGTGGTGCCCTACTGTCCCGTCTGCGGCACGCCCATCTCCACCCACGAGATGGCCAACAGCTACCGCAGCGTCGAGGACCCCAGCATCTTCGTGAAGCTCAAGGCCGCCGACGCCGACGAGTCCTTCCTGACCTGGACCACCACGCCCTGGACCCTGCCCTCGAACGTGGCCCTGGCCGTGGGCGAGGACTTCGACTACGTGCGGGTGCGCCACGGCGGCGAGGTGCTGATCCTGGCCGAGGCCCGGCTGGGGGTGCTCGACGCCGAGACGGAGACCGAGGTCCTGGACCGCTTCAAGGGCCGCGACCTGCTCGGGCGCCGCTACGAGCAGCTCTTCCCCTTCCTGGCGCCCGAGGAGGGCACGGACGCCTTCGTGATCGTGCCGGCGGACTTCGTCACCCTCGACAGCGGTTCGGGCATCGTGCACATGGCGCCCGCCTTCGGCGAGGACGACTACCAGATCGGCCGCCGCGAGAACCTGGCCTTCTTCAATCCCGTGGACGCGAACGGCGCCTTCGTGGACGCCGTCGAGCCCTACGCGGGCCGCTTCGTCAAGGACGCCGACAAGCAGATCATCCGCGACCTGCGCGACGGGGGGCAGCTCCTGCACCGGGAGACCTACAGCCACGACTACCCCTTCCACGACCGCTGCGGCAACCCGCTGATCTACTACGCCACGCCCTCGTGGTTCATCCGCACCAGCGCCATGCGAGACCGATTGGTGGCCGCCAACAAGGAGATCCGCTGGGTGCCGCCCGAGGTGGGCAGCGGCCGCTTCGGCAACTGGCTCGCCGGCAACGTGGACTGGTCGCTCAGCCGTAACCGCTTCTGGGGGACGCCGCTCAACGTCTGGATCTGCGACGCCTGCGGTGGGACGCACCTGCCCACCCGGCGCGCCGACCTGAGCGAGCTGACGGGCGACGACCATTCCGAACTGGACCTGCACCGTCCCCACGTGGACGACATCGTCTTCGGCTGCACCGCCGACGGCTGCGACGGCACCATGCGCCGCACGCCCGAGGTCATCGACTGCTGGTTCGACAGCGGCTCGATGCCCTACGCCCAGTACCACTACCCCTTCGGCGACACGGAGCTCTTCGAGAGCCAGTTCCCCGCCGACTACATCAGCGAGGGCATCGACCAGACCCGCGGCTGGTTCTACACCATGCTGGTCATCTCCACCTTCCTGTCCGGGCGCAGCAGCTACAAGAGCTGTCTCACGCTGGAGCTCATCCTGGACAAGCACGGCAAGAAGATGTCCAAGAGCCTCGGCAACACGGCCGATCCCATGGTGATCATGCGCGAGCACGGCGCCGATCCGCTGCGCTGGTACATGCTGACCGCCTCGCCCGTCTGGACCCCGACGCGCTTCGACCTGGACGGCGTCAAGGAGGCCCAGCGCAAGCTGCTGGCCACCCTGGAGAACGTCTACGGCTTCTTCGCCCTCTACGCGAACCTCGACGACTGGCGCCCCGACGCCGAGGCGCCCGCCGCCGAGACCATGCTCGACCGCTGGGTGCTGAGTCGCCTGCACAGCGTGGCGGGCGACGCGCGCCAGGCTCTCGAGGACCTGAACTTCACGCGCGCGGCCAAGACCGTCGGCGCCTTCGTCATCGACGACGTCAGCAACTGGTACGTGCGCCTCTCGCGCCGGCGCTACTGGAAGGGGGAGATGACCGCCGACAAGCACGCGGCCTTCGCGACCCTCCACGCGGTGCTCGACGGCGCCGCGCGCCTGCTGGCGCCGATGATCCCCTTCACGACGGAGGAGATCTACCGCGGGCTGCACGGCGGCGGCGACGTCTCGGTCCACCTGGCGAGCTATCCCGCGCGCGACGACGCGCGCGTGGACGAGGACCTGGAGGCCGTCATGACCGCCGCCCAGCAGGCGGTGGGCGTGGGCCGTTCGCTGCGGCAGGACGCGCGCCTGCGCACGCGCCAGCCCCTGGCGAGCCTGCTCCTGCACGCCGACGACGGCCGGGCCGACGACCTGATCGGCGACGCGCGCATCCGGGACATCCTGGCCGAGGAGCTGAACGTCAAGGAGGTGGCGCGCCTGGACGACCCGCTGCGGGTGATGACCCTGGGCGCCAAGGCCAACTTCCGGGCCCTGGGACCCCGCTTCGGCAAGGGGGCCAAGGCCGCGGCCGCCGCCATCGTGGCCATGACCTCGGACCAGGTCCTGGCCCTGCGCCGCAACGGCGAGATCTCGCTGGAGCTGGCGGGCGAGCCGACGACCTTCACCCACGAGGAGGTGCTGGTAGTCGAGGAGGGCGTCGGCACCTACGCCGCCGGTTCCGCCGACGGACTGACCGTGGCCCTGGAAACGACGCTCACGACGGAGCTCCGCGACGAGGGGCTCAGCCGGGAGATCATCAACAAGGTTCAGAATCTGCGCAAGCAGAGCGGATTTGCGGTTGCAGACAGGATTGTGTTGCATGTCGGTGGCGACGACGTCGTCGAGGGCGCCCTCGAGCGCTTCGGCGACCGCGTGACGGACGAGACACTGGCCGTGTTCAGCCGCGATGTAGTGGACTTACCGTATTCCGACAACTTCACGGTGGACGATGTGACCGTGTCCATCGCCATCGACCGGCGAGTCCGGGACTGAGGAGGATAGCATGCGCAAGACCGATCTCGAGCGCTTCCGCAACCTGATAGCGGCGGAGAAGGAACGCATAGAGAAGTCGCTGGCCAAGCACACCAAGATCATCCACCACGAGGGGGAGGATTTCGGCGGTGACCTCGCCAAGGCCCACTCCAACCACATGGCGGACCAGGGCAGCGACGAGTTCCTGTACGAGACGACCATCCACTTCGCCACCACGGAAGGACGCTACCTCTACCAGCTCGACCAGGCCATGCAGCGCATCGAGGACGGCACCTACGGCAAGTGCTCCGGCTGCAACAAGCAGATCGGCAACGCGAGGCTGAGGGCCAAGCTCGACGCCCGCCTCTGCATCGACTGCAAGGAGCTCGAGGAGAGGGACCGCTATTGAGCCTCCTCCGGGCCGGTATTCCCTGGTTGTGGGCTCCGGTGGTGCTGCTGGTCGATTTCGCGACCAAGCGGCTGGTCCTGGCGCATGCGGACCGGCTCATGCAGCCCGTGGAGGTGATCGGCGACCTCGCCCGCTTCACCTACGTGCGCAATCCCGGGGCGGCCATGGGCCTGGTGATCGGGGGCCGCACGCTGCTGATCGCCATCAGCCTCGTCGCCGCCGTGGCGCTGGTCCTGCTCTACCGCCACACGTCGCCCCGGCTGGTCGTCCGCCGTAGCGCCGTGGCCGCCATCCTCGGCGGGGCCGTCGGCAACCTGGTGGACCGCGTCTTCTACCAGGGCCTGGTGGTGGACTTCATCGACCTCGGCATCGGCACCCACCGCTTCTACACCATCAACGAGGCCCACATGGGCGTGACCCACGGCCGGCTGGTCCTGTTCCTGAGCCTCTGGCGCGAGGGGCGCGGAGAGCGGGCGGCCGCAGCCGATCGCCCGGACGCCGCGTCCGTGCCCACCGCCACGGCGGCCGGCGATGACGCCTGAGCCGGATCCCGTCGTCCGCCGCTTCCGGGTCGAAGACGCCGAGGACGGACTCCGCCTGGACCACTTCCTGACCGCCCGTTGCGCGGACCTCAGCCGCAGCCAGGTGCAACGGGCCGTCGCCGCCGCCGGCGCCCTGGTCGACGGCAAGGCCCAGCCCAGCCGCTTCCGGCTGAACCCCGGCCAGCAGGTCGACTTCACGCCGCCGGTCCCGCCCGTCACCACCGCCGAGCCCGAGGACATCCCCCTGGACGTGGTCCACGAGGACGCGGACATCCTGGTGGTCGACAAGCCCGCGGGCATGGTCGTCCATCCCGCGCCCGGTCATCGCGGCGGCACCCTGGTCAACGCCCTGCTGCACCGTTTCGAGAACCTGCCCGGCGGCGACGGGTTGCGCGCCGGCCTGGTCCACCGCCTCGACAAGGACACCTCGGGACTGCTGGTGGTCGCGTTGAACGACACCGCCCAGCGCCGGCTCCAGGCCCAGCTCCAGGACCGCACCCTGGGCCGCACCTACGAGACCCTGAGCTGGGGCCGCTGGGCCGAGGACGCCGGCACCCTCGTCGGCGCCGTGGGCCGCCATCCCACCCGCCGCCAGCGCATGGCCATCCTGGAGCAGGGGGGCAAGCCGGCCGTCACGCACTACGCGGTGCGCGAGGACTACGGCTTCGTCCAGTTCTGCGAGGCGCGGCTGGAGACGGGACGCACCCACCAGATCCGCGTGCACTTCGCGCACCACCACCACCCGGTGGTCGGCGACGCCACCTACGGGGACGACGCGCGCGTCAAGGGCGTCCACCCCCTGGACCGGCGCGCGGCCGAGGCCATGGTCGCGGCCGCCCGGCGCCAGATGCTGCACGCCTGCGAGCTGCGGCTCGTCCATCCGCGCAGCGGCGAGGCGCTGAGCTTCGCGGCCCCGCGCCCGGACGATTTCGCGACGGCCCTGGGCGCCCTGCGCGACGCGGCTCCCAGCTCCGACTAGGCACCGCCGAACCAGTCTCGGACCTCACGGACGCGCACCGCTCGGTCCGGGAATAGTCCGGCGGTGCCTAGTCGGAGCGCGAGGGGCTTTGGCTCTGGACACCTCTGGCCGCTTTCATTATTGTCGCCGGAACGTCAACGGCGCGGGGGCGCCGTCAAGGAGGCCGGTTTGAAGATCAAGGAACGCATTCGCGACGGCGTGGTCATCCTCGAGTTGAGCGGCAAGCTCATGGGAGGACCCGACGCGGCGACGTTCAACGACACCCTCAAAACGCTCCTGCACGAGGATCACCGCAACATCCTCGTCGATCTCTCCCGCATCAACTGGGTCAACAGCACCGGTCTGGGCATCCTCATCTCGGGCTACTCCACCGTCAAGAAGGGCGGCGGCGACCTGAAACTCCTCAACGTGTCCGACCGTATCGAGAGCATCTTCATGGTCTCCAAGCTGCACACCGTCTTCGTGTCCTTCAGCGACGAAGAGGAAGCGGTCAGGAGCTTCGCGTAAGCAGTCAGGAAACAGGATGACGGGCAGCAGAGAACCGAGCCAGCGCATCGAGCTGAAGATCCCCAGCCAGCTCCTCTACCTCGGCGTGCCCGACGCCATCCTGATGGAACTCGCCGGCGACCTGCCCTGTGACCAGAAGGACATAGACGAGATCAGCACCTCGGTCATCGAGGCCTGCACCAACGCCATGGAGCACGGCAACGGCATGGACGAGAACCGCCAGGTGGAGATCCACTTCGACATCGCGCCCGACCGGATCGCCATCACCGTGCTGGACCACGGTTCCGGTTTCGACTTCGAGAACTGGACGCCGCCGGAGGACCTGCTGCGTGAGCGGGGCCGCGGCATCACCATCATGCGGGAGTTCTCGGACACGCTGCACTTCGATTTCGCCGACGACGGGCGCTTCCGCGTCCGCCTCCGCAAGCAACTCCAGCGCCAGGAATAGGCCGTGGGCGTCGTGCTCGGTCTCGACTACGGCCAGCGCCGCATCGGCATGGCCCTGAGCGATCCCACCGGCACCCTGGCCTCGGGCGTCGGCACCCACCTCACACCGGACGACGGCTCCATCCTGGACCGCATCGCCGCGCTCGTGCGCGAGCGCGGGATCGAGGCCGTCGTGGTCGGCCTGCCCCTGACCGCCGACGGGCGCGAGGGGACCTCGGCCGCCGCGGCGCGCCGCTTCGCCGAGCGCCTGGCCGAGGCCCTCGACCTGCCGGTGCACTTGGTGGACGAGCGCTACTCGTCCCAGGAAGCCGACCGCTGGCTGCGCGCCCCCGGCGGCCGCCGCCGGCGGGGCGCCCGCGACAAGGGCCTGCGCGACGAGGTCGCCGCCGAGCTGATCCTCCAGCAGTATCTCGATTCCCGCCGGCGCGAGGACGGGGAGGCGGGCCCGTGAGCCCGCGCCGCGCCCTCCGCGCACTGGCGGTCGCCGCGGCCGTGGCGCTGCTCGTGGCGGCCGCCACGGCCTGGCACCTCTGGACCGCGCCCGCCGCGGACCCCGGCCGCGAGGTCGTGGTGCGCGTGCCCCGGGGCGCCACCCTGAACGCCGTGGCCGACACCCTCGCGTCCCACGGCCTGCTGGGCCGCCGCGGCGTCTTCGTCTGGGGCGCCCGGCTCGCGGGCCGGGACCGGGCCCTGCGCGCCGGCCGTTACGCCCTGCCGAGCGGGCTGTCGCCGCGGGACCTGCTCGCGCGCCTGGTGGCCGGACACACCGTGCCCGTGCGGGTGACGATCCTCGAGGGCGGCACCGCCGCGGCCATCGCCGACTCCCTCGCCGCGGCCTTTCCCTGGCGCGGCGCCGAGTTCCTGGCCGCGGCCGACAGCCTCGTCGCCCGGGCCCTGCCGCGCGCGGGGCTCGACGGCGCGGCGCGAGAGCGCTACGCGGCGATCCTGCGGCGGGAATCGGCGCGCGCGGGACGGGTCTTCCCCCTCTGCGAGGGCTACCTCTTCCCCGAGACCTACCACTTCGCCGAGGGCGTCGACGCCGCACACGTGGCCGCGACGGTGCTGGCCCTGGGCGACGCCCACTGGCGGGAGCTCCTGGCCGCGTCGCCGCTGCCCGCCGACGGCGCGCTGGCGGGCCTGCACGAGGCCCTGACCCTGGCTTCGATCGTCGAGGCCGAGACCCCGCGCCCCGACGAGATGCCCCGGGTGGCGGCCGTCTACCTGAACCGCCTCGCGCGGGGCATCCCCCTGGAGGCCGACCCCACCGTGGCCCACGCCCTGGACAAGCGGGGAGAGCGCATCCTCTACGCGGACCTCGAGTCTGACTCGGACTTCAACACCTACCGTCGCCGGGGCCTGCCGCCGGGTCCCATCGGCAGCCCCGGGGCGGCGGCCCTGCGGGCGGTCCTGGCGCCCGAGCCCGGCTTCGACGCCTTCTTCTTCGTGGCCGACGGGCGGGGAGGGCACGTCTTCTCGCGGACCCTCGAGGAGCATCAGGACGCCGTCCGCCGCTACCGGCGCCTGCGGGACGGCCGCGGGGGCCCTTGACGACGCCCCGACCGGGCACTATGCTACGTCGTCCAGCGAAATACCCGTCAGATACCGAGATGAGGGAAGATGTTGGTACTCAAGCGCTATGCCTGGCTCGTGGGCGGTTTCGCGGCGATCGTGGTCGGCTACCTGCTCCTGGGCTCCGGAGATATCACCCTGGCGCCGTTGCTTCTGGTCCTCGGTTATTGCCTGTTGATCCCCATCTTCCTGCTCCAGTCCTTCCTCCAGGGCAAGGGCGAATAGCTCAGCTGGCTAGAGCGCCTGCCTTACAAGCAGGAGGCCA
>CAZTWK010000061.1:0-19006 GCA_964617805.1 uncultured Fibrobacteraceae bacterium | reverse complement strand
AACCCCCAACCACCTCATTACAAGTGAGGAGCTCTACCAATTGAGCTACGCCAGCTCGTTCCGAATCGTGGACACACGACAGGGAAGAGAGGCGACCCTTTCGGCCGCCGCTTTTCTCGGTCCCACCCTTTTTTGGCGGGCCACGCAATATATAGGGGGAACGCCGCAAGTGTCAAGAAAAATGGTACTCAGGAGCGACGAACCTGGGTGCCGGAGGCGCCGTCCTCCACGGCGAAGCCCAGGGCCTGGATCTCGTCCCGCAGGGCGTCGGCCCGGGCCCAGTCCTTGTCGGCCCGCGCGGCGTCGCGCTGGGTGGCCAGATCCAGGACCTCCGGCGGGATCTCGGCCGCGCCGGCACCGCTCAGGCCCACCAGGCCGTCCCGGTGGAGTCCCAGGATGTCCACGGCCTCCGCGAGCAGGGCCTGGGCGTCCTCAAGGTGCTGCAAATCAAGGACTTGCTCACCAGCGGCGCTGTAGTACTGGTTGAGGTCGCGCACCAGGCCGAACAGGACCCCGATGGCGCCGGCCGAGTTGAAATCGTCGTCCATGGCCGCGAAGAAGCGCCGCCGGTGGTTGCGGACGGCCTTGGCGAGGACCTCCCCCGCCTCGGAAACCAGGCCCTCGGGCACCGGATCCACGCCCGAGGCCAGTTTTTCCCGCAAACGCACAGCTCCGCGCACCAGGCGGTCCAGGGCCGCCTCCGACTCGCGCAGGCGTTCCTCGCTGTAGTCGATCTGGCTGCGGAAATGGGCGTTGAGCAGGTAGAAACGGATCACCTCGGGCGCGAACTCGTCCAGCACGTCGCCCATGGCGAAGAAGTTGCCGTCGGACTTGGACATCTTCTTGTCGCCCAGATAGAGCAACCCGTTGTGCAGCCAGTAGTTGACGAACTTCTCGCCGGTCCCGCAGCAGCTCTGGGCGCATTCGTTCTCATGGTGGGGAAAGAGCAGGTCGCGCCCGCCGCCGTGGAAGTCGAAATGGTTGCCCAGGAACTTGGTCGACATGACCGAGCATTCGATGTGCCAGCCCGGGCGGCCCCGCCCCCAGGGCGAGTCCCAGCCCGGCTCGCCCTCGCCGGCGGCCTTCCAGAGGGCGAAATCGAGGGGATCCTCCTTGTTCTCGCCCACGTCCACGCGCACGCCGCTGCGCATGTCGTCCACGTGGCGGCCCGAGAGGAAGCCGTAGTCGTCGTAGGAGCGCACGCGGAAATAGACGTCGCCGTCGGCCGCGTAGGCGTGATCCTTGTCCACCAGGCCCTCGATGAAGGCGATGATCTGCGGGATGTGGTCCGTCACCAGGGGGTACTCGTGGGCCGGCACGATGTTGAGCGCCCGCGCGTACTCGTGGAAGAGCGCGATGTTCCGGTCGGCCACCTCGCGGTAGTCGATGCCCTCCTCGGCGGCCTTGGCGATGATCTTGTCGTCGATGTCCGTGAAGTTCTGGATGTGCTGGACCTCGTAGCCGAGGTGCTCCAGGTAGCGGCGCACCATGTCGCAGGCCACGAAGGCGAACATGTGGCCCACGTGGGGCTTGTCCTGGACGGTCATGCCGCAGACGTACATGCCGACCTTGCCGGGGTGGATCGGCTCGAACTTGCGCCGCGTGCGCGCGACGTGGTCGTAGACGTGCAGGGTCATGACTCTCTCCTGGCCGCCAGACGGCGGTCTCGTTCGCGGGCTCTGCGCAGGGCGTCGCGGCAGACGTCGGTCAGCAGGTCGCCGAAGCCGATGCCGACGGCCGCCGCCGCCTTGGGCACCAGGCTGTTGGCCGTCATGCCCGGTACGGTGTTCACCTCGAGACAGAAATATGCCGTGTCGTCCAGCCGGAAGTCGATCCGCGCCACCCCGCGGCAGCCGAGCAGATCGTAGACCCGGCGGGCGTCGCCGCTGATCTGCTCGTAGAGGGGCGAGTTGACGGGCGCCGGGCAGAGGTACTCGCTGGCGCCGTCGGTGTACTTGTGCTCGTAGTCGTAGAAGCCCTCGCGGGGCACGATCTCGATCAGGGGCAGGCGGCGCCCCAGCAGGATGGCGGCGGTCAGCTCGCGCCCGGGCACGAAGGTCTCCAGCAGGACATTGTTGCCGTGGCGGGTCGCGTCGGTGAAGGCGTCGGCGAAGTCCGCGGCCTTCTCGATTATGTGCACGCCCACGCTCGAGCCGTCGGCGTTGGGCTTGGCCACCAGGGGGAAACCGAGCTCGGCGGCGGCCCGGTCGCGCAGCCGGGCCACGTCCAGGCCCCCCTCGCCCGCCCCGGCGGGACCGCTGGCCGAGACCGGCCGGGTGCCGGCTCCTTCCCAGCTCACCAGCATCCAGTCGGGCGTGGGTATGCCGGCGCCGCGCAGCATGCGCTTGGTGGCCGACTTGTCCATGGCGACGGCGCTGGCGCGCGGGCCCGAGAGGGCGTAGGTCGCGCCCATCAGGTCCAGCAGGGCCTGCACGTGGCCGTCTTCGCCGTCGCCGCCGTGCAGGGCCGGGAAGACCGCGTCGAAGCCGGGCAGGTCGTCCATGCCCATGACCTCGGCCACGGTGCCGATCTCGCGGGGCGTCACATCGTGGCCCGCCGCCGCGAGGGCGTCGGCCACCCCACGGCCCGTCTCCAGGGAGATCTCGCGCTCCGGGGTGTCGCCGCCCATGAGCACGACGATGCGCAGGGCGCCGTCCATCGTCGTTTCGCGCTCGCTCATCACCCCTCCCCTTCCGTCAGCAGGGCCACGGCCAGGACGGTCACGCAGTCGCCCCGTCCCTCGGGCCCGACACCTTCGCCCCGCGTGGCCTTCACCGAGACCGCGCCGGGCGACACGCCCAGCGCCGAGGCCATCGCGGCGCGCATCTCGTCGGCGCGCGGCGCGATGCGCGGCCTCTCGGCGATCACGGTCGCATCGACGTTGCCGATCCGCCACCCCGCGTCGGCCAGCAGGGCGGCGGTCCGCGCCAGCAGGTCCGCGCCCGCGGCGCCGGCCCAGGCGGGATCGGTGTCCGGGAAGTGGCGGCCGATGTCGCCCAGGGCCGCGGCGCCCAGCAGGGCGTCGATCACGGCGTGGGCCACGGCGTCGCCGTCCGAGTGGCCCACCGGTCCGGCCGGCGCGTCATCGAAGAGCACGCCCCCCAGGCGGCAGGCCTTGCCCGCCGACAGCAGATGCCGGTCCCAGCCGATGCCGATCCTCACGACGTTCACTCCAGGGAGATATTGTCCAGCTGAATGACGATCGTACGTTCCACGCGGCCCACGAATAATAGCAGACTGTCGATATCGTCCAACCGGAATGTCCGTTCCGCGACGCCTGCTGCGGCGGCCGTCAGATCCATCTCGTAGCGGCGCCAGGCGCCGGTGACCCGAAAGCTCTCGCCACACCAGACCGCGTCCTCACGGCTCTGGAAGTCGTCCAGGCGCACCGAGAGGACGGCCTGTTCGTCGTCGGCGACCCGCGCCTCGAAGGCCAGCGTGCGGTAGGCGCTCCAATCGCGCGGCAGGCCCTTGATGACCACGCCCGGCCAGACGTCTCCGGGATCGCCGGTGAAGGTGAGCAACTGCCCGCCGCCGGGTCGAGCCACGAAACGGTAGCTCACGCCGCTGTCATGGTTCTCGCTCCACAGCGCCCGTTCGCGGTTATCCTCGAAATCCGCCAGCAGCGGGAAGCGCTTCCGAGCCAGCAACTCGCCGCGCAGGAATCCAGGCAACTCCCGCAACTGGTAGGACAGCACGGCAAGGCCGGCCACAACAAGGACGACACCCCAGGCCCGCCCGCGCTCGAAGCGCAGCAGCCAACCCACGGCCGCGATCGCGCCCGCGAGGTCCACGCCTGCGTCCTGAAGCCGCGGGTGGCGGCCGACCAGCAGCTGCGGAAACTCGCAGCCCGCAATCAGCAGGAAACCCGCGACGGCGGCGGTCAGCAGCTTGCCCTTAAGGGGGCCGTAGCGGTATAGCAGCTGCACGAGAAGCAGAGGCAGTCCGAAGTGGGCGGCCACCCCGAAGGAACGCACGACGTGCATCCGCTCGAGCTGCCCGGGCACGGGAACCACGAAGGGAACCAGCAGGAGCAGGGCCCCGAGCGGCCACCAGCGGGGCTTCATGGGGCGGACCCGCCGTCGATGCGGCAGATGGAGAAGCGGTACTTGCCGTTGGGCTCGCGCGGGATGCGGTCCACGAAGTTCAGGTCCACCGCCAGATCCCCGTCGCCGAGGGCGGAGCGGAAAGAGGCGGCGAGCGCGTCGGCGGTCTCCTCGCGCCAGCTGGGGGCGCGCACCAGGTTCACCGTCAGCCGCGCGCGCGACTCCTGGACGACCTGGAGCTGCCCGATGCCGGGGTAGCGGGTCAGGGTGTTCTCGATCAGGGAGATGCCGGCCACGCGGCTGCCGTCGGCCGCGACCAGGAAATCGGCGACCCGGCCGGTGACCGCGCGCAGCAGGGGGTGCGGCCGGCCGCAGGGGCAGGGCGCGTCGTGCCGCACGCCGCGATCGCCCACCTCGTAGCGGAGCATGGGCATGCCGAAGTTGATGAATTCGGTGATCACCAGGCGCCCGTCCTCGCCGGGCGCGCAGGGCGTGCCGTCGTCGCGCAGCACCTCCACCGCCACGTGCTCGGCGTTGACGTGCAGTCCCGCGTGCCGTTCGCACTCGCAGGCGATGAGGCTCACCTCCTCGCAGCCGTAGCGGTTGGTGACCGCACGGCCGAACACGCGCTCGATCACCTCCCGCTCGGGCTGCAGCAGCATCATGCTCGTGGCCACGATGCCCGCGGGCCGCAGTTCGAGGCCCATGGCCTCGACCATCTCCGCCAGCAGGAAGATGGAATGGGCGTGTCCGTAGAGCAGCCCCGGCCGCAGGCGGCGCCAGCCGTCGGCGAAGCCGCGCACCGCGGCCTCGTCCAGTCGCATGGTGTCCAGGTAGAGGATGCGGTCCTTCAGCGTGGTGCGCAGGTGGTTGCGCCAGGTGACAGGCGCGGGGGGATTGCCCCAGACCGCCGCCACCGGCTGCCCGAGCCGCCAGCCGCTCCAGGTGTCGGCCAGCAGGGCGGCGCCGTTGCGCTGCTGCACCCCGCGCGCGTCGCAGTAGACGTGCAGCGCGACGCCGGTGGACCCGCCCGTCTTGGCGGGCACCAGATCCGCGCGGTCGTGATCGGTGGACAGGATCTCGTCCAGGTTCTCGCGCACCTCGGCCTTGGTCATCACCGGCAGCGCGGCCAGGTCGCCGATGCGGCGCACCGCGGCGGGATCGATGCCGGCCTCGGCGAGGCGGCGGCGGTGGAAAGGCGAGGTGGCGGCCGCGTGGCGGACGATGCGGTTGAGACGCTCCGCCCGCCGCCGCGCGAGGGCCGACGGGGCGTCGAACTGGTCCCGGGCCAGGCTGCGGAACGTGTCCAGGCGCACGCTGCGTTCGTAGAGGTCCCAGGCGGGCTCCACGACCAGGCCGACGAACCAGTCCGGGACGCGCGGCGCCGGGCTCATGTCCGCGGTGTCCAGGTGACCAGCCGCTCGCCGCGCAGGAAGCGCAGCAGCGCGTTGCCGGCCGCGCCGTTGAGCAGGCAGAGGTAGAAGGGGAAGGACAGGGGCGGCGGCAGGCGGTGCCCTCGCAGCATCATGCCGATCAGGGCCAGGGCGTAGAAGACGACCTGCAAGCCGAACAGCACGTTCCACAGCGGCGCCGTGCCGATCAAGGCGGCGTTGGTGATCAGGACGCCGACCTGGAAGACCGGCGCCATGTAGCGCAGCCACTTGTGGGAGAAGAGCTGCCAGGCGTAGAGCCCGTGGCGGAAGGGATTGAGCAGCATCGCCATGTCCTTCAGGGCGTGCCAGGCTCGCAGGGCCACCCGCGTGCGCATGCGGAATTCGTCTGAGGGAAGCGAGAGGCTCGCCTCGTAGAGCAGGGCGCGGGGCTCGAAGACGACCCGCCGGCCGCGCTGCACGACGCTCAGGGGCAGCACGAAGTCGGGCTGCTGATCGGGACGCATCGGGGCGTAGAGCGTGGCCCGCACGGCGTCGATGCCCCCGTCCACGCCGACCAGCGAGCCGAGGCGGGTCTCCAGCCCGCGCAGCACGTTCTCGTAGCGCATGTAGGCGGAACAGCCCTCGCCGGTCAGCGAGCCGTCGGGCGCCTTGTAGACCATGCGGCCGGTGGCGTAGCCCACTTCGGGATCGGCGAAGGGCTCCACGAGGCGGCGCAGGGCCGAGGGGCCGTAGAGGGAGTTGGCGTCGGAGAAGACCAGCAGCTCGCCCGAGGCGTGCCCCGCGGCCAGGTTCAAGGCGGCGGTCTTGCCGGCGCGCGGCTCCTGGCGCAGCAGGCGCACGGCGCGGCCCGTCTCCTCGGCCACGCGGGCGATGATCTCGTCGGTGCCGTCGTCGGAGGCGTCCGAGACGACGATCACCTCGACCTTCTCGGGGGGATAGTCCAGCGACAGCTTATTGCGCAGCGTGCGCTCGATGCAGGCGGCCTCGTTGAAGGCGGCGATGATGATCGTGACCGACGGCGTGCCCTCGGCGGCGCGCACGCCCCGGTTGCGCAGGGCCGCGAACAGCGCGCAGAGGACCGGATAACCGGCGTACACGTACACCAGCATCAGCGCGCAGATTGCAAAGACCGTCGACATCGTCGTATCCCGTCTTCAGTCGACCCCAACCCTACGCAGCTCCGCCGCGTAGTGGTCCTGGTGTTCGTTCACGCACCGGCTCCAGTCGTAACCCTCCTCGGCCACCGCACGGGCCCTGAGGGTCAACATCAGCCGGGTCTTCTTCTCGTCGACCAGCCGCGACATGGCGCTGGCGAGGGCCACCACGTTGCCCGGGGGCACCAGCAGCCCCGTCTCGCCGTCGCGAACCACTTCCAGGTTCCCGCCGACCGAGGTGGCCACCACGGCGCAGCCCCTCAGCATGTATTCCAACACGGCGTTGCTGAAGCCCTCCGAGTCCGAGCACATCACGCCGACGGCCAGCTTGCCCAGGTAGGCGGGCACGTTCTCGATGCGGCCGGCGAACACCGTGCTGCCGGCGATGCCCAGTTCGGCGGCCAGGGCCTCGTACTCCGCCCGCAGCTCGCCGTCCCCGATCACGTGGAAGACGACCTCGGGGTGGCGGACATGCACGCGGGCCGCCGCGCGTAGGAAGAGGTCGGTCCTCTTGACGCGCCGGTTCAGGTTGCCCACGATCCCGATCGCCACATCCGATTCGAGATGCTCCACGTACTCGTATCCCGTTGTATCGACACCATTGTAGATGACCTTAATCCGGGTTGGCTCCAGGCCGTCCTTCCAGCACACGTCGTGCTTGACCGCCTCCGAGTTGGCCATGAAGCCCGTCGCGAACGGATAGACCCGGCGCATGAGGAAGGTCTGCAGGGGCGTTCGCCAGAACCCCAAGTCCCGAAAGGAGATGAGCCGCACCGGCGCGCCCCCCAGGCGGCCGGCCGGCATGGCCAGCAGGGTCGGGTCCTGGAAGAAGGAATGCACGATGTCCACGTCCTGCTCGGATACGTGCTTGGCCAGGCTCCGCAGCGAGAGCACCCCGCGCGGCGACCTCAGGCGCGACACGTCGAGCTCCAGGCAGGGGCAGTCGACCTCCGCCAGGTAGTCGCTCGAGGGGCGCAGGGTGCAGAGCCGCGGCTCGAAAAGGTTCCTGTCCAGGCGATTGATCAGCCCGACCAGCTGCGTCTCCGTGCCGCCACGTCCGATGCTTTCGATGCAGAACAGTATCTTCCGCGCGGACATCTCCACTCCCATCGAGTTCCGTCTCGACCGACACGTGAGTCTGCCACAAGGTGCCGGGGAGCGGAAGTTGTTTCACGTCCTCGACAAAACGGCCCGCTCGGGTTAACTCTGGGGGCGCCCGCGCCAGTGAGGACCCAGCCAGCGAGGACCCGCGAAGCCATGAACGACACGCCCCTGGTCTCCGTGATCACCGCCACCTACAACATGGGCCGCTACGTGGCCGGCACCCTCGACTCCGTCCTGGCCCAGACGCACCCGGCCGTGGAGGCCATCGTCGTCGACGACGGGTCCACCGACGACACCCCCGAGGTGCTGGCCCGCTACGCCGACGACCCGCGCGTGAAGGTCGTCCGCCAGAAGAACGCGGGCCAGACCGTGGCCAAGAACCGGGGGCTGCGGGAGGCGACCGGCGCCTTCGTGGGCTTCTGCGACGCCGACGACCTCTGGCGCCCCGACAAGCTGGCGCGCCAGCTGCCCAGCTTCGAGGATCCGCGCGTCGGCGTCGTCTACGGCAACTTCCAGTTCATCGACGGCGAGGGCCGGCCCATCGAGACCTATCGCCCGTCCACCTTCAGCGGCCGCATCACCGGCGAGCTGCTCGTCGACAACTTCATCCACTTCCCCACCGCCCTGGTCCGCCGCGAGATCATCGAGCGCATGGGCGGATTCGACGAGTCGCTGAGCATGGGCATCGACTTCGACCTCTGGCTGCGCATCTCCGTCGACCACGACTTCCTCTACCTGTCCGACATCCTGGTGGACTACCGCATCTGGGAGGGGCAGATGTCCCACCGCACCGGCGAGCGCCTCGACAACGCCTTCCGGCTGATGCGCCGTTTCCTCGCCGACAACCCCGGCGCCGTCACCGGCACGCAGAAGCGGCGGGCCTGGTCCTACACCTACGTTTCCCGCGGAAACTGGAAGTTCCGGCAGGGCCAGCGCGGCGCCGGCACGGCCGATTACGCCCGCGCCTGCCTCCAGCGCCCCTGGGACCGCCGGCTCTGGACATCCGTTGTCAAGTTGTTGCTGGGTAGGCAGGTATGACAACGACACACAGGTGACAAATGCCCGCGGACATGGTATAATCATATATTCATTCACTACAGAAACCTGCTGAATTCACAGCGACGAGGCTAGCACCCATGGCTCGTTCGAGGCTTTCCATATATACCCTGCTGGCGCTGATCGCGACCAGCTCCGCGGCGATGTGCGGGACGCTCGAGTCCCTCTGGCACGACCCCGCCGACTACATCTACAACGAGGACCGGGTCGACTGCCACTGGACCTTCAGCGCCGGCACGGATTCGGTGCAGGTCGACTTCGACGACGGCACCGTGGTCACGATCACACCCGACCAGACCCCTTACCGGCACATCTACGCGGACGCCGGGCGCTACGACCTGGACTTCACCATCTGGGAGAACGGCCAGTCCACGCTCCACGAGGAGCAGAACTTCGTGTTCGTCCGCCAGCGCGCCATCCCCGGCGACAACTTCATGTTCGTGCACCATTCGACCGGCCGGAACATGATGCGCGATAGCGGCGTGCGCAGCCAGATCGAACAGCACAACGCCCAGTTCGAAACGAACATCCAGCTCTGGGACCACGACTACCACAGCGGCAACACCTACACAGGCATCATCCTGCCCGACAGCAGCGTCTACTCGGACTGGTCCTACGGCGTGGAAGCCAACGACATCAAGCCCTGGGGCTACCACACGATCTTCTGCCAGGGGAGCGCCTTCCGCGACTCGCTCTTCTCACGCCACGACGTGATCGTGTTGAAGAACGACCACAAGACCGGCGACATCGTCTACGAGGGCCAGATGATCGCCTACAAGATGTGGTACGAGGAGATCCGCGACGTCCTGGACCTGTACCCGGACAAGCGCTTCGTGCTGGTCTCCGGCCCGCCGCGCCGCCCCGAGGACATCACCAACTCCGAGGCCGACAACGCGCGCGCCTTCTACGACTGGCTGCAGAGCCCCGAGTTCATGAACGGCCACCCGAACATCTCCTTCTTCGACCTCTTCGACCTGCTGGCCTACCCGAACGACCCGGGCAACCCGGAGCGCAACATGCTGCGCTCCTACTACCGTCGGACCTACGGCATGACCGACAGCCACCCCAACGAGTACGCCAATCTCTCGATCGGGCCCCTGTTCGCCGGCATGCTGATCCGCATCGTCGACCCCTCCTGGGTCAGCATCGTGACGGACGTCCCGCAGCCCGCGACGAGGCTCCAGCTCATGCCCAACCACCCCAATCCCTTCAATCCCGTCACCACCATCGCGTACGACCTGGAGCGGCCGGGCCTGACCAGCCTGAGCATTTTCGACTTGTCGGGACGGCTGATCCGCAGCATCCTGACACCGACGATGCAGCCGCCGGGCAGCTACACGCTCCGCTGGGACGGCACGGACGCCACGGGACGGGCCCAGCCGTCGGGCGTCTACCTGTACCGCCTCTCCAGCGGTCACGACGTGGCGAGCCGCCGCATGCTCCTGGTGCGCTGACGGAACGACCCGCCGCAACGCAAGGACGCGAACATGCTCCAGAGCTTCAAGGAATGGTACTGGTCCATGAAGGACCCGATCGGACGCATGTACCTGCGCTACAGCCTCGTGCGCAACTGTCCCGGCCCCTACGGCTTCCGGCTGCGCGCCAAGGCCTTGCAGAAGCACTTCGCGACCTGCGGCGACCGGGTACGCATCCACGAGGGCGCGCGCTTCCGCAACGTGCACAAGATCGCCCTGGGCGAGTACGTCACCGTGGGCGTCGACAACTTCATCCAGGCCGCGGGCGGCGTGACCATCGGCGACTACACCCTGCTCGGGCCGGGCGTGAAGATATGGAGCACCAACCACGTCTTCGCCGACCCGGACAAGCGCATCCGCGACCAGGGCGCCGAGTACAGGGAGGTCGTGATCGGCAGCGACGTCTGGATCGGCTCGAACAGCTTCATCATGCCGGGCACGCAACTCGGCGACGGCTGTATCGTGTCGGCCTCCTCGGTGGTCGGCGCCAAGAAGTACCCCCCCTACAGCATCCTCATGGGCAACCCCGCCCGCGTGATCGGCAACCGGAAGAAGCGCGCCGATGACGGGGATTGAGAACCTCCAGGCCCTGCTCGACGAGACGGAAGGCGAGCCGCTGCCGGTACTGCTGGACCGTCTCGCCGCGGCCCTGCCCGACGACGTCCACAAGCGCGCCCGCATCGCCGAGCTGGTGGACGAGTCCCGGACCGCCTGGCAGTGGCTGCTGGGCGGACGTCGCCGCGGCCGCATCCTCCACCTCTCCGGCGGTTGGAACGCCAGTGCGGTGGCCCTGGCGCGGGCCTGGGAACAGGTCACCGTCCTGGAGGCCTCCGACGCGAGCCTGCGGGTGCTCGAGCGCCGGATCGCCCACGAGGGCTTCGACAACGTGGAGTTGATCCCGGGCGAATACCACGGGCGCCTGCCCTGCGCCGACGCCGTCTTCGACGCGGTCTGCTGGACCGCGGCGCCGGGTCGCCGCGTGCCCTGCGCCGACGGCGACGACTACGCCCTCACGCCGCTGCTGCGCGAGGCGTCGCGCGTGCTGAAACCCGACGGGGAACTGCTCCTGGGCCTGCCCAACCGCTGGCGCCACAGCAGCCTGCTGCAGAAGGGCGAGCCGCCCCTCTACACCCTGGGCAACGTGGTGCGTACCCTGCGCGAGGCGGGCTTCGCCGTACACTCGACACACGCCCACGAGAGCGAGTCCGAACAGGAGCGCTTCTTCGTGGACCTGGACGACGTCTCGGCCATCCGCGCCTTCCAGGACCAGCACCCCGGGCGCGGCCGCCACCTGCCCTTGTGGGTCTACCGCCGCCTGGCGCCCCAGTACGCCGTCGTCGCCGGGAAGGGCCCGGCCGCGGCGCCCTGGCTGCAGGACGCCCTGCAGGCCGTGCGCGACCACCTGGGTCTGCGCGGCGACGCCTGGACCGTCTCGCCGCCCGCGGTGCAGCGCAAGGGCAAGCTGGTGTCGGTGCTGTCGCGCGACGGGCGCCCCGCCTGGATCGTGAAGATTCCCCTGCGTCCGGTGACCCGCGCCGGTATCGAGAACGCCCGCCGCGTGCTGTCCGGGTTGTCGGGGCACCTGGGCGGCGACGACCCCCTGGCCGGCCTGTTGCCCGCGGACCTCGTCCGTCTGGACTTCGAGGGCATGTCCCTCTACGCGGAGTCGATCTGCCGGGGCCGGCCCTGGGCCGCCCACCTCAAGCGCATGCCCCGCGTGACCGACACCGACCTGCCGGAGGTGCTCGCGCGCATGCTGGAGCTGGACGCCGACGACCTGGACCTGCCCGACGCCGGCGGCGGCCTATCCCGCAAGCTGGATCACCTCAAGGGGCTGATGGCGCACCACGCGCCCGAGCTCGTCGAGATCATGGGCGTCGTGGGCGACCGGCTGGAGGACGCGGCCCGCGGCCGTCCCTGGAAGTTGCGCAAGGGCGACATGACGTTGAGCAACATCTTCCTCGTCGACGGGCGCGTGTCGGGCCTGATCGACTGGGACGAGAGCGAGACCGCCCGCCTGCCGCTGACGGCCTACGCCGACCTGGTCTTCTCGTGGTTGTGGCAACGCGAAGCGAAGCGCCGGTCGGAGAGCCTGACCCTGCTGGCCGACGGGGGCCTGGACGCCCTGCCCCGCGCGTTGGGCGTGCGCGAGACGCTGTCCCGCCTGGGTTGCGATCCGGACGACCTGGCGATCGCCGCCGTGGCCTCCTGGGTGGACCACGCCCACTACGAACTCATGCATCCGGTGTTCAGGTACCAGCCCGCCCGCATCCGGGGCCTGCTCGTGGAACCCTGTCGCGCGGTGGCCCGTGCCTGGGGTCAGCCCGTCGGCGCGCCGTAGATCTCCAGGTAGGCGTCCGTCATGGTCCGCAGGGTATAGCGGGCGCGTTGCTCCCGCGCCGCCGCCTCGCCGAGGGCGGCGCGCAACCGCGGATCGCCGGCCAGGCGCGCGACCGCGGCGGCGAGACCCGACTCGTCCCCCACGCCCACCAGCAGGCCCGTCTCCCCGTCCGCGAGGACCTCCGCCAGACCGCCGACGCGCGAGGCCACCACCGCCGTACCCAGGGACATGGCCTCGAGCAGCGTGTAGGGCAGGCCCTCGTGGAGCGAGGGCATGAGCAGGACGTCGAGGTGCGCCAGCCAGTCGTAGATGTTCCGCTGGAAACCGTGCAGGTGCACGCGGCCGTCCAGGCCCAGGTCCCGCGCCTCGCGGGCGAGCGCCCGCTCCAGGGGCCCCGTGCCGATCACGTGCAGGCTCGCCTCGGCGGGCATGTCGTCCGAGGCCATGGCGCGCAGCGCGTGCTCAATGCCCTTGACCGCCGACACGCGCCCGACCAGACCCACCTCGCAGGTCCCGTCCGCGAGCACCGGCGGCCGCGACGTGGCGGCCGGGTCCAGCGGGACGATGCCGTTGTGGACGACCTGGCGCCGTAGTCCCCGGTGGGTACCGGCGCAGCGTCCCATGATGTCCGCGGTCACGTAGCAGACGGCGGCGCCCGCGCGGCGGGTGGCCCAGCCGTCCAGCCGGCGGTTCAGCTCCGTCTTGAGCCGCACCACCGGCCCGCCGCCCGGCTCGGGCAGACCGTGCTCGGTCTTCACAACGGATACACCCAGATCCGCGCCCGCCACCGCCGCGGTGACCGCGGCCCGGTAGCCGTGGACGTGCAGGATGTCGGCGCCCGTGCTGGCGATCAGTCCGCGCAGATCCCGCGCCGCGCCCGGGTCGTAGCGGTGGCGGGCGCGGATCAGGACCACGTCCAGCCCGGCCTCGCGGGCGCGCGCCGCCAGTTCGCGATCGTGGAAGAGGGCGAGCACGGGGGCCGGGCCGCCGCGATCGCGCAGGCTCTCGCTCAGGCCCAGCAGCTGGGTCTCCACGCCGCCGAACACCTCGCCCGGCGCCAGCATGACTACCCGGGGCGTCGTGGACGCGGCCATCACGACGCGCCCTCCCCCGCCAGCTCCCGGACGCGCGCCGCGAAGGCCTCCAGTTCCCGGGCGAAGTCCGCCTCGAAGGACGCCTTGGCGCGGGCGAGCGTCGCCGCGTCGCCCGTTGCGGCCCGGCCCGCGGCCACGGTCTCCAGCAGGTCCCCGGCGCGGTGGGCGGTGTACACGGCGCAGCCGCCGAAGCAGTCGCGCAGGGCGCCGGTGTCGGAGAGCACCGTGCCGCGCGCGGCGCCGACGGCCTCGTAGGCCCCGCAAACCAGGCAGTCGTCGTCCTCGGTCAACACGACCACGGCCTCGGCCCGGCTCAGCACCCGGCGGTACTCGGCAAAAGGCATGTAGCCGGGCAGGTGGATGCGGGGATCGCCGGCCACCGCCGCCGGCACCGCCACCCGGGACGGATCGCCGCTGATCACGACGTCCAGATCCAGGGCCGAGACGATGTCCCGCGCGGTGGCGAAGACCAGATCCACCGGCTCGTCGCTGTCGAAGCTGCAGACGAAGAACACGTAGGGCCGCTCGTCCGCGCGAGCCGGTTCGGCGCGGCATTGCGCGTCCTCGCCGCGCCAGTCCGTCAACGGATCGCGCAGTACGGCGACCGACCCGTTGAGGCGCTCGGCGTAGGGCACGAGCCGCCCGTTGCTCACCACGAGCAGGTCGGCGGCGCCGAGCAGGGCGCGCTTGAACGCCGCGAAGGGGCGCGCCAGCGGGCCGGCGAGCTCCTTCTTGAGGGCCTTGTTGTGGCTGTCGCAGACGAGACGCGGACGGGGCCGTCCGGACAGCAGCCGGTAGACCAGGCAGACGAGCATCAGCAGGTAGGAGAAATGCACAAACACGAGCCGCGGCTTCTCGCGCCACAGGGTCCGCAGGGTCCACAGTGGGCCGACCAGATTGCGCTGCAGGGGGCGGTGGTCGTCGAAGACGAAGGCCGGCATCCCCCCCAGGGCATCGATCAGGCTGCGTGTTCTGCGGTGCTCGTGCCAGGTGATCCAGATGGTGCCGTCTGGAAGTGGCATGCCGGCGAACCCGTCCTTAGCTGTGGGTGGGCTTTCCGGGCTCTCCGGGAGGACCCGGATCGGGATCGCCGAAGTCGCCGAGCTCGATGGAGTACCCGGGCGAGACGGTGCCGTTCTCGTCGATCACGAACAGCCAGACCTGCTGGCCGGAGGTGAACTCCACGGTGCGCAGGGGCAGCTCGATGAAGGTCGACTGCCAGTTCGCGGCGGGCTGGACCTCGCGGCGGGTGCAGGCCTCGTAGGTGGCCGCGTTGCCCAGCTCGACCCGGGCCTGCGTGGTGGCGGCGTAGATGTCGTCGAAGAAGCTGCGCACGTGCTCCAGCTGATCGTACTGCTGGAACATGTGGCCGATGCGCAGATCCTCCACATACTGCGAGCCTTCCACGTCGGCGAGGTTCTGGCCCGTCCTGTCCTGCCTCTGCTGGTTGTCGACCCAGATCTTGAAGCGGCCGTCGTCCTGTGCGGCGACGTCCTCGTAGTCCAGCCACATCTCCCAACGCATCCAGCGGTAGTTCGAGGCGCTGTACTGGGTCCCGCCTCCCCAGTACCACATGGCGGCCGGCGTGGCCTGCAGCATGGTCGCGAAGCGGGACGTGCCGGGTGGGATGACGAAGGGCATGAACTGCTGCTGCTCGTGGCCGTTGCCGGTGGACACGGGACCGAACGTGTACAGCTGCTTGTGGTTCATCCCCTCGGGCGGCTCGTTCTCGCTGGGATCGTGGTAGCGCATGTACGAGAGGTAGAAGGTGTTCATGGGCCCCTGCTGGGTCCAGCCGAAGGCGTTGATGGAGTAGCCGCTCCAGCCGGGCTCCTTCCAGGCGACTTTGGCGCTCAGGCTGCCCGAGTAGGCCTGCATCCGGCTGTAGTGGGGGTACGGCGTGTTGGCGCTGGGATGCTGGAAGGTCCAGGTGGGACCGACGACCGGTTCGGCCAGGGTCGCGCCATCGCCGCCGCCCTCGAAGTCGTCCCAGCTGACCACCTGGGCGGCGGGCCCGAAGGCGTTGCCGCTGATCTGGATGGTGTCGCCGTCGATGAACTCGCCGCTCACGGTCGAGATGACGGGCTGCGCGTTCACGGTGACCGTCGCTGCAAGGAGCGAGGTCAAGATTGCAAGCACCCCGAAGGCGTGACGACGATATGAAAGCAGGGGCATCTCCCTGTCTCCCTTGACGTTACGAAATGCGGCCCCCGGCTTCATGCCCGACCGCGTCCTGGACACTAGCATAATGAATGCCGCTGTCGCCAGATCATCCCTAGATTTTCGCCTCTTCCACCTGCTCGACCAGGGCCGAGACCAGGCGCCTCATCTCGTAGGAGATCCAGAGGGATGAGAAGGCGATGCCGGCGACGAACCACCAGTAGACCTCGTAAAGGTCCATGCCGAACAGCCCCAGCACAAGCCTAATATACAGAAAACCCGCCGTGGCGACGGCCACGGCCCGCATGAAGCGCAGATCGAGCCCGATCGCTTCGGCGCGCCGGCGCACTGCCGGCGGTGGCTGGGCCTCCCCGCGGGTGCTCCGGTGCAGGAGCTTGGCGAGCCGCACGAAGCGCCGCTCCGCGTGGTGCAGGGCGGCCAGCATGGCGTAGATCAGGAAGCCGAAGATCACGAGCCCCTGCACGCCGAGGTTGGTGGCCACCTCGAGGTAGAGGTTGTGGGTGTCCTGCTTGCGCCCGAAGGTGCGCATGCGCACCGCGGGAAAGGAGGCCACGCCCACGCCGAGCGGATTGCTCATGAAGATCGCCACGGCGTCCTCGAGGATCTCGATGCGCTTTTCCTTGGAATGCCCCTCGGCTTCCTCGCCGCCGATGCTCTTGAAGCGTTCGACGTACTGGTCCGGAATGACGGGCAGGGCCGCCGCTCCCACCGCCGTGCCGATCAACAGCCAGCGCAGCTTCTTGGTCGAGCGCAGCCACCAGAAGATCAGGAAGCCGAAGAAGCCCACGTAAGTGGTGCGCGAACCCGAGTAGAGGATGCAGACGCCGGCCGTGAGCAGCGGCGGCAGCAGCGCCAGCCGGTAGAGCCAGCTCTTGATGACCGGGAAGAGGAAGACCACGAAGGGCACCAGCCCGATGGCCACGCCGCCCAGGCTGTTGGGGTGGGCGTAGATGGGCACGGCCCCGTGCAGGCGCATCACGCCCTGGTTCTGCCAGACCAGACTGCCGGAGATGGCGCCCCGCGCCGACTCCTGTGTCACGTAGAAGCAGGCGAAGAGGAAAGCGCCCAGGAACCAGCGCATGGCCTTCGGCGAACGTATCAGCGCCACCATGAAGAAGGTGAGCATGGCGAACTTGATGACGCGGTCCATGAAGATGCTGTTGGCCAGGGTCTTGTCGGCCGCGAAGGGGATCTGCACGATCATCGCCACGAAGAGCAGCGCGACGCCGATCAGCACGTTCTTGGCGGGCCTGAGCCTGGCGACCTGGACGGGCTTGGCGGAGATGAGGAAGGTGCAGGCCACCGCCAGGATCAGGCCCAGCACGAACTCCACGCGCAGGGTCTTGAAGATCTCCCGGCGCGCGCCCCACTGCATGTAGCGGGCCACGACGAAGGTGAGGAAAGTGCCGGTGACGATCAGGGGCGCCTCCCAGTAGCGCGGGAGGCGCAGGCGCGCGGATCGGATTCGCTCCATCATGCCGTCGTCGGTTCCCCTGTCCGGTCGATCCGGCTACTCCATGCCCGCCACGGCGGCGTTGATGAAGGGCACGAAGGCCGCGGCGGCCTCTGCGTTGCCCCGCTTGCTGGGATGGCTGTCGCGGCCGCCGCCGGTCGGGTAGGCCGACCAGTTCCCCTCGCCGGCGGTCAGGATGTCGTAGTAGTCGAAGACCGCCACGTTGGACAGCTCGTAGCCGGCGAGCCAGCCGTCATCGCGGTCGGTGAGCCAGGTGTTGAACTCGCGCGCCCAGTCGGCCGCGGTCGGGCCGGAGCCGAGGGCGCCCTTGAGGCGGTCCTTGAGCCCCTTCTTGGGCTCGGCGCGCGGCGGGGCGGTGAAGGCCACGAAGAGCACGTCGGGCCGCGCGCGGAACGAGGGCAGCAGGGCCCGGTAGGCGGCCTTGGCGTTGGCCACGGTCAATTCCTCCGAGTCGGGGTCGCCGGGATCGGCACCCGCGCCGACGAAGTCGTTGTTCGGGTAGCAGGACTTGAAGGCCACGATGTCGTTGGCCGCGCCGCCGGCGTACTTGCGGTCCTGGTGGTCGGTGCGCAGCAGGTCGCCCATGTGCGCGGAGAACTTGCGGTGCCAGTGGCAGATGTCGGTGTCCGCGCCGAGGACCGACTCGTAGGAGAGTTCGTGCACCTCGTAGTTGGCCGCCTCCAGCAGCGCCCGCAGGCCGCCGCCGTTGGGATGGCTCTCGTAGATGCAGCGCTCGCCGGAGCCGCGGTCGCCGCCGCTGCGCTCCCCGGGCGCGGCCATCAGCTGGCCGCCGCAGGAATGGTGGATGAAGAGCAGGCGCTGGGTGGTCCCGGGCGCCGGCGTCGACGCGGTCCCCGTCTCTCGCATGGCGATCTCGCTTCCGTCCTCGTCGGCCGTTCCGCAGGCGGCCACGGGCAGCAGCAACGCCAGCAGCGACGCCGCCCTCAAGATCCTATGACGTGAAATATCATGCACTTCGCTACCTCCACTCGGCCCGGATCGTGCTATACAACCCCGCACAGTATACGTTCCGCGTTGTTTCCAGGCCACCATAGGATGTTGACAATTCGGGCGCGAAACCCGGAATATGTCCCTGGCATTCCCATGCAAAACCCCCACCTCGGAGGGAAGATCCATGAAGATCGCGAGATGTCTCACATTGCTGTTCCTGCTGCCCCTGCTGGCCGTGCTGGCCTCCTGCAGCAGCGACGATACGACGACGCCGACGGAGGACACCGACGCGCCCGTGGTCGTCCAGGTCGATCCGATCCAGAACGACACGGACGTGGCCGTGGGCGAGGACGTGACCGTCACCTTCAACGAGGACATGGACGCCGCCTCGGCCACCGGCAACGTCACCCTCTCCCCCGGCACCATCACGGACCTGGACTGGACCGACGACCAGACCCTCGAGATCGAGCACAGCGACTGGCCCGAGGGCACCGAGGTCACCGTGACCGTGGGCACCGGCCTGACCGACGTGGCCGGCAACGGCCTGGCCCAGCCCTTCGCCTGGCGCTTCTGGACCTGGACCAACGACGTCATCCTGCAGACCACGCTGCCCGGGGACGGCGACGTCGACGTGGCGCTGAACGCCCAGGTCTGGCTCCGGTTCTCGGACGACATGAACGGCGCCACCCTGCCGGGCGCCATCACGGTGACCAGTCCCGACAAGGCCGTCCACACC
>CAZTWK010000060.1:0-19287 GCA_964617805.1 uncultured Fibrobacteraceae bacterium | reverse complement strand
GATGGGGAATTCGGAGGAGAAAAAGCGGGGGTTAGATTATCTTGGACAGCAGTGACTGTTAACGACCTCGAGCTTATTATCACGTGCAGTGATGAAGAGCTTCCACAATACCCGGTCAGGCTGGATATGAGTTGAAGCCTCGCCGAATACGGTGATCGTGCGAAGTTGATCCTGCTGAGCTTGGGAAAAACCAGCGACCCCCACCATGAGCGCAGTGATAGCTAATAATGACCTCATTGTTCTCCTATAACTAGAAATGGACTGACAGGGATATCAGATACACTGCACAGTAAACACGATATCCAAGGACACCCTGAGCCCAGAATTCCCAACTACTATCAACAGAAGGCGTGTCGCAGATTTCGCCTTGCCATGATATCAGATATACCGTGAACACAGATACCGACCGGACTCTATCACAACCGACATCCACCGGTCAATCGCACCAGGCAGCGCACCAGGCAGCGGTGCACCAGGCAGCGGCAGCTACAGCCCTCACTCCCCACCCAGCTCCTCGTACCGCCAACACCCGACCACATGATCATTGACCATCCCCACCGCCTGCATGAACGCATAACAGATCGTAGACCCCACGAAGTTGAACCCCCGCCCCTTCAGATCCTTGCTCATCGCATCCGACAACTCCGTCTTCGCCGGCAGCTCCGCCATCGACTTCCACGCGTTCTGCACCGGCACCCCGTCCACGAAATCCCACAGGTACGCGTCCAGCGAGCCGAACTCCTCCCGGAGCGCGATCACCTCCTTGGCGTTCCGGATCGTCGACTCGATCTTCAACCGGTTCCGCACGATCCCCGCGTTCCCCATCAGCCGGTCGAAATCCCGCTTCCCGTACTTCGCGATCCGCTCCCAGTCGAACCCGTGGAGCGCCTTGCGGTAGTTCTCCCGCTTCTTCAGGATCGTCGACCAGCTCAGCCCCGCCTGCGCCCCCTCGAGAATCAGCATCTCGAAGAGCTTGCGGTCGTCGTGCTCGACCACCCCCCACTCCTCGTCGTGATAGGCCACGTAGAGGGGGTCGGTGCCGCACCACTCGCATCTCGTCTTCATGGACTCTCCCTGGGCTGAGGTGATGGAGGCACATCATAGCCCTGATCCCGGTCGTGGTCCCGGATGACATCCCCCTCTCGTTTGTGATATGATACGCGGACCCCGTCAGAAAGAGATCCGACAGCGGTGAACTGCATCCGTTTCCGAGATCCCATCAGAACCGTTCACCCGGGCCGGGCCGGCGTCGTCGCCGTCCGCGCGCCTCTATGCGTTCCAGATCATCCCCGGAGGGAGACGACGTGAAGTACCTGATCGCCTCGCTGCTCATCTGCGCCCTGTGCGCGACCGGCGCCCTGGCCGGCACCATCCATCCCGTGCTGCAGCGGGAGCTGGACCAGACCGCGGCCGCCGACGCGCTCACCGTCATCGTGCACATGGCCGACCAGGCCGACGTGGCGCGGCTCAACGGCGAGCTCAAGCTTGAACGCGCGACCATGGCCGAGCGGCATCGGCGGGTGATCGACGCGCTGAAGGATGCGACCGGATCGCAGTCCGCGCTGCTGTCCGAACTCGAGACCGGGCGCTCCCTGGGCGGCGTGGACGACTTCAAGTCCTACTGGATCGCCAACCTGGTGGTCGTCACGGCGACGCCGGCCGAGATCCGGCGCATCGCCGCGCGGGCGGACGTGTCGACCGTGGAGCCCAACCGCGAGGTGTCGCTCATCGAGCCGACGAGTCGGGGGGACGGATCGGTGTCGACCGACACGCGCGGCATCGGGGTCACGCCCGGGTTGCGGGCCATCCGGGCCGACGATGTGTGGTACGACCTCGGCTTCACCGGCGCGGGCACGCTGATCGGCAGCCTGGACACGGGCGTGGACGGCACCCATCCCGCCCTGTCGGATCGCTGGCGCGGCAATTCCCATCCCGCGTCCGAGTGCTGGCTCGACCTGATCGCCTCCGGCGCCACCACGCCCCAGGACGGGGACGGACACGGCACCCACACCACCGGCACCATGTGCGGCGTGGCCTTCGACGACACCGTGGGCGTGGCCTGGGAGGCGGAGTGGATCGCCTGCAACGCCATCAACCAGGGCGTCAGCCCCGCCTTCATCCAGGACATCATCGACGCCTTCGAGTGGTTCGCCGACCCGGACGGGGATCCCGGCACCCTGGACGACGTGCCCGACGTGGTGCAGAACTCCTGGGGCGTGAACGAGGGCTTCGGCTACGACGACTGCGACGAGACCTGGTGGTCGGTGATCGACAACTGCGAGGCGGCCGGCGTGGTCACCTGCTGGTCGGCCGGCAATGAGGGCTCCAGCGCCTCCACCCTGCGCTCGCCCGCCGACCGCTCCACCTCCTTGACCAACTGCTTCTCCGTCGGGGCGGTCGACGCCACGGCCTATTCCTTCCCCTATCCCATCGCCTACTTCTCGAGCCGCGGGCCCGCCACCTGCGCGGGCGTGCCGGCCGAGAACCTGATCAAGCCCGAGGTCGTGGCGCCCGGCGTGGACGTCTACTCCTCGGTGGTCGGCGGCGGGTACCAGGACGGGTGGGACGGCACGTCCATGTCCGGCCCCCACGTGGCCGGCACGGTGGCGCTCATGCGCGAGGCCAATCCCGACCTGGACGTGGACGCCATCAAGCTGATCCTCATGGAGACCTCCCTCGACGAGGGGACCGCCGGCGAGGACAACACCTTCGGCCACGGCTTCATCGACGCCTACGCCGCGGTGATGGCGGCCATCGACGGCTACGGCCAGCTCCAGGGCCACGTCTACAACGCGAGCTACGGCGACAACCCCATCGCCGGCGCCTCGGTCGTGCTGGTGGGGGAGACCTTCAACCGCGCCACCGACGCCGCCGGCTTCTACAGCGGCTATGCGTCGGCCGCCACCTACACCGCCCGCGCCTCGGCGCCGGGCTTCGCCGACCAGGAGTTCGAGGTGATCGTCGCCGGCGACGGCGTCACCACCCAGGACTTCCACCTGACCGACATCGCCGGCCCCATCGTCAGCAACGTGGTCCAGCCCGTGGCCACCAGCGACACCGTGGGCCCGTACGCCATCTCCGCCGACGTGGTCGACAACAGCGGCGTGGCCCAGGTGATCCTGTACTGGCAGATCGACGGCTGGCCGCTCTGGAACGACATAGTCATGACGCCGGCCGGCGGCGACACCTACACGGCCGACATTCCCGGCGCCGCTCCCCACTCGCGCATCGACTTCTACGTGTGGGCCGAGGACGGCATCGGCCTCAACGGCACCGATCCCGCGGGCGGGGCGGCCGATCCCCACAGCCTGTTCATCACCGAGCAGGTCTACGCCCACGACGCCGAGGATCCCGGCGATCCGGGCTGGGTGCTCGGCGACGCCGGCGACACGGCCAGCGCCGGACTCTGGGAGCGCGCCGATCCGGTGGGCGTCTACTACGACAACGGTCCGTTCTGGATCCAGCCCGAGGACGACGCGACCCTCGATCCGGGCGTCAAGTGCTTCGTCACCGGCAACGGCGACACCTCGTTCGGCGTGGACGACGTGGACGGCGGCTGCACCACCCTCTACAGCCCAACCTTCGACATGAGCACCGCCCTGCGCGGCTTCGTGTCCTACTGGCGCTGGTACTCCGAGGGCGGTTTCTCCGCCGACGACGAGTTCGACGTGGACGTCTCCGTCGACGGCGGCACGACCTGGTCGCCCGTGGAGGTCGTCGACGGCAACCAGAACAGCTGGCAGCAGCGCACCTTCGAGCTGACCTCGCTCACCGACCAGGTGGTGCTGCGCTTCCTGGCCTGCGACCTGAACAGCGGCGGCCTGGTGGAGGCGTGCATCGACGACTTCGCCATCGAGGTCTTCTACGACTCCCTGACCGACGCCGACGACCAGGGCCAGCCCAACCTGCGGCTGCCGAGCCTGGCCCACAACCGGCCGAATCCCTTCAATCCGTCGACGGTCATCGCCTTCCGCCTGCCCGACGCGGGCGCGGCCACGCTGAAGGTCTTCGACCTGGACGGCCGCCTGGTGGCGACCCTGCTGCGCGGCGACCTGCCGGCGGGCACCCACCAGGTCACCTGGCGGGGCCGCGACGACCACGGACGGCCCGTGGCCTCCGGCACCTACTTCTACCGGCTGGACGCCGGGGACTGGAGCCAGACCAAGCGCATGATCCTGGTGAAGTAGGGGAGGGTTCCCACCAAAGAGAGCGGGCAGGAGATCGGATCTCCCGCCCGCTTTTCCATAGCCTCTCGCTGTGGCTACTTCAACATCAGCATCTTCGCCGATACGCGCTCGTCGCCGCTGCGGACCTCGTAGAGGTACACCCCCGCGGACATCAGCCGCCCGTTGCGGTCGCGGCCGTTCCAGGTCCAGGCGTAGGTGCCGGCCGCGCCGTGGTTCACGTCCTCGCTGCGCACCAGGTTGCCCTCGGGATCGTAGACCGACACCGTCACCGGGGCCGCCGCGGCCAGGTGGTAGCGGATCGTCGTCTGCGGGTTGAAGGGGTTGGGATAGTTGCCCGCCAGGTGCAGCAGACCCGGCACCGGCCGCCCGTCGTCCACGGCGGTGACGTTGGGGATGCGGTAGTAGATCACCTGTCCCTCGAAGCGGTAGTAGGCGTGGCCCGCGCAGTCGCAGCCGGCGACGTCCACGCAGTCGGGGTTGCCGGGGCGGCAGTAGTTCACGTAGGGCTGGAACTGGAAGTTCATGGTCGTGGTCTCGCCCGGGAGCAGCCAGTCGGTGATGTCATGGTGCCAGGGATCGGCCTTGTCGCCGGGGCACCAGCCCGCGCGGTCGTAGTACCAGGTGCCGAGCTGGGGCGAGCAGGGGTTGATGTCGCAGTCGGGGCGCCACAGGTAGCGGATCTCCTGGTTGGGGCCCGACCACAGGCGCTGGGCCTTGTTGGAGAACTCGGCGGCGTTGTCCGTATTCCAGAAGCCGTGGCCGGTGAGGTAGCCCTTGAAGGCGGCCCAGGTCGCCGCCGCGGGCATGGTCGTGTCCACGGGCAGGACGTGGTCCTCGATGGGGTTGTCCGGATCGCCGTAGTTGACCCAGCCGTTGTGCCACAGGCGTTCGATGGCGAAGGGCTCGCGCTCGGGCGTGCCGGGCGTCATCTCGAAGTCGAAGGTCAGCAGCCAGCCCCTGTCGCCGCCGATCCAGGAGTCGATGTACAGCAGCAGGGTCACGTCGTCGTGGAGCAGGAACTGGTAGTCGGTGAGGTCGGAGGTCCAGCCGCAGCTGTTGGGCCCGCCGCTGCCGGTGATGTCGTAGGGCGTGATGAAGCGATGGATCTCGAAGTCCTCGTACTCGGTCTCGTTCAGCCAGCGGCGCAGGCTCAGCTTGGCGAAGCGGTCCCAGGGATCGCAGTCGCCGGGCGGACCGGGGCACTCGATGGTGCAGTGCAGGAGCACCTGCTCGTAGAGGGCCGGGGCCGGGAACGTGAAGGTGTCCACGTGGGTGGAGGCCCAGTTGACGAATTCCTTGTCGAAGGTATGGACGGTGAAGGGGTCGCGGTCGCCCGCGTCGGCGGTCAGGGGCGCGAAGGCGCATACCAGCAGCGCGGAAACCAGGATCCGCAGGGGGATGCGGCGGCGGTTCGACATGGCAAGGGCCTCCATGGGTGGATCGTCGGGTGGCGAACGGACGCGAACTCCGCGAATCATAGCACGATTCGTCAAGGAATGGGGAATCTCGGCCCGTCGCTCAGTCGACGGGGAGGTAGACCCGGAAGGTCGCGGCCCTCCAGCATCGCGTCGAGCTGTAGCCGGCGGATGACCCTGTCGTCGGGATGGATGGGGCTCCTGTTCATGGTTGCCCTTTACCCGCCCAGTGTGTTTGATGTCCTGCGGCATCGAACCCGCTCGATGCCGGGCCGTACGGCCCTTCCAGACGAGGAGAGGTTGATCGAACAGTGTCGACACGGAATCTCATCGAGCACCTGGCCGTGCGAGCATGGCGGTCGGTAGTCCCGGGCGTCCTGCTGACGGTCGCGCTGTGTCCCCTCTCGCCGGTCCGGGCGGCAGCCGGTTCCGTGGACGACCACCCCTACGATCCCGGGAACGCGGAATACATCAACGAGCTCTGCGCGGGCTGCCACGGGGAATTCGGGCAGGGAGGCGGCGACGGCGAGTATCCCCGTCTGGCCGGGCTGCCCGCCGAGTACCTGGCGAAGGAACTGCGCGCCTTCAAGTCCGGTGCACGCCACAGCATGGCCATGGCCATCTACGCCACCGACAGGGAATTGCCCGAGCAGGATCTGCTGGATATCTCCATCTATCATTCCGAACTGGCCCTGCCCACGAAGATGCCCGAGGTCCCGGAGGACATGGACGCCTACCAGCGGCTCCTGATCGCAAAGCGCGTCGTGAACGTGCCGCGCTACGACAGCGGCGACGCCGCCCGCGGGAAGGACATCTACGGCCGCATGTGCCGCAAGTGCCACGGCCCCGACGGCCGCGGCCGGGGTTCGACCCCCCAGCTGGCGGGTCAGTACACCGAGTACCTGCGGCTTCAGATCGAGCGTTTCCGGTCCGGGGAGCGCACGAGCGAGAAGATGGCGTCGCACCTGCAGCCGCTCACGGGGGACGACATCGAGAGCCTCCTGGCCTTCCTCTCGATCGCTGACGACTGAAGGCCGGCGCTGCGTCCGGCTAGGCGATCTCCGCCCTGGGATACGACCCCAGGATCTTGATCCTGTTCCCGCCGCCGATCTCGCCCAGGGCTGCCGCGACGTCCTCGTCTCCGGCGTGCCCCACGATGTCGATGAAGAAGTGGTAGACGCCGAAGGACCGCCGCGACGGCCGCGACACGATGGAACTCAGGTTGATGTTCCGGCGGGCGAAGGGGGAGAGGATGCCCTCCAGCAGCCCGGGATGGTCCCTGTCGCCGAACACGACGAGGCTGGTCTTGCAGCCCGCGCGGTCAGCGCCCTCCTGCGTGTCGGCGACGGGGGACAGGACCAGGAAGCGCGTCTGGTTGTTCGCGTGGTCGCCCACCCCGTCGACGACCAGCGGGAACTCGCCGGACGCGAAGGTGCCGGCCCGCACCACGGCGCCGCCCGCGCCGTCGCCGTCGCGCGCCCGCGCCAGGGACGCCATGTTGCTCTCGGTGGTGACGATCTCCGCGTCGCCCAGGGTGTCCAGGAACTCAGCGCACTGGCCCCGGACCGCGAACTGCACGTGGACGCGCGCGATGTCCGCGAGCCGCTCCGTCCGTCCCACGAAATCGAAGCGGATCGGCAGCATGATCTCGCCGACGATGGTCAGGTCGCCGTCCACGAGATGGTCGATGACCACCGGCACGTGGCCCTCGGAGAAGTTCTCCACCGGCAGCACGCCGAGCTCGCAGTCCGCGCCTACGGCCCGCAGGACGCGCCGGATGGAATCGTAGTGGCGGATCTCGAAGCTGCCGCCCCGCGCGTCGGCGAACGCGTGCGTCGCGGCGTCAGAGAAGGTCCCTGCGGGGCCGAGTGTGGCGATGCTCTTCATGGCGTCGGACGTCCCTTCCGCTCGAGTGGTCGCGGAACTTAGCACAGCGCGGGAAAGGCGGTCAAACCGGCCTCTGAAGTCGCCTTCGTTGAAAATATATGATCATTCTGATAGTATCCCGGGAGCTTCTACCGGAGGGATCATCCATACGCGGCAATCACATCACATGCACGTCCACTCCATTCATCGACACGGGAGGCCGGACCATGCTTTCGATTCGACTTCGCCATACCCGCCCGACCATACTCGCCTTATTGCTGATCCTGCCCGCGCTGGCCGCCTTCGGTGCCGACCGACCGCTCGACGACCCGCCCGCCCCAGCCGTCGCCGAAGGGGATCGCTTCCCTTACGACTTGATCGGGGGCGACGACATTCCGCTCACCACCCTGGAGATCCTGGGGACGGTGAGCCTGGACATCGCGGACGACGGCACCATCTTCGCCGCGGTCCATAGGTACGACACGGACACCGGCAACGAGATCCGGGTCTACCGGTCCACCGACCAGGGGAACTATTTCTACCTGTGGGGAACGCTGAGCGATCCATCGCTATCCGTCCATTACATGATGCCCTGTCTGGAGGTCGTGGAGGGCCTGGTCGATGCCGTATACCTGGCCTACCAGCACAACGCCGACGTCTGCATGGTCACTTCGCCCATCACGGCTGCCTCGGCCGCCTGGAGCGCCGAGGTCGTGGTCATGTCGACGCCCGGCGTCAACTTCACCAGGCCCCGCTTCACGAGTGACGTCAGCAGCCACACGAACTACTACCTGTACCTGGTCGCCGAGGGCCAGGAATCCATGGGGGCCGACATCTGGTTCGCCCGCAGCACCGATCACGGTGCCTCCTTCGAGCCGCCGTACATGCTGGCGACCCTTTCCGTCGAGGATCGCGACTACCGGTACCCGGTCATCGCGCACGGCTTCGGCGGACACCTGCACGTGGCCTGGTACATGGAATCGGACTCCGAATCGTACGACGCCTCCATCCGCTACCGCCGCGCCTCCAACTACGCCGGCAGTGGGATCGCGGATTGGGATTACTGGGTCACCATGACGTCCACCACCGACGGCTACGACGACACACGCCCCGCCATCGAGGCGGGCGCCGGTACGGACGAGGTCGCCATCGTGTATCGCCGGTACCGGCCCTCGCCCTTTTATTACGCCGCTCCGGGCGTGTTCGTCTCGCACGACACCGGTATCAGCTTCGATCCGGTCCATCACTGGCACGACGGTCCCTACCTGGTCGGCGACCTGCAGGAGCAGCCGGGGACCGGCATCTGGATGCTCATGGGGACCGGCCAGAGCGACCCCTGCCTGTACACCGCGCACGAGAGCGACCTGACGGACTGGAGCACGCCGCTCTCCTTCCAGGACGAGTACCTGTCCACGACCACCCTCCAGTGGCCGTCCATGGCACTCGACCCGTCGCACGCCCACCGGCCGGCCGCGCTGTGGATCCACACGGCGATGGGGAGCCCGGACCCGAACGTCCTGTTCTTCGACGCCGACTGGAAGAACGATCCCGGCTGGCCCAACTACGACCCGGGCTTCCCGGTCTACGCGCCGGTGGCCGAGGCCACGCCGCCGGCCCTGGTCGACCTCGACGACGACGGCGACCTGGAGATCGTCTACAGCGGCTTCACGAGCGTCCACGCGTACCACCACGACGGCAGCCCGGCCGACGGCTGGCCCGTGGACGTCGGCACGAACGTGAGCCCCGGCCCGGTCGCCGTGGGCGACCTCAACGGCGACGGCTATCCGCTGGTGGTCGTCGGTACGACCGACGGCGAGGCCTACGCCTACGACCACCTGGGCCGCCTGATGCCCGGCTGGCCCACGACGATCAGCGGCGCCGGGGAGTACGTCTACGTCTCCATCGGCGCCCTCGGCGGGGGATACCACCGCTCGGTGGTCTGCGTGTCCGACTACATGCTCCGCTACCGCAACCGCCGGGGCGTCACGCCTGCCGGCTCCTACGGCTGGAACTTCGGCGGGGACTACGATTTCATCGCGCCGGCGGCGATCGGCGACATCGACCTGGACGGCGCCGCCGAAGTGGTCCTCGCCCGCGGCACGGCCGTCTTCGCCGCCGAGATGATGTCGCCGTCCTACGACTGGGTGGTCACCACGGGTCACGAGGTCTACGACGCCCCGACCCTGGGCGACCTGGACCTCGACGGCGACCTGGAGATCCTGGTGCCGTCGTCGGACGGCATCCTGACCGTGCTAGACCACACGGGCGCCCCAGTGGGCGGCGGTTTCCCCTGGGACAGCGGCCTCGCCGACGCCCTGTCGTGCGCGGCCCTGGCCAACGTCCGGGGCTTCGGGGAGCCCGAGATCATCTTCAACACGACGAGCAGCCAGCTCCACGTCCTTTACAATACCGCGCTACCCATACCGGACTATCCGGTCACGGGGTCCTCCCCGCTCTGGCCGCGCCACAATTCCCCGGCCGTGGAGCGCATCGAGGGCACCTCCGGCGACATGGTGGTCGTGATGTCGCACATCGTCGACGCCTGGGACAACTTCGGTGATCAGATCAACGGCTGGGCGTTCGAGGGTTCCTTCCCCCACCACGGCGGGCCCGCCGCCGCCGACATCGACCTGGACGGCCGCGTGGAGGTGGTGCTGCTGTCCAGCAACTGGCTTCACGTCCTGGACATGAACAACCCGCCGGGCCCCGCCGACCAGTCCTGGCCCATGTACGGCCACGACCCCCAGCGCACCGGCTGCTCGGACTGTCCCGAGGATGTGACCACCGCCATCGATCCCGAGCCCGACGGCGAGCGCATCACCCGCGTGAGCTTCGCCGTGCCCTCGCCCAACCCGGTCTCCGGCTCGGCGCGCTTCAGCTACGCCGTGCCCACCCGGGCGGTAGTCTCGCTGGAGATCTACGACCTGCGCGGCGCGCGCGTGGCCACGGTGCTGCGGGAGGAGTTCGGGCCTGGCCGCAAGGTGCTGAGCTGGAACGGCCGTGACAATGCCGGCGCGCCGCTGGCGAGCGGGCACTACTTCGCGCGGCTGCGGGTGAAGGGGCCGGACGTGAACGAGGAGCTGGTGCGGAAGCTGACGGTGCTGCGCTAACGGGGAGGTAGATGCCGCTGCGGATTGATGTTTCGTGGGGCTCATGCCGGACGTCCGGGTCGGGCCGCCTGATTTCTCGATGGCTGATATGCGATGTCGAGCCCCGGTGGGCCGCCCGGCAGGACAAGCGGATCAGTCATCGAGAAGTCGAGTATATCTTGGATTACTCGGTCTCGAATTCCAATCTGCCCAGATGATCCTCGAACTCATCGACCGTCATCACCCGCACGCTGAATTCCCACTCGATGGCTTCCCGGCGTCCATGGTCGATGAATCCTTTGCGGTCATTCGTCACGAGGACATCCGTGTTCTCGCGCATGTGCGCGCAGAGTATCATCGCGTCGCGCAGAATGTGCAGGTGCCCGTCGGAGAGCGAGTCGCGTGATCCGGGTGCGGGGAAAGATCCGTTTGAGAGCATCTTCAGCGCTTTCTCATAGGTCCTGTTCGATTGTTCGTCTCCCACCACGGATTTCCCTACTTGGGATTCACCGACAACGCATGTCTCGTGTATCGTCTTGAGGGAATCAACTTCTTCAGCGATGGAGGAGCCCGCGGCCTCCCGCTTCGTGACGGAGATCACAGAGATCGTCAGTCCGAGACGATGGGCACGCTCGATCAACGGGTCCGCGGGGAAGACATTCGTGTCGAAGGTCGCTGATTGCACTTCGTTGACGTATCGACTGACGGCCGGTTCTGCCAGTTGTTCGAGTCGCTCCACATCGGCCAGATCCTGGAGGCGGCCTGATGCCTTCTTGTTCGCGAGCAGGTGACGGCGCGAGATGACCTGGACCGGGATATCGTCGAGCTTGACCTCGACACGATCCGGCCAGGCGGCCGCGAACTCCACGCCGTCGATGTCGGTGATCACGTCCACCCTCAGGGGTGGCACGCCGATCTGGAAGACGAGGCCCGGTGCCGACAGATCCACATCCGTGAGGTCGTGCAACGGGGCGCCGAACTCGACGAGGGCCTCGATGACGCGGGGCGCGTTGTCGCGATCCGGTCGCACCCAGATGTCCAGATCCTTCGTGGCGCGGACGTGACCGTGCGCGGCCAGGGCATGGGCGCCCACGACGAGGTATTCAACGCCGTGATCGTTGAACGCGGCTAACAGATCGACGAAATCTCGGTTCACCGGAACCATCCTGTCTCCATGCGTAGCTCAACTTCGTCAGCCACCACACGGCCGCAATCCGTTCCGCGACCGGGCGCGCGAGCCAGTCGTCATCGGGCGGAACCGGTTGGCCCGGGCGGATTACTCGCGATGTCGGCTTCCTGCGTGACATGAACGTCTCCTCGACATCCCATTCTACCATTATTCGCCGCAGGCATCACCTGTGCATTCACCCGCCAGTGAGGCAGTCGGCGTTCAAATTGACGGGGAGATGCGCAGGGCGGAAGCCAGCGAGGCGGCCCCGCGGGACCGCCTCAAGGTTCGAGATTCACGATGACGGCATGTTCACTTCAGCCGCTTCAGCACCGGATCCCCCTCGTACCCCAGCGCGACCCAGTCCATCCGCCCACCCTCGGCATGGCAGTCCAGACAGACGAGCGCCCGCTCCTTCGGCACCACCCCGTGGAAGATCCCCATCCACCGCTTGGTATCCACCCACTCGTACTCGAACGCCTCGAGCCCGTACTGGTGGTGGCCGCCCTCCAGGACCGCCTTGTGGATGTCGCCGTCGGCGAAGAACTCCTCCACGCCGATGGGCACCAACCAGCGCTCGTCGGCGAGCACGGGCAGGCGGCCGCGGTGCAGCTTGAAGGGGTAGATCCTGGCGCCGTCGTGCATGCAGCCCTGGGGGTCCATCATGTGGATGGTGCCGTCGTCGCGGACCTCCACCTCCTCGCCCATGCGCTGGTGGCTCGTGGTGCCGTTCCACCAGGCGTAGGCGGGTGTCACGTCGCTCTGGAAATCGATGGTCGCCGCGTACTTGTCGGCGTCCTCGATGTGGCGCGGCGTCGACCAGTCGCGGTACATGTCCGTGGCGTCGGTCTTGGCGAAGGTCGGGATGTGGCAGGTGGCGCAGGCGATGCGGCCGGCGTGATGGTCCAGCACGATGACGCCGTGCGGATCGGCGTCGTGGCATTCCTCGCAGCTCAGCCGCGGGCCCGGCAGGTCGGTGCCGGCCAGGTCCGCGCCGCGGCCGCGCATGCGGTGGTCTTCGCCGGCGTGGCAGTCGACGCAGGCCATGTCGCCGCCGTCGGTGCCCATGTGCACGTCGTACTCGCGGTCGCATTCGGTCAGGACGTACTCGATGTCGCCGCGTTTGAAATTGGGGCCGCCGCCGGCGCCCGAGTGGCAGCGTAGACACATCTTGCGCTTCGGTATGGAGATCCGCTTGGAGACCGCATCAAGTCCATACTGATTGCGCCAGAGTATCGGCCGCCACTCGGGGTTGCCGTCGGCATCCTCGTAGAGGTCGCGCCGGTAACCGCTCACGTGGCAGATCAGGCAGTCGATGTTCTCGATCTGTTCCCGCGACAGTTCCGGCTCCGGGCGCAGGCCCAGTCCGGCGTGGCACTTGGAGCAGCCCTGGGCCAGCACCTTGCCCTCGCTGTTGGTCACGTTGCCTATCCAGTTGGCGCCGGGACCGGTGCAAAAGTCGTTCATGGTGTTCAGCTTGCCCAGGCGTTGACCGTCCGCGTTGACGATCTCGGGCGAGTCGCCCAGCCACTGGTAGTGCTGCGAGTGGAAGAAGTTCTCGGCCTCCTCCTCGTGGCATTCCAGACAGGTGGCGGTGCCCTCGTAGTGCTCGTAGTCGTCCTGGTGCGAGTAGCCGGACTCGTCGCCGGCCCACGCGGGGCCGGCGACGGTCAGGATCGCCAAGACGATGATCGTCCTGCTCATGGCAGCTCCTTTAGAAACGCACCGACGTGCTCAGCGAGATCTTGTTGGCCGCGCTGAAGGTCGGGAAGCCGAGCATCGGGGTGTCGGTGAGCGACTTGGGCGCGCCCAGGTGCCAGCCGGATCCCGAGTACTCGTAGTCGTAGTGCATGTAGTCCAGCTTGATCACGAAGCGCTTGGCGACGCGATGGGTCAGGTACAGCTCCCACACCTCGCCGCGGGTGGCGGTCTTCGGGGCGAAGACGTCGTCGGCGCCGTGGCTGAAGTTGAACCAGTACTTGCTGCCCTTGTTGTACTCGAGGCCGACCTTCGTCTTCTCGTCGGCGAAGGTGTAGCGGGCGCCGGCGTAGGCCATCTTGCCCGTCTGCTCCTCGGGGGTCTCGAAGGGATCGCAGAAGAGGCCGCCGAAGGGCGTGGTCACGGCATCGGGGTGCGACTTCATGACGCTGTAGCTGGCGAAGAAGTCGAAGCCCTTCCACTGGCGCATGACCAGGACGCTGGCCAGGTCGATGTCGCCGAGGTTCGCCGAGGGGGCGAAGCGCATGACCATGGGCGCGCCGATGGGGTCGCCGCTGACCGGGTTGTTGGGCAGCACGACCAGGCCGTTGAAGCCGTCGGTCACGTCGAAGGCGCGGGCCACGGTGGCCTGCACGAAGTTGTCGCCCTTGCTCCACACGTCCCAGTTGAAGCCGAAGAAGTGGGCGTCCTTGAGGCGGTCGGCGGGCAGCTTCAGGTTGTCGGCGCCGCCGAAGCCCGACTCGTAGCCCAGGCCGTAGCAGAAGCGGAACTTGGAGTACTCGTGCAGGTCGAAGCCGGCGGTGATGCCGTCGAACTGGAAGTCGATGACCGAGCCCAGGGGCGTGCCGGCGCGCATCTCGTCGTCGCGCAGGTGCAGCGGCGGACCGCCGGTGCTGGGACGGCGACCGATCGACAGGTACAGGGACGTGTCGAACAGGTTGGTCCAGTTGAAGTAGGCCCGGTCCACGCGCACGATGTCGCTGTTGGGCGTGCGTGCGGTGTTGCCGTCGATGTTCAGGCTGTTGGCCTGGCCGTTGAAGACCTGGATGCCGGTGCTGTCGCCCCAGGGCTTGTACATGCTCAGGCGGCCGTAGAACTTCACGTCGTCGGCGACCTTGGCTTTCATGTTCAGGCGCAGGCGGTTGGTGTAGAGGATGCTGTTGTCGTAGGCGTAGGCGTCGGTCGCCACGCCGGGGGCGGCGGCCATCATCTGCATGGCCATGCCCATCAGCTCGGGCTCGCTGGGGACGGGCATGCCGAGGCTGTCCATCCACATGGCCATGGCGTTGAGCATGCCCCCCATCTGCGTCTGCAGGCCGTCGAAGGTCAGCGAGTTGGCGTAGGCCATGTAGTCGCCGCCGTTGGCCATGATGAAGTTGCCGACCTCGGTGAAGTTGAGGCCCTGCATCGGGTCCATGGGGTCGTTGGCGGGCAGCTGGCCCTGCATGGCGAAGTAGAACAGCGACTGCACCATGACGTTCTGCAGCGCCATGCCGTCCAGGTGGGCGGGGATGTCGGCGTCGATGTTGTGGGCCTCGAAGCGGAAGTCGCCGGTGAAGTCGACGCGGTCGAGGGCGGCCTTGCGCTCGACCTTGCGCAGGCGCTTCTCGAGATCCTTGATCTTCTCCGCGGTCTTGTCGTCGTCGGCCAGGGCGACCGCCGCGCAGCCGACGGCCATGATCAGCACGAGTGCGAGAATCTTCTTCATCGTTCAATTCCTCCGTTGGAAGGTATCGGTTCAACCACAGGTCATCGGGTGCTCGGAGTCGGCGGCGCCGTCCACGCAGAACTTCCGGATGACCTTCAACATCGCGGGGGAGATGGTGTCGACGACTCTGGTGGTGTCGTCCTCGGACACGGTCAGCTCCCCGTGGGTGTCGAGATAGTCCTCGTCGAAAAAGCGCTCCCACTGCTCGATGATCAGGAACATGGGCGCGTACTCGCCGGCCGCGGCGTCCTCGCCGTGGCAGCCCTTGCAGCTCTCGATGAACTGCTCCTTGCCGTCGAGTTTCTTGGGCTTCTCGGCCTTCTTCTCGTCGGCCAGGCCGACGCCGGCCAACAGCAGCACCAGGGCCGCCGTCGCCAGCAGGATCAGGGTTCTCTTCATCGCGGTCTCCTTCGCGTGGATGAAGCGGATCGGGTGAATGCGGATCGGTTCGGTCCCTGATTGTCAAACTTTCAACAACACCTAATCTATCAGTGGGATATTCAGTGTCAATAAAAATCGAACACAACAGAATTGTGGATTAATGATAAATCGTCGCATTCCCTGTGGCGGGCCCTGTCCACCCGGGGAAAGTAGTGATATACTTATATGACGTGCGATATTTCGCCCCGCCGGACAAGGACGTCCGGTGCATAGGGTTGGCCGACCCGCACGGCCAGCCGGACCACGGAGGGGGATCCCGCCGCCCCCGGTCACCTCGATACAACCTGGAGGAATCCATGCGTAGCGCAGTCCTGCCGACGCTTCTGTTCGCTCTGGTCCTGACCGCGGGCGCCGCCCTGGCGCACGGCGACCATCACGGGGGACCGGCCCCCGTCTCGGCCGATCCGGCCCTGATCGAGGCCGTCGGGGCCAAAGAGGTGGCCCGGCTCGCCGGTGGCGGCGAGCCCGAGGCCGAGCTCTACAAGCTGTCGGTCCAGGAGATCGCGGCCGGCAAGTCCGCCAAGGTGAGCGGCACCGGCTCCTGCCTGCTGATCCTCTTCGAGTGGACGGACCATCCGGCGGACACCGTGGCGCACCCCCAGTCGGCCTACGACGACATGATGTTCTCCACCGGCAGCTATCCAACCGGCAGCGTGAACGACTTCTACCTGGAGAACAGCTACGGGCAGTTCGGCGTGGGCGGGCTCGCCTCGGGTTGGCACGTCTCGAACGACCTCTACGCCGACATCACGCCAACGGACTACGGCCAGGTGCGGGACATGATCGCCGACGCCGTCGCCCAGCTCGATCCGCTCATCGACTACAGCCAGTACGACAACGACGGCCCCGACGGCGTGCCCGACTCGCCCGACGACGACGGCTACGTGGACGCCCTCTTCTTCGTGCACGCGGGCCCCGGCCGCGAGCAGACCGGCGACGACAACGACATCTGGTCCCACGCCTGGGCCTTCTACGGCGGGCTGCCCACAAACGACGGCGTCCAGTGCTACCGCTACTCGGTGGAGCCGGAGATGCTCGAGGACGGCACCCAGATCACCATCGGCGTCTTCGCCCACGAGTACGGGCACGTGCTCGGCCTGCCCGACCTCTACGACACCGACTACAGCTCCAGCGGCATCGGCGACTGGGGCCTGATGAGCGGCGGCTCCTGGGGCCGGCGCGACGGCGACCCCGTGGGCAGCAGCCCCGCCCACATGACCGCCTGGAGCAAGTGGAAGCTGGACTGGCTCACGCCCACCGTCGTCACCACCGACATGCTCGGCGTCACCGTGCCGCCCATCGAGACCAGCGCCACCTGCTACCGCATCTTCCGCGGCGGCACGAGCGTCGGCGACGAGTTCTTCCTGGTGGAGAACCGCCAGCGCATCGGCTTCGACCAGTGCCTGACCCGCCGCCAGGTGGACCTGGGCCTGCCGGCGGCCGAGGGCATGGTCATCTACCACGTCGACGAGGCCATGTCCGGCAACTCCAGCGACAATCACCGCCTGGTGGACGTGGTCGAGGCCAGCCCCTGGTTCCACGCCCCCGACGACTGGATCGAGCACCTGGACGGCCCCCGCGACTACGCGCTCCAGCTCTGGCTCAACGAGTACAACCGCGGCGACAACGGCGACCCGTGGCCCGGCTACTCGACCCCCAGCGCCGACTCCACCGACTGGACCGGCCCGCGCGACCGCGACCGCTTCGCCGACGACACCATCCCCTCCGCCGAGGACTACAACTGCGACGGCACCGGCATCGCCATCGAGAACATCACGCCGTCCGGCGACGACGTGACGGCCGACTTCCTGGTGGCCGCCAAGTCCTACCCGGTGATCTCGCCCGACAAGACCACCACCTGGAGCTTCGAGTCCGACGACGAGGGCTGGCTCTTCTGCCGCAGCTACGTCCACCACGACACCTCCCAGGGCGGGTCCTGCGGCGGCGGGGGCGGCCTGTGGTTCGGCGTGGACGACCCGGAATACGACTGCCCGCCGGGCTACGGCAACAACTGGAACGACTTCACCTGGCGCGTGGTGGGCGTGTCGGCCGGCGCCTCGGTCACGCTGCGCCACCACTACGACCTCGAGCCCGGCTACGACTACGCCTACGTGGAGGCCCGCTGCGCCGGCAATCCCGCCGCCTCCTGGAACACCATCGCCACCCTCGGCGGCTACAGCAACTGCGTGACCGACACCTGGGGCATCCCCATGTCCGTCATCAACGAATGCGACAACGAGTACGGCTTCGCGGTGCTGGACCTGCGCCTGCGCCTCTACAGCGACGAGGGCTACTCCGCCCAGGACGGCGGCCACTGCGGCATCGGCTGGTGGGTGGACGAGATCACCCTGACCGGCGACTACGCCGTGGACGCCGGCGACCTGCCCGGTGCGGGCCTGCCCGCCCTACTCAAGGCCGCCTCGCCCAACCCCTTCAACCCGTCGACCACCCTCAAGTACCACGTCCCCGCCGGCGCCCGCGAGGTGTCCCTGGGCATCTACGACCAGCGCGGCCGCCTGGTGCGGGATCTGGCCGCGGGCGTCGAGGGCGGCTGGCAGGAGCGGGTCTGGGACGGCCGCGACACGGCCGGGCGCCACATGCCCAGCGGCCTGTACTTCGCGCGCTTCGCCGTGGACGGCCTGCAGCGGATCCAGAAGTTGGCGTTGCTGAAATAAGACAACTCTAATATCACTTCACGAGGCTTGGGTCCACGATTGAGGGTTCATGTGCGGCTTTGGGCTCAATTGTATGAGCTATAGAATTGTGATGATCTGTAATCCTCGGCGGGGATGTTATATACCGCATTCAGTGTTAATTCTGGATGTGTTGTGCTGATATCGACAATCACCGCCGGCATCTCTCTCGCCAGTGGCTGTTAATTTGGTGTTTGCCAACGTTTTGCTATTGACAACAGCGCATCAATCCCTCTATTCTGCACTCATATCAATGATCGCCCGCATTGATTCTATATAGACTCATGCACTGCTGTCCTAGACAATTGGGGCTTGGGCGGATTGGCTAGTAAAACCGAGGTTTAGGACGGGTTTTGAGCCAGTTTGCGGGTTTCTCAGGAACAGGTCTGCTGTCTAGCGCAATAACCTGTCCTAAAGCACCGAGGGGGCCCAGGAATACCAAATAAGGCGTAATTGCCTCCGTGAAAGGTCGTTCTGGCAGTTGGCATCGCCAGGGACGGTCAGTGGAACTCGGATTCAGCTGTCCAAGAAAAGCCGTTTAGGACAAGAGTGAGACTCATGCAATCATCAATCTCGACAAGGGATGTTTATCATGCTGCGAATTTTTGTCTGTCTGACAATTGTATTAGTGGTTTATAGCCACTGTGTTGCCGGTGTTGACTTCCCGTGTGCACCAGTCGTGGGGGATATTGAGTGCTATGTCCCCGCTAAAAGCGATCCTGAATTCGCAGTGGTGCCAATTGCTTTTGCTGGCTCAAATCCCGATTCAATCTACTTGAACGACAGACATTATGATCTATTTGAGGATTTTGCTGAGTTCCTAAGGCGGCAATCGAATCAAAATTACACTGTAAGACCAATCTTGCGCCCGCAAGATGGCGAGAATAAGAGCATGTGGGTGCTAAGTAACTATGCTGACGACTATAAGTCCTATGCATGGTGTGTTGACCCCATGATTGCATAAATCCCAGCATTCGAGAGGACCGAAAACGTTGAAAGAC